>CAJXKJ010000025.1 GCA_913055605.1 uncultured Euryhalocaulis sp. | reverse complement strand
AGCGAGGCTGGCCTGTACGAATGGGCGCACGGCGACAACCCGAACAAGGCCAAGCCGGGCAAGAAGGCGCAGGAGCGCGAGGAAGAGCGCGCGGCCAAGGAAGCGGCCAAGGCCGAAGCCGCCGCCGCCCCGACCGAAGCTGAAGCCCCCGCCGAGGAGGCCCCGGCTGAAGAAGCTCCGGCCGAAGCCGCCGCTGAGGAAGCCCCCGCCGAGGAAGCCCCGGCCGAAGAGGCTCCGGCAGAAGAAGAGACGGCCTAGGACCGCTCTTTCGCGATGTCCTCCCCTGCGCGCCTGATCTGCGTCGGCGAAATCCGCGGCGCATTCGGCGTGCGCGGGGAGGCGCGCATCGCGTCCTTCACTGCGGATCCGGAGGCGGTCTTCGCCTACGGCCCGCTGCTGGACGCGGACGGCGCCCCCCGGCTCAGCGTCCGCTCATGGCGCCCGGTGAAGGACGGCTTCGCCGCCCTGGCGCCGGAGATCGAAAGCCGCGAACAGGCCGAGGCGATGAAGGGCCAGCGCCTTTATGTCCCGCGCACCGCGCTGCCCGCGCCGGAGGAGGACGAGTTCTATTTCTCGGACCTCGTCGGCATGGCGGTGCGCAATCTGGACGGCGCCGATCTCGGCCGCATCAAGGCGGTGGTGAATTTCGGCGGCGGCGACCTTCTGGAGATCGCCGGCCCGCCGGGCCCGAAAGAGGCCTGGCGCATTCCCTTCACGCGGGACTTCGCGCCGGAGGTCGATCTGGAGGGCCGCACCGTCACCATCGACCCGCCCGAGGGCCTGATCCCGGACTGACAGATCCCGGACTGACGGGTTTGCTCAGGCGCTACGCGCGACCACGACGTCGGTCGACTGGCGGTCCTGTTCCCGCGCGGCCTTCCGCTCCTCCCGCAATTCCTCCGTTTTGCTGATGGTCGCGGGCATGAAGCGGTCCATCACCTTGCACGCCACCAGGTCGCCGGTGACGTTCAGGCTGGTGCGGAACCGCTCCAGAACGCGGTCCACCCCCACGATCAGCGCCAGGCCCGACAGCGGGATGCCGGCGCTGGACAGGACGCTGGCCAGCACCACGATCCCCACGCCCGGCACGGCCGGCGTGCCGATGGATGCGCCCAGCGCCGTGGCCACCAGCGCCGCCAGCGCGGGCAGCGGCAGGTCGATATCGAACATCTGCGCCATGAACACCGCCGCCAGCCCCTGATACAGCGCCGTGCCGCCCATATTCACCGTCGCGCCCAGCGGGATGATGAATTGCGACAGCGACGGCCGCACGCGCAGCTTCTCTTCCGCCGCCCGGATCGTGATCGGCATCGTCGCGGCGGAGCTGTTGGTGGAAAAGCCCAGCAGGAACGGCTCGCGGATCGCGGACAGGAAGCGCGCCGGGCCGATCCCGGCCAGCACGCGCGCGATGGCCATATAGACCAGCAGCAGGACGCCCATGCCCAGCACCACCGCACCCGCATAGACGCCAAGGCCGCCCAGCACATTCGGCCCGGTGCGGATCACCGCCTGGGCCAGCAGGCCGAACACGGCCAGCGGCGCCATGGTCATCACCGCGCCGACAATGGCCATGCACACGCTCTGCACGCTGCCCATCAGCTCCAGCAGCGGCTTGGCCGAGGACGGCTTCAGGCTCAGCAGGCCGACCCCCAGCACCATGGCGAAGATCACGATCTGCAGCATCTGCCCCTCGGCGATGGCGCTCATCGGATTGATCGGCAGCACCCCGACCAGCTCGCCCGGAATGTCGGCCAGGGTGATCTCGCCCTGCGCCTGCGCCGCTTGTTCGGTCGCCGCGCGCACCGCCTCCGCGGACTGGCCGCCCGCCGCGCGCGTCACCGATTCCGCGTCGATGAACCGGCCGGGCTGCAGCGTCAGGCCCAGCCCGATCCCGATCACCACCGCAACGATCGTGGTGGCCAGGAAATAGACCCCCACCCACACGCCGGTGCTTTTCAGTTGCTGCACGTCGGTCGCCGCCGCGATGCCCCGGATGATCGACGCCAGGATCAGCGGCACGACGATCATCTGGATAAAGGCCAGGAACAGATGGCCGGGCAGGGCCAGCCATTCGCCCAGCGCCGTGGCCAGGTTCTCCCCCACCAGCCCGGTGTCGGGGCTCAGCAGCACGCCCGCGCCGACGCCCAGCACCATCCCGATAATGACCTGCAGCCACAGCCGCCCCCGGATCAGCCGGTGCAGCGGTTCGCCGAAATATTTCATGTTGCGCGGGTGCAGGCGGCGCTTGCGGACGGGCGCGGGGGACGGGGTCGGCACGGCGGTGCTCCGGCGTTGCTGGGGTCCGGCCATCCTATTTCCGCTGTTTGCCATGTGAATGCGGCGGCGCGTCCCCTCTGGCGCCGGGGCGCGATATGCGCCATCTGCGCGCCGTGACCGACGCCCCGACCCAGCCCGCCGCCCGCACGTCCGCTCCCGCCGGGCCGGTCGCCGCCCCGGGTCCCGTTCCGGCCGACTGGGCGCGCATGGCGCTCCTCACCTGTCTGTGGGGCAGCGCCTTCGCCACGATCGAAGTGGCGCTGGAAACCCTCTCGCCGCTGGTCATCGTCATGTTGCGCATGTGGCTGGGCGCCGCCTTCCTGCTGACCGTTGCCGCCATCGTGCGCGCGCCGCTGCCGCGCCTGCTGCCGCGCCCCGACCCGGCGTGGAAATGGCTGGCCGCCGTGGGCCTGGTCGGCAACACCATCCCCTTCTTCCTGATCCCCTGGGCGCAGCAGACGGTGAATTCCGGCATGACCGGCATCGTCATCTCCAGCGCCCCGCTCTTCGTCGCGGTGCTGGCGCACTTTCTGGCGGGCGAACGCATCACCCGCCGGCGCAGCGCCGGTCTGGCGGTGGCGTTTCTGGGCGTCATCGTCCTGTTCGCGCCGACCCTGTCGGCGGAGGCCGGTCCGGGCTATGCGATGGCCGTCGGCGCGCTGCTGCTGACCGCCGTGCTCTACGCCTTCACCGTCATTCTGGCGCGCTTCTCCACGCACAAATCCCTGATCGGCGGCGCGGCGGGCGTTTGCCTGGTTGCGGCGATCGCCACCACACCGCTCGGCCTGTGGGACGCGACGACCAATGGGCTGGAATTCTCTGCCCGCTCGGGCGCGGCGATCCTTGCGCTCGGCGCCGGCCCGACGGCGCTGGCGACGATCACCTATCTGGCGCTGGCGCGCAGCGCGGGTCCGGGCTTCCTGTCTCTGACCAATTATCTGGTGCCGGTCTTCGCGGTGACCCTCGGCGCGGTCGCGCTGAACGAGACGTTCGGCTGGAACGCTTTGGCGGCGCTGGGCCTGATCCTGCTCGGCCTGCTGCTCGCCGGCCGGCGCCCAAAACTGCGCGCCTAGCTCTTCGCCCTCAGCGTCCAGCCATGGTCCAGGGGCCCGGCGCCCTTGCCGAAGCCGGGCGCGTACAGGATCGCGTGGTGCACATAATCGCGCGCCGCCTCCACCGCGTCGGGCAGGGTCTTGCCTGCGCCCAGCCCCGTGGCGATGGCGCTGGCCAGGGTGCAGCCCGTGCCGTGCGTGTGCTGCGTGTTGATGCGCGGGCTTTCGAACACGCGCGTGCCGCCCTCGAAGGCCAGCACGTCGCGCACCGTCTCGCCCGCCACATGCCCGCCTTTCACCAGCGCCGCCGCCGCGCCCATCTCCATCAGTTTTTCCGCCGCCGCCATCTGGCCGTCCGCATCCTCGACCTCCAGCCCGGTCAGGCGCGCGGCCTCCGGCGCGTTCGGGGTGATGACGGCCGCCAGCGGCATCAGCGCGCCGACCAGCGCCTCCACGGCGTCGTCTTCGATCAGGCTCGCCCCGCCCTTGGCCACCATCACCGGGTCGGCCACCAGCGGCAGGCCGCCGCCGGACAGCTCCTCCGCCACCGCCTCGACCAGCGCCGCATTGGCCAGCATCCCGGTCTTCGCCGCGTCGGCGCCGATATCGGACAGCACCGCGCGCATCTGCGCCCGCACGATATGTTCGGGCGCCTCGAACACGTCGGTGACGCCCAGCGTGTTCTGCACGGTCAGCGCCGTGATCGCCGTCATGGCGTAGCCGCCCAGCGCCGTGACCGTCTTGATGTCGGCCTGGATGCCCGCGCCGCCGCCGGAATCCGATCCCGCGATGATCAGGACGCGCGCCGGCTTATGCATCGGGACCCAGCACGATGGCGGACAGCAGCCGGCCGTAATCGCCTTCGCCGCGATGCACCGCCCGGCGGTTGGAATAAAAGCGCGCCTCGTCTGCACAGGTGTCATGCGGCAGGACCTCCACGGTCTCCACCCCCGCCGCGTTCAGCCGCCCGGCGCAGAACGCCTTCAGGTCGAACTGCAGCCGGTCGCCCGCGCCCGGAATGAAGAAGCGGTCGTAATCCTCATTCGCGTCGACAAAGGCGTCGTAAAATTCGCGGCCGACCTCATAGCTCGGCTGCGCGATACACGGGCCCACCGCCGCGGCGATGCGCGCGGGGTCGGCGCCCAGTTCCGTCATCGCCGCCACCGTGTTCTCGATCACGCCGGACAGCGCGCCGCGCCAGCCCGCATGCGCCGCGCCGATCACCCCGGCTTCCGTATCGGCCAGCAGGACCGGCCCGCAATCGGCCGTCACGATGCCCAGCACCAGTCCGGGCGTGGCGGTGACCAGCGCGTCGCCCTTCGGCGTCTCGCCCGGCCACGGCCCGTCGACCGTCAGCACGTCCGGCGAGTGAACCTGATAGGACGTCACCAGATCGCCCGCCGCGGCGCCCAGCGCCGCCATCGCCCGCTTGCGGTTCTCCTCGGCGTGCGCCGGGTCGTCTTTCGACCCGCGCCCGCAATTCAGCCCCGCATAGATGCCCTCGGAGACGCCGCCCTCGCGCGTGAAGAAGCCATGGCGCACCCCACGCAGGTCCAGCGCTCCGGCGCGGATCGGCGCCGCGCCGCTCATGCGAACCCCGCCGGCGCCGGCAGGCCCTCGGACGACAGGCAGATCGCCTTGAACAGCGCGCCCATCTGGTCGTCCCCGGTCAGGCGGAACAGCTGGCGCGCGATCTTCGACCGCTCCGCGCCCTCCTGTTTCTGGGACAGCGCCGCGGCGCGGTGCTCCACGCCCAGCGCGGTCAGGAACGCCGCCTGGGTCACCGGTCCGGCGACATCCAGGCCCGCGGCGCGCGCCGCATCGGCCAGCGCCGCGAAATCCACCCGCGCGGTCAGGTCCGCGCCGCCCGGCTCGGCCAGCGGGTCGGTCTTTTCGTGTTTCGCGATGGCCTGCAGCGTATCGCCCCCTTCGCTCTGCGCCGGTCCGTAATCGATGAACAGCGCCCGGCCGGGTTTTGTTGCGAACCGCTCGCCCAGATGCGCGGCCAGCGGCGCGCTCGCCGGGCGGATCTCCGCAACCGTCCCGGGCTCTGCCTCGCGCAGGCTTTCGGGGATCAGCGCCACGTCGTCCGGATGCGGCGCGGCGTTGGACAGCACATAGGCGACGCGCTCGCCGTCTGGGTCCAGCCCGGCCAGCCGTTCGCGCCAGCCGTCAGGCGTCATCAGGAACTGGCGGATCGGCAGACAGTCCAGATATTCGTTGCCGACGATCAGCGCCGGCGTCTCGGGCGCGTCTTCCACCGCCCCGATCCAGGCGATCGGGCAGGGGCTGGCCTCCAGCGACCGGCCCTGAACGGTCTTCAACGCCGGGCTCGCCTCCACCAGGAAGACGCGCGCCGCGCGCACGAAATCCGGGTCCAGCCGCGCGGCGCGCAGCATGTCGGCCATCATCGTGCCCTTGCCGGGCCCCAGCTCGATCAGAGACAGGCGCGGCGGCGCGCCCATGTCGCGCCAGGCCTGCACGCACCACAGGCCGATCAGCTCCCCGAACATCTGGCTGATCTCCGGCGCGGTGACGAAATCCGCGCCCGCGCCGATCGGGTCGCGCGTGGCGTAGAAGCCTTCGGTCGGGTCGAACAGCGCCTCCGCCATGAAGGCGGACAGGGTCATCGGTCCTTCGCTGCGGATGCGGCCTTTGATGCGCTCGGCCAGAGCTGTCATGCGGGCGCGGATTCCGCGTCGGCGCGCGCATAGACCGGCACCTTGCCCGCGGCCCGCTGCATCAGCCAGGCGCCGGCCAGGATCATGGGGAAGGACAGCATCATCCCCATCGTCAGGCCCAGCGGGAAGTCCGGCATCTGCGCGTCCGGCTGGCGCACGAACTCCAGAAGGAAGCGCGACACGCCATACCCGGCCAGGAACAGCCCGGTATTGAAGCCCGGCCGCGTCAGGCTGCGGAACATGCGCACGGCCAGCAGCAGCAGCACGAACAGGATCACGCCCTCCATCGCCGCTTCGTAAAGCTGGCTCGGGTGGCGGGGCAGGTCGCCCGCCACGCACTCGCCATAGGCGTTGCGCAGATTGTCGTTACAGAAGACGACGCCCCAGGGGACGTCGGTCGGCCGGCCCCACAATTCGGCGTTCACGAAATTCGCCAGCCGGCCGAAGAGCAGGCCGATGGGCGCGGCGCAGGCCATCAGGTCGCCCAGGCGCAGCGGGTGAACGTTCTGGCTTCGCGAAAACAGCAGGATGGCCAGCGCCACCCCGATCAGCCCGCCGTGAAAGCTCATCCCCCCCTGCCACACCATCAGGATGCGCAGCGGGTCGGTCCACAGCACGCTCGGGTCGTCGGGCAGCATATAGAACAGCACATAGCCCAGCCGCCCGCCCAGGATCACGCCGATCACCGCCCAGACGAAGAAATCGTCGATCTGCGGCTCGGTCATCGCCGGCGCGCCGGTCGTCCCCTTCGCCGCCGATTTCGGCGCCCACAGCGCGCCCTGGCGCGTCAAATGGATCAGATAGCGCCAGCCGATCAGCAGCCCGGCGATATAGGCCAGCGCGTACCAGCGGATCGGGAACGCCCAGGCGCGCCCGCCGATCTCGACCGGGCCGATGGTCAGCAGCTCCGGCTGCAGCCATTCGGGAAACATGATCAGCGCCTGGATCATCGCGTCTCCATAGAGCGATCTGGCCCGCCGGGAAACCGCGCCCGCGCATGGACGGCGGCGGGATCAGCCCCTAAATGGGGACCATGCAGAGTAAAAACCCGATCTTTGAAGATTTCGCCAATCTGATGGCCAACGCCGCCGGCGCCGCGCGCGCCGCGGGCGAGGAGGCCAAGACCGCCATGCGCGGCCAGGCGGACCGTTTCATCGCGGAAATGGACCTGGTCGGGCGCGAGGAGTTCGAGGCCATGAAACAGGCCGCGCTGGACGCCCGCGCCGAGTGCGAATCCCTGCGCGCCCGCGTCGAGGCGCTGGAGGCGAAACTGGGCGCCGGCGTCAAGGCTGGGGACGAATAAGCCCACAAGTTCTGGTGTCCACAAGCGTTAACATGCCCACATATTGCGTGCCCTGAGTCCGCTGCCCTAGCGTGACCCCTGTCGGCGATTCGAACGCCGGGGCGGTTGAAGCAGGGGGAGCGCGCATGCAGGCGCTGGCGGAGAGTCACAGATCGGAAGCGGGGCCGCTCGACCTGGTCGAGCAGGTTCTGATCTCCGAGGACTATCCCTATGAGCGTGACGCCTCCCAGGCGCATTTCGCGGTGGAGGGCGCCTGGTCCGATCACCGGCTGTGGTTCGCCTGGCGGGACGACATCCGCATCCTGGAGCTCAACCTGGCGGTGGACCTGAAATCGCCGCCCGCGCGCCGGGCCGATCTGTGCGATCTGGTCTCCCGTATCAATGAGCGTCTGGCCCTCGGCCATTTCGAGGCGGCGGAGGAAGAGCGCACGCTGATCTATCGCTCCGTCCTGCCCGTTCTGGACGCGCCGCTGACCGTTCTGCAGGTCTCCACGCTGATCGCCGCGGCCCTCGATGCTGCGGATCGCTTCTATCCGGCCTTCAATTTCCTGATCTGGGCTGGCAAAAGCGCGCAGGAAGCGGTGGACGCCGCGATGTTCGAGACCGCCGGCGAGGCGTAAAACCCGTTATGAAACCTGACCTTGTGTTGATCGGCGCGGGCCGTATGGGCTCCGCCTTGGCCGCCGGCTGGATCGCGTCCGGCCGTCCCGCGGACAGCTTTTTCGCGGTCGACCCGCGTCCGGGCCCGGCCGCCGCGCGCCTGCGTGAGGCCGGCGTACGCATCGAAAAGACGCTGTCGGCCGAAGACGCCGCGGGCGTGAAGACCGTCCTGCTGGCCGTGAAGCCCCAGATCATGGACGAGGCCGCGGCCGCCGTCGCCCGCCTGCTGCCGGCCGACGCGATGCTGGTCTCCATCCTCGCCGGCAAGACGCTCGACCGCCTGAAAGAGGCGTTCGGCGACCGGCCCTATGTCCGCTCCATGCCGAACACGCCCGCTGCCGTCGGCAAGGGCTACACCGTCTATGTCGCCTCCGGCGGCGCCCCGCGCGAGCGGGTGGAGGAGGCGCGCTCGCTGCTCGCGGCGGGCGGCGACACCGCGGAGCTGGAAAACGAAGGCCAGATGGATGCGGTCACCGCCGTGTCCGGTTCCGGCCCGGCCTATTTCTTCCTGCTGGCCGAGGCGCTGGCCGCCGCCGGCCGGGCGGAGGGCCTGCCGGAGGACCTGGCCGCGGACCTCGCCCGCGCCACGCTGATCGGTTCCGGCGCGCTGCTGGAATCCAGCACCGAAACCCCGGGCCGGCTGCGGGAGGGGGTGACCTCCCCGGGCGGCACCACCGCCGCCGCGCTGGACGTCCTGACCAAGGAGCCGGGCCTGCCGGCCCTGATGCGCCGGGCCGTCGCCGCCGCCGCGGGCCGTTCGCGCGAGCTGCGAGGCTAGGTCCGGCCTGCAACCTCCGGCGCCCATTGTGCCCGTCGGCTCCCGATGGCTATGGTCGCCGTGATGTCCTACTGCAAAAGCGCTGAAGGCCTGTTTAGCGCCCTTCAGACCCTGATTCGCGGCTTGAAGATCGCCGAGGCCAATGGCGCGGAGGCCGCGGCCTCGCGTCTGTCCCCGACGGACCTTCAGGCGCTGATGCTGATCGGGGAGCGCCAGCGCTGCATCGTCAGCGACGTCGCGCACGGGCTGAACATCAGCCCGACCACGGCCAGCTCGCTCGTCGACCGTCTGGTGCGCAATCAATATGTGGAGCGCTACCGGACCGAGGACGACCGCCGCATCGTCCGCCTGGAGCTCAGCTCCGAGGGCGCGCGCATCCGCGAAGAGGCGGTCTCGCTCCAGTTGCAGAATTGCCGCCAGATGCTGGACGAACTGACTCCGGAAGAAGCCGAGGATTTCCTCCGCCTGATGCGCAAGATCGGCGACGGCCTGACCCAGCAGCAGGAAGCCTCCAAAACCGCCGCCGGCGCGTCGTAAAAAATAAACCGAATTTCGTAGTATTCCGCTCGACATTGTCGCGCGGGGCCGTATATGCAGGTGCGAAATGCCGGCCCCCGCGGCGTTCGCTGATAACGAGTTTCCGTTCATGCGTCTGAAGACCAATCACTGGCTCGCGATCGGCGTGCTTGTGCTGAGCGCGCTCTGGTTGCTCAGCGGCATGATTTTCGATTTCGGCGGCGGCGAGGAAGAGGAAACGGCCGATATCGCGCCTTTGCGCGTGGTCGTTGAGCCGCTGACCTATCGCGCCATGCCGGGCGGCGTCTCGATTTCCGGCCGCACCGAGGCCAACCACGCCGCCACCGCCCAGGCGCGCGCCGCCGGTATCGTGGTCGAGCTGCCCGTGCGCGAAGGCGCGGAGGTCGAGCGCGGCCAGGTCATCGCCCGCCTGTCGGACGAGGCCCGCACCGAAGCGGTGCGCGAGGCGCAGGCCCGCGCCGAACAGGCGCGCGCCGCCTATCAGGCCTCCGCCGAACTGGCGGACGAGGGCTTCTATCCCAAGCTGCAGCTGGACCAGCGCCGCGCCGAACAGGCTGCCGCCGAGGCCGCGCTGGACCGCGCCCGGGCCGAGGCCGCGCGCGGCGTCATCACCGCCCCGGTGGCGGGCGTGCTGGACCGGCTCCTGGTCGATCCGGGCGAGGCGGTGCAGATCGGCGCGGAGATCGCGCGCATCGTTGATCTCGATCCCATCGTTGCGGTCGCCAATATCAGCGACACCGAACGCGGCTCCGCCCGCCTGGGCGATCTGGCGCAGGTGACGCTGCAGGACGGCCGCCAGCTGGAAGGCGAGGTCCGCTTCGTCGCGGCCAGCGCCGACGCCGCCACCGCCACCTACCGGATCGAGGTGGAGATCCCCAATCCGGACGGCGCCATTCTGGACGGCCAGATCGCGGACATCCGCCTGGCCGGCGCCGGCGCGCGCGCCGCCCAGATCGCCCGCTCCGCGGTCACGCTGGACGAGAACGGCGTGATCGGCGTGAAATACGTGGACCAAAGCGACGCCGTCGTGTTCGCCCCGGTCCAGATCGTTCAGGACGATCCCGACGGGCTCTGGATTTCCGGTCCGCCCGAAGGCGTCTCGGTCATCGTCCGCGGTCAGGAATTCGCGCGCACCGGCGCGGTCGTGGAGCCGGTGCAGGGCGGACGGCAGGAAGCCCTGGTGGCGGGCGGCTCCGAATGAACGGCCTGATCCAGTTCGCGCTGGATCGCTCGCGGTTCACGCTGTCTTTGCTCGCCTTCCTGCTGGTGATGGGCGGCTTCGCCTATATCAGCATCCCCAAGGAAGCCGAGCCGGACATCCAGATCCCGACCATCTATGTGTCGCTGGCCCAGCGCGGCATCTCGCCGGAGGACGCCGAGCGCCTGCTGCTGCGCCCGATGGAGCAGCAGCTCAAGACGCTGGAGAGCCTCGATGAGATGCGCTCCACCGCCTATGAGGGCGGCGGCAACGTCATACTGGAATTCGACGCCGGCTTCTCGCCTGACGCCGCGCTCGCCGACGTGCGGGAAAAGGTGGACACCGCCCGCCCCGAACTGCCGAGCGAGGCCGAAGAGCCCAGCGTCAACGAGGTCAATCTCTCCCTTTTCCCGGTCCTGGTCATCACCCTGTCCGGCGACATCCCGGAGCGGACGCTGGTCAGCCTGGCCGAGGATCTGGAGCGGGAGGTCGACGGCCTGCCCGGCGTGCTGGACGCGGAGGTCCAGGGCGCCCGCACCGACGAGGTCCAGATCCTGATCGACCCGGCGCGGCTGGACGCCTACGGCGTCGCCGTCGACCAGGTCGCCCAGTCCGTCGCCCGCGACAACCAGCTGATCGCCGCCGGCGCGCTGGAGGGGCCGGAGGGACGCTTCGCCATCAAGGTCCCGGCGCTGATCGAGGATCTGGACGACCTGATGGAGATCCCGGTCGTGGCCAGCCAGAACGCCACGGTGCGTCTGGGCGATGTCGCCACGATCCGCCGCACCTATGCGGACGCCAATTCCATCGCCCGCTTCGACGGCAAGCCCGCGATCTCGCTGGAGGTGACCAAGCGCGTCGGCGCCAACCTGATCCAGACCGTGGACGGGGTGCGCGAGCGCGTGGACGATGTCGTGGAGTCCTGGCCGGATCAGGTCCAGATCGCCTATTCGCAGGACAATTCCGAACAGATCCGCGTCCTGCTGCTGGAGCTTCAGAACTCCATCGCGCTGGCGGTCGTGCTGGTCTTCGTCATCCTGCTGGTGACGATCGGCGTGCGCGCCTCCATCGTCGTCGGCCTCGCCATCCCGACGTCGTTCCTGATCGGCATCCTGTTCCTCAGCCTGATGGGGCTGACGGTGAATCTGGTCGTGCTGTTCAGTCTGATCCTCGCCGTCGGCATGCTGGTGGACGACACCATCATCGTCGCCGAATACGCGGAGCGGCGAATGGCGGAGGGCATGGCCCCGGCGGAGGCCTATTCGCTGGCCAGCCGGCGCATGGCCGGCCCGGTCGTCGCCGCCACGCTGACCCGGATCGCGGCCTTCCTGCCCTTGCTGTTCTGGCCCGGCCTGGTCGGCCAGTTCATGTCCTATATGCCGATCACGCTGATCGTCACGCTGTCCGGTTCTCTGGCCGCCGCGCTCTTCTTCCTGCCGACTTTGGGCGTGATGCTGGCGGGCAAGGAGCCGCGCACCCCCGACGCCGGCATCAAGCCGGACTCGATCTATATGCGCGCGGTCCGCGGCACACTGGCCCATCCCTGGCGGGTGATGCTGGGCACGGTCTTCCTGATGGTCGCCGTGATCGCGATCTATGTCCGCTTCGGCCAGGACGTGGAGTTCTTCCCGGAGGTCGAACCCGAAGTCGCGCAGATCTATGTCGCCGCCCAGGGCAATCTCTCCATCACAGAGATGGACCAGATCGTCAGCGAGACCGAGCAGCGCCTGCTCGGCCACCCCTATCTGGACAATATCTACACCCGCATCGGCTCGGTCGGCCGCGGCACCGAAGGCGCCCCGCAGGACGCGATCGGCGTCATTTCCTTCGAGTTCACCGACTGGCGCGAGCGGCCCAAGGCCGCCGAAATCCTCGACGACCTGCGCACCCAGGTCTCCGACCTCGCCGGCGTCCGCATCGTGATGCAGGAGCAGGAACAGGGCATCGGCGGCGGCAAGCCGATCCAGATCGAATTCGCCGGCGGCGACGACGACGTCCGGCGCGAGATCGCCGACCAGGCCGCCGCCATGCTGGCCACCCATCCCCAGATCATCGATATCGAGGACGGTCGTCCGCCCCCCGGCATCGACTGGGAGATCGAGGTCGACCGAGATCTCGCCGCCCGCTACGGCGCCAGCGCGGCCAGCGTCGGCCTGGCCGTCACGCTGGTCACCAATGGCGCGCGCCTGGCCGAATACCGCCCCTCCGACGTCGACGACGCGGTGGATATCGTCCTGCGCTTCCCGCCCGACCGGCGGACGCTGGACCAGATCCTGTCCCTGCGCGTCAGCACCGCCACCGGCCCGACGCCGATCTCCACCTTCGCGGAGCTGCGTCCGGTGGAGCGCATCGGCCAGATCAACCGCGTGGACGGGCGCCGCGTCGTCACCGTGACCGCCGACGTGACCTCCGACGCCAACGAGATCGAGGTGCGGGAGACCGTCGCGGCGGAGCTGGACGCGACCGACCTGCCGCCGGGCATCGGCTACACGCTGGTCGGCGCCCAGGAGGAGCAGGAGGAGGCCTCCAGCTTCCTGATCGGCGCCTTCGGCGCGGCCATCTTCCTGATCTTCGCGATCCTGCTGATCGTGTTTAACCGCTTCAGCTCGGTCGCCATCGTGCTCAGCTCGATCATTCTGTCCACGATCGGGGTGTTCCTCGGCATCCTGATCATGGGCCAGGCCTTCAATATCGTGATGCACGGCGTCGGCGTGATCGCGCTGGCCGGCGTGGTGACCAACAACAATATCGTCCTGATCGACACCTATGACCGCCTGCGGCGGGAGGGGATGGACGTCGATCCGGCCATCCTCCAGACATGCGAGGAACGGGCTCGCCCGGTCCTGCTCACCGCCGTCACCGCCATGCTGGGCGTGCTGCCTATCGCCTTCGCGGTGAATGTCGATTTCGTCAATCGCGACATCATCTATGGCGCGCCCTCGACCCAGTGGTGGATCCAGCTGTCCACCGCCATCGTCTATGGCCTGGGCTTCGCCACGGTCCTGACCCTGATCGTCACGCCCGCCGCGCTGAAGGCGCTGGCCACCGCCCGCGAAAAGGCCAACGCCCGCGCCGAACGCCGCGCCGCCCGCAAGGCCGCCCGCTCCGGCGGCGGCGCCTACCAGCCCGCGGAATAGCCGCCCTCGCGGAAACGTGGCTTGACGCTGCGCCGCCGTGCGCCCGACCATCGCCCCCGAATACCGCTGCAGAATCTGCGTGACGTTGAGTGGGAGGGAGGCCCGCGCCATGTCCAATCGCATCGCCGCAATCCTGGCCGGGAGCGCGCTCGCCGCGCTGGCCTCGCCCGCATTCGCCCAGTTCGGCCCCCCGGCGGAGCTCGCCGAAGGCGAGGGCAAGGCGCTGGTGGAGGGCGTATGCACCGCCTGCCACCTCGCCAACAATATCGTCTATTCCAACGGCTACACCGCAGAGGGGTGGGAGCTGATCACCGCCTCGATGGTCGACCTGTCGGCCTCGCCCGCGCACGACACGATCGTCGCCTATCTGGCGGAAAATTATCCGCCGAACGGCACGCGCGACGCCACGCCCGTGGACGGTCCGCTTGAGATCGAATTCACCGGCGAATGGAAGACGCCCAAGCTCGGCGCCCGCCCGCGCGATCCGGTCGAGGCGCCGGACGGCATGATCTGGTATGTCGGCCAGCGCGGAAACACGATCGGCCGGATCAATCCGGAAACGGACGAGATCGACGAATGGGATTTGCCGCCGGAGACCATGGCCCACAGCGTCACCATCCATGACGACGGCGGCGTCTGGTATCTCGGCAACGGCAACGGCACGATCGGCAAGTTCGATCCCGAAACCGGCCAGGCGCAGGTCTTCGAAATGCCGGACCCGGAGGCCCGCGATCCCCATACCGGGGAGTTCGACCGGGACGGGACATTCTGGTTCACGCTGCAGCAATCCAACATGATCGGCCGCTTTGACCCGGCGACCGAGCAGATCGACCTGGTCACCGCGACCAGCCCGAATTCCCGCCCCTACGGCATCAAGATCGCCGATGACGGAACGGTCTGGGTCGCGCGCAACGGAAACGGCGGCGGCCTCTACAAGGTCGATCCGGACACGATGGCGCTGACCGAATACCGCCTGCCGGGGGAGGACAGCACCACCCGCCGCTTCGACATCGCGGAAAACGGCATGATCTGGCTGGACAATTCGGCCGGCGGAAAGATCGCCAGCTTCGATCCGGAGACCGAAGAGTTCACCCAGTGGGATTCCCCCTCCGGTCCCGGCTCGCACCCCTACGGGATGGAGGTCGTGGACGGAATCGTCTGGTACAATGAATCCGGTACTCGCCCGGACCTGCTGGTCCGCTTCGACCCGGCCAGCGAGACCTTCCAGAGCTGGAAAATCCCCTCCGGCCCCGACGGGATCGGCGCGGGCATCAACCGCCATATGCGCCCCACGGCGGACGGCGATTTGCTCATCCATCAGGACGCCACCAATCGCATCTTCCGCGTCGACATCCCGGAGCCGGGCGAAGATTCCGCCGCCGCCGGCGCCCCGGACTCGGAGGGCTAGGCGCGCTGGCGGTCGACGTCCGGCAGACCGGCCAGGGCGATCCGCTCACCTTCGATGTCGCCGTGACCGATGGCGGCGGCCAGACGCGCCACGCCGTGACCATGAGCCGGGCCGACCATGCGCGCCTGGCTCCCGACGCCGCGCCGGACGCGGTCATCGCCGCCGCCTTCGCCTTCCTGCTGGACCGGGAGCCGAAGGACTCCATCGTCGGCGCCTTCGACGTCTCGGTGATCGGCCGCTATTTCCCGGAATTTCCGGAGAGGCTGCCGGACTATCTGCAAAACGCCTGAAGCGCGCCGCGCCCGTCGACGTTTCCGAAACGTTCTGGTCTAACAGTGTCCGTGATGACGGGGACGATTCGCATTCTGGGCGTCGATCCGGGGCTGAACCGCTGCGGCTGGGGCGTCGTGGCGGTGCAGGGCTCGCGCCTGTCCCATATCGCCCATGGCGTCATCGCGCCCGACCCGAAGGCGGAAATGGCCCAGCGGCTTCTGGTCCTGCTCGACGGCCTGTCGGAGGTCATCGCCGCGCACGGCCCCATGGCCGCTGCGGTGGAGGAGACGTTCGTGGCCAAGAACGCCGGATCGGCGCTGAAACTGGGCCAGGCGCGGGCCGCCGCCCTGATCGCCCCGGCCCGCGCCGGGCTTCCGGTCGCCGAATACGCCGCCACGGCGATCAAGAAATCCGTCGTCGGCGTCGGCCGCGCCGAAAAGGACCAGGTCGCCGCGATGATCGCCGTCCTCCTGCCCGGCTGCGGCGCCAGCGCCGACGCGGCGGACGCGCTGGCCGTCGCCATCACCCATGCGCACAGCGCCGGCACGCGCGCCCGCATGCAGGCCGCCTCATGATCGGCATGCTGAAGGGCACGGTCGCCGCTCTTGGCGACGACGAGGCGGTGATCGACATTCACGGCGTCGGCTATCTGGTCGGCGCCGGCGCGCGCACGCTGCGCCGCCTCGCGGTGGGGGAGGCCGCCCATCTGCATGTGGAGACGGAGGTGCGCGACGACGCCATCCGCCTCTGGGGCTTCATGAGCGAGGAAGAGCGCGCCTGGTTCGTCGCACTGAAGACGGTTCAGGGCGTCGGCTCCAAGGCCGCGCTCGCCATCCTGGACGTGCTGACCCCGGCCGAACTGATGAGCGCCGCGGCCCTCGGCGACGCCGTATCCATCGCCCGCGCCCACGGCGTCGGCAAGAAAATCGCCGAGCGCGTCGCCGGGGAGTTCAAGGACAAGCCGCCCCCGCACGGGCGCAGCCTCGGCGGCCTCACGACCGCCGCCGAATCCGCCGCGCCCGCGCCGGGCTCCGCGCTCCAGGCCGACGCCGTCTCGGCGCTGGTCAATCTGGGCTATCAGCGGGCGGAGGCCGCGCCCGCCGTCGCCGGCGCGCTGAAGGCGCTGGGCGGGGAGCCGGCGCTGGACGCCCTGATCGGGCGCGCGCTGAAGGAGCTGGCCCATGGCTGACGGCCGTCAGATCGACCCGGCCGAACAGGACGGCGACCGCGCGGACCGGGCGCTGCGCCCCGAAACCTTCGCCGACTTCATCGGCCAGAAGGGCGAAATCGCCAATCTGAAGACCTTCGTCTCCGCCGCCGCCGCGCGGGGGGAGGCGCTGGACCATGTTCTCCTTTCCGGCCCGCCGGGCCTCGGCAAGACGACGCTGGCCCAGATCGTGGCGCGGGAGCTGAAGGTCAATTTCCGCTCCACCTCCGGCCCGGTCCTGGCGCGCGCCGGCGACCTCGCCGCCCAGCTCACCAATCTGGAGCCGCGCGACGTCCTCTTCATCGACGAAATCCACCGCCTGCCCCCGGTCGTGGAGGAAATCCTCTATCCGGCGATGGAGGATTTCGAGCTGGATTTGATCATCGGCGAGGGCCCCGCGGCGCGCAGCGTGAAGGTCGGCCTCGCCCCCTTCACCCTGATCGGCGCCACCACCCGCGCCGGCCTTCTGGCCACCCCGCTGCGCGACCGGTTCGGCGTGCAGATGCGGCTGGATTTCTACGAACCGGCGGAGCTGGCGCGCATCGTCTCGCGCGGCGCGCGCAAGATGGGCGCGGACCTGACCGAGGACGGCGCGCATGAGATCGCCGGCCGCGCCCGCGGCACGCCGCGCGTCGCCGGCCGCCTGCTGCGCCGCGTCCGCGACATCGCCGAGTCCGATGGCGCCGACCGCATCGGGGCGGAGGAGGCGGACAAGGCGCTGCGCCGCCTGGGCGTCGACCGCGACGGGCTGGACGAACAGGACCGGCGCTATCTGAAGGCGCTGGTGGAAAATTACGGCGGCGGCCCGGCGGGGGTGGAGACGCTCGCCGCCGCCCTGGCCGAGGCCCGCGACGCCATCGAGGACGTCGTGGAGCCCTTCCTGCTGCGTCAGGGCTTCATCCAGCGCACCCCGCGCGGCCGCGTCGCCTGTCCGAAGGCGTGGGACCATCTGGGTCTCGACCGCCCGAAAACCGCGCCCCAGTCGGATATGTTCAGCGGCAAGTGACGGACGGAATGCAGTCCGCGCGCGACATCCTGCGGCGCGTTTTCGGCCACGCCGATTTCCGGGGCATGCAGGCGCCGGTCATCGCCGAATTGCTGGCCGGGCGCAGCGCCATGGCCGTGCTGCCCACCGGCGGCGGCAAGAGCCTCTGCTACCAGATTCCGGCAATGATCCGGCCCGGCCTCGGCCTCGTCGTCTCGCCGCTGATCGCGCTGATGGCCGATCAGGTGGAGGGGCTGAAACAGTCCGGCGTCGCGGCGGAGCGGCTGGACTCCACCACCGACCCCGATGCGCGTCAGGACATCTGGCGGCGCATCGACGCCGGCGCGCTGGACTTGCTCTATATGTCGCCGGAGGCGCTGGGCCAGTCCGCGATGCGGGACCGCCTGTCGCGCGCGCAACTGGCCCTGATCGCCATCGACGAGGCGCATTGCGTCAGCCAGTGGGGCCACGATTTCCGCCCGGACTACCGCAATCTCGGCCGCCTGGCGGAGGTGTTTCCGGACACCCCGCGCCTGGCCGTCACCGCCACCGCCGACGCCCGCACCCGCGCCGACATCCGCGCCGAGCTGCGCCTGCAGGACGCCGCGGAATTCGTGGACAGCTTCGCCCGCCCCGAACTGGCTCTGGCCGCGGAGCGCAAATCCGGCTCCGGCCGCAAGCGGGTGGAGGAGCTGGTGCTGGCCCGCCCCGGCCGCTCCGGCGTCATCTACGCCGGCTCGCGCGAGGGGACGGAGAAACTGGCGCAGAGCCTGACCGCCTCCGGCGCCCCAGCGCTCGCCTATCACGCCGGGCTGGACAAGGACGTCCGCGCCCGGCGGCTCGAGCAGTTTCTGGAGGCCGACGCCGCCGTGATGGTCGCCACCATCGCCTTCGGCATGGGCGTCGACAAACCGGACGTCCGCTATGTCATCCACGCCGACCCGCCGGCTTCCATAGAGGCCTATTGGCAGGAGATCGGCCGCGCCGGGCGTGACGGCGACCCGGCGGAGGGGATCACGCTCTACGGCGCGTCCGACATGGCCTGGGCGATGCGCCGCATCGATGCGCGCGAGGCGCCGCAGGAGGTGCGCATGGCCCAGCTGCGCAAGGTGCGCCAGCTCTACGCCATGCTGGACGGCGTCTCCTGCCGCGCCGCCGCCGTCCGCCGCTATTTCGGGGAGGAGGGGGCCGCGCCCTGCGGCGCCTGCGACATCTGCCTGTCCCCGCCGGAGACCGAGGACGCCAGCGTCGCCGCGCAAAAGGCCCTGGCCGCCGCCCACCGCCTCGGCGGGCGCACCGGGCGCGGCCGGCTGGTCGATCATCTGCTCGGCAAGACCAAGGACGTGTCGGAGGCCGAGGCCGCCCTCTCCACCTGGGGCGTCGGGACCGAGCTCAGCCCCGCCGCCTGGCGCCAGCTGATCGACGGCCTGCTGTTCGAGGGGCTGCTGAAGGAAGACCCCAATGACGGCCGCCCGCTGATCGGTCTCGGGGATGCGGAGGCGGTGAAGGCCGTCTGGCGCGGCGACCGCACGGTCGGCGTCCGCAAGATGGTGGACACGCGCTCCGGCCGCCCGCGCAAAAGCCGCCCCGGAAAAGCGGCGGAATCGCTGTCGGGGGAGGCGCAGACGCTCTTTGAAACCCTCCGCGCCTGGCGGCTGGAGGAGGCGCGGGCCCAGCACGTCCCGCCTTACGTCATCTTCCATGACGCCACGCTGGCCGCCATCGCGGAGGCCCGCCCGCGCAGCACCGCGGACCTCGCCGCGATCAGCGGGGTGGGGGAGGGCAAGCTCGCCCGCTATGGCGAGGCGGTGCTGAAAGCCGTCCGCGGCGGCTGAATCCCAATTGCAAACGGTTCGCGCGTGGACGGCGGCGGGCCGGTCCGGTAAACCGTTTCGCACGCGCAAAAACCGCCGAAAAACCTTGGCGTAAGGGAGAATTACCGCCGATGGCGTCTGCCGACAGCTTCAAATGCCGCCGTGAGCTCACGATCGGCTCCAGCACCTATGTCTATTTCGATCTGAAGGAGGCCGAGAAGAACGGTCTGGAGGGCGTTTCGCGCCTCCCGTTCACGCTCAAAGTCCTTCTGGAGAACCTGCTGCGCAACGAGGACGGCTTCGTCGTCGACAAGGCGCAGATACAGGCCGTCGCCGACTGGCTGAAGGAAAAGCGCAATTTCGTGGAAATCGCCTATCAGCCCGCCCGCGTGCTGATGCAGGACTTCACCGGCGTTCCGGCGGTGGTCGACCTCGCCGCGATGCGCGACGCCGCCACGGCGCTGGGCGCGGACGCCGAAGCGATCAACCCCCAGGTCCCGGTCGATCTGGTCATCGACCACTCGGTGATGGTCGACTATTTCGGCAAGCCAGACGCGTTCGAACAGAACGTGGAGAAGGAATATGAGCGCAACGCAGAGCGCTACCAGTTCCTGAAATGGGGCTCGACCGCCTTCGCCAATTTCCGCGTCGTGCCGCCGGGCACCGGCATCTGCCACCAGGTGAATCTGGAGCATCTGGCCCAGACCGTCTGGACCAAGGATGAGGACGGCGTCACCTACGCCTTCCCCGACACGCTGGTCGGCACTGATTCCCACACCACCATGGTCAACGGCCTGTCGGTCCTCGGCTGGGGCGTCGGCGGGATCGAGGCCGAGGCCGCCATGCTGGGCCAGCCGATCTCCATGCTGATTCCGGAGGTCGTGGGCTTCAAGCTGACCGGCAGACTGCCGGAGGGCGCGACCGCCACCGACCTGGTGCTGACCGTCGTGCAGATGCTGCGCAAGCTCGGCGTGGTCGGCAAATTCGTGGAATTCTATGGCGAAGGCCTGGACCACCTGACGATCGAGGACCAGTCCACCATCGCCAACATGGCGCCGGAATACGGCGCCACCTGCGGTTTCTTCCCGGTCGACGACGAGTCGCTGAACTACCTCACCGCCACCGGCCGCGATCCGGAGCGGGTGAAGCTGGTCGAGGCCTATGCGAAAGCCCAGGGCATGTGGCGCCCGGAGGCGGAAGAGCCGGTCTATACCGAGACCCTGCACCTCGATATGTCGGAAGTCGTGCCGTCCCTGGCCGGGCCGAAGCGGCCGCAGGACCGGATCGAGCTCGCCGCCGCCGCCGACAGTTTCGCGGAGGCGCTGGCCGGCGTGTTCAACAAGGCCGATGACGGCATGCGCCGCGAAAAGGTCACCGATGACGGCGCCGATTATTCCATCGGCCATGGCGAGGTCGCCATCGCCGCCATCACCTCCTGCACCAACACCTCCAATCCCTCGGTGATGCTGGGCGCGGGCCTGCTGGCCCGCAACGCGCTCGCCAAGGGGCTCAGCGTGAAGCCCTGGGTGAAGACCTCGCTCGCCCCGGGCAGCCAGGTGGTCACGGACTATCTGGAAAAGGCCGGCCTGCAGGACGATCTGGACGCGCTCGGCTTCAACCTCGTCGGCTATGGCTGCACGACCTGTATCGGCAATTCGGGCCCGCTGCCCCAGCCGGTCTCCGACGCGGTACGCAAGGGCGACCTGGTGGTCACCTCCGTCCTGTCGGGCAACCGCAATTTCGAGGGCCGCATCAGCCCTGACGTGAAGGCGAACTATCTGGCCAGCCCGCCGCTGGTCGTGGCCTACGCCATCGCCGGGTCGATGAACGTCAACCTGACCGAGGACCCGATCGGCTACACCAACGATAACGAGCCGGTCTACCTGAAGGACATCTGGCCCAGCAGCCAGGAAGTCAGCGATCTGGTGCGCAGCGCCGTGACGCCGGAAATGTTCGCCGAGCGCTATTCCCAGGTCTTCAAGGGTGACGAGCACTGGCAGGCCGTGAAGGTCTCCGGCGGCCGCACCTATGACTGGGACGACAAGTCGACCTATGTCCGCAACCCGCCCTATTTCGAGGGCATGTCGGCCCAGCCGACCCCGCCGGGCGACATCGTGGACGCCAATATCATGGCGCTGCTGGGCGACTCGATCACCACCGACCACATCTCGCCGGCCGGTTCGATCAAGAAGGACAGCCCCGCCGGCCGCTATCTGATGGATCACGGGGTGGAGCCGCTGGACTTCAACTCCTACGGCTCGCGCCGCGGCAACCATGAAGTGATGATGCGCGGCACCTTCGCCAATATCCGCATCAAGAACGCGATGGCGGGCGGCGTGGAAGGCGGCTTCACGAAATACATCCCCGAAGGGGACGTGGAGCCGATCTACGACGCCGCGATGAAATACCAGAAGGCCGGAACGCCGCTGGTCGTCTTCGCCGGCAAGGAATACGGCACCGGCTCGTCCCGCGACTGGGCGGCCAAGGGCACGATCCTGCTGGGCGTGAAGGCCGTCGTCGCCGAAAGCTTCGAGCGGATCCACCGCTCCAACCTGATCGGCATGGGCGTCCTCCCGCTGCAGTTCGAAGAGGGTCACAGCTGGGAAGAGCTCGGCCTGGACGGCGACGAGAAGGTCACCATCAAGGGGATCGAGACGCTGAAGCCGCAGCAGATGCTGGACATCCTGGTGGAGCGCGGCGACGAGCCCGCCCGCACCGTGAAGGCCAAGGTCCGCATCGATACGGAGAACGAGCTGGAGTACTACCGCAACGGCGGCATTCTCCACTACGTCCTGCGGAAGCTCGCGGCGGGTTAGGGCGGTCCGCACAGCTTTCGGCAGAGGATTCAGCGTCGCAGGCGCCCTGACGGTTTAATACACGCGTTCCGTGCATTAGGCTGACAACGGGTTAATTGACCGCGGTCAATTTTCCCTTGGGGAGAGGCGGCTGTGATGGATTCAGGACCTCAAGGTCGGACGCTGGCGGAGACGCGCGCGCGCAGCGCCGTGGACCTGCCCGCCCGCGCCGGTCTTCTGGCGCGGATCGGCCTGTTCGCGGTGATGGCCGTCGCGCTCAGCGTCCTGATCGGCGGCTGGGTGCTGGGGCTGGAGCGGTTCCTGCGCCTGCGCCTGGATTTCGCCGCCATGGCGCCCAGCACCTCCGTCGTGCTCTTCCTGTTCAGCGGCGCGGCCCTGTGGCGGTCCTATTTCCCGGAGGACCAGCGCGCGCGCCTCGCCAAGCGGATCGCGGCGGTTTTCGCCGCGATCGTGGCGGTGGTGGATCTCGGCGTGATCTTCACCCGGGTCGGCACGGGCGTGGACGCCCTGATCTGGCCGGGAGAACCGGCGTTTCACACCGTCAGCATGGCTCCGGCGACCGCCTTCTGCACCCTGATGGCGGCGATCTGCGCCTGGAGCGCCTCGCGCCCCGGTCATCCGCAATGGACCCGCTGGGCCGTGATCGCCGGCACGCTCGGCCTGATGCTGTCGCTGTTCGCGCTGGTCAGCTATGCGTTCGACGCCGCAGCGCTCTATGAGGTGTCGCTGTTCACCGCGATGGCGCTGCACACCGCCTTCGCCTTTTCCCTCCTTTTCATCAGCCTGCTTCTGATCCATCCGGGCGACGGCTGGATGGCGGTGCTGCTGGCGCCGGATTCGGGCAGCGCGGGCGCCCGCCGGCTGCTGCCCGCCGTCGTGCTGATCGCGTTCGTCCTTGGCCTGATCACGCTGGCGGCGACCGACCGCGGCCTGTTCAGCGCCAATTTCCGGCTCAGCCTGATGACCATCCTGATGATCGGGCTTCTGACCGCCGCGGTCATCCGCAACGCCGCGATTGAAAACGCCACGGGCCAGCGGCTGCGCAAGACCGCGACCGACCTCGCCCGCGCGCTGGACGACCGGGACCTGCTGCTGCGCGAGGTCTATCACCGCGTGAAAAACAATCTCCAGCAGGTCAACGCCCTGCTGATGATCGAATCCAACCGCCTGACCGACCCGAAGGCCAAAGAGCCGTTCATGGCGATGGGCGACCGCATCCGCGCGCTCAGCGGCGTGCACAGCCTGCTTCTGTCCTCGCCCCGCCCGTCCCAGCTCAGCGTGAAGGACTATCTGGATTCCCTCGGCGCCGGCATCGCCGCCAGCAATGGCGCGGCCCAGCGCAACATCACGATCGACGTCGACGCCGACGCCCATCCCGTCGATGTGGATTTCGCCATCCCGCTCGGCCTTCTGGTGAACGAGCTGCTCAGCAATTGCGTGAAGCACGCCTTCCGCGACCAGGACAGCGGCGCCATCGAGGTCCGATTCAAGGTGCCGGAGGAGGGGCCGGTCATTCTGTCCGTATCGGACGACGGCTGCGGCCTGCCGGACGGCGCGACCGGCATTCCCGGCTCCAGCGCCGGCGGCCTCATCATTTCCGGCCTCGTCGGCCAGCTCGGCGCCGACATGGACATGGACGGGTCCGACGGCCTGAAGGTCACCATCACCATCCCGAGAGAGAAGGTAGAGGCACATGGGTGATAACGACGAACGCCGCGTCGTCGTGGTCGAGGACGATTTCCTGATTGCGGAATACCTCTCGGGGCTCTGCACCCAGTTCGGCGCGTCGGTCGTCGGCCGCGCCGCGCGCGGCTATGAGGCGATCGAGGTCATCAAGCAGCACCGCCCGAACGTCGTCCTGATGGATATGCGCCTGGCGGACGAAGTCGACGGCGTCGACGTGATCCACGCCATCCAGATGTCCGACATAAATCTGCGCATCATCTTCATCACCGGCTCGAACGAGCCGCCGACGATCCAGCGCATCGAATCCGTCACCCCCCACCGCGTCCTGATCAAACCCATCGATCCGGAGGCGCTGCGCTCGGCGCTGTTCTAGGACGCGTCTCCGGCGATCCCGAACGCCGGGGCGAAGACCAGCCGCCCCGCCGCGCGCGCCAGCGCCCCGTCGCTCAGCTCCAGCGCCATGAAGGCCGGCCCCGCCTCGGGAAACGGATGGTCCAGCCCGGCCGCCGCCGCGTGGGAAAAGCCGAAGGGCGGATAATAATCCGGATGGCCCAGCACGATCACCGCGTCCCAGCCTTCGGTCCGGGCGCGGCCCAGCCCGGCGCGCACCAGCGCCCCGCCAACGCCCTGCCGCTGACAGTCCGGCCGCACCGCCACGGGCGCCAGCGACAGCAGACGCGGCGCGTTTTCGGGTTCGGGCCGAAGGGCGAGGGGGCTGAACAGGATATGGCCGACCACCGCGCCGTCCCGCTCCGCCGCCAGCTCGAACGCCACGTCCCCGTCCGCGCGTAGCGCCTCAACGAGCGCGGCCTCGTCCGGCTGTCCGAAGGCTTCTGTGTTGATCGCGGCGATGGCCGCGCGGTCGGCGGGCGCCGCCGCGCGCACGGCGATGGTCAATGCGCCGCGGCCCAGTTCGCGCCGTGCCCGGCCTCGACCACCAGCGGAACCTTCAGCTGCATCACGGGCGCGCAGCTGTCCTGCATCACGCCGATGGCCAGTGCTTTCAGATCGCCCACCTGACCCTCCGGAACCTCGAAGATCAGTTCGTCATGCACCTGCAGCAGCATCTGCGCGTCCAGCCCGGCCTCTGAGATTGCGCCGGGCAGGCGCACCATCGCGCGGCGGATAATGTCGGCCGCCGCGCCCTGGATCGGGGCGTTGATGGCCTGCCGCTCGGCAAAGCCGCGCACATTGAAATTCTTGTCGCGGATGCCGGGCACATGGATGCGCCGGCCGAACAGCGTCTCGACATAGCCCTGGTTTTTCGCCAGCGCCTTGGTCTCGTCCATATAGGCCTTGATGCCGGGAAATTTCTCGAAATAGGCGTCGATATAGTCGCGCGCCTCGTCCCGCCCGATGCCCAGATTGGCGGCCAGGCCGAAGGCGCTGATGCCGTAGATAATGCCGAAATTGATGGCCTTGGCCTTGCGCCGCACCATCGGGTCCATGCCCTCGACCGGCACGCCGAACATCTCGCTCGCCGTCATGGCGTGGATGTCCAGCCCGTCCTCGAACGCGGTCTTCAGCGCCGAAATGTCGGCCACGTGCGCCAGCACGCGCAATTCGATCTGCGAATAGTCGGCGCTGACCAGAACCTTGCCCGGCTCGGCGATGAACGCCTCACGGATGCGCCGTCCCTCCTCGGTCCGGATCGGGATGTTCTGCAGGTTCGGATCGGATGAGCTGAGCCGCCCCGTCGGCGTGGCCGCGAGGGAAAAGCTGGTGTGCACCCGCCCCGTGTCGCGGTTGATCGACTGGGGCAGGGCGTCGGTATAGGTCGATTTCAGCTTGGAGAACTGGCGCCAGTCCATCAGCGCCCGGGCGAACTCATTGCCCTGCGCGGCTAGGTCTTCCAGCACGCGCGCGTCGGTGGACCAGGCGCCGCCCTTGGTCTTCTTGCCGCCGGGCACGCCCATCTCGCCGAACAGGATCTCGCCGATCTGCTTCGGGCTGCCCAGATTGAAGTCCCGCCCGGCCAGCGCGTGCGCGCGCGCTTCCGCCTCGCCCATCTTGTTCGCGAACTGGGTCGACAGGTCGCGCAGCACGCCGGTGTCCACCTTCACGCCGGCCCGCTCCATGTCGGCCAGCACGGTCACCATCGGCCGCTCCAGCCGCTCATAGACCGTGGCCAGACCCTCTTCGGCCAGGCGCGGCTTCAGATGAGACCACAGGCGCAGCGTCACGTCCGCGTCCTCGGCGGCGTAACAGGTCGCCTTGGCCAGCTCGACGCGGTCGAACGTGATCTGGGCCTTTCCGGTCCCGCACACCTCCTTGAACGGGATCGGGGTGTGCCCGAAATGCAGGACCGACAGCTCGTCCATGCCGTGATTGTGCAGCCCGCCTTCCAGGGCGTAGCTGATCAGCATCGTGTCGTCGAAGGGCGCGACCTCGATCCCGTACCGGGCCAGCACCTCAAGATCGTATTTGAAATTCTGCCCGACCTTCAGCACGGCCGGGTCTTCCAGCATCGGCTTCAGCAGCGCGATCGCCGCGTCGCAGTCCAGCTGCTCCGGCCGCGTCTTCGACCCCAGCAAATCGCCGCTATCGTCCGGGTCGCAGTGATTGAGCGGGATGTAGCAGGCCTCGTTGGGCGCAGTGGCCAGCGACACGCCGCACAGGCCCGCCCCCATGGAATCCAGCGCGTCTGTCTCGGTGTCCACGCCGATCACCCCCGCCGCATAGGCCCGCGCGATCCAGCTCTCCAGCGCCTCGCGCGTGGTCACGCATTCGTATTTCTCGCTGTCGAACCCTTCGTCCGCGGGGCCGGAAACGGCGGATACCGCGGCCAGCTCGTTCGCCGCGCCCAGCGCCTCGCGGATGCGCCGTCCGATGGTCGCGAACTCCATCTCGTCCACGAACCCCAGCAGGGTCTCGGCGTCCGGGTCGCGCATGAAGAAGCCGTCCACGCTGTCCGGCAGGTCCAGATCGTCGCGCAGCGTCACCAGCTGTTTGGAAATCCGCGCCGCCTCGGCGTGTTCGATCAGGTTCTCCCGGCGCTTGGGCTGTTTGATCTCCTCGGCCCGCGCCAGCAGCGTTTCCAGATCGCCGTATTCGTTGATCAGCTGCGCCGCCGTCTTGATGCCAATCCCCGGCACGCCCGGCACATTGTCGACGGAATCGCCGCACAGGGCCTGCACCTCGATGACCTTTTCCGGCGGCACGCCGAATTTCTCGATCACCTGCTCGCGGCCGATCCGCACATCCTTCATCGTGTCGTACAGCTCGATCTGCGGGGAGACGAGCTGCATCAGATCCTTGTCGCTGGACACGATGGTCACCTTCGCCCCGGCGCGCTCGGCCGCCCGCGCATAGGTGGCGATCAGGTCGTCCGCCTCGTACCCGTTCATCTCGATGCACGGCGTGTTGAAGGCGGTGACGCACTGCCGGATCAGCGGGAATTGCGGCACCAGATCCTCGGGCGCCGGCGGGCGGTGCGCCTTGTACTGGTCGTACAGCTCGTTGCGGAACGTCTTCTCGCTGGCGTCGAAGATCACGGCCAGATGGCTCGGCTTGTCCCCGTCGGCCAGCTCCCGGCGCAGCTTGAACAGCATCTGGGTAAAGCCGGCCACCGCCCCCACCGGCGCCTTGTCCGACTTGCGGGTCAGCGGCGGCAAAGCGTGATAGGCCCGGAAAATATAGCCCGACCCGTCGATCAGATAGAGGTGGGAATCCTTGCCCAGCGGCGCGGGATCGCCGGCCGGATGGGCCGGAACCTCTGCGGGCTTTTCTGCGGTTTTCGCGGCGTCTTTCGTGGGGGCCATGCCCCAATCATGTAGGGCGCCGGACCCGGAATCGGAACCGCGGATTGTGCAGGGCGGCTACTGCGCCGCCGGGTCGGCCGGGCCGCCGCGCAGGACGAAGCGGCGGTCGCAATAGCCGCATTCGACATAGCCGCCATGGCCCATTTCGTACCAGACGCGCGGATGGCCCAGCGCCCCGCCGCCGCCGTCGCAGGACACGCGGTGGCTGTCGACGACGATCACCTCCGGCGGGGTCATCACGTCGCGGAAGGCGTTGTCTGTGCTGGGTTCCGCCATGCTCTCCGGTCTCCGTCTGGGCCTGTCCGAGTGTTAGGGGCGGCGGCGCCTGCGGTCAATTCGGCGCGGGCGTTGCGCGCGCCGCATCGGACGCCTAACTGTGCCCGATGCCCGCTGATCTCCAGACCCCGCCCCGTCCCGACGCCCAGCCCCGGACCGAGACTGTCCCGGACCTCGCGCTGGAGGCGCGGGGGCTGGTGAAGACCTATCGCCGGAAAAAGGGCGGGGGAGACGTCAAGGCGCTGAAAGGCGTGGATCTTTCGGTGCCGCGCGGCTCGATCTTCGGCCTTCTGGGGCCGAATGGCGCCGGCAAGTCCACCATGATCAATATCTTCGCCGGCCTTGTGAACAAGACGGCGGGCACGGCCAAAATCTGGGGCATGGATATCGACGCCGAGCCGCGCAACGCGCGCGCCGCCATCGGCGTGGTGCCCCAGGAAATCAACATGGATCCGTTCTTCAGCCCGTTTGAGAGCCTGGAGTTCCAGGCCGGTTTCTACGGCGTGCCGAAGGCGGAGCGGCGGACCATGGAAATCCTGGAAATGGTCGGCCTGGCCGACAAGAAGGACGCCTGGGTCCGCGCTTTGTCCGGCGGGATGAAGCGGCGGCTCCTGGTCGCCAAGGCGCTGGTGCACAGCCCGCCCATCCTCGTCCTCGACGAGCCGACCGCCGGCGTGGATATCGAACTGCGCCGCCAGCTCTGGGAAAACGTGAAGCGCCTGCACGAGCAGGGCACCACCGTCGTCCTCACCACCCATTATCTGGAAGAGGCGCAGGAGCTCTGCGACACCATCGCCATCATCAATCATGGCGAGGTCGTGGCCTGCGAGCCCACCGGCGACCTCTTGCGCCGGATCGACACCAAGACGCTGGTCATCCATCCGCGCGAGCCGCTCTCGGCCGTACCGGACACGCTCGCCGGTTACGACGCCACGATCCGAAAGGACGGCGCGCTCGCCATTGTCTACCGCTATGGCCAGCAATCGGTGGCGGAGATCATCGAGCGCGCCAAGACCGGCGGCGTCGGCATCGCCGACCTCGCCACGCTGGAGCCGGACCTGGAGGACGTCTTTTTAAGGTTGACTTACCACAACCCAGATTAGGACTATGCTCACCACACAATTTCTGGTGGGGCATATGAGTAACGTTTTTGATCGTACCGACCCACGAACTTCTCGATGGATAGATACTTTTGGTATTTTTATTAATTTCCTGAGTGTCGCGGTCGTTATTATCGCAACTGTTTTCCCAGCATTAAGAAATGGCAGCCTGCTTTACGCTTGGTCGGTGGGTGTTCTTTCTGGTGTTTTGTTTATTTCATTTATTTATAATGGATTTTCATACTTAAGAAATATAAATCTACAAAACAGACTAAATAATTTGAATGTCGATAGAAAGATAATAGATCAAATAAGAGAGAGGGATAAGGATTCTTTCGAGAGAATCCAGCAGGTTTCGCAAGAGGGGTCAAAGATAATATCGCTTCTATATGCCCACAGCGTAGCAAAAGCTGGAGGATACGCGGCCAGCGGTGAAGAGCAAAACTCAATAAGTTTAAGAGTTAGCATGTATCTTCTATATTTTTTGGATAATGTGAAGGAAACATTTGACGCCCTTACGGGATATAACTGTTCGAGTTGTATAAAATTTCTTCTGCCCGCCAATGTTGGGGGCACAGGTGAAATATTGGTTAAGACCTATATGCGGGACGCATGTTCGTATGGAAAGAGAAAGTCCTCTGATGCAGTGTTGGGAGAGTACAATTATAAGGCAAATACCGCATTTGAGTATATAATGAATTCTGAGGTTGAGGATATGCATTACATATCAAATAATTTGCGTATGGAAACGATGTATAATACGGCAAATAATAAGTACTCTAGGTATTATAATGCAACGGTCGTTGTTCCAATTTGCTTAAAAAAATCGGATGAACCGGATATGGTGTATGGATTCCTCTGCGTAGACAATAAGAGGGGGGGATTCGATGAAATCATCGCGCCGGCAGTGTTGCAGGCCTATGCCGATCAATTGTTAATGGTGTTAATGATGGGCGTGGATCTAGAATTGAACGAGGCTTTGGGAGCTAATGTCGGAGCCTGATGTCTCTGAAGTTAGGGGATATTTAAGCCGAATTTGGTTGCATGGCCCTGCTTGATGAGGCACAATCCCGAATCAAGATAGGGTGTTACTGCATGGCTTCCCCACTAGATGTTGTGAAATCTCGACGCGTAGGCGTAACGCTAAACAAGAACAAGGAAAGTGGGGCGGGGCAGGCCCGGTCTTCCGAGTTTTCGGACGCTAGGGCGACTACCGATTTCGTTGACTCATTTATGTATGTTCGGAAGAGCGCTCTTCGGACAAAAAAGCGGTAGAAATAGAATTGGTGGCCTAGCCGGAGAATGGTTAGTGCCCGCCACCGGCATAGTGCCGGGCCAGGATCGTCGCGCCGAAATCGTCCGACTTGTCGCGCCACACCGTATGGGCGTGATTGCCGTTGTCCTGCGCGGCGTCGAACTCATAGACGAAGTCCCCGCCGGTGATCCGGAAATAATAGGGCGCGCCGACTTCGGCCGGCCCCATCCAGGCGAAGCTGAGCGAATCCAACTCCATCGCCGCCCGCGCCGCGTTGGCGATCTCCGGCCGGTAACGGCCCAGCACCTGCTCGATCAAATCGGACAGCAGCGCCCGCTGCGCGTCGCTCATGTCCGCGGCGGCGACGCCCGCCTCGTCCAGCGTCTCTTTCCACGCATCCGGATCGGGCGCGTTCAGCGACCCGGACAGGATGTCGTTCGGCGCGGCGTCCGAAATGATCGCCTGCGCGCGCTGGCCCTCGTCCAGGGAGTCCAGCAGGGCGAAGCCCGCCATGCGCTCATAGCGCAGCGCCTCGAACCCCGCCCGCGACCCGGTCTGGATCACCATGGGGTTGGAGCCGAAAAAGCTCGGCGTCGCGGAAATCCCCTCCGGCGTCACCGTGACGTTCAGCGAAATATGGTGGCCCTCGAAGCTCCAGCCCCAGGCCGAATCCGCCGCCGGGTCGCCATAGATGGTCAGCCAGTAATATTCCTCGCCGCGCATGAACCCGACCGTCTCGATGGCGGCCAGCACCGGCTCCAGGCTCATGATCGCCGACACCTGCAGATAGCCGCGCGCCGACAGCAGCGTCGTCAGCATCTCCTGCACCGCCATGCGCTGGCGCGCATTCATCCGGCCCAGCGGCCAGCCCTCGCGCGAGCGCGGCCAGTACGACCAGTCCGTCCGCTCCACGCTGTCCAGGCCGTGGCGCAGGACCTCCGGCGGGTTCACGCCCTGCAAATTCGCGATCGGGTTCGGTCCCTCCGCCGCCGCGATGATCGCCTGCGCCTGCGCCGCCATCTCCTCGGCCACGCCGTCCAGCGCGCCGTCTTGCGCCGCGGCGGGCAGGGCGGTCAGCGCCGCCGCCCCCGCCAGAGCGGCGCACGCCACGCGCGCGATGTGATGCAATCTGCCGATCATCCCCGAACCTCCCCGACGCAGGCTTGGCGCATTCGCGCGCTCCTCGTTCTTGCGCGGCACGCTAGCCAATGGGCGAAGGAGGGTCGAGGGCGATTGGGGTCCGGGCTCAGGCCCCGGCCGGTTGCGGCGTCGGCGGCAGCAGCGGGCGCGCCGGCGCCGGCGCGGTGATCGTGTCGAACCGGGTCAGGTCGTTTTCCTCGATCAGCGCGATTAGGCTGTCCGTATAGGCCTCGCCGCTTTCGGCATAGGGGGCGAGGTACGGGGCCAGCGCCCGCGCCTCCAGCCTCTCCGCGCCCAGGATGCGCTGCTGCGCCCGCGCGTCGCGGAATTCCTGGAACGCCGGCGCGGTGTTCAGCGTATGCAGATAGTCGCGCACGCTGGCGCGCAGCGTGCGGAACCGTCCCGGATCGCCCTCGCCGTCAATATCCTCGTCGGCGGAGGGCCGGCGCCCGAACAGGGCGTTGTTGTCGATGGCCGCGTCGCTGCCGCCCCAGCCGGTGGCCAGCACCGCCTGCGCCAGCGCCAGCGAGGTCGGCGCCCCGTCGACATGGTTCAGCAGCAGCGGCAGGTCGGAATACGGCGCGTCATATTCCCGCGCCAGCAGGTCGCGGCGCGCCTGTTCGTTCAGGGTCAGCGTGCGGCCGGAACTCTCCGCCTCGATCAGGCGCATCACCTCCGCCCGGTCGGCGGCGATGCGCGCATTCTCCGCCGCGATCAGCGGCGCCACCGTCTCCAGGAACAGGCGCTTGCGCCGTTCGGTCTCGTCCACCGTGCGCAGGCCCGGCGGGAAGGCGTCGACCAGAACCGCCCCGCCCGGCGTCGTGCGCGCCAGCACGGTCTCCAGCTCCTCCACCGTCTGCGGGGTGGCGGTCACCGCGCGCGCCGGCTGGGCGGTGTCGGCGATCCACAGGCACGCGGCCAGAACCGCCGCCGCCCCCGCGCCCCCGGCCAGCAGGCGCGGGTTGCGCCATCCCCGCGCATGGCTCTTGGCCGGTTCGCCGCCATGCACCTGCACGCCGGTGATCCGGGCCGCCGCCGGCGCGGTCCAGCCCTGCACAGTCAGGGACAGCAGCACCACGGCGAAGGCGATGGAGAAATACAGATTGGCGTTCTCCACCCCGGCCAGCACCGGCACCACGCCCAGAAACACCGGCGTCGCCCCGCGCAGGCCGGTCCAGGCCACAAAGGCCTGCTCGCGCAAATTCAGCTTGCTGAAGGCGAGCGAGATCACGGTCGCCACGGGCCGCGCCACCAGGATCAGGAAGGCCGCGACCCCCAGCGCCGCCGGCGCCACCGCCCACAGGTGAGACGGGAACACCAGCAGGCCCAGCATCAGGAACATGCCCAGCTGCGCCAGCCAGGCGAACCCGTCCAGCGCCCGCCGCACGGTCTCCGCCTCGCGGATCGCGCCGTTGCCATAGATCACCGCGGCCAGATAGACGGCCAGGAACCCCGAGGCCCCCAGCGTCTGCGCCAGGCCGAACACGGTCAGCCCGCCGGCCAGCGCAAAGATCGGATACAGGCCCGCGGCCACCGACAGCCGCTTCTGCGCCCATAACAGGGCGAACCCGCCGGCCGCGCCGAACGCCGCCCCGCCCAGCAATTGCCACCCGATGGCGACGGCCCAGCCCGCCGGCCCGCCCGGCGACTCTCCGGTCAGCACCCCGACCAGGGTCAGCACCAGGAACACCGCGACCGGGTCGTTCATCCCCGACTCGGCCTCCAGCGTCGCGGCCACGCGCGGGCTGACGATCAGCCCCCGCCCGCCCAGCAGGGAGAACACCGCCGCCGCGTCGGTGGACGACACGATGGCGCCCAGCAGGAAGCCCTCGGTCCAGGAAAAATCCAGCAGATAGACCGCCAGCGCCGCGGTCAGCCCGGCGGTGATGAACACGCCCAGCGTGGCCAGCGTCACCGCCGGCGCCGCGGCCAGGCGGAAGATGCGCTTGGACGTCCGCGCCCCGCCGTCGAACAGGATCACCGCCAGCGACAGCCCGCCGAACAGCACGGCCAGGTCATAGCGTTCGAAGGCCAGATTGCCCGGCCCCTCGTCCCCGGCCAGCATGCCCAGCGCCAGAAACACCAGCAGCACCGGCGCGCCGAACCGCCCGGAGACCGAGGCGGCCGCGATCGCGGCCAGCACCAGGCCGGCGCCGATCAGAATAAGGGTGGAGGCGCTGTCCATTCCCGCCACCATGCCACGTCCGCACGGCGGAATTGAGGCCCCCGGGGCCGGGAATCCACCCCGCAAGACGCTTTAGAGTCCGATCAGGCCGCCTCGTCCTCCTCGGACGCCGGCGCCAGCGGGATGTCGATCGTGCAGGTCAGGCCCTCCGGCTCGAACCGCATCTCCGCCTTGCCGTTATGCTGGGCCACCAGCCCCCGCTCGATCAGGCGGGAGCCGAAGCCCCGCCGTCCGGGCGGCGAAACCTGCGGCCCGCCGCGCTCGCGCCATTCCAGGCTCAGGCATTCGCGGCCCTCGAACGGCGTCAGGCTCCAGCCGACATGCAGCCGACCCTCGGGGCGGGACAGCGCGCCGTATTTCACCGCATTGGTGGTCAGCTCGTGGAACGCCATGCCCAGCGATGTCGCCTCCGCCGGGCGCAGGCGCACGTCCGGCCCGTCCATCGTCACCCGCCCGCTCTCATGCTCGAACGGCGCCAGCTCCGCCTTCAGCAGTTCGCGCAGCGACGCGCCCTTCCAGGCCCCCTTGGTCAGCAGGTTGTGCGTGCTCGACAGCGCGATCAGGCGGGATTCGAACGCCTGATGGAAGCGGGGCAGGGAGTCCGCCCCGCGCAGCGTCTGCGCCGCCATCGACTGCACCGTGGCCAGCGTGTTCTTCACCCGGTGGTTCAGCTCGTCCAGCAGCAGCTTGCGGTGATCCATCTCGCCGCGCATGTCCCGCCACAGATTGGCGTTGTCCAGCGCGATCGCCGCCTGCGCGGCCAGGCTGGCGATCACCCGCTCCGACCGGGCGTCGAACCGGCCGGCCTTGCGGTGGCCGAAGGCCAGCCCGCCCAGAACGTCGCCGCTGCGCCCCATCACCGGCGCGGCCAGCCAGGACCGCATGGGCAGCCCGCCTTCGCCGGTGCCGCCTTCGCCGTCCGTCGCGGCAATGTCCGTCTCGCGCAGGACCAGCTTGGCGGCGCAGGCCGCGCGCGCGGCCTCCGCGGCGGCCGCGGTCTGCGCCACCGCCGCCACCGGCGCGCCGGACGTCGCGGACAGGCGCAGTTCGGTCTCGCCGTTCTCTCCGGCGTTTTCGAAAAACGCGCCGAACCCGGCTCCGGTCAGCTCTGCGCCCGCGTCGGTGACGGCTTGCACCAGGCGCCCGGGGTCCAGCTCCGCCACCAGCGCCACGCCCAGCGCGTTGAACACCTCCAGCTCGCGCGTGCGCCGCGCGGCCAGCTGATAGGTGCGCGCCTGCCACCAGGCGACGGACGCAAGGATCAGCGTCACCACGATCCCCGCGATAAAGGCCAGCGGCGCCAGCTGCGCGCTGGAGCTGTATTCGAATTCGGGGCGGGAGGCGTAGACCGCCGTCCAGGACCGCGCGCCGATATCCAGCGTGCGCGTCGCGTTGAAGCGCGGCGCCGGGCCGCGCCCGCCCAGCAGCGCGGTCTCCCCGCCCGCCGAAACGTGCATCAGGTTCTCCAGGCGCGGTTCGCCGTCATACAGGGCGATATGCAGGCGCGGATTGGGCGCCTCGCCGAAAATCCCGGACATCAGGTCGTCGGCGCGGAACGGGCTGTAGACGAACCCGGCCAGCCGGTCGCGCCGCGCCTCCAGCTCCCCCGGATCGCCGCCCTCATAGACCGGCACATAGATCAGGAACCCGGCCTGCTTGTCCTCGGTGATCTCCTGGACCAGCTCCACCCGCCCGCTGGCCGACGGCCGGCCGGTGTCGCGCGCCCGCTCCATCGCCGCGCGCCGCGTCGCCTCGGAGAACATATTGTATCCGATCGCCGCGTCATTCCGGTCGTCCAGCGGCTCCAGATACAGGATGGCGTGGCGCTCGCCGCTGTCGTCGGCCTCTTGCGGCCAGAAGGCGAAATCCGACACCCCCTGGCGCTGCATCATCTCGGTGACCAGCGGCCCGCTGTTGCGCCGGATCCGCACGCTGTAGCCGACGCCCTGGACCCCCGGATACCGGCCCGACAGGTTCACCCGCTGGGCGAAGGCGTGGAATTCGGCCTTGCTCAGATCCAGGTCGACGGCGGCCAGCATCGCCGCCCCGGCCTCCAGCATCGCCACATAGGTGTCGACCCGGTCCTCGATCGTGTCGTGGGTCTGGGCGACCGCGTAATCGAACCGGTCGGCGTCCTTCTCCCCGGCCACCGCGGCCAGATTCAGCGCCACGGCGGTGGAGCAGACCAGGCCGATCAGCAGCACATAGCCCGGCACGGCGAGAAGTCTCAGCTGGGAATTCATGCCGTCCGCTGGGTCTGGCGTCGGAAAATCGGGATTGCAGCCCAAGTATCGCCGCCCGGCCCCCCCGTGTCACCCACGCGGCCCCGCCCTGCGCTTCGCCCTGCGTTCCGCCCTGCGCGCTCCGGCGCCCATTCGTTGCGCCCGCGCCCCGCGGCGGCTAGGTTCCGCCCGCGATCTGCATCGCCCCGCGCACCCGTAGCTCAGCTGGATAGAGTGCTGCCCTCCGAAGGCAGAGGTCACAGGTTCGAATCCTGTCGGGTGCGCCATCATCCTAAGCCATTGAAGTGGCGAGGCTTGCGGTTTGCGCTATAGGATAAAACTAGGAACTTTTGTCCTTACGACTCAGCCCGCAGATCATTCCGGTAGGCAGCATGGTCGAGATTCAAACTGACCCGCTCAGCGCCCTGGAAGCGAAATTGTTTCGGTATCCGCAGGTCAAGCATCGGCGAGTTCGAGGCGGTGTTGAGATCGATCCGCCGAACGATGGCGGTTTCGGCGTTGGCATTTTTCCCAACGAAGAGGGGTGGGTTGTCAATTTTGGACGTCGGGGTTGCCACGAGCATTTTGACGATCCTCATGAAGCGCTGGAATTTGTCGCATTCGGACTCTCGAACGCATGTCGCCTTAGAGAGATATCCATCTCGTGTCTGAAACGCTCTGTCGTTGAAGTTTGGATCGACAACGATTGGGTGTGGCGCAACGAGGTCGCATGGTTGGGGCGCCCATTCCCTCTACGCCGCACGGAGCGAATGTTTCAGAATTCTCTGATTCATACCGAAGGCTAGCGGCTCACCTCACCCGCCAGTTCGCACTTTCATCGCTCCCGGCGCGTCTTTTCTCCCCGTGCTCCAACAGTCCCCCCACGCCGCTAACCATTCGCTCACCAAACCGGTTTGCGGCCGGGTAACGGTCCGGCGGTAGTCAGCGTCTGGCGTGCGCACGGTTCCGCGCCGCGTTCCGGAGCGCCCGATGGAGCGGATCTTCGATCCCGGTCTTTCGCAGCCGTTCATCGCCGCGTTCCTGGAGAACGCGCCGTCGGCCATCGCCATGTTCGACCGGGACATGAACTATCTGATGGCCACGCGCCGCTGGATGACCGATTACGGGCTGGAGGGGCAGGACCTCGTCGGCCGCTGCCATTACGACATCTTCCCTGAAATTCCGGAGCGCTGGCGCGCTTTGCACCGCCGCACGCTGGAGGGCGAGACGCTTAGCGCCGAGGCCGACGCCTTCGCGCGCGCCGACGGCTCGGTCACCTATGTACGCTGGCGCAATGTCCCCTGGCGCGACGCGGACGGCGTCGTCGGCGGCATGGTCATGTTCACCGAGGTCGTCACCGACCAGGTCCTCGCCGCCGAGGAAACCCGCCGCAAGACCGAATGGCTGGAGCTGACCGAGAAGATCGGGCGCATCGGCCACTGGCGCGTCGATCTGCGCGCCGGCGACGTCTTCTGGTCGGACCAGGTCTATCGCATCCACGGGCTGGACCCGGCGGAATTCTCGCCGGATCTGGACAGCGCGCTGGAATTCTACCACCCCGAGGACCGGGCCGAGGTCGAACGGGCCATCGCCGCCGCGATGGAGGCCGCCGCGCCCTTCGCCTTCGAGCTGCGCCTCGTGCGCCCGGACGGGCAGGAGCGCTGGGTCGCCTCGCGCGGCGAATGCCGGGTCGACGACAATGGCGCGGTCGTCGCCCTGTTCGGCACGTTCCAGGACGTCACCGCCCGGCGCCAGCGCGAGGCCGAGGTGCGCGAGAGCGAGGAGCGCTTCGCCCTCGCCGTAAACGCCTCCGCCGCCGGCATCTGGGACTGGTCCGATCTGAGTTCGGTGGAAGGATTCTGGTCCGATCAGTTCTACCGCCTGCTTGGCTATCAGCCCGGAGAGATTGCGCCCTCCGCCGACACATTCCGGGAAAAAATCCTGCACCCCGACGACCGCGAGTCGGTCAGCGCCGCGCTCGACCAGCACATCGCGGGCGGCGAGCCGTACCGGGTGGAGCATCGCCTGCGCGGAAAGGACGGGCGCTATCGCTGGTATCTGGGCACCGGTCAGGCGGTGTGGGATTCCGAGGGCCAGCCGCGCCGCATGATCGGCTCCATCATGGACATCCACGACCGCAAGGCGGCCGAGGAGCTGAAGAGCGAATTCGTATCCACGGTCAGCCATGAGCTGCGCACGCCGATGACCTCCATCATGGGCGCGCTCGGCCTGGTCCAGTCCGGGGCCTGCGGCGAGATTTCGCCCAAGGCGCGGGAGCTTCTGGGCATCGCCAAGGGCAATGGCGACCGGCTGGTGCGCCTCATCAACGACATTCTGGACGTGGAGAAGATCGAGGGCGGGCGCATCGAAATGCGCCGGGGCGTCGTCGCCGCCGCCGACCTGGTGCGCGACGCGGTGGAGCAGAACGCCGCCTTCGTCGCCGGCCGCGGCGCGCGCCTCTCCGTCGACGACCGCTCGGACGGCGCCTGCATCCTGGCCGACCCGGACCGCATCATTCAGGTGCTTACCAATCTCATCTCCAACGCCGCGAAATTCTCCGGCGACGAGGGCCGGATCGACATCGCGCTGCGCGCGGGCGACGGCGCGGTGACCGTCGCGGTCCGCGACAACGGGCCGGGCATTCCCGCCGCGCATCTGGACGCGGTCTTCGACCGCTTCATGCAGATCGACAGCGGCGACACCCGCGCCAATCAGGAGGGCGCGGGGCTCGGCCTGTCGATCTCCCGCGCCATCGTGAAGGCGCATGGCGGCAAGATCCGCGCGGACAGCCCCTCCGGCGGCGGCGCGCTGTTCACCATCGAATTGCCCCGCGCCCAGCCCGATCAGGACGCCGGCGATCCGGCGCGCAGCGTGCTGAACCTGCTGCGCGCCGGATAGGCCGCCCGCGTTCGATTTCCCGCCCGCCCGGCATTGGCGTTTCGCGAAACCCGCCGCCTGCACTAGTCTTCCCTGCAAGAACAGAACATCGCCAAACGATCGGGGAGGGATCATGAGGCGCAGGGATTTCCTGGCTGGCGCTGCGGCGGCGGCCGGCGCGGCCGCGGGTCTGCCCGCCTGCGCCCAGACTCAGGCCCAGACTCAGGGCCAGACAGCCGCTCAGACCGCCGGCCGCATCGTCCGCAAAGGCCGCATCAAACAGGGCCTGTGGCGCGTCAATTTCGGCGCGAATTTCGGGGAGGACAGCCCCTTTACCGTGGAGGACATGTGCCGCCACGCCGCCCGCCTTGGCGCCGCGGGGTTCGACCTGTTTTCCTTCGACGACCTGCCTTTGATGCGCAGCTACGGGCTGGAACTCTTGCTGACCGGCCCGGGCCAGATGGATTTCCTGACCGGCCTCATCCATCCGGAGGTCCACGACACTGTCGAGGCCGCGCTGAAGGCGCAGGCCGATCTCTGCGCCCAGCACGGCGTGAAGGCCATCGCGGTGAACGCCGGACAGCTGCGCGGCCTGTCTCTGGCGGAGGCCGCGGACAACGCCGTGGCGGTCTGTTCGCGCGTCGGGCCGTATCTGGCGGAGCGCGGCGTGCACCTGGCTATCGAAAACGTGAACGACGTGCGCCCGGCCGATTCCGGCCTCGGCCGCACCGATATGGCCTTCGGTCACTGGGACTGGGGCGTGGACGTCTGCCGGCGCGTGAATTCGCCCGGCGTGAAGCTGCTCTGCGACGTCTATCACCTTCAAATCATGGACGGAGATGTCGCCTGGCGGATCCGGGAAACGGCCGACTGTATCGGCCATTTTCACGTCGCCGGCGTGCCTTCGCGGCGGGAGATCGACGCCTCTCAGGAGCTCAATTTCCGCTACATCGCGGAGGTCATCGCCGATCTCGACTATGACGGATATGTCAGTCATGAATGGCGCCCGTCGCCGGGCCGCGATCCGCTGGACAGCATCGCGCAGGCGATGGACATCATGGACGTCTAGGCGGGCCGCAAGAATATATCGGGGCGGCGAACGCCCCGCCGAAAACCGAGGGAAGCATCCGATGAATATTGGCATCAAGGGCGCAATCGCGGGCGTCGCCGCCATGCTGCTGGCCGGCGCGGCCGCGGCGCAGGACGCGCCGCAGGGCTATATCGACGGCGTGGTGACCAGCGCCGCGGGGCCGGAGGCCGGGGTCTGGGTCATCGCCGAAACCGAAGAGACCAAGACGCCCCTGATCAAGATCGTCGTCACCGACGACGAGGGCCGCTTCGTCCTGCCCGAGCTTCCCGAATACACCTACAATGTCTGGGTGCGCGGCTACGGCCTGCTGGACTCCGATCCGATCGAGGGCCGCCCCGGCGACCGCGACGTGCAGCTGGCGGTCGAGGTCGCTTCCGACCCGGTCGCCGCGGCGCAGGTCTATCCGCCGAACTACTGGTACTCGATGCTGGAGCTACCCTCGGCCGATCAGTTCCCGGGCACCGGCCCGGCCGGCAACGGCATCTCGCCCCAGATGGAAAGTCTGGACCAGTGGGTCTGGCACCAGAAGAGCGCGTGCAATTTCTGCCACGCCCTCGGCACGCCGATCACCCGCACGCTGGAGCATATGGACCATCTGGGCTTCCCGGACGCCGAGACCGCCTGGACCTACCGCACCGGGCTCGGCGTGCGCGGCGGCTCCATGGCCGCGGCCTTCGCCACGTTCGGCCCGCAGGCCGCCGCCGGCATGTTCTCCGACTGGACCGACCGCATCGCGGCCGGCGAGGTCCCGCCCGCGCCGCCCCGCCCGGAGGGCGTGGAGCGCAACGTCGTCATCACGATGTGGGACTGGGGCGTCGACTCGTCCTTCATGCACGACGAGATCACGACCGATAAGCGCGACCCCACGGTTAACGCGAACGGCCTCGTTTATGCGGTTTCGTCCGGCCACGGCAAGCTGACCATCGTCGACCCCAACGACAACGACGCGTGGGAGCTGATCATCCCGACCCGCGAAGACCCGCGCGAGGTCGCCTCCCGCTTCCCGCCGCCGGGCCTGCCTTCCAATTTCTGGGGCGACACGCATCTGTGGGGGCTGGAGCATCCGTCCGACCCGCACAACGCCATGCTGGACGGTCAGGGCCGGGTCTGGATGACCTCCAAGATCCGCAATGACGAACCGGCCTGGTGCATGGAAGGCTCGGACAACAAATTCGCCCAATACTACCCGCTGACCTTCTCCAACCGTCAGGCGTCCTATTGGGACCCGGAGACCGGCGAGTTCACGCTGATCGACACCTGTTTCGCGACGCACCACCTGCAGTTCGACAATGACGAGGACAACACCCTCTATTTCAACGAGCTGCTGGGCCCGATGGTCGGCTGGGTGAACACCCGCATCTTCGACGAGACCGGCGACGAACAGGCCGCCCAGGGGTGGTGCCCGCAAATCCTCGACACCAATGGCGACGGCGTCATCACCAAGCCATGGAACGCCGCCGGCGAGGAAAACCCGGACCCGGCGCTGGACACCGAGGTGCGGCACAATCTGTACGCCGTGATCCCGGACCCGACCAACGGCTCGGTCTGGGGCGCCTCGGAGGAGTTCCCGGGCTGGATCGTGCGGGTGACCCCTGGCGACAACGCGCCGGAGACCTGCATCGCCGAGCATTACAAGATGCCCGAGGGCGGGCTCGACCCGCGCGGCATCGACATCGACACCAATGGCGTCGTCTGGACGGCGCTGGCGGCTTCCAGCCACCTGGCCAGCTTCGACCGCTCCAAGTGCGCGGTGCTGAACGGCCCGGAGACCCTGTCCGGCACCCACTGCGAGGAAGGCTGGACGCTCTACAAATCGGACGGCCCGACCTTCCAGAACTCGGACATCCCGGCCGACTTCCACTATTATAACTGGGTGGACCAGCACGACGTGGCGGGCTTCGGCGCCAACACGCCGATCGCCACGGGCTCGAACTCCGACGCCCTGCTGGTCCTGCATCCGGACAGCGGCGAATGGGACACGATCCGGGTGCCGTACCCGATCGGCTTCTATCACCGCGGTCTGGACGGCCGGATCGACGATCCGGACGCCGGCTGGAAGGGCCGGGCGCTGTGGGCCAATTACGGCACCCACCTGATCTGGCACGTCGAAGGCGGCAAGGGCACGCTGGGCAAGATGGTGAAATTCCAGTTCCGCCCGGATCCCCTGGCCCGATAGGGCCAGACGAAGTGGCGCGTTAGAGGCCAGCCACACTCTGAACGTCGCGGCGCGCGCGGTCCCCCGGGGCCGCGCGCGTTTGCGTTCGGCGCTGCTCAAATCCCGTCGTCCAGCCATGGTTTGGCCGGAATCCCGGCGCATGAGGCTTGACGGGCGGCAGGATGCGGCGAATGGTTTTTGCACCTG
>CAJXKJ010000024.1 GCA_913055605.1 uncultured Euryhalocaulis sp. | reverse complement strand
CGCGGATCACGGCCACGCCGCCGGCCAGTTTCGCGAGACGCTCTTGCAGCTTCTCACGGTCGTAGTCGGAGGTGGTGTCCTCGATCTGCTTGCGGATCTGGCCGATGCGGGCCTCGATTTCGCCCTTGTCGCCCTGACCGTCGACGATCGTGGTGTCGTCCTTGGTGATGGTGACCTTCTTGGCCGAGCCCAGCATGTCGACGGAGACGTTCTCCAGCTTGATGCCCAGGTCTTCGCTGATCACCTGGCCGCCGGTCAGCTTGGCGATGTCTTCCAGCATGGCCTTGCGGCGGTCGCCGAAGCCCGGAGCCTTCACCGCCGCGACCTTCAGGCCGCCGCGCAGCTTGTTGACCACCAGCGTGGCCAGGGCTTCGCCTTCGATGTCCTCGGCGATGATCAGCAGCGGACGGCCCGACTGGACCACCGCTTCCAGGATCGGAAGCATCGGCTGCAGGGAAGAGAGCTTCTTCTCGTGCAGCAGGATCATCGGATCCTCGAGCGTGGCTTCCATCTTGTCGGCGTCGGTGACGAAGTAAGCCGACAGATAGCCGCGGTCGAACTGCATGCCTTCGACGACTTCCAGTTCGGTTTCCAGCGACTTGGCCTCTTCGACCGTGATGACGCCTTCGTTGCCGACCTTTTCCATCGCCTGGGCGATCATGTCGCCGATCTCACGCTCGCCATTGGCGGAAATCGAGCCGACCTGGGCGATTTCCGACGAACCGGAGATTTTCTTGGCGTGGGACTTGATGTCCTCGACGACCTTGGTCACGGCCTTGTCGATGCCGCGCTTCAGGTCCATCGGGTTCATGCCGGCGGCGACGGACTTCATGCCTTCGCGCACGATCGCCTGGGCCAGCACGGTGGCGGTGGTGGTGCCGTCGCCCGCTTCGTCATTGGTGCGCGAAGCGACTTCGCGAACCATCTGGGCGCCCATGTTCTCGAACTTGTCTTCGAGCTCCACTTCCTTGGCGACGGTGACGCCGTCCTTGGTCGTGCGCGGAGCGCCGAAGGATTTCTCGATCACCACGTTCCGGCCTTTCGGGCCGAGGGTGACTTTTACGGCATCGGCCAGAATATCGACGCCGCGCAGCATGCGCTGGCGGGCGTCGGAGCCGAAATGCACTTCCTTGGCTGCCATTTCCTCTGATCCTCTGAATCTGTGTGTATTCGGGTGAACTGAAGGGCAGGGGGCCTTAGGCCGCGAGGACGCCCAGGATGTCCGACTCCTTCATGATGAGGAGCTCGTCGCCATCCACGGTGACCTCGGTGCCCGACCATTTGCCGAACAGGATGCGGTCGCCTTCCTTGACGTCCAGCGGACGGACGGTGCCGTCTTCCTTGATCGCGCCGTTGCCGACGGCGACGACTTCGCCTTCCTGCGGCTTTTCCTTGGCGGAATCGGGGATGATGATCCCCCCCTTGGACTTCTCTTCTTCCTTCACGCGCTTGACCAGCACGCGATCCTGCAGCGGACGAAACTTCATCTCGCGCTCTCTCCCTTAAGGGTGTCCCTGTGAAACTCGGGTCCGAACCTGATTGAACCAGGCGGCCGGGATCGCCGTTAGCACTCGACTGTCCCGGCTGCTAACGGGCGGGAGATAGGCGCGCCGCCGATATCGGTCAAGGCGAGTCGCGCAAGAAAAATTCGAAGAAAAAATAACGGGTTGCGATTCAGGGGCCTGGACCTGTCCGCGGCGCTAGGCGGCGAGGAGGACGCTGGCGGATTGGCGTCGGCTCGCTTCGGCCCGGATTATGAGAAATAGGTCAGTCCGGCTGGGGCGCGGGCAGGGGCTTGCGGCTTTTCAGGCTGGCCAGGCCGATGCCGCAGGCGATCAGGGCCGCCCCGGCGGCGTGGGCCAGAGTGAACGCCTCGCCCAGCAGGGCGACGGCCAAGAGCGTCCCGAACAGCGGCACCAGATGGAAGAACGGCCCGACCCGGTTCGGCCCGATCAGCTCCACCCCCCGGTTGAAGCAGAGATAGGCGATCACCGAGGGGAAGATCATCACATAGACGAGCGCCAGCCCGTTGCCGGCTGTCATCTCCGGCCGCGCGCCCTGCGCGAATTCCCAGATCGTGACCGGCAGCAGCAGGATCGCGCCCCACCAGATCGTGACGGCCAGGAAGCTGAGCCAGTGCAGGCCGGGCCGCCGCTTCAGCAGCGCCGAATAGATCGAATAGACCGCCAGGGCGAAGACGAAGATGGCGTCCCCCGGATTGAGCCGGAAATGCAGCAGCACGTTCAGGTCGCCGCCCGAGACGATGGCCAGAACCCCGGCGATGGATACCGCGATCCCGGCGATCTGGCCGCCGGTCAGCCGGTCCCTGTTGATGACGAACGACCCCGCGGCGATCAGCAGCGGCATGGTCGCCTGCAGCAGCAGCACGTTCAGCGCGGTCGTGTGCTCCAGCGCGGCGTATTGCAGCGTGTTGAACACGGTGATCCCGGTGAACGACATCACCAGCAGCACGACCCAGTGCTTGCGGATCAGCGCCGCATCGGCCCGCAGATAGCGCCAGGCGAAGGGCAGCACGATCAGGCCCGCGCCGATCCAGCGCAGCTGGGCCAGCGCCGCGGGCGGGAAGGAATCGGCCACCGCGCGCCCGACAATGGCGTTGCCCGCCCAGAACAGGAAGGTGAAGGGCAGCAGCAGATAGGCCTGGCCCCAGAGCCAGCGGAAGGGTGCGACGGGCGCGGACATGGGAGCGCGGGTGTAACGCCGGCGCCGGCCCCTGTCATGTCCGCTGTCATGCAGGCTGGCGCATGGCCGGGGTGCGCGGACGGGCGTTCCCCCCTATGGTCCCGCGCCATGGGATTGAAGGAAACGCTGGCCGACGGGCGCTTCGCCCTGACCGCCGAAATCACCCCGCCGCTGTCCGCGGACCCGGAGCATCTTCTGGAGAAGGCGCGCCCGCTGATCGGGCTGGCCGACGCGGTGAACGTCACTGATGGGGCCAGCGCCCGGGCCACGATGGACGTGGCGGCGGCCGCCGCGCTGATGGCGCGCGAGGGGCTGGACCCGGTGCTGCAGCTGACCTGCCGCGACCGCAACCGGATCGCGCTGCAGGGCCTGCTGCTGGGCGCGGCGGCGCAGGGCGTGCGCAACGCCATGTTCCTGCGCGGCGACGACCCGAAAAAGGGCGACCAGCCAGAGGCCAAGGGCGTGTTCGACGTCGACTCGACCGAGCTGATCGCCATGAGCGCGCGGATGCGCGACCGGGGCGAGCTGCCGAGCGGCCGCGCCATCGACAGCCCGCCGGATCTGTTCATCGGCGCCGCCGACCTGCCCCAGGACCCGCCGGACGACTGGGTTCCCAAGGGGCTGGCGGCGAAGGCCGGGGCGGGCGCGCAGTTCGCCCAGACCCAGTTCTGCATGGATACCGGCGTGGCGCGCCGCTATGTCGCGCGCCTGCGCGAGCACGGGCTGACCGACCGGATCAAACTCATCATCGGCGTCGCGCCGCTGGCCAGCGCCCGGTCGGCGCGCTGGATCAAGGACAATTTGTTCGGCGCGATCATCCCGGACGCCTTCGTGGACCGGCTGGACGCCGCCAGCGATCCGAAGGCGGAGGGACGCGCCATCGCGGTGGAGGTCATCCGCGAGCTGATGGAGATCGAGGGCGTGGCGGGCGCCCATGTCATGGCCCCGCTGAACGAGGCGGCGACGCCGCTGGTGATCGAGGAATTGCGAAAGTGACGACGAACCCGCCGATTTCCCCGCTGATTTCCGCAGAGGATTTGGCCGCGGCGATGGACGCGCCGGACCTGAAAATCCTGGACGCCAGCTGGCGGCTCGGCGGGCCGAATATGCGGGATTCCAGCGAGGCCGCGCATATTCCGGGCGCGCAATTCTTCGATCTGGACGTGGTGTGCGACCCGGACTCCGCCCTGCCGCACATGCTGCCCTCGCCGCAGGAATTTGGCGCGGCCATGGGCGCGATGGGCGTCCGCGAGACCGACCATATCGTGGTCTATGACGATGGCGGCCTGATGTCGGCCCCGCGCCTGTGGTGGACGTTCCGCGTGTTCGGGGCGGAGCGGGTGCAGGTTCTGGATGGCGGCCTGCCGGCGTGGCAGGCCATGGGCTGCCCGGTGGAGAGCGGGTTTCGCACCCCGGCGCCGGAGACGTTCACGGCGCGCTATCGCCCCGAACTGGTGCGCGACTATGAAGGCGTGCTGGACGTGGTGACGGGGCAGGCGGCGGCCCAGATCGTGGACGCCCGGCCCGGCGACCGCTTCCGCGGCGAGGCGCCGGAGCCGCGCGCGGGCCTGCGCGGGGGCCATATGCCGGGCGCGCGCTGCCTGCCGATGAGCGAACTCTATGCAGACGGGCGGCTGAAATCGCCGGAGGCGCTGCGTGCGGCCTTCGCCGAGGCGGGGGTGGATCCGGCGCAACCGGCCGTCACGACGTGCGGGTCGGGCGTGGCGGCGAGCGCGCTGGCCCTGGCCCAGGCCGTGCTGGGGCGGGACGACGCGGCGGTCTATGACGGCTCCTGGACCGACTGGGGCGGTCGCGCCGATGCGCCTGTGGCGACGGGGCCGGCCTGATCTTTACAGCGGCGGCTGCGCATTCCTCCCGTCACAGGGGAGGCGTATAGGAATCCTGCGCGCCAGAAACGGTCAGAAACGCGCGGGAGGGACGTGCCGGAACGTGCTCATTTGAAGGAGTACAGGCATGACCAAGAAATATACCGCCAGATGCGCCTGCGGCGCGGTGACGTTCGAATTCGACACGGACCCCGACTTCATCGCGGTCTGCCATTGCCTCGACTGCAAGAAAGCCTCGGGCGCCGAAGCGGCGACATGGTTCGGCGTGCCGGAGGACGATTTCACCCTGCTCAGCGGCGCGCCGAAGACGTTCCACAGCATCGCGGATTCCGGCAAGGGGCTGGACCGGAACTTCTGCACCGAATGCGGCGCGCGGCTGTATACCAGCAATCTGGAAAGCTTCCCGGGCCTGGTCTTCGTCCAGCTGGGCAGTCTGGATCATCCGGAGATGATCACGCCGCGGCTGGAAATGTTCATCAAGCGCCGCGCGGCCTGGGCCAAGCCGCTCGACATGCCGCAATTCGAGGAAATGCCGAGCTAGAGTCCCCGGCCGGCGGCGGAACGAAAAAAGGCGCGCCGGGGACCGGCGCGCCCTTCTCCCGTTCACGTGTGCGCGGGCGTCAGCCGCCGTTCGCCACGACCCATTCGTAGGCCGGCAGGGTCAGGAACTCCGCGCATTCGTCGGCCAGGGACATGTCGCGGAACAGCGCGATGGCCGGGTCCAGATAGGGCCGATCGGCCCCGTCCTTCTTCAGCTTGGCCATTTCGTCGTCGAGACAGGTCAGGACCAGGTCCTCGTCCACCTTGCGGCCGTCGTCCAGCTCCGCGCTGAAATGCAGCCATTGCCAGATCTGCACGCGGCTGATCTCGGCGGTCGCGGCGTCTTCCATCAGATTATAGAGCGGCACCGCGCCCCGGCCCGCGAGCCAAGCCTCGATATATTGCACGCCGACGCGGATGTTCTCGCGCAGGCCGGCCTCGGTGCGCGGGCCTTCGTGCATTTTCAGCAGGTCCGCGGCGGCGATCTCGTCGCTCGGCGATTTGTCGTGCTGGTTCGGCTGCGGCATCAGACGGTCGAACACCTCCAGCGCCGTGGAGACCATGGCCGGGTGCGCGACCCAGGTGCCGTCATGGCCCCAGGAGGCCTCGCGCTCCTTGTCGGCGCGGACCTTGTCGAACGCCGCCAGGTTCGCCGCCTCGTCGCCCTTCACCGGGATCTGCGCGGCCATGCCGCCCATGGCGTGCGCGCCGCGGCGGTGGCAGGTCTGGATCAGGCGCTTGGAATAGGCGGCCAGGAAGTCGCTGCCCATCACCATGACCGAGCGGTCCGGGGTCAGGAAGTCGGCATTCTTTCCGAGGCGCTTGATGGTGCTGAAAATATAGTCCCAGCGGCCGCAGTTCAGGCCGACGATATGCGCCTTCAGCGCATACAGGATCTCGTCCATCTCGAACGCCGCCGGGATGGTCTCGATCAGGATCGTCGCCTTGGTGCAGCCCTTGGGCAGGCCCAGGCGCTCTTCCGTATAGTCGATGACGTCGTTCCAGAGCGCGGCCTCGTGCCGGCTCTCCAGCTTCGGCAGGTAGAAATACGGGCCGGAGCCGCCGTCCAGCGAGGGCTGGCCGCTGTGGAACATGTACATGCCGAAATCGAACAGGGAGCCGGAGATCGGCTCGCCGCCCTTCAGGACGTGCGCCTCGGGCAGATGCCAGCCGCGCGGGCGGATCTTCAGCACCGCGCGCTCCTTGTTCAGCGCGTATTGCTTGCCGGTCTTGGGGTCTTCGAACGACAGATCGCTCTGCCACAGGTCGATGAAATTGACCTGACCCTCGATCATGTTTTCCCAGTGCGGGGCGCTGGCGTCCTCGAAATCGGCCATGAAGACCTTCGCGCCGGAATTCAGCGCGTTGATGATCATCTTGCGGTCGACGGGGCCGGTGATTTCCACCCGCCGGTCCAGCAGATCGTCCGGAATGGCGGCGACTTTCCAGTCGCCCTCGCGGATGTCCTTGGTTTCCTCGACGAAATCGGGAAGCGCGCCCTTGTCGAACTCGGCCTGGCGCGCGGCGCGCGCGGCCAGAAGCTCGCGACGGCGGGCGTCGAATTTGTCGTGCAGCTCTTCGATAAACGCCAGCGCTTCGGGGGTCAGGACTTCCTTTGCGCGCCCCTCGGCGGGCACAGTCAATTCAAGCACGCGGATCACCTGTGTGTTCGTCAAATCCCGGGAATGCGGGCATTAGCCGCACACGGGCCGGTCCTGTCAAATACGCAGAACCACGGGCCGCAGCAGCCCATTTGCTTGACCGGGGCCGGGGCCGGGACCAGTTTGCGCCGCCATGGACGCGCGGGCGCAAAATCTGGTCGTCGAAACCCTGGGATGCCGGCTGAACGCCTGGGAATCCGAGGTGATGACGGCGCACGCCCGGGCCGCCGGACTGACCGATGCTGTCGTCGTAAACAGCTGCGCCGTGACGGGCGAGGCGGTGCGCCAGACCCGCCAGGCCGTGCGCCGCGCCGCGCGCGCCAATCCGGGCGCGCCGGTCATCGTCACCGGATGCGCCGCCCAGACCCAGCCGGAGATGTTCGCCGCAATGCCGGAAGTGGCGCGCGTACTGGGCAATGACGAGAAACTGTCCGCGGACGCCTGGAAGGCGCTGTTCGCGCCGGATTCGGATCGCGTGCAGGTCGGCGACATCATGCAGGCCACGCGCGCCCGCGGCGCGCATGTGGAGGGAACGGCCGGCCGGGCGCGGGCGCATCTTCAGGTCCAGACCGGCTGCGACCATCGCTGCACTTTCTGCATCATCCCCTATGGGCGCGGGAATTCCCGCTCCGTCCCGCTGGCAGATGCGGTGGCGCGGGCGCGCACGCTGGCCGAGGCGGGCCATGCGGAAATCGTGCTGACGGGCGTCGACATCACCAGTTGGGGCCAGGACCTGGACGGCGCGCCGAGACTGGGTCGGCTGGCCGCCGCCATTCTGGAGGCGTGCCCGGACCTGAAGCGACTGCGCCTGTCGTCTCTCGATGCGGTCGAGATCGACGACGAGCTGTTCGATCTGATCGCGGGCGAACCGCGTCTCGCCCCGCACCTGCACCTGTCGCTGCAGGCCGGGGACGACATGATCCTGAAGCGGATGAAGCGGCGGCACAGCCGCGCGGACGCGGTGGCGCTGACCGGGCGGCTGCGCGCGGCGCGGCCGGACATCGCCTTCGGCGCGGACATGATCGCCGGATTCCCGACCGAAACCGACGCGATGTTCGAGAATACGCGGGCGCTGATCGCCGATTGCGGGCTCAGCTTCGTCCATGTCTTCCCGTTCAGCCCGCGCGAGGGCACGCCCGCCGCGCGCATGCCGCAGCTGGACCGCGCTCTGGTGAAAGCGCGCGCCGCGGCGCTGCGCGAGGCGGCGGCGGAGGCCGAGGCGCGCCACAATGCCCGCCGCGAGGGGACACGCGCCGCGCTGCTGGTGGAGCGGGCCGGCTGGGGCCGGGACGGGGATTTCACGCTGGCGCGCGTCGATGCGCAGACGCCGGGGCAGATCGTATCGGCCACCCTGCACGCCGGGGCGGACGGGACCATGGATGCGCGGCTGACGGCGTGACGTCCGATCCGACCGAAAAAGAGGGCCTGTTCGGCCGGTTCGCGCGCGGGCTGAAACGCTCGTCAGAGCGGCTGACCAGCGATCTGGGCGCGATCATTTCCGGCGAGCCGCTGGATTCGCGCACGCTGGAGGATCTGGAAGACGCGCTGATCGCCCACGATCTGGGAGGGGCTGCAGCTGCGGAAATCGTGGAGGCGATCTCCGGCAAATATTTCGCCTATAGCGCCACGCCGAAGCAGATTCGCGAGGCGCTGGCCGAACAGATCGCCCTGCGCCTGAAACAATACGAGGCGCCGTTCAAACTGACCGGCGCGAAGCCGGAGGTGATCCTGTTCATCGGGGTCAATGGCTCCGGCAAGACCACCACGCTCGGCAAGATCGCCGCCAAGCTGCGCGCCGAGGGGAAGACCGCCGTGCTGGCGGCGGGCGACACGTTCCGCGCCGCGGCGATCGAGCAGATCAAGGTCTGGGGCGAGCGCAGCAACAGCCCGGTGATCGCGCGCGAGACCGGCGCGGACGCCGCGGGCCTGATCTTCGACGCCTATGAACAGTGCGAGCGCGAGGGGGCGGACGTGCTGCTGGCCGATACGGCGGGGCGGCTGCAGAACCGCGCCGAGCTGATGGCGGAGCTGGAAAAGATCGTGCGCGTGGTTCGCAAGAAGAACCCGGAAGCGCCGCATCAGGTCCTGCTGGTTCTGGACGCCACGGTCGGCCAGAACGCGCTGTCCCAGGCCGACGCCTTCCTGCAGGCGGCGGGCGTCACCGGCCTGATCATGACCAAGCTGGACGGCACGGCGAAGGGCGGCGTGTTGCTGGCCGTGGCGGAGAAGCACAAACTGCCCATCCATTTCATCGGCGTCGGCGAGGGCGTGGACGACCTGCAGCCCTTCGACGCAGAGGCGTTCGCCAAGGCTCTGGCGGGCGTGGAGGAGACTGCATGAGCGACGACACGCCGGAACCGACGGGAGCGACCAAGACCCAGACGGCGGGGCAGGGCGCCAAGCTGCTGGTCGATGTCGGCCCGGTCGTGGTGTTCGTGGTCGCCTATAATGTCGCGCGCCGCATGGCGCCGGACGAGGCGATCTTCTGGGGCACCGGCGCCTATATGGTCGCCATGGTGATCGCGCTGGCCATCGCCTGGTTCACCCAGAAACGGATTCCGCCGTTGCTGTTGATGACCGGCGGCATCGTGATGGTGTTCGGCGGGCTGACGCTGTGGCTGCACAGCGAAATCTTCGCCTATGTGAAGCCGACCATCATCAACGGCGCCTTCGCCGTGCTGATCGCCGGCTCCCTGATGGCCGGCTACAATGTGTGGAAGGTGTTCTTCAGCGGCGTGTTCGAACTGCCCGAGCAGGTCTGGCGCGTGCTGGCCTGGCGCTGGGCCGGCTGGTTCGCCTTCCTCGCCATCCTGAACGAGATCATGTGGCGCAACACGCCCGAGGCGTTCTGGGCCAATTTCAAGCTGTGGGGCGTGATGCCGCTCACCTTCCTCTTCGCGCTGGCCAACGCGCCGATCACCATGAAATGGACCGGCCGCACCGAAGAGGAATACCAGGAATGGCTGGTGACCAAGGCGCGGTGAGACGCTCACTTAGGTTAGATTGTCACCTAAGCCTGAGCGACTAGAGTCAGTAATATTAGCCCTACCTTCGGGGGGAGGGGGTGATGGCTCTACTCGATTTGCGTCTGGCGGATGACGAAAGCTTCGTCCTTCACTTCGGAGGGCGCACCCGCGACGTTGATGCTCAAACATTTGGAAGCGCTTTGGTCGCCGTAGCCGAGGCGATTGAGGCGGTAAATACGGAGATTAATCCCGGCTATTCAATTGAAGTATTTATAGAAGCTGTCGGCCCGGGAAGCTTCCGGGCCAAGCTCAAGACTTCCAAGCGCGAGTTAAAAAACCTCTTTAGCGCCAGAACTGCTCGCAGCATTGTGGTCGCTCTTTTGGCGTCATTTCTTTGGGACGCAATCCATAAGGATGCGCCTCCAGTAATTATTGTCGACGAAGATTATGTAATTGTTGAGTACAATGGGGGTGGGGTCGTTATCCCGAAAGGCGCATACGATCAGCGCGATCGTATCGATAGAAGCCCAATAGTCCGTCGCAAAGTAGTGAGGGTAATGGACGCATTAGAGTCCGATCCAAGGGTGGAGTCTTTTGGAATCGGAGCAAACCTCAATGATGAGCCGATAATCGAGATTCCCCGCGCGTTGTTCCCGACCGTTAGGAAGAATTCTGATCCAAATCCGGAGGAAGAAAAGCGACATCGAGATGTGCAAGCACGCCTACTGGTGCACAAAGCTGTCTTCGAGCGGTCGTCTCGGAAATGGGAATTCATTTACGATGGGTTTCGCATCTCTGCCCCTATTCTGGATCAAAACTTTTTTGATCGGCTTGAAGCCCACGACATTAGCTTGGGGCAGGGGGACGCATTGGAGGCTCAGTTGCGCGTTCATCAACGGCGCGATCCTGGCACCGCTGCATGGCTCAACACATCCTATGAGGTTCTAGCCGTTGGGGAGGTGCTAAGAAGACATCGCCGCGATTAGATTCTCTAGGTCATGTTTGCTCCCAAAGGCTACAGCGGCCCCCGGGCCGTTCCGGGGGATATCCGTCAGTTAGGTCCTGGAGAGATTTAGCTGCCCGTCTCGCTCGCGCGTTCCAGCGCCGGGCGGATCACCTTGGCCACGGTGGTGACGTCCAGCGGGCCGGCGAAGCGGGCGACGATGCGGCCCTCCGCGTCGATCACGAAGGTTTCCGGCACGCCGGTGATGCCGAGCTCCACGCCCGCGGGACCGTCATCGGCGCCGACGGCGGCGAAGGGGCTGCCGCGCTGGTCCAGGAAGGCCTCGCCCGCGCCCTCGGCCCGCTCTTTCCAGTCGACGCCATAGATCGGCACGCCGTCCTCCGACAGGCTCATCAGCATCGGGTGCTCGGCGATGCAGGGCGTGCACCAGGACGCCCAGACATTGACCAGCGCCGGTCCCGCCGGGACCTCGGCCGCCGGATTGAACAGCGGGCGGTCGCCGACCTCCGTCAGCTCGATACGCGGGAAGTCGCGGCCGACGGCGGGGTCGCGTAGCGCCTCTTCCGGGCGGAACAGCGACGTCGCCAGAACGACGCAGCCGATGACCACGACAGCGAGGGGGATGATGGCGAGCAGGCGGTTCATTTGCGTGCGTCAGTCTTCCGGTTCGCCGGCGAACAGGCCGGCGTATCTGTCCGTAATATAGTCTGCGAAGGCGGCCTGCGGGATAACGATGCTGTAAGCGCCCTCCGCATAGGGGCCGACGGCGTAGGGCGCGTAATGCAGCGCGATTCCGCCGGCCTTGGCGGCGTCCGACGCCGACGGCGCCAGCGTGAACAGCTGGAAATTCTCCGGCGTGGGGGCGGTGGCGTAGATCACATCCTCTTTCCAGTATTCGGCGTCGGTCAGGCCCTCGCCCAGCCGCTCGCGCTTTTCCGCCATCAGCGCCGCCTCGGCGGCGACGGACAGCGCCTCGTACCCGGTCTGGCCGGTGATGACGTCGTCGATGCCGAATTCGGAATGGCTGTCGCGGCGCCAGTTCAGCGCGTCGTAATAGGTGTTGGGGTGGGCCCCGCCCTGGAAGACATAGACGGTCTTCAGCAGGCTCAGCACTTCGCCATTGGCGAATTCGGTCTCCCAGGCGATGTCCAGCTCGTGCGTGTGGAAGGGGAAGCCGTCCTGCTCGCTGGCGGCGTGGCCGTCGCGGGCGACCTCCCGGGCCTCCTCGGCCTCCGCCTCCGCCGCGCGCATCAGCAGGTCGTAGAGCGCGGGGTCGGACGCGGCCTCCTCGGGCAGGGTGACCGAGATATTGGCGTATTCGGTGTCGAAATCCTGGACCAGCGGCCGGTCGCCGGAGGGGACGGCCTCCGACAGGTCCTGCGCATCGTCCGCGACGTCGGCGGGCGCGCCGCCGGTTTCCCCGGTTTCGGGGTCCGGCGCGGCGATTTCTCCGGTTTCCGTCTCCGGCGCCGTCTCGTCCGCGTCCCGGCCGCAGGCGGCCAGCGCCAGCAGGCCCGCCGCGCACAGCAAAATCGTCCGTTTCATGTTCGCGCTCCTTTGCCTTCGCGCCGCTTTAAGCGCGCGCGAGGCCTTCGGTTCCCGCGATCCAGCCGCCGCCCAGAACGCGCGCGGGATTCGCCGGATCATACAGCACCGCGGCCTGTCCGGGCGCCACGCCCTGTTCCGGCGCGTCCAGCGTCAGGCGCAGGGCCGCCCCCGCGCCCGGCGCCAGCCGGCCAGGGACCGGCGGGCGGGTGGAGCGCACGCGCGCCAGAACGGCCATCCCGTCCCGCGCCACGTCGTCCAGCGGCCTCGCGCCCAGCCAGTTCACCTCTTTCAGCGCGATGTCGGTCACGCCCAGCGACTCGCGCGGGCCGACGATGACGTGGCGCGTCTTGGCGTCCAGCCGGGTGACGAACAACGGCTCGCCCGCCGCGACGCCCAGGCCCCGGCGCTGGCCCACCGTGTAGTGGATTACGCCCGGATGCGCGCCCAGCACGCGGCCGTCGACATGGACGATCTGGCCTGGCTCCGCGGCGCCGGGGCGCAGCTTTTCGACGACGTCGACATAGCGGCCCTGCGGCACGAAACAGATGTCCTGGCTGTCCGGCTTTGCGGCGACGCGCAGGCCCAGCTCGGCCGCCAGCGCGCGCACATCGTCCTTCGGCATCCCGCCCAGCGGGAAGCGCAGATAGTCCAGCTGCTCGGCCGTGGTCGAGAACAGGAAATAGGACTGGTCGCGCGCCGGGTCCGCGCCGCGGTGAAGCTCCGCCCCCGCGTCGCCCATCACGCGCTGCACATAATGGCCGGTCGCCAGACAGTCGGCGCCGAGTTCGCGCGCGGTGGTCATCAGGTCGGTGAACTTCACCCGCTCGTTGCAGCGGATGCAGGGGATCGGCGTCGCCCCGCCCAGATAGGCGTCGGCGAATTCCTCCATCACCTGCTCGCGGAAGCGGGATTCGTAATCCAGCACATAGTGCGGAATGCCGGCGGCCTCGGCCACGCGGCGGGCGTCGTGAATGTCCTGTCCCGCGCAGCAGGCGCCGGCCTTTTTCAGCGCCGCGCCGTGGTCGTAGAGCTGCAGCGTGACGCCGACGACGTCATAGCCTTCGCGCGCCAGCATGGCGGCCACCACGGACGAGTCGACGCCGCCCGACATGGCGGCCACGACCCGCGTCTCGGCGGGCGGTTTTGCGAAACCCAGAGAGTTCAGGCCCCCGTCACGGGGGGCGGCCGCGCGCGCGGGCGCGGCGCCGGTCATGCTCATGTCCTCGTCTCCCGCGGGGTCAAGGCCCGCGACAGCTTCGAATAGCGGCTGAGATATGCGCCCTAGCGCAGGAAGTCGAGCAGCGAGGTGCGCGACAGCATGGAGAAGACCTGGGCCGAGGCCTCCAGCGCCAGCTTCGCCTGCTGCACCCGGGTGGCGACGGCGGCCATGTCCGCATCCTCCAGATCCGACAGCAGGCCCTCCAGCGCCATCTTGCGCGACTCGCCGCTTTCGGCGGCGCGGTCGACCTGGTTCTGGGCCATGCCGTTGCGCGCCTCGACCATCGAGATCGAGTCGAAGGCGGCGCTGACGCTGACGATCTCGTTGGTCAGGAAGGTGCGCTCGGCGGCGGTCAGCGGGTCGGAGAAATCGCCGCCATTGGCGTCCGCGAAATCCTTGATGCGGTCCAGCGACTCCATCAGCGCCTGGCCCAGCTCGTCGGCCAGCACGCCGGTCTGGTGCGGCTGGCCGTCGTCCAGCTTGGCGGTGCTGCGGATGCTGCCGTTCTGGAACATGCCGGTCACCGGGCCGGCGCCGGCGAGGTCGGACAGCGAGTTCGCGGTGAAGGGCGGCACGTCGCCGCGCCCGCCGCCGAACAGGTATTCGCCGGCGAACTGGGTGTTCAGCGCCGCCGAGCCGCGCGAGACCAGATCCTCCATCCGCGCCATCAGCGTGCGCCCGTCGTCCAGGCCCAGCGCCTCGGTCAGCGACTGGCGCAGTTCGGAGGCGATGTCGGAGACCTGGGAGATCGCCAGCGCCTGCACGTCCAGCCGCGCCTGGAGGCGCTTGCTGGCCTCGATATAGGAGGTCTCGCGCGCCAGCACCGCGCGCGTGGCGGTCAGGGCCTCGGCCTCCCCGCCATAGCCTTTCAACTGGTCGGCCTTCTTGCCGCTGGAGAGCTGGCGCTGGGCGCTGTTCAGCTCCCGCTGCGCGCGCATGATGTCGGCGAGGGCCGATTGCTGGGCTGAACTGGTGGCGATCCGGGTCATTCTCGATCCAATCCCCTAGCGTCAGACGGCCGCCAGAAGCGTGTCCATCATTTCCTTGGCGGCCTGCAGCAGCCGGGCGGAGGCGTTGTAGGACTGCTGGTACAGCGTCATCGCCGCCAGCTCCTCGTCCAGATTGACACCCTCCACCGAGGTGCGCTGCTCGTCCGCGGTCACTTTCAGCGCTTCCGCGGAGTCGCGCGCTCGCTCGGCGCGGGCGGCGCGGCTGCCGACGTCCCCCGCCAGGCGCGCGGCGAAGTCCGTCACGCTGACCGATCCGCCGGCGATCGCGCCGGCGGCGCTGAAGCTGCGCGGGCCGGTCAGGGCGTTGTGCAGGGCCAGCGCCCCGCGCCCGTCGCTGTCGCCCAGCACGAAATCGCCGATAGCGGCGGAAATGATGTCCGGCGCGGCGGCGGCCAGCTTCGCGGGGTTGGCCGCGATGTCCGCCCGCACGTTCAGGATGTCCGCCCGCCCGGCGCGCGCGGCCTCGCCGACGCCGAAGAGCTGGGAGAAGCTGACGCCCGTGCCGGCGCGCACCGTGCTGTCGCCGGTCAGGTCGACGCGGAAATTCTCCGCGCCCGCCGCCGGGGTCATCACCAGCGCGCCGTTGGCGTCCAGGCTGAACGTGCCGAAGCGGCCGAGCCCGGTCGTCGGGTTGTTCAGCTGGTTCAGCACGTCGTTGATGGTCGTCCCGCCGATCGTCACGGTGACGTCCACCGCGCCCGCCGCCGGGCCGGTGACGCGGAAGGCCAGCTGCTGGCCGGCGGTGAAGCCGTGCGCCTCGGCCCCCGTCATGCCAGTCTCGAAAAAGGCCGGGCGGTTGGAGGAGACGACGTCGTTCAGCCCGAAGAAGTGGGAGAAGCCGCGCCCGCCGCGCGATGCCCCGCCGGTCTCGGGCTGCTGGATCACGACGCCCTCGCCGGCGCCGGCGCCCAGGCTCAGCACACCGTTCGTGAAGGATGCCGAGCCGCCGAGCAGGCCCATCTGGGTGTTCAGCACGGTCTGGAAGCCGCCGACCGTCGCGCCGAAGGCGATCGGGCCGCCGCCGTCGACGGACATCGTGCCGGCGGTGAAGTCGATATCGATGCGGTGGTTCAGGACGCCGTTGGCGTCGGTAATGCCGATACTGGTCTGGCCGCTGAAGCCCAGCGCGTCGGCCGCCAGCAGGCCGGTATTGCGGCCCGTCAGCGTGTTCTCGGCCGGCACGGCGGAGGCCTGGTTGTGCGCGGCGTTCAGCGCGTCGGCGTATCCGGCGGCCAGCTCCGCCAGCTCCGCCGCCACGGCCGGCAACTCCTGGTCGCGCATCTTGATCAGCGCGGCGATCTCCCCGGACTTGATGTGCGGGTCGAACGCAATGGGCGCGACGCCCTGTCCCGGGCGCAGGATGATCTGGGAATAGGCCGTGCCGAACTGGCCGCTGCCCACGCGGTCATATTCCAGCGTCGCGGCGTTCTGGCCCAGCAGCAGCTGGCCGTCGCCGGTGCGCAGCTCCACCCCGCCGATATTTTTGGTCGTGGCGCGGACGTCCAGAAGGCCGGACAACTCGTCGATCAGGGCGGCCTGCGCGTTCTCCGCGCCGGTCGCGTCGCCCTGCAGGCGGCCGCGCTGGATGTCGCCGTTCAGCTCCGCGATATCGGTCAGCAGCTCGTTCACGCGCGTGATGCTGGCGGAGATGCGGGCGTCCGCTTCGGCGCGCAAGGCGCGCGTCTCCAGCGACAGCCGCTCGGCCTCGTCCAGCACGGCCTGGATGGCGGAGACCGCCGCGGCGCGGTCGCCCGCGGAACTGGGGGTGGAGGTCAGCTGGGTCAGCGGCTCCATCGTCGCGTCGATGCGCCCGAACAGGGAGCCGGGATCGTCCAGCGAGCCGAACTGGGCCTGCAGCCGGTCCATCATGGCGAAGGCGCGCTCGGCGCCCGCGGCGTCGGCGGTGGCGAGCATGCCGGCGCGCTGCAGGAACTGGTCGGCGATGCGTCTTATGGTCTGGATCTCGACGCCCGCGCCGGCCCCGACCTGGGTCAGCGGCGCGGTCACGACCTGGGTGCGCGCATAGCCGGGCGTGTTGACGTTGGCGATATTGGTGGAGGCGGTGCGCATCGCCGTCTGGCTGGCGTTCAGCCCGCTCACCGCGGAATTCAGCACCCCGTTGATGCTCATTGGTCCCCTCCGGAAACCGGCGTTCCAGCGCGCATTTGCCTAGCGGCAGGCGGAATCTGCCGGGCGCCCGGGCCTGCAAACGCGCCCGGTATCCACCCATAAATTATTGAAACAAAACGTCTCATTGCCGATTTCGCTGCTCGCCGGCGCGCGGCGTTCGCGGATATCGTTTCAAGCAGCGCGCCAGTTCGCGGAGGCGGCCTGCACGCCGCCCGGCGCCCGGCAGAAACGCATTGGCCCACGGCAGTTTTGGCCGGGGCCAAGGTTAAGCAAATACGAACGCCACGCGGCATTGCCTTTTGTTTTCAACGGTTTGTGCGCTGGCGCCGGCTGGCGCGGCGCTTGCTGTTCCTCATCCGACGCATCGGGGCAGTCCGTCCCGGCGCGGGGGACCGTGGGGACCGACAAGAGCGATGGACGCCGTTTCGATCATCAGTGTGCAGCAGCCGCGCGCGCCGCAGGGCGCCGATGCGTCTGCGTCCGACGACGGCGCGTTCGAAGCCGCGCTGGCCGGCGCCGGCGCGGCGCAGGACCGCCCGGCCGCGCACCGCAAATCCGCGACCGATTCCGATCCCGCCCCCGCCACGGACGCCGCGCCCGAAGGCAATGACGCCGCAGACGCCGGCGATGCCGGCGACAGCCCGGCCCCGGACAGCGCGGCTTCGAACGCGCCCGCCCAGGACGCGGCTCAGGACGCCGCCCAAGACTCCGCTCAGCCCGGCGAGAGCCAAACCGGCCAGACGCAATCCGGCGAGGCCCAGCCGGGCCAGACCCAGCCCGGACAGGCCCAGCCCGGCGCGCAAGAGCCCCAATCCGCACAGGCCAGCCAGACCGGAGCCGCAACCGCGCCCGCCGCCGCCCCGGCGGCCGGCCAGACCAACGCGCAGCCGGCGCAGAATCCCGGCGCCGCACAGCCCGCAGCCACGCCGAATGCGCAGGCCGCCGCGGCCCCGGCGCCCGCCGGACAGGCCCAGCCGGGCGCTCAGGCGGCGCAGGCGGCCGATGGGCAGGCCGTGCCCAGCGCGGAGCCGAAGACTCCGGCGCCGCAAACCGCTCAAACCGCTCAGACGGCGCAACCCGCCCAGACGGGTCAGGCCCAGCCGGCGCAACAGGGACAGACCGCTCCGGCGGGCCAGCCGGCCCAGACGGGCCAGACGGTTCAGACGGCGGCGGCTGACGCGCCGGACGCCGCGCAGGCGCCAGCCGCTCAGTCGGCTGAAGCGAAGCCTGCCGCACCGGCCGGCGAGGCCGGGAAGACCGCCGCCGTGCAGACGACCGCCGAGGGTCAGGCCGCGGCCCAGACCGCCGCTCCGGCCTTGCGCACCATGCGCGGCGAGGCGGACGGCAAGGGCGCCGGCAAACCGGCCGAGGGCGCCGGCGCTCAAGGCCAGACGGGTTCAGGCAGCCAGCCGGGGCCGGCCGCCCAGGCCGCCGGCGCGCAGGGACAGTCCCAGGCACAGGGCCAGACCCAGACTCAGGGCGGTTCGAACGCCGCGTCGCAATCGACGCAGAGCGCCGGCGCGGCGTCTGCCGCCGCCGCCGATGCCGCCACCCCGGCGCTGTTCGCGGCCCAGTCGGGCGTGACCGGCGGGGATGTGGCCGACATGGACGCCGCGCCGGATGCATCGATCAAGACGGCGGACGCCGCCGCGCCGCGCTCCGAACAGATCCGCATGGAAGGCCCGGCCGCCGCGCAGGCGGCGGACCGCGCCGCGCCGCGCACGGACGCCGCGGCCATCGTCCGCCTGGCCCAGCAGATCGGCCAGAGGGCCGGCGAGGGCGCCAATCGTTTCGAAATCCGCATGGATCCGCCCGAGCTCGGCCGGATCGAGGTGCGGCTGCACATCGATTCCGACAATCGGGCGCACGCGGTCCTGCTGGCCGACCGTCAGGACACGCTGGGCGATCTGGCCCGGCAGGCGCGCGCGCTGGAGCGGGCGCTGGAGGAATCCGGCCTGAAGCTGGCGCAGAACGGGCTTGAGTTCGGCCTGCGCCGCGACGGGGCCCAGCACGGCCCGGCCGGTGACGGAACGGGCCGCGGGGCGCGGTCCGGCGCCGGGGGCGCAGACGGCGGCGCGGGCGCATCGATGATTGCCGGCGGCGGCGAGGCCTCCGGCGAAACGGTCATGTCCTACGGCTTCCGCCTTGCGCGGGCCGCGCGGCTGGCGATGAGGGTCTAGAACGATGAGCGTTAGCGCGATCAGCGGTTTCATCAGCGGCAGCGACACGGCGGGTTCGACGACGCAGCTGGCCGACAATTTCGAGACGTTCCTGACCCTGCTGACCGAGCAGATGAAGAACCAGGACCCGCTTAGCCCCATGGACTCCACGGAGTTCGTGAACCAGCTGGTCCAGTTCTCCAGCGTCGAGCAGCAGATCAACCAGAACAACAATATCGAGACGCTGATCGGCCTTCAGCTGGCCGCCAGCCAGGCGGGCGCGGCCTCCTATCTGGGCCGCGAGGTCACGATGACTACGCCGCTGGCCGAGCTGGAGGGCGGCGAGGCGAGCTGGACCTACAAGCTGGGCAGCAACGCGCATGAAGGAAAGCTGCTGATCGAGAACACCGAGGGCAAGCTGGTCCATGTCGTCGACGCCGAACTGGGCGCCGGCAAGCACGAATTCGTCTGGGACGGCAAGGACGCGCTGGGCGCGCAGCTGCCCGACGGCGTCTACCGCATGTCGGTCGCCGCCCTGGACGAGGCAGGAGGAGAGATTTCCGCAACGATCGAAAGCCGCGGACGGGTGACCGCGGTCGATTTCGGCACCGGCGAACCGATGGTTTACGTGAACCAGGTCGGAGCGTCGCTGGCCGACATCCTGTCGCTGCGGGAGATCGCGCCGGAGGACGGCGCGTAAGCGTAGGCATTCATCGCCGCCTGAGGGCGGAGCGCCGCGGGCCAGAACGCCCCGGCGGCATCACTGGCGCAAAACGCGCTCCCGACAAACGCAAAGAACAGGGAGCTTCCCATGTCTATCAATTCGGCGCTTCTGGCAGGCACGTCCGGCCTTACCGCCAATTCCAGCGCCCTGGCGGCGATCTCGGACAATATCGCGAACGTCAACACCGTGGGATACAAGCGCACCCAGTCGCTGTTCACCCCGCTGGTGAAGGCCGACACCAATTCGGTGAACTACAACGCCGGCGGCGTGCAGCCGCGTAACCGGCAGCTGATCGGCGACCAGGGCCTCTTGCAGACCTCGGTCTCCTCGACGGACCTGGCGGTCTCCGGCAACGGCTTCTTCGTCGTGACGACCCAGCCGGGCTCGCTCAGCTCCTCCGACTCCATCCTGTTCACGCGCGCCGGCTCTTTCGCGCCGGACGACCGCGGCTATCTGGTGAACTCGGCGGGCTATTATCTGCAGGGCTGGCCGGTGCAGGCGGACGGGTCGGTGACCTCCAACGCCTCCGACCTCGGCGCGCTGCAGACGATCAATATCTCCTCCATCGGCGGTACGGCGGAAGCCACCAGCCGGGTGGAGATGAACGCCAACGTCCAGGCCTCCACGCCGGTCTCGGCGGCGGCGGCGACCTATAACGCCGGGGTGTCCGCCACCAACATGGCCTCGGGCAATGTGGAGCCGGACTTCCAGACCTCCGTGCAGGTGTTCGACACCCAGGGCGGCATCCGCACCATCACCGTGATGATGCTGAAATCGACCACGCCGAACCAGTGGCACACCGAACTGGTGGTGGAGCCGGCGACCGACGTGACCGCGGGCGCGGGCCTTCTGGACGGGCAGATCGCGACCGGCACGATGGCCTTCGACCTTCAGGGCCGGCTGGACACCGTCAATACGACCATCCCCTCGACCCTGGACTTCCTGGCCTCCGACGCCCCGGCCCCCGGCGCGGGCCAGTTCAAATGGGCGGCGGGCACCGGCATCGGGGCGCAGACGATCGAGTTCGACCTGGGCCAGGGCCTGCAGGCCGGCGGCTTCACCCAGTACAACAACGACTCGGCGCTGGATAACTCCACGGTCAACGGCTCGATCTTCGGCGACCTGGCCGGGATCGAGGTCGACAAGAACGGCTTCGTGATCGCCAAATTCACCAACGGCGTGGTGAAGTCGATCTATCAGGTGCCGGTGGCGACCTTCGTCAATCCGAACGGCCTGCAGCCGGAAAACGGCGGCGCGTTCCGCGTCTCGCCCCAGTCGGGCAGCTTCAACCTGAAGCGGGCCGGAAGCGGGGGCGCGGGGCTGCTTTCCCCGCGCACGCTGGAAAGCTCCAATGTCGACCTGGCGACGGAGTTCACCAATCTGATCACCACCCAGCGGGCATATTCGGCCAGTTCCAAGATCATCACGACGGCCGATGAAATGCTGGATGAGCTGATCCGCATGAAACGCTGATGAGGCATAGCCCCGGCAGGCAAAATCTGCCGGGGCTGCACATTGTTAACCATATGATCTTTTTCGGGAAATAGGCGTGAATTCGGACAGTCCCCTTAGAAGAATTTTAAAAGCCGGGGTCGTAGCGTCCCATCCGCTGACCAGTCTCGGGAGGACGCGTTCGATGAGCGAACGCCGCACGAACGGCAATTACGTGATGGGGCCTGACGGCAGCCCGCTGACTCTGGCGGACCTGCCCAAGCCCGAGACCCGCCGCTGGGTCGCCCGCCGCAAGGCGGAGGTGGTCGCCGCTGTGCGCGGTGGCCTGATCAGCCTGGAAGAGGCCTGCAACCGCTATACGCTGACGGTGGAGGAGTTCCTCGCCTGGCAGCGGTCTCTGGACCAGCACGGCCTTCCCGGACTGCGCACCACGCGCGTCCAGCACTACCGTCACTAGTTTCCCTTTTCTCTAGCGGCTTCTGAACAGCGTCGCGGCGGCCCAGCCCGCCAGCATCGCGATCAGCACCGCAGCCAGCCCATAGAACAGCCCCAGCGACTGCGCCCATTGATAGATGGCGCGGCCGATCCCGGCGCGGTGCACGTTCAGCATCGTGGTTTCGCGGGCCAGCGCCTCGCCGTTGCGGAACAGGATGACCTCCGCCTCGTACTGGCCGACCGGCGCCTCGGCGGGCAGGCGGACCTCTGCGCGGAACAGGTTTGCCGCCTGCAGGCGCACGCCGCCTTCCTCGTTCCGGTACAGGCCGCGCTCGCCTTTCAGCCGCACCACCGCATCGCGGTATTCGGCCAGCTGGGCCGAGCTCTGGCCCGTGCCGGGGCCGGGGCGCAGCGGGACATAGTCCGCGCCCACGCCCTGGCTGCGCAGCACGTTGGGCGGCGCGATCTCGGTCAGCGGCCGAGTGGAGGCGGCGGCGTAATAGGACGGCGCGGCGGGATAGGTGACCGGCGCGGTGTTCATCCACACACCGGCGACGCGCTGCTTTCGCATCACGCGCAATTGCTGGTCCGGCCCCTGCAGCACCACGATCAGGTCGTCGCCCGCCTGCCAGGCCGGCGCGACGCCATAGATGATCAGCCGCGCCCCGGTGAAGCCGGAGGTGACGCGAACCTCCTCGTCCGTCAGGGCCAGCGCCACGGGCGGGCGGTCCGGCGGGGCGGCGAGCGCCGCCAGAAGGAAGCTGGCGATCATCGCGATCATTGCCCGGCCTCCGCGGCGCCGATCAGGGTGAAGGTCTCCGCCGGCGGGGCGACGACGTCCCAGCCCAGCTTCAGCCCCACCACCAGCGCCAACGCCGCCAGCAGGCCGCGCAGCGCCTCGGCCCGGAACTTCACGGCCAGGCGGACGCCGATCTGCGCGCCGATGACGCTGCCGGCGATCAACAGCAGCGCCAGCACGATGTCCACCGTGTGGTTCTGGGCCGCGTGCATCACCGTGGTCAGGGCGGTGACAAAGATGATCTGGAACAGCGAGGTGCCGACGACCACGCTGGTCGGCATGCGCAGCAGATAGATCATGGCCGGCACCATGATGAAGCCGCCGCCGACGCCCATAATCGCGGCCAGGAAGCCGATCAGCACGCCGATCCCGACCGGCGGGATGGCGCTGATATACAGGCGGGAGGTGGGAAAGCGCATGCGCAGGGGCATGGTCTGGACCCAGCTGCGCGTGCGCTTGCGGCGCGGGCGGCCCTGGCGCGCATGGCGCATGGCCTGAACGCTTTCGGTCAGCATCAGCGCGCCGATCGTGGTCAGGAACACGACATAGGCGAGCGAGATCACCACATCGATCTGGCCGACCGCGCGCAGCCAGGCGAAAATCTGGACCCCGGCCACCGAACCGGCGACGCCGCCGCCGAGCAGCAGCCAGGCCATGCGGAAATCCACCGCCCGCCTGCGCCAATAGGCGAGCGCGCCGGAGACCGAGGAGGCGACGACCTGATTGGTCTGGCTGGACACCGCCACCGCCGGGGGAATGCCGATCAGGATCAGCAGCGGCGTCAGCAGGAAGCCGCCGCCGACGCCGAACATGCCGGACAGCAGGCCGACCGCCCCGCCCAGACCGAGCAGCAGCAGGACGTTCACCGACATTTCCGCGATGGGCAGGTAGATCTGCACCGCGCCGCCTGCTCAGCCGGCCTGCCGCACGCCGCGTCCGGGCGTATGCGCAGCAGGTTCGGCCAGGGTCGGCGTCAATGCGGTCTCCAGTTTTCGAACGGCGCTGTTCGCGCCCGGCGGCGCGCGCTTGGGCGCGTCCGGGCCGCCGTCAGGGCGCGGCGGCCTCAAGATTGGCCAGCAGCGCGGAGTCGACGGTTCCGGTCGCGTTCATCCCGTTATCGCGCTGATACTGGATGATGGCCAGCCGGGTCTGGGGTCCGACATTGCCGTCGGCGACGCCGGGATTGTAGCCGAGGGCGGCCAGCATCTGCTGGGCGCGCTGGACCATGTCGGGCTGGGAGGCGGCGGCCGAGGCGTTCGCGAACGCGCCGTTGGCCGACGGGTCCGCCGCGCGCGGCTGGAAGGCGTCCGCCACGCGCTGGGCCTCCGCCACCGCGCCTTCGGGGATCTGCGCGCCGATCAGGTCGGCGCGGTCGCCGGCCTCCACGTCGCCCGCACGCTCCGCGATGCGGTACCAGGCATAGGCGTCCGGCAGGCTCTGCGGCACGCCGCGGCCCTGTTCGTACAACACCGCCAGATTGAACTGGCTGTCGGTGGCGCCGATCAGGGCGGCGCGCTCGAACCACTGGGCGGCCATCTGGTCGCTCTGCTCGATGCCGCGGCCCTCGGCGTACATCAGGCCGAGATTGTGCATGGCGTTGCGGTTGCCGGCGTTGGCCGCGCGCTCGGTCCACATGCGGGCCTGCACGTCGTCCTGCGGCACGCCCGCCGCGCCGGTCTCGTACAGCTTGCCCAGGCGGTATTGCGCCGGCGCGTTGCCCTGGTTGGCGGAGGCGCGGATCAGGCGCGCGCCCTGTTCGGGGTCGCCGGTCTGCAGCTCCATCTCGCCCAGCTGGTATTGCGCCATCGGATCGCCGTCGAACGCGGCCTGCTCCAGCGCGGTCACGGGCGCGGCGGCTTCGGGCTGCGGCGCGGGAACGGGCTCCGGCGCCGGCTGCGCGGCGGCGGTCTCCACCGGCGCGGTTTCCACAGGGGCGGACTCCACCGGGGCCGGTTCGACCGGGGCGGCGGCCACGGGCGTCTCCTGGACCGGCTCGGGATCGGAGATGATGCGCGCCTCGGGCGTCGGGGCGGGCGTCTCTTCGGCGGCGGGCGGCTCGGCTTCGGCGGTCTGGGTCTCTTCGGGGGCCGGCTCCACAGCGGTCTCGGCCACGTCAACGGCCGGCTCCCCGGCGGCGGGTTCGCCGGCCAGGTCCGGCTCCGCCGGCGCTTCGGCGATCACGGTTTCGGCGCCGTCCTCGCCCGCGGGGGCGGAGGCCGGCTCTTCAAGCTCCGCGGATTCGGCCGGAGCGGTCGCCTCGCCGGCGCCGCCGGGCAGGCCCAGATCGGGCGGGCCGTCCGCCTGGCCGTCGACCAGCGCGAATTCTTCGGAGGATTCGCCGTTCAGCGTCTCGGCGACCTCCGGATCGTTCATTTCCCCGGCGACGCGCGGGCCGCTGTCGCCGAACGGGCCGCCGTCCATGAACAGCAGCGCCGCGGCGGCGCCCAGCGTCGCCACGGCCAGCAGGCCGGCCAGGATCAGGACGCGGCGGCCGCCGCCGCCGGCGCGTTCCTCCCGCGTCTCCAGAACCGAGGAGCGGGCGCGCGCGGCGCGCGGGCTTTCGCCGGACGGCGTGCTGCGCGCGGATTTGCGCGCGCGGGCCAGGAAATTGGAATCGGCGGTCGCGCCCAGCGGCCGCTTCGGGGCCTCGTCCTCCTCCGGCGCCGGGCGGGCCTCGGCCGGCAGCTCCGCAGGCGGGGGCGGGGTGACCAGGACGTCGCTGTCCGGCTCAGGCTCGGGCAGATCCGGCCCGGAATCGCTCCAGCCGCCGGTTTCCGGCGGCGGGTTGTGGCCTTCGTCGGTGAACGGGTTGGGCCGGGCGGGCGGATCGATCGCGACCTCTTCCTCGGCCTCCGGCTCTTCCTCCGCTTCCTCGCCATAGCTGTCCTGCGGGCCAAGGACCGACAGCGCGTCCTCCGCCGGCGGCAGGGACGAGCGATAGGGGCGGGGCGCGTCTGAGCGCGGCGGGGCGGGGCGGACCGGGGCGTGCTCGGGCGGCTCCTCGCCGTTTTCCATCGCCTCCAGCCGGCCGGCCAGATTGGCCAGCGCGCTCTGCACCGGCGACAGGCCGGATTCGGTCTCGTCGCGCACCGCGTCCAGCTTGGCGCTGACCCCGGCGACGGCGTCGCGGATCATCTTCTGGGTGCGGCGTTCGCTTTCGCGCAGGCGGGCGGCGAGCGAGTCGTCCTCGCTCTTCTGCTGGGCCTGCGGCGTCATGCGGTCGGCCAGCTTGGCCATTTCCTTGCTGAGCGTCGAGACCGCGTCGGCGTTGCGGCCCTCGCTGGTCTCGATCCGCTCGGCGAGGCGGATGGAAATCTGCTCGACGCTCTCGGCCACCTTGCGGATGGCCTCGGCGCTGGAATTCTCCACCTCGCGCAGGCGGGTCTCCAGCGTGCGGTCCTGGCTGGCGTCCTCGCGCAGGCGGCGCTCGGTGTCCTCCAGCCGCTTTTCCACGGCCTGGCCCAGAACGCCGATCTGCTCGCCGATCTTGTTCAGCGTGCGGGTGTTGCGCTTGGTGGATTTCTCCAGCGCCCGCTCCAGACGGTCCAGGCGCGGGGTCGAGGCCTCGATGGTCTGGGCGGTTTCGGCGCGCACCTCGTCGATGCGCTCGCGCAGTTCGCGGCCCAGCGCCTCGAATTTCTGTTCCAGCTTGTCGGCGACATTGTCGGCGGAGGCTTCGTGCGCCTGGTGCTCGGCCTTGCGCAGCCGGTCGTCCAGATGCGCGAAGGACGCCTCTAGCGAGCGCATGGCGTTGTCGGTCAGCCCCTCGGCGGAGGACAGGCGCTCATTGATGCGGCCGATCGTGGCTTCCAGGCTGGCCAGCGCGTCGGCGGTCTTGTCCTGATGGGTTTCGAAGGCCTGGCGCAGATCGTTGGTCGCGCGCTGGGCCTGCATGGCGGCGTGGTCGCTGGCGGTGTCGACGCGGCGGGCCAGATCCTCGGACGTCTTCACGAAGCGGGTGTCCAGATCGGACAGGCGCTCTTCCATCCGGCCGGCGCGCTCTGCGGATTTCTCGTCGCGCTCGTGCAGATGGCCGGCGACCTTGGCGACCGCGCCTTCCAGCGACTTCACCGCCTCCAGCCCCGACTTGGCGGTCGTGTCCGCCTCCAGCGCCGCCAGACGACGCGCCAGTTCGGACTGGGCATGGTGCAGTTCGGAAACGCTCTCGCCGGCTTGGTCGACGCGGTCCCCGGCGCTGCGCTCGGATTCCTCCATGCGGGAGATCAGGCCGCGCACCGACTGGTCGATGCCGGTAATCGCCAGGGTTGAGCGATGCTCGACGGCTTCCAGCCGCCGGGCCAGGCTTTCCAATGACATCGAGGAGGTGTTGGCGGCGGTTTCCCTGGAAAAATCCCTGGAAAAATCTCTGGGGAAATCCTGCGGGACGTCCTCGCCCGCCTCGGGCGCGGGCATGCTTCCGCCGGTCGGCGCGTCCGGGGCGGCGGCCTCGTCTCCGGTCTCAAGGATGATCTCGTTAAGCCATTCGCCAAGGGTCTTGCCCTGGCGGCGGGCTGCATCCTTTGCAGCCTCGCGCGCCTGGGGCGCGATTCCCTTAACGCTCCAAGGCCCCCCGGCGGCCATCGAATCACTCCCGAATTCGTTAACGTCCACGCTAGGAGTTGGCGCCTGTAGTGTAAACGTTAACAGAGGGCGCTAAATCTTGCGTGAGGGCGTGACCGAATCGCTCGGTCACAACCATGACGGTCAATCAGCGCCCCATTCGGTTAATTGCCGGTAAAAAAGGTTAACACGCGGCTGTGTTGCGCCGTCCGCGCCGCCGCGCGAGGCTTGCGGCGTGAGCGCTTCCCACGATGTTTTCGACGCCCCGACCCGGTCGAAGGTCATGCGGGCGGTGAAAAGCCAGGACACCCGGCCCGAAATGGCCGTGCGCCGGGCGGTGCGGGCGCTGGGCGTCCATTACCGCCTGCACCGCAAGGACCTGCCCGGAAAGCCGGACCTGGCGTTCATCGGGCGGCGCAAGGCGGTGTTCGTGCACGGCTGTTTCTGGCACGGGCATGACTGCGCGCGCGGATCGCGCGTTCCCAAGACCAACCGCGATTACTGGCTGGGCAAGGTTTCGCGGAATCGCGCGAGAGATGAAAAGACTCGCGCGGCCTATAAGGAGATGGGATGGGAAATCCTGACCATCTGGGAATGCGAAACGCGATCGCCGGACCTGAAAGACCGGCTGGCTGCATTTCTTGACATAGTCCGGGCGTAATCTGTCCGGATGCTGGCTGCACCGAATGCAGAAGGAAGACCGAGATGACCGGATTCGACCGTCGGCTGAAGGATCTGCTGGAGAAGGTCCGCGCCCGCGCCGAGCAGGAAGGCGTGCAGTGGCGCAAGGCCGACAAGGATGTGTTCGCGTTCCGCGCGGGCTCCTATGTCGTGACCTTCGCGAAAGAGCGCGACCCGCTGATCGCGATCTATGACGAGAACGGGGAGGAGCTGGAAGCCATCGACCGCGCCGATCTGGACGGGCGCACCAGCCCCGACGGCCAGCCGCTGGCCGACATCAAGAACCGCATCTGGCGCCTGGCGCGCCGGGGCTCCGGCGTTTCGGCCTCCGCGCTCGACCGGGTTCTGGACTGGCTGGACGCCGGCGGCGAACGCGGCGGCGCGGACGAGGGTGCGGAGCCCGGCGTGCTGGCCGGGCCGCATGGCGATATCGAGGAGCCGGAGCTAAGCCCGCAGGCGCCCCAGGCTGGGCTGCCGGACAGCGGGACCGAGGCGGTGGAGTCCGCGCCGGCGGGCGGCGACGCCTCCGCGCCGGTGCGCTCCGACGTGCTGCAGGGCGCGGATTCGGACGAGGACGACGAGGACGGCCGGCCCGCGCCGAACGGCGCCGGGCGCCTGACCCGGCCGCCCTGGGCTCAATAAGCCGGGCGCAACAGGCCGGGCGCCTATTCGACGCTGAGCAGGACCAGACCCCAGACATACCAGCCGGGGTCGGCCCCGGCGTCTTCCGGAAACACGACATAAAGCGGGCCTTCGCCGCCCAGCGGCAGCGGCTCGCCATTGCGCGTCAGCGCCAGGATCGCGCCGTCCTGCCGCGCCGGGCCCAGCGGAATGGCGGAGGCGTAGCCGTCCAGCGCATGGGCGTAGACCGCATCGCGCGTCCAGTCCGCGCCGGCCAGATCCAGAACGTCGGCCAGAAGCGGCCCCTCATAGGCGCCGGCCGGGGCGACGTCCGTGTTAATGTGAATCTGGTGGCGGGGCAGGCCCGCCAGCTCCCGCCGCGAAAAATTGCGGCCATCGTCGAAGTCGAATCCGGCCCAGGCGAAATAGCGGTCCGTGTCCGGGTTCAGCGCCTCGCGGTCCGGCGCGCCGATGGCGCCGGTCACGGTCAGCACCGTCATGTCGCCGCCGGTGTCCGCAGGGCCGCAGCCGGCCAAAGCGAGGGGGAGGGCGAGTGCGCCCAACGCGCCGAGGAAAAGCGTCCGCAATGTCATGTCGTCACCGTCTGGCCCGGCGCATGTCGCGCCATACCCACCACGCCGCGGCGCCGACCGCGGCCAGTACGGCCAGGAGATCGGCGAGCGTCAGGCCGAAGCCGATCTGGGCGGTGATCCAGCCGAAGGCGCCGCCCAGCTGCGCCGCCAGCGCCTGACCCGCCCCGGTGAAGCCGACCATGACGCCGAGCCCGATCACCATCGCCACGCCCACGGCCGCCCAGCGGAAGGCCGCGCTCTGGGCGCGCGCCTCCGACCGCGCCTGAAGGCGGCGGCGCTCTTCGTTGGCGATCGAACGCCTGAGAAAAACGGGTCTGCGGCGGCTCATGCGATCCCTGTCCCTGCGCCGGCATCATACCAGAAGCAGACCCGCCATGCGCACCCGCCGTATGCGCGCGCCGGCCGGGCGGCTAGACAGCGCGGCATGACCGGACCGGACTGGAATACGGATGCGGACGCGCAGGCGCGGACAGGGTTCATCCTGGCCTTCTCCGCCTATGTGATCTGGGGCCTGTCGCCGCTGTACTGGCTGCTGTTCGACGCCAGCGCGTGGGAGATCGTGGCCCATCGCAGCGCCTATGCCGCGCTGGCGCTGGCCCCCTTCGTGCTGCGCAAGACGCCCAATCCGCTGCGCCTGTTCACGCCGGCGCGCACGCGCTGGGTGCTGCTGGCGGCGCTGCTGATCGGGTCGAACTGGCTGGTCTTCATCTGGGCGGTCACCAACGGCCATGTGCTGGAGTCCTCGCTGGGCTATTTCATCGGGCCGCTGGTGAATGTGGCGCTGGGTGTGGCGCTGTTGCGGGAGCGGCTGCGCCGGGCGCAGATCGCCGCGGTGGCGCTGGCGGCGGTGGGCGTGGCGATTCCGGTCGTGACCTCCACCCATGTTCCGCTGATCGCGCTGTATCTGGCGTTTTCGTTCAGCCTCTATGCGCTGGTCCGCAAGCGGCTGGACGTGGACGGCGCCACCGGCCTGTTCCTGGAATCGCTGCTGCTGGCGCCGTTCGGCATCGCGGCGGCGGTGTGGATCCAGGCGAGCGGGAACGGCCATTTCCTGGAATGGAGCGCCCAGCCCTTCCTGCTGGTGTCGGCCGGGGTCGTGTTTACCGCCGGGGTGCTGTTGCTGTTCATCGAGGGGGCGCGGCGGCTGAAATTCTCCACGCTGGGCCTGCTGCAGTTCATCACGCCGACGCTGCAATTCGCCATCGGCCTGATGCTGGGCGAGGCGTTCCCGCCGGAGCGGGCGGCGGCCTTCGTCCTGATCTGGGCGGGGCTGGGCCTGTATACGGCCGACCTGCTGCGCCACGAGCGCGCCGCCTATCTGCGCCGCCGGCCGAGCCCGGTGGGCTAAGGCTAGAAGGCGCGGACGATGTCCCGCAGCGACAGCAGGATGACGACGCCGCCGACCACCGCCAGCAGCGCGCGCGCCGGGGCGATCTTCGCGACATAGGCCGCCAGCGGCGCGGCGATAACGCCGCCGATGATCAGGCCCGCGATCATCGGCCAGAGATCCAGGCCGATGGTCGCCACGAACATGGCGCTGATCACCAGGGTGACGAAGAACTCGGCCAGATTGACGCTGCCGATGGCGGTGCGCGGGGTCTCGCCGCGGCCGAGTAAATTGGACGCCACGATGGGCCCCCAGCCGCCGCCGCCCATCGCGTCCAGCAGGCCGCCGACAAAACCCAGCGGCGCGATGAATTTCTCCACGCGCTTGGGGGCGGCGTAGCCGCGCAGCGCCTTGGCCAGGATCACCGCGCCCATGATGAGGAGATAGGCGCTGACGAAGGGGCGGATCAGGCCGGCGTCGATGGAGGCCAGCAGAAAGGCGCCGATGGCGCCGCCGACCGCGCCGGGGATAGCCAGTTTCCACATCAGGTCGAAGCGCACATTCTTCAGCCGCCAGTGCGACAGGCCGGAGGCGCCGGTGGTGAACACCTCCGCCGCGTGGACGGTGGCGCTGGCCGTGGCGGGGGGCACGCCGAAGCTGAGCAGGACGGTGGTGGCCGAGACGCCGTAGGCCATGCCGGCGGCCCCGTCGATCATCTGCGCGGCGAAGCCGACGGCGATGAACAGGATCAGGTCTTCTAACATTGGGCGCGGCCTCTGGCGGATGCGGAAACTCCGCTCCCGTAGGGCCGGGGCCATATCGCCGCCAGCGATATGTTCTGGCGGATTGGATGAGGTTTTCTAAATCAGCGCGCCGGTGACGCGCAAGGAAAACGCGGCCCCGCCGGGGCGGGACCGCGCCGTCATGCGATGCTTTTCAGCGGTCTATTCGCCGCCATGGGCGGCGTTGTAGGTCTTCACCGCTTCCAGCGTGGAGGAGATGTGCGCCTCCGGGCTGTTGTCCGAATGCACGAACAGGACCTCGCCCTCCGGCGAGATGACATAGGAGGTGCGGTTGGACATGGCGCCGCCCGGCGCGCGCGCGGAGGCGACGTCATAGGCGGTGATGGTTTTGGCATCGACGCCGGCGACCGCGAAGGCGTCCTGGCAATGCTCGCTGGAGAAGGCCAGCAGGCGCTCCTGCATCTCGTCCTCGCTGGAGGCGAAGGCGCTCATGGAATCGTCCATCGCCGCGCCGCCGGTGACGCCGACCACGGTCGCGCCCTGGGCCTCGAAATCCGCGATGGCCTGGGAGAACAGGCCCGCCTCGATATTGCAGCCGGGCGTGAAGGCGGCCGGGAAGAAATAGAGCACCACCGGACCCTCGGCGCGCGCCTCGGCCAGATCGAAATGATAGGCCTCGCCGGCCAGCGCGCCTTCGGCGACGACTTCGGGCGCCGCGGCCCCGATCTCCAGCACCGCGAAGGCGGGCGAGGCGAGGGCGGCGGTGATGGCGCAGACCGCTGCGCCGGCAAAAACGCGTTTCATTGGCAATTCCTCCCAAGGGGCAGGGCAGCGCAGGTCGCGTGTCCCTGACGGAGCGGCAGTATCGCAAGCGCGCGCGGCGGCGTCACGCGGCGGGCGGGGTCACAATTGCGGGAGGGGAAGCCGGGGCGGCCTCGCGGGGGCGTCTGAAAACGCCCGCCTTTTCCCGTGATGTTTAACGATCGGACAATCCGAACCCCCTGCGACTCCGGGATCGGCGCGAGTTTTGGATAAGATTTGGGGCGTAAAGTCCCGCTGTCACGGGGCGCCCTGTGGGAGGGCGCGGGCAGGGGATTTTCGCACGATGCTAGCAGCAGCCGCTCAGACTCCGTTCGCATTCCAGCCGCCGACCGCCGTTCTGGTCCTGGAGGCCAGATCCGATTTCGCCGCCTATGCCGAGAGCCGGTTCGCCGCGCTTGGCTCCGCCATGGTGCGGGTCGCCGAGACCGCGCCGGGCGCCAGCGCGGCGCTCCAGACCGGCCGATACGACTTCGCCCTGATCGACGTGCGCTCCGCCGGGGCGGACCTCGACATGGTGGTCAGCGCGCTGGAGCAGCGCAGCGTGCCCTTCGTCTTCGTCGCAGAGCGCATCGACCCGACGGATTCCGGCGGGCGCTATAGCTGGACCCGCATCATGTCCAAGCCCTATGGCCAGACCGAGCTGGTCGAGGCGATCGACGCGGCGATGGCGAGCCAGGACCTGACCCTGACTCTGTAGTCCGGCCGGGTCTTTCAAGACGCCATCCTTCATCCTGAGGGGCCGAAGGCCGTCTCGAAGGATGGACGATGCGCGACAGCCGGGCTGGCGATGTCTGGAGCCTCCTTCGAGACGGGCGCTGACGCGCCCCCTCAGGATGAGGGGGTAGGACGGTAAGGGCGCATTGGACATGCGTCATTAGCCGCCCGGTCCGGCGTTTTGCGAAAACGGTGAGGGAGCGGAGCGCCTGGCTCTGATCCGTGTTTTGAGGCCTTGGGTTTTGAGGACCAGGGCCGGACGCTCCGCGCGTGGATTTCCCGAAGGCTCTCGCCCCGCGTTTCCAATCCGGGGGTTTGGAGCGGTCTGGCGTTTAGTGCCGCCCGCCTCCCCGAAGGCCGCGCCGGAGCCTGAAGCCATCATAGCCGCAGGCGCGGACGCGCCACGCGATCGCCCCGCCATAGTGATTAGCTACGTCCCTCGGGCGGGGAGACGCAGGGAGTATGGGGGCGCCGGACGGGTGTGGGATGAAACGATGGATGTCCCCGCTTTTGGGCGGTCCCGCCGCCGCCGGCGTCAGTCCTGTCCCGCGGCGTCCAGGATCAGGCGCGCGATCTCGGCGGGGTGCGAGATCAGCGAGACATGGCTGGAATCCAGCTCCACGGTCGTGGCGCCCATGCGCATGGCCATGAAGCGCTGAAGATCCGGATCGATCGTGCGGTCATTGGCGGAGACCGCATACCAGGTCGGGCGGGTGCGCCAGGCGGCCTTGGTCGTGCGCGCGGCGGTCAGCGCGCGCAGGAAGGGCTGCTGCACCGCGTAGAGCGCGCGGGCGCGCGCCTCCGGCACATCGCCGGCGAAATCGCGCAGGAAGGCCTCTTCGCTCAGCCGGCCTTCGTCGCCGTCGAACACGATCCCGGCGCCGGCCGGCGCGGCCGGATAGGTCGCGGCCAGCGCGCCGTAATCCTCCCTCGCGTCCGGCGCCCGCGCGGCGACATAGACGAGGGCCGAGACGTTCGGGTGCTCCCCCGCCTCGCTCAAAATCATGCCGGAGAAGCTGTGCCCGGCGAACACGGTCGGCCCGTCCTGCCGGTCCAGCACGCGCACCGCGTCGGCCACGGCCTCCGGAAAGCTTTTCAGCGAGTTCTGCACCGCGGTGACGTTGAGGCCGCGCGCCTGCAGCAGCGGAATGACCTCCGACCAGGAGGAGCCGTCCGCGAACAGGCCGTGCACCAGCACGACATTTCGGGCCGGGACCGCCGCGCCGGCGGCGTTCGCGCCGGTTTCGGCGAACAGCGCCGCGCCGCCCGCGGCCAGCGCAGCTTTGGCGAAACTGCGTCTGTTCAGCGACATGGCGGTCATGTCCCATGCCGGCGGCGCTCCGCCGCCGGGCGCCCTCACGCCGCGCCCCGCAGGACGCCGCTGGTGAAGGCGCTGAACCGGACGCTACGCCTGCGATGTGACGGCTTCAATCGGGATTTGGGGCGGTCTGGCTTCACCGGAAATCATCCCCAAAACCAGAACAAAAAAAGAACGAATTTTGTGGCGCGCTGGGTCGAAATTTGTCAGGCTGAGAAAAATCAGCCTCGCGATTCGGAACCATGAGCCAGACGGAATTTTCAAAACTCAGGCAGGCGCTGGGTTGGTCGATTAATCAGGTGGCGATTGATCAGAAACTCTCGCCGGCAACGATCTATCGGTACGAGCGCGGCGAAACGAAGCCAGCCGAAGCGTTGCTGCAAGTCATGCGTTTACAGGCAGAATTGGATGGCGACCAAAACCGGAAGGGAGCGGAGTTTCGTTTCATAGACCTCTTCGCCGGCATCGGTGGCCTGCGCCTTGGTTTTGAATCGATCGGCGGTAAATGCGTCTTTACGAGCGAATGGGACAAATACGCCGAGAAGACCTACCACGCCAATTTTCGCGACGATCCATTCGAGCATCAGTTTGTCGGCGATATCCGGCCTTTTGGCGCTGATCCGTCGCAAATTCCGACCTTTGACGTATTGCTGGCGGGCTTTCCCTGTCAGCCATTCTCGCTGGCCGGGGTGTCCAAGAAAAATGCGCTCGGCCGGCCGCATGGCTTTGCCTGCGAGCGGCAGGGCAACCTGTTCTTCGAAGTCCTCTCAATCCTCAAGCATCACCGCCCGGCGGCGTTTGTGCTCGAGAACGTGAAAAATCTGGAGCGGCATGATCGCGGGCGGACTTTCGGGGTGATCATGGATCGCCTCCAGCACGAGCTGGGCTATTCGGTCGATTATCGGGTGATCTCTGCACTTCCCTGGGTGCCACAGAAACGCGAGCGGATATTCATCGTCGGTTTCCGTGAAGACTGCGGCTTCAGTTTTGACGGGTTCGAGGCGCAAATTCCGCCAAAAGACGAATGGCCCATGCTCGGCGACATTCTCCAGTCGCATAATGAGGTCGATTCCAAATACACGCTGACCCCGCATCTCTGGAACTATCTCCAGGAGTACCGGCGCAAGCACGAGGCGGCGGGCCACGGTTTTGGATACAGCAAGGTGGGGCCGGACGATGTCGCCCGGACGTTGTCGGCCCGTTATCACAAGGATGGCTCGGAAATCCTGATTGAGACGCCCGTAGACAGGCCACGTCGCCTGACGCCGCTTGAGTGTGCGCGACTGATGGGCTTCGCGAACGCCGGGCGGGAATGGAAAATTCCGGTTTCCGACACCCAGGCCTATCGGCAGTTCGGAAATTCCGTAGTCGTCCCGGTGGTGGAGGCCGTGGCGCGACATATGGAGCCGGCCCTTCAGCGCGCGCTTTCGGGCGAGGAGCAGGACGCCTACGCTGCCGCCTGATGGCGGACGTAGTCTCCAAACAGAAGCGCAGCGAGATGATGGCGGGTATCCGGGGCAAGGATACCAAGCCGGAGTTGATCATCCGCCGCGGATTGCATGCGATGGGCTATCGCTTCCGCATCCATCGCCGCGATCTTCCCGGCAATCCGGACATTGTGCTGCCGAAATACCGGGCGGTGATCTTCGTGCATGGCTGTTTCTGGCATGGCCATGACTGCCATTTGTTCAAATGGCCAAAAACGCGGGAAGATTTTTGGCGGGCAAAGATTGGCGCCAATCGTAAGCGCGATAGAGAGGTGCGTGATGCCAGCCGCAATATTGGGTGGCGTCAGCTCGACGTTTGGGAATGTGCGCTCAAAGGCAAGTCTTGCCTGTCAGTTCCTGACGCACTTGAGCAAGTTGACCGCTGGCTGAAATCGGATTCGCCGAGAGATGAGCTGCGAGGTGCCTGATGTCGTCGGTTCAGCTGTCTGCATTCTTGGAAGCGCGCATGGGCGCGAACCGTCTGTGGTTCGCCAAACGGCTGGCGGCGAACGACACCTTGGCTACGCGAGCTCATCAAGCCGGCCCCTATTTTCCAAAGCCGGTGATGTTCCGGTTGTTTCCGGAATTGGAGCGATCCGACAAAAAAAATCCGGATGTAAAAGTAGCCGCTAACGTTCAGGGGGAGGAGCTCGCAGATCCGATTCGGGGCGTTTGGTACAACAGCAAGGTTTATGGTGGTGGAACACGAAACGAGTGTCGCTTCACCAATTTTGGCGGACAGTCGTCTCCTGTCCTGAACGAAGACAGCACTGGCTCCGTGGCGCTTTTCAGTTTTCTCATGGGGGCTGCGGGAAGCGCGGTTGACGTCGACATTTGGGTTTGCGTTGACCCTGATGAGGATGAGGAGATTGAAAGTCGTATCGGGGAAGTGCTGCCCGGTTCGGGGGTGTTCTGGCGCTACTCTGAACACTTCCTGCCGGAGTTTATCCATTTCGGGACGGTTACGCGGGAGGCGTCTTGCCAATTACCTGTCGAAAAAATCCCACCAGAATGGTTCGCAAAATTTCCTACAGGAGTGGAGATTTTCGATCGGGTTTTGAGCCTGCGTCCTTGTAAGGGGCTCAATGCAGATCGCGCGCTCATAAAGCGCCGAAATTGCGAATTCCAGCTATTCCAAAGTGTCGAAGAGGCGACGACATTACCGCTTATCCGCGACGGATTTGCCTCTTTGGACGAATTCCTGTCGGTGTCTCACACGGTGCTCCAACGACGGAAATCGCGGTCCGGGCGATCCCTCGAACTTCATCTCCGACGCGTGTTTGAGGAAAACGGATTAGTGGAAGGGGATGGGTTCGATCACGGAAAAACATCAGAGGGAAACAAGAAACCTGACTTCTTGTTTCCCAGCGCTGCGGCCTACCGAGATGAGACGTTTCCCGCTGAAAAGCTCCGAATGCTGGGCGTAAAAACCACGTGCAAAGATCGGTGGCGGCAGGTTGTGACTGAAGCGGATCGCATTGCCGTAAAACACCTGCTCACTCTGCAGGAGGGTGTGTCTGTGGCCCAGTTCGCAGAGATGAGAGCCAAGAACATTCAGCTCGTTGTGCCTGCGGCTCATGTGAAGCGCTTTCCGAAAGAGATTCGGGCTGATCTTCAGACGGTTCAGTCCTTCATCGATGAGACGCGTGCAATTTTCGCCTAGCCGCCGCTAATCGGAATCCATTTTCAGCGCCGCGATGAACGCCTCCTGCGGGATCTCGACGCGGCCGAACTGGCGCATCTTTTTCTTCCCGGCTTTTTGCTTTTCCAGAAGCTTGCGTTTGCGGGTGATGTCGCCGCCATAGCATTTGGCGGTGACGTCCTTGCGCATGGCGGAGAGGGTTTCGCGGGCGATCACGCGGCCGCCGATGGCGGCCTGGATCGGGATCTTGAACATGTGCCGGGGGATCAGGTCCTTCAGCTTTTCGCACATGGCGCGGCCGCGCGCCTCCGCCCGTGAGCGGTGGACGATCATGGAGAGGGCGTCGACCGGCTCCTCGTTCACCAGGATCGACATCTTCACCAGGTCCTCTTCCCGGTAGTCGATGAACTGGTAGTCGAAGCTCGCGTAGCCCTTGGTGACCGATTTCAGCCGGTCGTAGAAATCGAACACGACCTCGTTCAGCGGCAGCTCGTAGACCAGCATGGCGCGCGAGCCGGCATAGGTCAGTTCGCGCTGAATGCCGCGGCGATCCTGACACAGTTTCAGCACGCCGCCCAGATATTCGTCGGGGACCAGGATGGTGGCCTTGATCCAGGGTTCGGCGATGGAGGCGATCTTCACCGGGTCCGGCATGTCGGCCGGGTTATGGAGGTCCAGCTCCTCCCCGTTCGTCATGGTCATCTTGTAGACGACCGACGGGGCGGTGGTGATCAGCTCGATATTGTATTCGCGCTCCAGCCGCTCGCGAATGACTTCGAGATGGAGCAGGCCGAGGAAGCCGCAGCGGAAGCCGAAGCCGAGCGCGGCGGAGGTCTCCATCTCATGGCTGAAGCTGGCGTCGTTGAGGGCGAGCTTGTCGATCGCCTCGCGCAAATCCTCGAAGTCCGCGGCGTCGACCGGGAACAGGCCGCAGAACACGACCGGGATGGCGGGCTTGAAGCCCGGCAGCATCGAGTCGGTCGGGCGGCGCTCGTCGGTGACGGTGTCGCCGACGCGGGCGTCGCGCACCTGTTTGATCGAGGCGTTGAGGAAGCCGATCTCGCCGGGGCCGAGTTCGCCGGTCTCTTCCTTCTTGGGCCGGAACACGCCGACGCCGTCGACCATGTAGGAGGCGCCGGCGCCCATCAGGCGCACGCGCATGCCCTTTTTCAGCGTGCCCTCGATAATTCGGACGAGGCAGATGACGCCGAGATAGGCGTCGTACCAGGAGTCCACGAGCAGGGCCTTCAGCGGCGCATCGGGGTCGCCGTCGCGCGGCGGGGGCAGGCGGGTGACGATGGCCTCCAGCACGTCCTCGATCCCGATGCCGGTCTTGGCGCTGATCGGGATGGCGTCGGAGGCGTCCAGGCCGATCACGTCCTCGATCTGGGCCTTCACCCGGTCGGGGTCGGCGGCCGGCAGGTCGATCTTGTTCAGGACCGGCACGATCTCCAGATTCGCGTCGATGGCCTGATAGACGTTCGCCAGCGTCTGGGCCTCCACGCCCTGGGAGGCGTCGACGACCAGCAGCGCGCCCTCGCAGGCATAGAGGCTGCGGCTGACCTCATAGGCGAAGTCGACATGGCCGGGCGTGTCGATCAGGTTGAGGGCGTAGGTCTGGCCGTCCTTGGCCTGATATTCCAGGCGGACGGTCTGGGCCTTGATGGTGATGCCCCGCTCTTTCTCGATCTCCATATTGTCCAGGACCTGGGCGGACATCTCCCGCTCGGTCAGGCCGCCGGTGATCTGGATCAGGCGGTCGGCCAGGGTGGATTTCCCGTGGTCGATATGGGCGACGATGGAAAAATTGCGGATGCGCGCGGGCGGCGTGGTCATGGCGCGCCGTATAGCCGGGGAGCCGGTCAGCGAAAAGCGCCCCATGCCGCGCCCGTGCTAGGAGTCGCCGGATGGCAGAGCGGAGCCGGACCGGGAAGCTGGGCCTGAGCGGGGCCTGGGCGATGGCCGTGGGCGGCATGGTCGGCGGCGGGGTGTTCTCCGTCATGGGCCTGGTGTTCGAGGCGGCGGGCGCGTGGGCGCCGCTGGCCTTCGTGCTGGCGGGGGCGGCGGCGCTGCTGGCCGGGCTGTCCTATTGCGACCTGACGGTCGCCGGCGGGCGGGCCGGGGGCATTTATGAATTCATGCAGGAATCCGGGAGCCCGGTGTTGCGCCGGCTGGCCGGGGCGGCGGGATGGCTGTTGGCGGCGGGCTATACGCTGACGGTGGCGGTCTACGCCTTCGTGTTCGGGGAATATGTCGGCCATGTGTTCGGCCTGTCGCCCTGGGGCGTGCGGGGGCTGGCGCTGGTGATCCTGGCCGGGATCGCGGCGGTGAATTTCCGCGACACCGGCAGCGCGGCGCTGGTCGAGGTGGTGACGGTGTGGGGCAAGCTGGCCGTTCTGGTCGTGCTGGCCGGGATCGGCCTGTCGCGCTGGGCGCCCGGCCAGATGACCGAGGGGGCGAGCGGGGGCGGCGGCCTGCTGCCCGCGGCGCTGGGGGCCGCGACGATCTTCATGGCGTACGAAGGCTGGCAGCTGCTGGCTTACGACTATGACGACATGGAGCGGCCGGAGCGGACGCTACGCATCGGGATAATGGGCTCCATCGTTGTCGTCGCGGGGCTGTATGTGGCGGTGGCGGCCGGGGCGGCGATGCTGGTCGGGGCCGGGACGCTGATCGAGAACAACGAGACGGCGCTGGCCCAGGCCGGGCGCGCGGCGGCGGGGCAGCCGGGCCTGATCGCGGTGACGATCGCGGCGGGGTTTTCGGCGGCGAGCGCGATCAACGCGACGCTGTTTTCCACCGCGCGGCTGATGCGGCGGATGGCGACGGACGGGGAGCTGCCCGGCGCGCTGGCGCGGGAGAACAGACAGGGCCAGCCCTGGGCGGCGGTGACGCTGATCGCCGCGGCGGCGGCGGCGCTGACCCTGGCCGGGTCGCTGTCCGACGTGGTGGAGGCGGCGAGCGCGGTCTTCCTGCTGGCCTTCGGCACGGCGGGGATGCTGGCCTTCCGCCGCGGCAAGGGGATGCGACGGGCGCTGCACGCCGGCGGGGCGGCGCTGTGCTATGGGCTGCTGGCGGCGCTGGTGGCGGACCTGGTCGTGGAAAAGCCGGCGGAGCTGGCGGCGGTGATCGTCTGCGCCATCGCGATCTATCTGGGCCATGGCTGGATGCGGCGGCGCAGGCCGGGCTGACGCGCAGCCGGCTTTACGATTTCCGCCGCATTTTCGGGCAAGGATTCGGGACACTGATTCGCCTTGCGAAGGACCGTCCGATGATCCGCACGCTTTTCCCGATCCTGACCGCCGCAGCATTTGTGCTGGCCGGGTGCGCCAGCAACAGCGCGCCGCCGCCGGACAACGCCACCCCGATGAACACCGAGGGCGTGTATTCGGAGGAGATCGACACGTTCAGCGAGGGCGAGACCGCCGAGGCGGTGGCCGATTTCTTCGGCGTCAGCGCGGAGGCGGCGGCAAGCACCGTGGAGCGGATCTTCGCCGATCAGGGCCAGCCGACCGCCTATCTGGCGGGGCAGGAGGCCTCCGGCGCCATCGGCGTCGGCCTGCGCTATGGCGAGGGGTACCTCAGCATGAAGACCGGCGGGACCAGCGAGGTGTTCTGGCAGGGCCCGTCCATCGGCTTCGATATCGGCGGGGACGCCAGCCGGGTCTTCATGCTGGTCTACGACCTGCACAATCCGGAATTCATCTATCGCCGTTTCCCGGGCGTGGAGGGCAGCGCCTATCTGATCGCCGGGATGGCGGTGACCTATAAGTCGGTGGAAGGCGTGACGATCGCGGAGATTCGCTCCGGCGCCGGGGCGCGGCTGGGCGCCAATGTCGGCTATCTGAATTTCAGCCGCGAAAAGCGGATCGTGCCGTTTTAGACCCTCGTGTCCCGATCCGCGCTACGCGCGTCTCGTGAGCCGGACATCCATTTTTTGACTGGGCTGGGTCCCGGATAATCGCTGCGCGATTTCCGGGAAATCCCTAAAGCGCGGCCTCTACGGCCTGCACCTGCGGGATGTAGTGTTTCAGCAGGTTCTCGATGCCGGACTTCAGGGTCATGGTCGAGGACGGGCAGCCCGAACAGGCGCCGCGCATGTGCAGGCGGACGATTCCGGTGTCCTGCTCCCATTTGTCGAACACGATATCGCCGCCGTCGGCCGCGACAGCCGGGCGCACGCGGGTGTCCAGAAGCTCCTTGATCTTGGCCACGGTCTCGGCGGCCTCGCCCTCATAGGCGGTCTCGGCGTGGCCGGCCGCGCCGGCGTCCGACAGGATCGGCTGGCCGGAGACATAGGCGTCCATGATGGCGGCGAGGATGGCGGGCTTCAGATGCGCCCAGTCGCGGTCCTCGGCCTTGGTCACCGAGACGAAATCGGAGCCCAGGAAGACGGAGGTCACGCCCTCCACCCGCAGCAATTCGGCGGCGAGCGGGGAGGCCGGCTCGGCGGCCTCCAGCGTATCGAATTCGCGGGGGCCGCCGCCGGTCACGTCCTGGCCGGGCAGGAATTTCAGCGTCGCCGGATTGGGCGTGGGTTCGGTCTGAATGAACATGGGCCTGATGTGGCGTCTAACGCGGCCCGGATCAAGACAGCTGGTCAGGCCAGGTCGCGGATCGCTTCGGCCGTCAGGTCGCCGGGGACGATCAGGACGGGGATGTGGCGTTCGCCGAAGGCGAAGCCGCCGCGGCTGACCAGGCTGACCAGCGGGCCCGGCCCCTTGCGGCCGGGATCGGCGCCCAGGACCAGCACCTTGATCTCCGGATCCTCCTCGATCAGCGCGCGGACGCAGGGGCGGACCTCGCCTTCGCGGAACACGATCTCGGCGGGGTGGTCGATCTCGCTGGATACGATGTCGGCCAGTTCCTGGGCCAGCGCCTCGTAATGCTCCCGCTGCTCGCGGTTGATGTCGTCGTTAACGCCCAGCCAGTGGTGGAAATGGGTCGGCTCGATCACCGCGATGATCAGGACGCGGCCCTTGTCCGAATGCTTGGCGCGGCGCGCCGCGACATGCGCGGCGACGCGGCATTCGGGCGTGTCGTCCGCCACGACCAGATATTTGCGGACCAGTTCGGCCATCAGGTGCGGAATCGTGCCCGGCGGCGTCTCCGGCGGCAAGAGAAGGTTTTTGCTGGCGTTTCGGCCGGTCCGGCGCCGGTCTTGCTTCGTGTGTGGGGAGAAACGGGAAATCCCCCTTCCCGCAACAGGAGAATGTCATGAAACGGGCCGGTCTGATCGGGATGTGTCTCTTTTTGGCGCTGTCGCCCGCCGCCTATGCGTTCGACACAGTCGATGCGGCGTATTCCGCGGTGTATCGCGCCGGCAAGGGGCTGGAAGCCCAGGCCGAGGACGCGATGCGCGGCGAGGACCCGGATGTGGCCGCCGCGCTGGTGGGCTTTAGCAAGATCGCTGCCGAGGCGCGCGACACGATGGACGCGCTGGAAGGGCCGCACGATCTGCGCTGCATCTTCAACGGCATGTCGGAGGACGCCATCCGCCGGGCCGAACAGCTGAAAGCCGCCGCGGACGACGCCGATGCGCGCAAGGCCGCGCTGGAAGACATCGCCTTCCTGGGCAGCGACGCGACGCTGGTCGTGCCGGAAAGCGCCGCCGAGGGCTATGAGGACCCGGCGGGCGAGGGCCTGCCGCCGATGGAATGCGACGCGAAATTCGATCCGGTGCAGGCCGCCGATCTGGGCGGGCTGCTGGCGAAATAGACGTCACGAATTAGCGAGGGACGGCGGGGCGCGCGAAAGCGCGCCCCGTTTTCTTTGGTCCAGTCCTGCTGGCCGGGCCTAGCTCGCGTATTTCACGGAGCAGCCATAGGCCTGGGTCTGGGCGGGGTCGGGCGTGCGGCCCTCGTCCAGCGCGGTCTGCGCGGCGCGCAGATAGTTCAGCGCCTCATCGGCGGGGCCGCGCGGGGAGTCGTCGATCGCCCCGTCGTACTGAACCAGGCCGTCGGCGTCGATCAGCACCATTTGCGGGGTGGCGGTCGCGCCGTAGAGCCGGCCGATCTCGCCTTCGGGATCGAGGATCACCGCATCCGGGCTGGCGCCGCGCGAGGCGGTCAGGTCGTTGGCTTCCGCGCCCTGGACATAGCCCTGCATGCCGGGGGCGGAGCTGACGACGCTGAGCCAGACCACGTCGTCGCCGGTGTTCATCGCCGTCTGCAGGGCCTGCATGTTCCCTTCATAGTGGCGCTGGACATAGGGACAGCCGTGATTGGTCCATTCCAGGATCACGGTCTTGCCCTGATAGTCGGAGAGGGTGTGGCTGACGCCGTTGGAGTCGACGCCCGTGAAGTCCGGGGCGGCCTCGCCCGGGACGATGTCCGCGAAGGCGGGCGCCGCGGCGAGGGCGGCGGCGGACGCGAGAACTGCAAGCTTGAACGTCATGGACTGTCTCCTTTGCAGGGGTGCGGAAGGGATGTCAGCCGGCGGCCTCCTCAAGCGCGGAGATCACGCGGCCCTCGGTCAGAATCTGCGGCAGGATTTCGGGCGCGCCGCCATCCGGCGAATAGACCAGATAGAGCGGCACGCCGGAGCGGCCGTGGCTGGCCAGTTCCTGTTCGATTTCGGCGTCGCGGGCGGTCCAGTCGGCGACCAGATAGGCCGCGCCGGTGTCCGCGAAGGCCTGCACGACTTTGCCCGCGGACAGGGTCGTGCGCTCGTTCACCTGGCAGGTGACGCACCAGGCGGCGGTGAAGTCGACAAAGACGGGGCGGCCCTCGGCCAGCACGGCCTGCACGCGGCCGCCGGACCAGGCCTCGGCCTCCAGCTTCGCGCCGCCGGCCATCTGGGCGCCCGCCGGGGCGTCCGCGGTCGCGGCCAGAGCGATCCCGGCGGCGGCGCCGGCAAGGCCGAGCGCGCCCAGCACGACGCCGGCGCGGCGGAAGGCGCCGAACGCCCAAACGGCAAAGGCGAAGGCGAGCATGGCCAGCAGCACGGCGGCGACGCCGTCTGCGCCCGACAGCAGCGACAGGACCCAGACCAGCCAGATCGCGGTGGCGGCCATCGGGAAGGCCAGAAGCTGGCGCGCGCGAACCATCCACGGCCCGGGCCGGGGCAGGCGGCGCAGCAGGCCGGGCGAGAAGGCGAGCGCCACGAAGGGCGCGGCGAGCCCGGCGCCCAGCGCCAGGAAGACGGACAGCGCGATGATCGCCGGCTGGACCAGCGCATAGCCCAGCGCCGCGCCCATGAAGGGGGCGGTGCAGGGCGTGGCGACGATCACCGCCAGCACGCCGACGAAGAAGGCGCCCGCCGGGCCTTTGCGGGCGGCGAGGCCCGCGCCGATATTCTGCAGCCGGCCGCCGAATTCGAAGGCGCCGATGAGATTGAGCGAAATCGCGAAGAACAGCAGGGCCAGCAGGGCGACCACCGCCGGCGACTGCAGCTGGAAGCCCCAGCCGGCCGCCCCGCCCGCCGCGCGCAGCGCGATCAGCACGCCGGCCAGGACCGTGAAGCTGGCCAGCACGCCGGCCAGGAACATCAGCCCGTCGCGCCGGACCTCCCCCGGATGGCCGTGGGCGCGTTCGGCGAACGTCAGCGCCTTCAGCGACAGGACCGGGAAGACGCAGGGCATCAGGTTGAGGATCATCCCGCCGACGAACATGCCAAGGAGCACCGGGAGCAGGGCGCCGAGGCTCAGGGGCTTCGGCGGCGCCTTGCCGAACTCGGTCGTCGGCACGACGATCGCCGTCGCACCCGTGGTGGTGTCGAGCGGCCGGTCGGCCTCGAGGATGCCGGAGATGCGGGTGCCCTGCTCGATGGGCAACTCGATGAGGGGAACCTCCCTCAGCCGCTTGAGGGTGATCAGCCACTGGTCGCCCTCCCGGGTGAGGCTTCCTCCGTCGCTCAGCGGGGCGACGTAGGGGACGTCCGGGATGAACTCGAGCTTCATCGAGCCGAGGTCCTCGGGCGCGCCCTCGCCGGGCTCGAGCCGCAGTTCGAAGCCGCTTGCCGTCGAGGTGGCCGAGAAGCTCCAGGCCCGGGTCGGCTTCGGTAGCGCCGCGCGCGCCTGCTCGAACAGCGCCGCCTGCTCCGGGTCGTCGGCCGCCTGACCGGCGACGGGCAGCTCGAGGGTGAAGCTCTGCGGGGCGTCCGGGTTCGGCTCGTCCTTGCACAACTGCTCGCAGATCTGCCAGGTGGGATGGGCGGTGAGGCTGACGGTGGTGCCGGCCTCGAGCTCGGCGGGCGGGGTGATCTCGACCGGAAACACGACGCGGCCCGCGTAGGTCAGGCTCTTGTTCTCGAGCAGTCCGTCGATGACGTGCGGGACCGGCCACTGGATCGGGCCGGCCGAGAAGCCCTCGGGCAGCTCCCAGCGGATCTCCGGCGACTTCTCGGTGCCACCCGTATTGAAGTAGTAGCTGTGCCAGCCCTCCGGGTGATCGAGCACGAGGGCGACGGTGAACGGCTCGCCCGCCGCGATCGTCCGGGCTTCCGAAACCAGGCGGGCGGTGGACCACTCCTCGGCGGGTCCCTCGTCGAGCCCTGCGGCCAGCGGGTCCTCGATGCCGAACTGAGCCGCCAGCGGCGAAATCGAAAACAGGGTCAGAGCAAAAAACCAAAGACGGGTCATGGCGGGATGCGGTGTCGGTTTAGAGGTGCCGACGGGGGGATTCATCCAAAAAAGCGAGGCTCAATGCCGGTCGGGCAGCGCGTCGAGTCGGCGGCGTGCGGGAGGGAGGGGAGGGCCATCTGCGGATCGTCGATCCCGAACGTCAGGACCCCGTCGCGACCCGCGCCGAGCGCGGCGACGGCGGGGTCGTCGGCGTTCAGGACCGCAGTCCCACCCACCGGAAGCACCGCGCCGAACAGGCGCAGCTTGGCGGCCACGTAGTCCTCGAAGCTGGCATGGTAGTCGAGGTGGTCGCGCGTGATATGTGTGAGCGCCGCCGCGGTCAGCCGCACGCCGTCGAGACGGTGCTGCGCCAATCCATGCGACGACGCTTCCATGACCGCGTGAGTGCACCCTTTCTCGGCCAGCCTCGCCAGCAGCGCATGCAGCGACACCGGCTCGGGCGTCGTGTGGCTTCCCGGCTCGGCGAAGCCGTCACCCTCGACACCGGTCGTCCC
>CAJXKJ010000023.1 GCA_913055605.1 uncultured Euryhalocaulis sp. | reverse complement strand
CCATGCCCTTCCTCGGCGACTGCGCGGTGCTCCACATGGGCGCCTTTCTGCAGAAGCTGGAGAGCGAACTCTATCCGGCGCTGGCCGAGAAACACACCGACATGCCGGTGGTGCCGGAGGGCGCGCGGCAGTCGACCCTCAACATCAATTCCATCCACGGTGGGCTCAGCGAAGACTACGAGGGCCTGCCGGCGCCGCTGGTGCCGGATTCCTGCCGCCTGGTGCTGGACCGCCTCGCCGCCGACCTCGCGCCATAAAAAAACGGCGCGCGGTCTCCCGCGCGCCGCTCTTACATCGTGACGCCTGAAATCAGGCCGCGGCCCGCGCCGCCAGAATTTTCGACACCGCGTTGACCACCGCGCCGATGCGCACGCTGGCCTGGATCTGTTCGGACGTCAGGCCCGCCTTCTCCAGCTCCGCCTCGTGCGCCTTCATGCACATGCCGCAGCCATTGATGGCGCTGACCGCCATGGACCACAGCTCGAAATCGGCTTTGTCCACGCCCGGATTGGCCATCACGTTCATGCGCAGCTTCGCGGGCAGGGTGTTGTATTTCGAATTCCCGACCAGGTGCGTGAACCGGTAATAGACATTGTTCATGCCCATCACCGCGGCCGCCGCGCGCGCCGCCTCGGCGGCCTCGGGCGACATCTTGTCGGCGATTTCCGCCTCGATGGCGGCCACCACGTCCGGGTTCGCCGCGCCGTGCGCGCTGGCCAGGAACGTGCCCCATTTCTTCTGGTCGTCCAGGACCGTCTCGTTCGACAGCGATCCCAGATTCAGTTTCAGGTCCTTGGCGTAGTCCGGAAGCCGGTCGCGCAGATCTTGCAGGGACATCTCACTCTCCCTTTCCAGGTTTTTTCTGTGTGTCGGTTAGCACTGGGGTCGGGCTGTCCCGGACCGGCGCGGCGCAAGCGCGCGCCGGTCCGGGCGCCCTTTGGACGATTGGACGGCTAGAGCGTCGCGCCGCCGATTTCGCGGTTACACGGGCACAGCTCGTCGGTCTGCAGCGCGTCGAGAACGCGCAGCGTGTCCATCGGATTCCGGCCGACATTCAGGCCGTTCACATAGACGTGCTGGATGACGCCGTGCGGGTCGATGACGAACGTGCCGCGCAGGGCGACGCCCTCGTCGGAGCGGATGCCCAGCGCATCGACCAGGCTGCCGGTCGTGTCGGCGAACTGCCAGATGGCCAGCTTTTCCAGGTCCTTGTGGTCCCGGCGCCAGGCCAGCTTGCAGAACTCGTTGTCGGTGGAGCCGCCCAGCACGACCGCGTCGCGGTCGGCGAACTCGCTGTTCAGGCGGGCGAACTCGGCGATCTCGGTCGGGCAGATGAAGGTGAAGTCCTTCGGGTAGAAGAAGATGACCTTCCACTTGCCGCTGAAGGAATCCTGATTGACTTCCTCGAACGCGGATTCGCCGTTCTCTTCATGGGTCATGAAGCCCGGCTTCACGCCGACCACGCTGAAATTCGGAAGTTTTTGACCAACGCCAAGCATTCTTTACCTCGCTCTGATGTGTGAATTCGTCCGGCTCGTATAGCCGCGGAAGGCCGCGCCTCTGTGACGAGCCCGGACGCAATGTGATGCCGCCGGTATCAAAAGACAAATTGATAATCAGAATGTCGTCCATAAGCTGAATTTATGGACGGTCTTGAGCCTGTCCGGGCGGACGAAAACGCCCGGACCCCGCCATGTTCGGCGGCGCCCGGGCGCCTTCACGTAAGTACGCAGGCTTAGGCCAGGTCGAACCGGTCGGCGTTCATCACCTTGGTCCACGCCGAAACGAAGTCCGTCACGAACTTCTCCTGCGCGTCGCTGCTGCCATAGACCTCGGCCAGCGCCCGCAGTTCGGAGTGCGATCCGAACACCAGGTCCACCCGGCTGGCGGTCCATTTCGGCGCGTCGGTTTTCCGGTCGCGCCCCTCATAGACATTGGCGTCGGAGGTCGCTTTCCACTCCGTCCCCATGTCCAGCAGATTGACGAAGAAGTCGTTGGACAGCGTCCCGACCCGGTCGGTGAACACGCCGTGCTTGACCCCGCCATGATTGGCGCCCAGCACGCGCATCCCGCCGATCAGCACCGTCATCTCCGGCGCGGTCAGGGTCAGCAATTGCGCCTTGTCGACCAGCGCCTCCTCGGGCCGCATGAACTGGCGGCCGCTCAGATAATTGCGGAACCCGTCGGCGCGCGGCTTCAGCGCGTCGAACGACTCCACGTCGGTCTGCTCCTGCGTGGCGTCGGTGCGGCCGGGGGCGAAAGGAATTTTCGCGTCCACGCCCGCGGCCTTCGCCGCCTTCTCCACGCCGGCATTGCCCGCCAGCACGATCAGGTCGGCCAGCGACACTTTCTTGCCGCCGCCCGCCTTGTCGTTGAAGGCTTTCTGCACGCCTTCCAGCTTCGCCAGCACGCCGGCCAGTTCGGACGGGTCGTTGACGTCCCAGTCCTTCTGCGGCGCCAGGCGGATGCGCGCGCCATTGGCGCCGCCCCGCTTGTCCGACCCGCGGAAGGTGGAGGCCGACGCCCAGGCCGTGGACACCAGCTGCGGAACCGACAGGCCGGTGGCCAGGATGTCCGCCTTCAGCGCCTCGGCGTCCGCATCGTCGATCAGGGCGTGATCGACGTCCGGCACCGGGTCCTGCCAGATCATCACCTCGCCGGGGACCAGCTTGCCCAGATAACGCGGGCGCGGACCCATGTCGCGGTGGGTCAGCTTGTACCAGGCGCGCGCGAACGCGTCGGCGAACTGATCGGGGTTTTCATAGAAGCGGCGGGAGATTTTCTCGTATGCCGGGTCGAAACGCAGCGACAGGTCCGTCGTCAGCATCGTCGGCCGGTGCTTTTTCGACGGGTCGAAGGCGTCCGGCACGTCGGCCGCGGCGTCCTTGGCGCGCCACTGATAGGCGCCCGCCGGGCTCTTCTCCAGCTCCCACTCGTTCTCGAACAGGTTCTTGAAGAAGAAATTGCTCCATTGCGTCGGCGTCTGGGTCCAGGTGACTTCCGGCCCGCCGGTGATGGCGTCCCCGCCAAACCCGCTGCCGTGCTTGCTGCGCCAGCCCAGGCCCTGGTCCTCGATCTGCGCGCCTTCGGGCTCCGGCCCGACAAAGGACGGATCGCCCGCCCCGTGCGTCTTGCCGAAACTGTGCCCGCCGGCGATCAGCGCGACGGTCTCCTCGTCGTTCATCGCCATGCGGAAGAAGGTCTCGCGGATGTCGTGCGCGGCCGCCACCGGGTCCGGCTTGCCGTTCGGGCCTTCCGGATTGACGTAGATCAGGCCCATCTGCACCGCGCCCAGCGGGTTCTCCAGATCCCGCTCGCCGCTATAGCGTTCGTCGCCCAGCCAGGTGCCTTCGGGGCCCCAGTACAGCTCTTCGGGGACCCATTCGTCTTCGCGCCCGCCGGCAAAGCCGAACGTCTTGAAGCCCATGTCCTCCAGCGCGACGTTGCCGACCAGCACGAACAGGTCGGCCCAGGAGATTTTCTGGCCGTATTTCTGCTTGATCGGCCACAACAGGCGGCGCGCCTTGTCCAGATTGGCGTTGTCCGGCCAGGAATTTAGCGGCGCGAAGCGCTGCTGCCCGCCGCCGGCGCCGCCGCGCCCGTCGGTGATGCGGTACGTGCCCGCGCTGTGCCAGGCCAGCCGGATGAACAGGCCGCCATAATGGCCGAAATCGGCCGGCCACCAGTCTTGGCTGTCGGTCATCAGGGCGCGCAGATCGGCGATCACCGCGTCCAGGTCCAGGCTCTCGAATTCCTTGGCGTAGTCGAACGCCTCGCCCAGCGGATCGGCCGACGGCGTCTGCGAATGCAGCACGCTGACGTCCAGCTGATCGGGCCACCAGTCGCGATTGGTGCGTCCGCGCGTATGGCCCACGGGGCATTGGCCGGGGGCGGTTGTGGTCTTGTCGTCCATGGTTTCCTCCCATGCGTGGATGAGAGCCCCGCCCAGCGCCATGACGGTCTTCTGCCGGGGCATGGGGACCGTGCGCCTCGGTTGGCGACAAATCCAATTGATAGTTATGATGGATCAATAGGAATTGATTATGACCGTCCTCCCCACAATCCGGCAGCTCCAGTTCTTCTCGGCCCTGGCCGACACCGGCTCGTTCCGCGAGGCGGCGGAGCGCGTGGGCGTCACCCAGCCGGCGCTGAGCGCGGCGATCAAGGAGCTGGAGGGCATGGCCGGCGCCCGCCTGGTGGAGCGGGGGCCGAAGGGCTGCACCCTGACCGCGCCGGGCGAACAGATGCTGTGGCGCGCCCGCCAGATATTATCGGACACAGAGGATCTGGTTCAGGCCGCGCGCAGCGCCGGCGCACCGCTCTGCGGCCCGGTCTCGCTCGGCGTCATCCCCTCCATCGCGCCCTATCTGCTGCCCCGCGCGCTGCCCGAACTGACGCGCCGCTTTCCGGAGCTGGAGCTGAATTTGCGGGAGGACATCACCGGCCGTCTCCTGGAGGGCCTGCGCGACCGCACGCTCGACCTTGCCATCATCGCTCTGCCGTTCGACACGCCGGGCGTGGAGACCGAGCCCGCCTTCGCCGACGAATTCCTGCTGATCGCCCCGCCCGGCCACAAGCTGCTCGCCCGCAACCGCCTGTCCGCCGACGACGTGCCGCAGGAGGAGCTGCTGCTGCTGCAGGACGGCCACTGCCTGCGCGACCATGTGCTGGACGCCTGCCGCTCCACATCCGGCTCGCGGCGGGAATTCGGCGCCACCTCGCTGCAGACCCTGCTGGAAATGGTCGCGGCCGGTTACGGCCTCACGCTCGCGCCCCGTCTGATGACCGCGCCCGGCCCCGTCGCCGGCGGCCGGGTGGAGGCGCGCGCCTTCGATCCCAAACTGATGGGGCGTGAGGTCGGCGTCGCCTGGCGCAAGGGCGGAATGCGCGAACGCGACGGCCGCCTCCTCGCCGCCGCCCTGAAGGATATCGGCGAGGCCGCCGAGGCGGCGTGACTACCGCACCGCGTAGAATTTCACCCAGACCGCTTCCTTGGTCCGTCCGGCCTCGCCGGTGAACATGGTGCGGTTCATCCAGTCATATTGGGGCGCCCTGGTCTCGAAGACCGGCGCGGTGCGGAAATAATATTCCGACGGGTCGACGATCTCGCCGCTCATCATCCGCTTCATCACTTCCGGCGGGCCGTGGCGCAGCGCCCGGTTTACGACATAGATGTCGGCCCCGTCCTCGGTCTTCAGGGCATAGCGCGCCTCCAGCACGTTCAGCCCGTCGGGCCGGATGATCTGGTGGTCGATCCCGCCCGGCTGCACCGTCGCCCGGAACTCCGGCCCCTCCACCGTGCCCGACAGGATGGCGACCGAGCGCCGCACGCCCTCGGCGGTTTCGGCCAGCACCACCGGGTCGGCGACGCTGACCTTCAGCTCCGCCACATAGTCCAGCGTAATGCTCACTGTGCGCTCTCGTCCGTCAGCTCGCGCCACATCCAGGTGAACTCCAGCGCATAGCGGTTCGCCGTCTCGATCAAATTCGCCGCCGCCGAATGGCCGCCGTCGATATTCTCGTAATAGTCGAACCCGTATCCGCTCTCTTCCAGCAGCGCTGCCATCTTGCGCGCATGGCCCGGATGCACCCGGTCGTCCTTGGTCGAGGTGACGAAGAAGATGTCCGGATAGTCCACGCCCGGCCGCACATTGTGATACGGGCTGATCGACTCCAGGAAGGCGCGCTCCTCGGGGATGGACGGGCTGCCGTATTCGCCGACCCAGCTCGCCCCGGCCAGCAGCCGGTCATAGCGCAGCATGTCCAGCAGCGGCACTTCGCACAGCACCGCTTTGAACAGGTCCGGCCGCTGGGTGAACATCACCCCCATCAGCAGGCCGCCATTCGACCCGCCCTGGATGCCCAGCGTATCCGGCGTCGCCACGCCGCGCGCGACCAGATCCTCGCCCACCGCGATGAAGTCGTCATAGATGATCTGGCGCTTGGTCTTCAGGCCCGCCTGGTGCCAGGCCGGTCCGAACTCCCCGCCGCCGCGGATATTGGCCAGCACGAACACCCCGCCGCGCGCCACCCACATCCTGCCCCGCGTCGCCGAATAGGCTGGGTCCATCGACACCTGGAACCCGCCATAGCCGTACAGCAGCGTCGGGTTCGACCCGTCCATCGGCGCGTCCTTCCGGCGCATCACGAAATAAGGGATTTTCGTCCCGTCGCTGGACTCCGCCTCCCACTGGTCGACCTCCATCGTTTCGGCGTCGAACCATTCGGGCAGGCGCTTGGCCGGCTCCAGCCGCATCGATTCCAGATCGGCGAAATACAGCGTGTCCGGCTCCAGCATCGTCTCGGAATTGAAGAAGGCGCGCGTATCGTCCCGGTGCGCCGTCGCCACGCCCAGCACCGCATTCTCCGGCAGCGGGATCGCAGTCCCGGTCCAGCCGCCGTCCGCGCGGCGGTACAGGAACGCCTCGCCCTGCACATTGCGCGTGGTCATCACCAGCAGCCCCGCGCCCGTCGTCCCGGCGCCGGACAGCGCCGACCGCTCGCCGGGCCGCCAGACCAGTTCCGGCGCGCCGTCGCCGCCCGCCATCACCCCGGCCAGATCCAGCGCGATCAGATCGCCGCTGCGCAGATCCGTCCCCGCCATGTCTTCCTGCAGCGAGGCGATCAGGTATCCGTCATGGATGTCCTCGATCGCCGACCTGGCGGGCAGGGGGACCAGCACCCGCGTCCCGTCCGCGTCCTGCAGATAATATTCGGATTCATAGAAGGTCACCGCCCGGGTGAAGATGGTCCAGCGTTGCCCGTCCTCGCGGATCACGCTCACCGACACGGCGACGTCCTTCTCCTCGCCGCGATAGACCTCCTCGGCCTCGCCCAGCGCCTGCCCGCGCTTCAGCCGCTTGACGATGAACGGATAGCCGCTCTCGGTCAGGCTCGGCCCGTTCTCGGCCTGCCCCCAGTCGGTGGTCAGCAGCAGCGTATCGGGGTCTTCCCAGGCGCTGCCGGACTTGGCGATCGGCACGTCGAACCCGTCCTCGGGCCAGCTCCGGGTCTCCAGGTCGAACTCCCGCCGGATCGCCGCGTCCGATCCCCCGTCGGACAGCGAGACGAGACAGCGCACATAGTCCGGCGGCGCGCAGTCCACGCCGGCATAGACCCAGTTGCGCCCCTCGTCCTCGGCCAGCGCGTCGATGTCGATCAGCACGTCCCAGTCTGGCCGCGGGGTCAGATAGGATTCCACGCTGGTGCGCCGCCACAGGCCGCGCACATGGTCCTCGTCCTGCCAGAAATTATAGACATGGCCGCCGCGCAGGCCGGGCGCGGGGATTTTGTCCTGCGAATTCACGATCTCCAGCGCCGCCGCATACAGCTCGTCGTACAGCGGGTCGGCCTTCAGCCTGTCCAGCGTGCGGCTGTTCCACTCGCGCACCTGGGCCAGCGCGCGCTCGCCCTCCACCTCTTCCAGCCACAGGCGCGGATCGGCGGCCTCGGCCGCATCGTCGGTAAGGGTCTGTTGCGTCATGTCCTGTGCCGTTGCGGAGGCCGGAAGAAGGGCTGCGGCGAACACCAGAGCGAGGGCAGGAGCCGGAGCGCGCATGGGAAACCGCCTTTCGTGATCGGGCGCACAGGCTAGCGCCGGCAAACCCGCGCACAAGCCGCCCCCGGCGCCCGGTAATGTTTCAGTCCTGCGAAGAATTGATGTTATGCTGCGGCTGCGAAAACTTGGGGGCCGCCATATGGACTCAGTTCGGGCGCGTAAGCCGTTTCGCCTCGTCCTGATTAAGCCGTCGCATTACGACGACGACGGCTATGTGATCCAGTGGCTCCGCTCCCCGATCCCCGCCAATTCGCTGGCCTGCGTCTACGGCATCGCCGACGCGGCGCGTAAGGTCGGCGCTTTTCCCAATATCGACCTCGACCTGATCCCGATCGACGAGACCAATACCCGCGTCCGCCCGCGCAAGATCGCGCGGGAGATCCGGGCCGCCGGCGGCGGCATGGTCATGCTGATCGGGGTCCAGTCGAACCAGTTTCCCCGCGCGCTGGACATCGCCCGCCCGCTGCGCGCCGCCGGAATCCCGGTCGGGATCGGCGGCTTCCACGTCTCCGGCACGCTCGCCATGCTGCCGGGGATCGAGGCCAGCGTTCAGAAGGCGCTGGACCTCGACTGCTTCCTCTTCGCCGGGGAGGCGGAGGAAGGGCGGCTGGAGCAGGTGATCGCCGACGGCGCCGCCGGCCGGCTCCAGAAAATCTATAACTTCATGTCCGACCTGCCGGACATGGACGGCGCCGCGCCGCCGCATCTGCCCGCCCCGGTCGTCCAGCGAACCGTGGGCGCGAACACCAGTTTCGACGCCGGCCGCGGCTGCCCGTTCCAGTGCAGCTTCTGCACCATCATTAATGTCCAGGGCCGCAAGTCGCGCCGCCGCAGCCCCGACGATGTCGAGGCGATCATCCGCGCCAATTGCGAACAGGGCGTCTTCCACTTCTTCATCACCGACGACAATTTCGCCCGCAACAAGGACTGGGAGCCGATCTTCGACCGGCTGATCCATCTGCGCGAAGCCGAAGGCTTCAACATCCGGATCATCATCCAGGTCGACACGATGTGTCACAAACACCCAAACTTCATCTCGAAGGCCGCGCGCGCCGGCGTGCGCCGGGTGTTCATCGGGCTGGAGAACATCAATCCGGAAAATCTGGCCGGGGCGAAAAAGCGCCAGAACAAGATCACCGAGTACCGCAAGATGCTGCTGGAGTGGAAAGCCCACAAGGTGATGACCTATTGCGGCTACATCATCGGCTTCCCGACCGACACGCGCGAACGCGTGCTGAACGAGATCCGCATCATCATGCAGGAGCTTCCGGTCGACGTGCTGGAATTCTTCTATCTCACCCCGCTGCCGGGGTCGGAGGATCACCAGACCCTGGCGCGCGAGGGCGTCTGGATGGACCCGGATCTCAACAAATACGACCTCGACCACCGCGTCACGCACCACCCCTTGATGTCGGATGCGGAGTGGGAGCGGACCTATCGCGACGCCTGGAACACCTATTACGCGCCGGATCACATCGTGCGCGTCATCAAACGCGCGGCCGCCTTCGGCATGTCGCCGGGCAAGGTCGGCTTCTGGATGAATTATTTCGCCGCCGCCACGGGGATAGAGCGCGTGCACCCGCTGGAATGCGGCATGATCCGCCGCAAATACCGGCGCGACCGCCGCCCCGGAATGCGGCTGGAAAACCCGCTGGTCTTCTACCCGCGCTACGTCCTCGGCACCGCCGTCAACGGCGTGCGCTGGCTCTGGATGTGGGCGCGGCTCTACCCGGCCTATCTCGGCGTGAAGCGGGACATGAAGGCCGAACGCGCCCGCACCGGCATGAAGCGCCTCGCCTATATGGACGCCGCGCTGGAGCCCGTGCTGGACGACGAACACGAAGAGGCCCGCCCGATGTTCCAGACCGAAGACGCCGCCGCCTATGTCGCCCGCAAGCACAAGCTCGACGAAGCCAGAGCTCGCGCCGCCGCCAGCGCCGCAGAATAACCCACCTCCCTTCCCCCTTGAGGGGGGGAAGGGCCGGGGATGGGGGTGGCCCTCTCCACCACGCCCTCGTCCTGAGGGGGCCGAAGGCCCGTCTCGAAGGCCCGTCTCGAAGGACAGTCTCCAGCTCCCGCCCCCGCCCGCTAATTCCCTTTACCGGGCGCCGCGCCTATATCGGCGCCCATGCGGTTCCTGAAGATGAACGGCGCCGGCAACCGCTTCGCGGTGCTCGATGCGCGCAAGGCGGGCATGACCGGCCGGCTGGACCTGTCGGAGGACCAGGCCCGCGCGCTGGCAACGGAATCGGACGCCGACCAGATCATCGTCATCGAGGCCCCGCGCGGGGACGGCGAGGCCGCCTATATCCGCTTCTGGAATTCCGATGGCGGGGAGGTCGGGGCCTGCGGCAACGGAACCCGCGCCGCCGCCTGGCTGCTGCTGGAGGAAGCCGGCGCGGACGCCCTGACCATGGGCTCCCCCTCCGGGCCGCTGCACGCCGCGCGCGCGGGCGATCTTCGCGTCTCGGTCGATATGGGCGAGCCGCGCCTGGACTGGGAGCAGATTCCCCTTTCCGAGCGCATGGATACGCGCGGCATCGATTTGCATGTCGGCCCGTTCGACGAAACCGCTTTGCGCCTGCCGGGCGCGGTCTCCATGGGCAATCCGCACATCGTCTTCTTCGTCGACAATGCGGAGCTGGCGCCGGTGCGCGAGGTCGGCTCGCTGGTGGAGCATCACCCGCTCTTTCCCGAAGGCGTCAATGTCGGCTTCGCCCAGATCGTCGCGCCCAACCGCATCCGGCTGAAAGTGTGGGAGCGGGGCGCCGGCCTCACCGCCGCCTGCGGCACTGGCGCCTGCGCCGCGCTCGTCGCCGCCAACCGCCGCCGCCTCGCCGGGCGCAGCGCCGAGGTGATCGCCGACGGCGGCGACCTCCATGTCGAATGGCGCGAGTCCGACGGCCACGTCATCCTCACCGGCCCCGTCGCCTTCGACGGCGAGGGGGAGCTGGCGCTTTAACTGGGCTGTAGCCGCGCAATACGTTTTAGCTGGCCGGGAATAGGCGAGACGGAGGCGGATATTCTAAGTAGGTTGAGGGAAAATTGCGGCAATTACACTTGAGATATGTTCGATCGTGATTGGAGCTTTGGGCTGGCGGCCCTTGTGGCAGTGGTCGTGGCCTTTGTCCTCGGCGTTGCTTTAGGAGTCGGGCATTATTGCCGTAATGCTAGCTGCGCTGCCGATCTAAGCGTTCCGCTATTGTATAGCGCTGCTGGGATTGAGGTTCCGGCGGTGAGTAATGATCCGGATCGTGATGAATGGCGGAAAGAGAGGGGCCTGCAAGCTCAAACGAGGACCGCAATATCGACCGAAGGTATGTTTTACGTTGCGGTGGCGGGCCTGTTTGTTACCGGCGCAGGCATTATCTATGTGGCCAAAAATTTACGGGAGACTCGAGAAGCCAACAGAATCGCCCGCCACGCAGTGTCGACCGAAAATCGGCCTTGGGTAATAGCGACAGATTGGAAGGTCGATATCGACTATCAGCCTCCGGAACATATCTTTCCGCTAATAATAGCCGATACACCGGATGTTTTTCATGTGCGGATTAGCTACAAAATTGAAAATGTTGGGAAATTTCCGGCAGCACATATATCCACGCCCTTTAGAATAGGTTCGCAGGATAGATGGGCTGAACTCGATGCCATCGCCGACCCTAGCGAGGGGCCATTTCTCGCACCGGGTCAAAGTGCGCCACGCAGCGCCAATGCGGTCATCCCGCTGCGTGATCTGGTGCGTGATCAGGATTCTAATAGCCTGCCCGGGCAGCGCGCTTTTTTCCCATTCAATTTTATGGTGAGCATTCGTTATGGCTTTGACGGCGGACAGCGTTGCATTAGCGAGTACGAATGGGTGATCGGCTTTGACGCAGAAGAGGGCGGAAGCGCGCGGGGCTGGGTCGAGGGGCAACTTACAGCTCATTCTACGCCCGCCGCGATCGCACTCTATCGTACCCGAAATATGACGTAATGCAGAGTGTCGCCCGGGAGCTGATCGTAAAATAACCGTACGCCGCCTTCGGATAGCGGGTACCGGAAAGTTAGCCTGATGGCGGTCTCCCCGACCTTCCTGGAATTTGTGGAGGAGCTGTTCGCCCCCTTCGGCCCCATCGCCGCGAAGCGCATGTTCGGCGCGGCCGGCATTTATTGCGGCGATCTTTTCTTCGCGGTCGTGGACGACGACACGCTCTATCTGAAGACCGACGCCGAAACCCGCGCCGAGTTCGAGGCCGCCGGCCTCGCCCCGGCCGAGCTCACCAATTCCTCCGGCGAAACGGTCCAGCTCTCTTATTACGCCGCGCCCGAAGAGGCGTTCGAGGATGCGGACGTCCTCGCCCACTGGACCGAACTGGCCCTGGCCGCCGCGCGCCGAACCGCCGCGAAAAAATCCAGAAAGAAAAAGAAGAGCTGAGCCGTCAGTCCGGCGCGCTGCTGACCGTCCGTATCGCCTCACGCGCATCGCCCAGCGCCAGCCGCGCGTCCACGCTCTGCGGGTCCGCCTCCACCGCCGCCTGCGCGTCGTTCAGCGCGGCGGTCAGCTCGCCCTGGCCCAGATGCGCGTGCGTGCGCAGGATCAGCGCGTCCACATCGCCCGGCCGCTCGGCCAGCGCCCCGCCCAGATCGGTCTCCGCGCCCGCGTAATCCCGCGTCTCCATGCGCACCCGCGCGCGCAGCATCGCGGTGTCGTATCCGGGCGCGGCGTTCACCGCATTGGTCGCGGTCTCTTCCGCCTCGTCCAGGATCCCGGCCAGCAGCCAGGCGGACGCCGCCTGCCGCAACAGCTCCCCGCGCAGCTCCGGCGCCGAAAACCGCTCGGTCTCGGCGAGGTCCATCAGCCGCGCCGCAGCCTCTTCCTCATAGCCCAGGCGCAGCGTCGCGATGGCCGCGCAATGCTTGGCCTCCGCCCCGCCGCCCGCGGCCTGCCAGTCCAGCGCGGACTGATAGGCGGCCAGCGCAGCCTCCTCGGTGCTCATGTCCTGCGCCAGACATTCGGCGTAGCGCCCGGGATCGCCCTGCGCCCAGGCCGAAGCCGCAGGGATGGCCAGCAGCAGCGCCGCGGCAAGGATCGGGCTCAGTCCGCGCAAAATTCCGCCACCGCCGCGATTATGCGTTTGATGTCCTGCGGGCGGGACAGGCGATGGTCGCCGTCCTTGATCAGGTTCAGGCCCACATCCTGGCTCTCCAGCGCCTCGGCCAGCTCCAGCGACCCGCGCCACGGCACCGGCTCGTCCTTCATCCCCTGCAGGATGCGCACCGGGCAGGTCACCGGAATCTTGCCCCCGGTCAGCAGGAAATTCTCCCGCGCCTCGGACAGGAATTCCCGGCTGATCGGCGTCGGGCCGAAGGACGGATCGTCCGCCGGCATCATCCACACCCCCTCGGCGGTCAGGGCGCGGCGCGCCGACTCGCCCATCTCGCCCTCCAGCCGCGCGGTGAAGTCCGGCGCCGGGGCGACCAGGATCAGGGCCGCGAATTTCTCCGGCATTTGCCGCGCCAGGTTCAGCGCGATCCAGCCGCCCATGGACGATCCCACGACGATCTGCGGCCCCTTGGTCAGCGTCTTCAGCACGGCGCCTGCGTCGCGCGTCCAGGCCCCGATCGACCCGTCCTCGAACCGCCCGTCGGAGGCGCCGTGCCCCGAATAGTCGAAGCGCAGAAAGGCGCCCCCCCGGTCCTCGGCCCATGCGTGCAGGGCGCTCGCCTTGCCGCCGTCCATGTCGGACCGGAACCCGCCCATCCAGACCACGCCCGGCCCGCGTCCGTTATTGACGCGATAGGCGATGCGGCTTCCGTGCGGTGCGGTCCAGCGCTGCATGGCGCCCATCGGGGATTCTCCAGTGCTGGTTCTCGGGCCATCGGCCCGCTACACGGATGTAAGCGGGCAATGAGGCGACGCTCAAGGGGCGCCAGTGGCGACGGTTTTACAGGTCATTCCCGCGCTCAACGCCGGCGGGGCCGAGCGGACCACGATCGAGATGGCCGAGGCGCTGTCGGCAAACGGCTGGCGCGCGCTGGTCGTTTCCGAGGGCGGGGAGCTGGAAGGCGCGCTCGCCGCGGCCGGCGGCGTCCTGGTCCCGATGCCCGTCCGCTCCAAGAATCCGGCTGTGCTCTGGGCCAATTCGCGCCGCATCCGCCGCCTGATCGACGAGGAGGGGGTGGACATCGTCCACGCCCGCTCCCGCGCCCCGGCCTGGAGCGCGCTCTGGGCCGCCCGCGCCGCCGGCGCGCCCTTCATCACAACCTATCACGGCGCCTATAGCGGCCGGTCGAAACTGAAGCGCTGGTATAACGGCGTCATGGCGCGCGGCGACGTGGTGATCGCCAATTCGTCCTATATGCGCGACCGCATCATCGAACGGCACGACGCCGACCCGAACCGCATCCGCGTCATCCCGCGCGGCGTCGATCTCGACAAATTCGATCCGGACATCGTCACCCCCGCCCGCATCGCCGCGGCGCGGGAGGCGTTCGGCGTCGCCCCGGGCGACGACCGGCCGATCATCCTGCTGCCCGCCCGCCTGACCTTCTGGAAGGGCCATGAGGTGGCGCTGCGCGCGCTGGCGGAGCTGGACGTCGACGCCCATCTGGTCTTCGCCGGGGACGGCGACGGCGGCGACGCCATTCTGGAAATCGCCGCGGAGCTCGGCCTCGGCCCCCGCGTCCTGTTCCCGGGCTATGTCGCCGACATGCCGGCGGCCTACGCCGCCGCGGACCTCGCGCTCGCCCCGTCCACCTTGCCGGAGGCGTTCGGCCGCACCGCGGCGGAGGCCCAGGCGATGGGCGTTCCGGTCATCGCCGCGGCCCATGGCGGGGCGCTGGAAGTGGTGGCCGACGGGGTCACCGGCTGGCTGGTCCCGCCGGGCGACGCGGACAAGCTGTCGGCGGCCATCGGGCGGGCGCTGGCGCTGTCGCCGGAACAGAAAGCGGCGATGGGCGCTGCAGGCCGCACACGCATCGCCTCTTTATATACCGCCCGCGCTTTGCAAGATGCGACCATGCGCGTCTACCAGGAGGTTCTCGGGCTGCGATGAGCGTGGCGGACTCGATCCTGTTCATCCCGCCCAAGACTCTGTCTGGCGCGGCCCAGTCGCTTGCGGCGGCGCGGGAGATCCGGCGCGTCCACCGCAAGGCGAAGATTCTCTGCCTGTCGACGCCCTTCCTCGCCCCGCTGTTCGAGGCCTCGCCCTATTTCAACCGCGTCGATCCGGATGGCGACCCCCAGAACTGGAAGGAGGCCGGCGTCGTCATCCGCCGCCTGCGCGCCATGACCTTCCAGGCGGTCTATGATTTCCGCGGCTCGTCCATGACCGGCCGCCTGCAGTCCGGGCTGAAGCCCCGCCCGTCCTTCTGGTCCGGCCCGCCGGCCGTGGCGGAGGGGGAGGCGATCCACGCCATGGACCGGATCGAGCGCCAGCTGATCGAGGCCGGCGTGCTCAACAGCCCCATCGGCCTGCTGCCGGACCTGTCCTGGCTCTCCACCGTCGGCCGCAACACCCGCACGCTGGAGCCGGCCTATTTCGGCCTGAACGACCATTACGCCGTGCTGCTGCCCTGCACGTCCGCGCGCGAGAAATCCCCGACCTTCAAGCCGGAGGAATGGGCCGCCCTCGCCGCCGCGCTGCTGGAGCAGGGGCTGCGCCCGGTTGTGCTGGGCTCGGTCTCCGACCGGGCGGTGGCCAACGCCGTGCGCGCCGCCGCGCCCCAGGCCAAGGAATATCTGGGCCGCACCAATCTGCTGCAGCTGGCCGCGCTCAGCCGCAAATCCCGGCTGGTCGTCACCGCCCTGGCCCCGGTGGCGCATCTGACCGCCGCCGCGGCGGCCGACCAGATCACCGTCTTCGCCGCCGGCGATCCCGATCCCGCCACAGGCGCCCCCCGGGGCGAGGGCTCTGTGATCGCCCTGACCCCCTCGGCCTCGCGCGTCAGCATCGGCGACGTGATGCAGTCGGCCCGGGCGCTCGGCGCGTTCCGGCGCCAGGGCCAGCGCGTGGGCGCTTGATCGCGCGCATCTCCAGCGTCATATAAGGCGAACGCTGCGGCAGAACCGGCCCCGGTCCCGCGGCGTTCAGGCATAACGGAAACAGAAGACGGAGAAGACTTATCGCACGCAGACCCTTGCCCGCGACCCCGCCCCAGAAAGGCGGCCCGCGCATCAACGAGGATATCCGGAACGCCCGGGTCCTCTTGATTGACGAAACTGGCGAAAAGCAAGGCGAAGTGCCGATCGAGTCTGCTCTTGAGGCCGCGCGTGAAGCGGGGCTGGACCTTGTCGAGGTCTCTCCGAACGCCGATCCGCCCGTCGTGAAAATCCTCGACTACGGCAAGCTCAAATACCAGGAGCAGAAAAAGAAGGCCGAGGCCCGGAAGAAGCAGAAGACGCAGGACGTCAAGGAAATCAAAATGCGTCCGAACATCGACATTCACGATTACGAAGTGAAGACAAAGGCGATGACGCGCTTCTTCGAGGAAGGCGACAAGGTGAAGGTCACCATCCGCTTCCGCGGCCGCGAAATGGCGCACCAGGAGCGCGGCATGACCCTGCTCAACCGGGTCAAGGAAGATTTCGGCGAAATGGCCAAGGTGGAGTTCGAGCCCAAGCTCGAAGGCCGCCAGATGATCATGGTGATGGCGCCGCGCTGACGCGGCGCCTGCGCCCCCGCTCCCCCGGGCCTTCCCAAGGACCTTCCCAAGGGCCTTCCGGACTCACCCCTCCGGCTTGAAATCGCGCATTTTCCGCGTATAACCGCGCGCTTCCGCAAGGAATTGAGGGCGCAGCGGGCCGAAAACGGCATTGCCCGCACGCCGATAACGCACCGGGACGGCCCATGGCCGGATCCCAACAGGAGACGCGAAAATGCCGAAGATGAAGACCAAGTCCGGCGCGAAAAAGCGCTTCAAATTCACGGCGACCGGGAAGGTGAAAGCCGCCCAGGCCGGCAAACGCCACGGCATGATCAAACGCACGCCCAAGCAGATCCGCGACAAGCGCGGAACTGAAGTGCTGGCCGCGGCCGACGCCAAGATCGTGAAGAAATTCATGCCGTATAACCGCTGATCGCGGTTCCCGGCTGAGACGAAGCACCCTTTCCAGGAGCGCCAAGAATGTCCCGAGTATCCTCCGGCCCGGCGAAAAACGCCCGCCGCAAGAAAATCCTTAAAGCGGCCAAGGGCTATTACGGCCGCCGCAAGAACACCATCCGCACCGCCACCGCGGCGGTCGACCGCGCCTCGAAGTTCGCCTATCGCGACCGCCGCGCGCGCAAGCGGAATTTCCGCCGTCTCTGGATCGTGCGCATCAACGCCGCCGCGCGCCAGAACGGCCTGACCTACGGCCAGATGATCAACGGCCTGAACAAGGCCGGCATCGAAATCGACCGCAAGGCGCTGGCGGACCTCGCCGCGACCGAGCCGGCCGGCTTCACCGCCCTGGCCGAACAGGCCAAGGCTGCGCTGGGCTGACTGCGCTGGGCTAAGGCTCCGCCGCACGGCTGAACGTTTTGAAGGGGCGGCCCGCACATGCGGCCGCCCTTTCTGCTTTCGGCCGGCGGCTTTCGGTCTCCGGCTTTTCTGGCGGCCATTATCGCGTTAGACCGGCCCGCCCATCTGACCGTTCCGGACGCCCCATGCAGGATCTCTCCGCCCTTCAATCGGATATCGAGGCGCGCATCGCCGCCGCCCAGGATTTGCGCGCGCTGGACGAGGTCCGCGTCGCCGCCCTCGGGAAAAAAGGCGAGGTCTCGCTGAAAATGCGCGAGCTGGGCCAGATGAGCCCGGAAGAGCGCAAGACCGCCGGCCCGGCCCTGAACGCCCTGCGCGACGCGCTGGACGCCGCCATCGCCGCGAAAAAAGCGCAGCTTGAGGCCGCGGAGCTGGAGGCCCGCCTGGCGACCGAGCGGGTGGACGTCACCCTGCCGGCCGCCCCCCGCCCCCGGGGCGCGATCCACCCCGTCACCCAGGTGATGGAGGAGATGGGCGCCATCTTCGCCGATATGGGCTTCGTCGTCGCCGACGGCCCGGACATCGAGACCGACTTCAACAATTTCACCGCGCTGAACTTCCCGCCCGGCCATCCCGCGCGCGACGCCCACGACACCTTCTTCATGAAGGCGGAGCTGGACGGCGCCCCGGCGGTGCTGCGCACCCACACCTCGCCGGTCCAGATCCGCACCATGCTGGGCCAGAAGCCGCCGATCCGCATCATCGCGCAGGGCCGGACCTACCGGAACGATTCCGATCAGACGCACACCCCGATGTTCCACCAGACCGAGGGCCTGGTGATCGACAAGGGGACCCATATGGGCCACCTCAAGGGCTGCCTGATGGAGTTCGTCGCCGCCTATTTCGAGCGGGAGGTCGAGGTCCGCTTCCGCCCCCACCATTTCCCCTTCACCGAGCCCAGCGCCGAGATGGACGTGCGCTACGAGCGCGTCGGCGACGAGATCCGCATCGGCCAGGGCGACAAATGGATGGAGGTCGTGGGCTGCGGCATGGTCCACCCCAACGTCATCCGCAATTGCGGCCTGGACCCGGACGAGTATCAGGGCTTCGCCTTCGGCTTCGGGATCGACCGCCTGGCGATGCTGAAATACGGCATGCCCGATCTGCGCGATTTCTTCGCCGCCGACGCCCGCTGGCTGTCGCATTACGGTTTCCCGGCGCTGTCCATGCCGAACCTCGCCACGGGCCTGAGCTAGCCGCATGTCGCGGCTGCCGAAAATCCGGGTCGAAACCTTCGCCGCCATCGCCGCGACGATCGTGTCGACCGCCGCGCTGTTCGTGGCCTGGGACCAGGCGCGCATCGCCCGGACGGAGGTAAAGGCCGCGATCTGGCCGGCGATGCAGATCAACGGCTTTACGGAAACCGGCGACGGGATTGCCGTCGGCGTGCGTGCGCGCAACGCCGGCGTCGGCCCGGCTTTGGTGGAGCGGGTGCACGTCACCTATGACGGCGTGCCCGTCGCAACGCGGCAGGAACTCGCCGCCCACTGGCCCGGGCCGTTCATGATGTCCTACGACACGCTGGCCGGCCGCGTGGTCGCCCCCGGCGAAAGCTTCGATTTCCTGCGCCTGCAATATCCGGAAACCGGCGCGCCGGCCGATCTGGCGGAAATCGTCGCGGCGGAGTCGCTGAAATGGAAGGTGGAGGCCTGCTATTGCTCCACCCTGAACGAATGCTGGATCTCCAACACCGATGTGGGCCGCCCGCAGGAGACCGATTCCTGCGATGGCGTCCCGGAAGGCGACTTCTAGGCGCCATGCGAACCCAACCGGAAACGCACCGATGAAATTCACCCTGTCCTGGCTGAAGGACCATCTAAAGACCGGCAAGTCCGCCGCGGAAATCGCGGAGGTCATGACCATGGCGGGGCTGGAGGTGGAGGACGTCCGCGATCCGGCGCAGAGCCTGTCGGCCTTCTCCGTCGCGAAAGTGCTGGCGGCCAACCCGCATCCGGACGCCGACCGGCTCCAGGTCTGCACGGTTGAAACGAAGGACGGGACGAAACAGATCGTCTGCGGCGCCCCGAACGCGCGCGCGGGCATCAGCGTCGTCTACGCCCCGGTCGGCGCCTATGTGCCCGGCATCGACGTCACGCTGAAACAGGCCAAGATCCGCGGCGTCGAATCCGCCGGCATGATGTGTTCGGCGAAGGAGCTGGAGCTCGGCGACGACCATGACGGCATCATCGAACTGTCCGGCGATCCGGCGGTCGGAACCCCGGCTGTGGAGGCGCTTTCCGCCGATCCGGTCATCGATTTCGAGGTCACGCCGAACCGTCCGGACTGGCTGGGCGTGCGCGGCATCGCGCGGGATCTGGCCGCCGCCGGGGCGGGGGAGCTGTTCACCGACACGCTGAACGCCGTCGCGGGCCATTACGACTCGCCGGTCGGCGTCACGATCGACGCGCCGGACGCCTGCCCGGTCTTCCTGGGCCGCTATGTGCGCGGGGTGAAGAATGGCCCGTCGCCGGACTGGCTGCAGAAGCGGCTGCGCGCCATCGGCCTGCGTCCGATCAACGCGCTGGTCGATATCACCAATTATCTGTCCTACGACCGCGCCCGCCCGCTGCACGTCTTCGACGCGGCGAAGCTGAAGGGAAACATTGTCGCCCGCCTCGGCCGCGACGGCGAAACCCTGCTGGCGCTGGACGGCAAATCCTATGCGCTCGATTCCGACATGTGCGTCATTGCCGACGAGTCTGGCCCGGTCGGCCTCGGCGGCGTCATGGGCGGCGAAGACACCGGCTGCACCGACGGGACGACGGACGTCTTTATCGAGTGCGCGTATTTCGATCCCAACCGCACCGCCCGCACGGGCCGGCGCACGGGCATCGTCTCCGACGCCCGCTACCGGTTCGAGCGCGGCGTGGACACCGGCTTTCTGGTCGACGGGATGGAGCTCGCCACCGCCATGGTGATTGAGTTTTGCGGCGGCGAAGCCAGCCACGTCGTGCAGGCCGGGGAAATTCCGGACGGCCCCGCCCCGGTCGATTTCCACCTGCACGAGGTGCGCCGCCTGACCGGGCTGGAGATTTCCGAAAAGCGCATCCTCGACATCCTGCATCATCTGGGCTGCAGCGCCGCCGGCTCCGGCGAGCATGTCGCGGTCCAGCCCCCGACCTGGCGGCGCGACATCGTCCAGTCCGCCGATCTGGTGGAGGAGATCGCCCGCATCGAGGGCTTCGACGCGCTGCAGGCCGTGCCGCTGGCGCGCGAGGAGCGGCTGGCCCCGATCTATTCCGAACCGGCCGAGCGCGCCCGCCGCGCCCGTCGGGCGCTCGCCGCCGACGGCTGGCTGGAGGCGGTCACCTGGTCCTTCTGCAAGTCCGAAACCGCCGCCCTGCTGGGCGGGGAGGACGGGCTGGATGTCGCCAATCCGGTGTCCAGCGAACTGTCCACCATGCGCCCGACGCCGCTCGCCCATCTGATCCCGGCGCTGCAATGGAACGCCGACCGCGGCGCCCCGCACGCCCGCCTGTTCGAGGTTGGCCCCGGCTGGACCGCGCCGGGCGAGGGCGGCCAGCACGCAATCGCCGCCGGCGCGGTGCGGGGCGAGGCCGTGCGCGCCTGGCGCGGCGGCGGCTCGCCCGACGTGTTCGACATGAAGGCCGCCGCCCTGCTGGCGCTGGAGGCCGCGGGCGCGCCCGTGAACAGCCTGCAGACCGCGCCCGACGCCCCCTTCTGGTGGCATCCGGGCCGCTCCGGCTCGCTCAATCTCGGCATGAACCCGCTCGCCCGCTTCGGCGAAATCCATCCGGGCGTGCTGCGCGATCTGGACGTGGACGGCCCGGTCCTGGCCTTCGAGGTCTTCCTCGACAAGATCCCGCCCTCCAAGCGCAAGCCGGCCAAGACCAGGCCGTCCCTCGCCAAAGCCGACCAGACCCCGGTCGTGCGCGACTTCGCCTTCATCAAGGATGCGGAGACCCCGGCCGAAACCCTTGTCCGCGCCGCCGCCGGCGCCGACAAGGCGCTGATCGACAGCGTCACGGTCTTCGACCTCTATGAGGGCGAGGGCCTGCCGCAGGGCAAGACCTCCATCGCCATCGCCGTCCGCATCCAGCCCCAGGGCAAGGCCCTCACCGAGGCTGAGCTCGAAGGCCTCTCCAAAAAAATCGTCGCCGCGGTGGAAAAGGCGACCGGCGCCACGCTCCGGGGTTAGAGCCGCGCGTCTTATTTCGGTTCTTTCCGCGCCGCCTCGACCAGCGCGCGGATCGCCCATAGCCGCGTCTCGCGCGCCTCCTCGGCGTTCAGGCGCAGCACGTCCTTGCACACGATGGCCGCCTCGGTGCCCATCAGCATGGCCAGCGCTCGCTTCATCTTCTTCAGCCGCCCGGCGTTGAATTCCGCCCGGAAAGGGTCCACCGCCTCGTCGATCAGCCCGGTCCGGCGGTTCTGCCGCGTGATCGGCGCCTCTCCGGTCAGGGAGCTTTCCATCGCCTGCGCCAGCATGGCGCGCAGCGCCGGCTCGCTGGCCTCGATCATGTCCTCGATCGCCGCGTCCGCGGCGGCCAGGCGCGCGGCCGGCTCATGCGCCACGCCGTTTGCGAATACTGTCTCGCCCTGCGGAAAGGCCACGTGCAGCGAGGCCTCGTTCCATAACGCCTCGATGCTCGGGAAATAGCGGTACGCCGTGGCGCGGGAGACCATCGCCTCGGCGGCGACGTCCTCCAGCGTCGGCTTCTTGCCTTCGGCGGCCAGGCGTCCGGCGGCGTCCAGAAGATCCCGCCGCGTCCGCTGCCGCTGCCGCACCCGTCCCTCGCTGCGCGCCGCCATCAGGAAAGCTGGCGCTGGATCGCGCCCAGATCGATCCAGACATTCTCGCGGCGGATCGTTCCGGTGTCGCTGAACTCCAGAATGTGCAGCAGGCGGAATTCCAGCCGCTTTCCATGGCCCGGAACGCCGAAGGGCTGGCCCTTCGCCACCCCGCTCCACAGGCTCTCGTCCACCATGAAATCGTCGCCATAGAAACGGCGAAGGCTTTTGACCTGTCCGTCCGTCAAATCGGCGAAGGTCGCCTCGTAAAACGCCCGTGTCTGGTCCTTGCCGAATGACGGGCCGGCCGGCCAGCCGACAATGTCGTGCTCGACATCCTCGGTCAGTGTGGACAGCACGCCCTCAACATCGTCTGCGGCTTCGAATCCGAAATGCTCGTCGAGCGTCCGGTCCATCTGTTCGCGGCTGAGCGCCATGGTCGCCTCCCGTTCTGGCCGCGCCGATATAATGAGACAAAAATCTCATGTAAAGAAAATTGTATCGTTTCTGGGCCGGAAAATGCGGGGAAAAGGAAAATTCCGTCCCCCGCCAGCCGCTTGGCCCCATACTCCGCCTTGGCTTCGCGGATGAGGGAAGATGGCCACTCACCGTTTCCGCGGGGCGTGCGTGGCGCGTCCGGGCGTGCGGTTGTGAGGGCCGTTCGCTCCGGCGCGGCCTTCGGGGAGGCGGGCGGCACTAAACGCCAGACCGCGCCAAATCCCCGGATTGGAAACGCGGGGCGAGAGCCTTCGGGAAATCCACGCGCGGAGCGTCCGGCCCTGGTCCTCAAAACCAAGGCCTAAACAATCCGGATCAGAGCCAGGCGCTCCGCTCCCTCATCGCTTTATTAAAACGCCGGACCGGGCGGCCGATGACGCGCGTCTTCACTCCACCCACAGCCCGCGCGATTTGTGCCAGTCCTCGATCGATTCCTCGGGATAGAGATCGAAGCATTGATCGTTCTCGCCGATCTGCGGCGTGACCCAGCTCGCCTTGAAATCCAGCATCAGATGCACCGATTCCGGCGGGACCGGCAGGTCGGTGTCGATGGCGCTGGCCAGCGGATGCACCAGATCCGGCCAGCTCGGGTCGGACAGCCACAGCGCCGTCCCGCATTTGGTGCAGAAATGCCGCTCGCCCTCGCTCACCTCGCACGTCCCGCCGCGGTCGATCTCGGCGTGATAGATCGCGATGGCGTCCTCGCCTTCCACTTCCATCGTGTCCGCGACGCCCATGATGTTGATCGCGTATCCGCCGCCGCCCGCGGTCTTGCGGCAGATCGTGCAATAGCAGCGCTGATAGGGGTGCGGGGTGTGGCTCATCACGCTGAAGCGCACCGCGCCGCAGCGGCATCCCCCGTCCAGTTTCATCGGCATGTCTGGCCTCCGTCCGCTCTGACCCCGGGGAACCGCCGGCGCCGCTGCGGGGTTCCGGATTCCGCGCCGCCGGATTGGCCCTTCCTTCGGGGCGCTTAGGCGCGATAGTCTTACGAAAAGTCTGGGGAGGCTTTAAGCGTGCTCAAGGAGTTCAAGGAATTCGCCATGCGCGGGAATGTGGTCGACCTTGCGGTCGGCTTCATCCTCGGCGGCGCGTTCACAACGATCGTCCAGTCCCTCGTCAACGACATCCTGATGCCGCCGCTGGGACTGGTCCTGAACAATGTCGATTTCAGCGACCTGTTCATCGCCCTCGACGGCGGCGACTACGCCTCGACGGAACTGGCGGCGGAAGCCGGCGCGCCCACGATCAATTACGGCCTGTTCATCAACAACGTCATTTCGTTTTTGATCCTGGCCATGGCCCTGTTCTTCCTCATCCGCACGATCAACCGTCTCAATCGCGGAAAACAGGAAGACACGCCCGAAGCGCCGCCCCCCGCCAAGCCCCGGCAGGAAGAGCTGCTGGAACAGATCCGCGACCTCCTGCAGCGCGACAAGGCCGCGCACTGAGCCCATGATCCTCCAATGATCGAAGTGAAGATTTGCGGACTCGCCCGGCGCGAGGATATCGAGGCCGCCGCCGACGCGGGCGCCGACTATGTCGGCATCCATCTGGACCCGGATTCGCCCCGCACCGTCTCCATGGACGCCGCGCGCGACCTGGCCGATTTCGCCGACGGGCTCGGCCTGAAGGCCGTCGCGGTGATCTCCGATCCCGATGACGACGCCATTGAGGCGCTGTCCGGCGCGCCCGGCTTCCAATTCCTCCAGCTGAACGGCGCCGAAACGCCCCAGGAGGCCGAGCGGATCATGGAGGAGACCGGCCTGCGCATCATCAAGGCGCTGAACGCCGCCACCCCGCGCGAACTCGCCCGGCGCGACGCCTATGACGCCGTCCACGCCTTCGTCCTCAATCCGAAAGAGGAATGGGGAATCCTGCGCGGGGCGCGCATCGCCCGGCCCTGGTTCCTGGCCGGCGGCCTGACCCCGGAAAACGTGGCCGACGCCGTACACGCCTCCGGCGCCATGATGGTGGAGGTCACCACCGGCGTGGAGACCGAACCGGGGAAAAAGGACGCGGCCCTGATGCGCGCCTTCGTGGAGGCCGCCCAGGAGGGCGAGGTCTGAGGCTCGCCCCAGACGCGAAGAAGACAGGGGCGAGGAAAAGGCGCCCTTGCGCCTTCTTTTCCGCCCCCCGGCCATGCGACAATACAATCCTGCAATCTTGATCGGACGGTTCGATGAGCTGGCTGGAAAAGCTGACGCCCGGCGTAAAAAGAATCTTCTCCAAGCGGGAGACGCCGGAAAATCTCTGGGTGAAATGCCCCCAGTCCGGGGAAATGGTCTTTCACAAGGACCTCGAGGCGGCGATGTACGTCACGCCCGCCGGCGCGCATCTGCGCATCGGCGCTCCGCAGCGCTTCGACTACACGTTCGACAGCGCCGATTATGAGCTGCTGCCCGCCCCGGAAGTGCAGCGCGACCCGCTGAAATTCCGCGACGACAAGCGCTATGTCGACCGGCTGAAGGCCGCCCGCCAGAAGACCGGCGCGCAGGACGCGATGTCCGTCGCCGTCGGCCGCATCTACGGGCTGGAGACGGTCGTGGCGGTCCAGGATTTCGCCTTCATGGGCGGTTCGATGGGCATGGCGGTCGGCGAATCCTTCATCGCGGCCGCGGACGCCGCCGTGGCGCGCAGCGCCCCGCTGGTCTGCTTCACCGCCGCCGGCGGCGCCCGCATGCAGGAAGGCGCGCTCAGCCTGATGCAGATGCCGCGCACGACCCTGGCCGTGCAGCGCCTGAAAGAGGCGCGCCTGCCCTATGTCGTGGTGCTGACCGACCCCACCACCGGCGGCGTCACCGCCTCTTACGCCATGCTGGGCGACGTCCATCTGGCCGAGCCGGGCGCCCTGATCGCCTTCGCCGGCGCCCGGGTGATCGAACAGACGATCCGCGAAAAACTGCCGGACGGCTTCCAGCGCGCCGAATATCTGCGCGACAAGGGCATGGTCGACGCCGTCGTGGCGCGCGACCGCCTGCCCGCCACGCTCGCCGCCATTCTGGGCGCGCTGATGAAAAAGCGGCCGCAGGAGCTGCAGAAGCGTCTGCCCGCGCCCCAGGCCGCGTGAGGAGCATGGATCTCCGATGAGCGCGGCTTCCGGCGCGTCCAGCGCGGCGGTCCAGAAACGCCTGGACCATCTGGCCAGCTACCATCCGCGCATGATCGACCTGTCGCTGGGGCGCACGCTGCGCGTCCTGTCGGCGCTGGGCGATCCGCATCTGCGCCTGCCCCCCGTGGTCCATGTCGCCGGCACCAACGGCAAGGGCTCCACGCTCGCCCTGTTGCGCGCCATCGCGCTGGCGGCGGGGCTGAAGCCGCACGTCTACACCTCGCCCCACCTGGTCCGGTTCAATGAGCGGATAGAGCTCGCCGGCCAGATGATCTCGGACGAGGCGCTGCTGGCCGCGCTCGACCGCGCCGAGGCCGCCAATGACGGGGCGGAGATCACCTTCTTCGAAATCGTCACCGCCGCCGCCTTCGCCGTGTTCGCGGAGACCCCGGCCGACGTGCTGCTGCTGGAGACTGGGCTCGGCGGCCGGCTGGACGCGACCAATGTCGTCCAGAACCCCGCCGCCACCATCATCACCCCGGTCTCGCTCGACCATAAGGAATATCTGGGCGAGGACCTGCTGGGCATCGCCCGCGAAAAGGCTGGCATCTTCAAGCCCGGATCGCCGGCCATCATCGGCCTGCAGAGCGAGGAGGTCCGCCCCGTGCTGACCCGCGCGGCGGAGGCCGCCGGCGCTCCCGCCCAGGTCTTCGGCATGGATTTCCGCACGTTCGAGGAGCGCGGGCGGCTGGTCTACGAAGACGAGTCGCGCCTGTTCGACCTGCCGCTGCCGCGCCTGCGCGGCGCCCATCAGGTCGTCAACGCCGGCCCCGCCATCGCCGCCGCCCTGCAGCTCGGCATCGGCCAGGACGCCATCGCGGCCGGTCTGGACGCCGCCGCCTGGCCCGCGCGGCTGCAGCGCCTGACCGACGGCCCGCTCGCCCGCATCGCGCAGGAGGCCGGCGCCGAGCTCTGGCTGGACGGCGCCCACAACGCCGCGGGGGCCCAGGCGCTGGCCGCCGCCGTGGCGGATCTGGAGGCCGCCGACCCCAAGCCGCTGGCCGTGGTCGCCGGGATCATGGCGAACAAGGACATGACCGGCGTCACTGCGCCCTTCGCCGGCCTCGCCTGCCGCTTGATCGCGGCCCCGATCACGGGGCAGGGGGCGGGCGGCGATCCGGGCCTGGTGGCCGCCAACGCGGCGGAGGCCGGCGTCCCGGCCTCGGTCGCCCCGTCCGTGACCGCCGCGGTGCAGGACGCCGCCGACGCTGTCCCCGGCGGCCGCATCGTCATCTATGGCTCGCTCTATCTGGCCGGCGAGGTGCTGGGCCTCAGCGAGGGACGCACCCGCCAGCCCACCGCCGGATGAACCCAAATTAATGTCCGGCGTTGTGTCGCCTGTGTGCGCGGGTGACGCGCGGGTTCTATGGAGGCGGACATGGCTGACAGTGCCGAAGGCAGCGGCGGCAACGGTTTCATCTATTTCGTGATCGGCGCGCTGGTCGTGGCCGTCGCGGTCATCGCCTATATCGCGCTGGGCAATGGCGGCGCGGGCGGCGGCGATACGGCCGAAATCTCCATCGAGGCGCCGGACATCGAGGCCCCCGACCTGCCCGATCCGGACGGCGAGGTCTCCGTCGATATCGACGCCGACTAGGCCCTAGCCAGGCGTCAGGCCGCGAAAATTTGCGACTCGTCACGGAAAGCCTTGAACTCCAAGGCGTTTCCGGACGGGTCGCGCAGGAACATCGTGGCCTGCTCGCCCGTCTTCCCGGCGAACCGGATCTGCGGCGCGATCACGAACTCCGTGCCGGCCGCCAGCAGGCGGTCGCGCAGGGATTCCCAGTCCGCCCAGTCCAGGATCATGCCGAAATGGCGCAGCGGCACGGCATGGCCGTCCACGTCGCTGGTCGCCTCCGCGCCCGGCGCGTCCCGGCCCAGATGCGCGACGATCTGGTGGTCCATCATGTCGAAATCGACCCAGTGATCGCTCGACCGCCCCTCCGCGCAGCCCAGCACGCCTTTGTAGAAGGCGCGCGCCTCGTCGAGATCGCGGACGGGAAAGGCGAGGTGGAAGCGCGGTCGGGCCATGATCTCCTGAACCTTCGGGGGTTTTCCGGACGCCGGCGCGCCCCTACATGCAGGACGCATCGTTTCCTGAACGGATTTCCCCCTTTCTATGACTGAATTTTCGCCCCGTGAAATCGTCTCGGAGCTCGACCGGCACATTATCGGCCAGAAGGACGCCAAGCGCGCCGTGGCCATCGCCCTGCGCAATCGGTGGCGCCGCAAACAGCTGGATGAGCCGCTGGCCAGCGAGGTCACGCCCAAGAACATCCTGATGATCGGCCCGACCGGCGTCGGCAAGACCGAGATCAGCCGACGCCTGGCGCGGCTGGCCGGCGCCCCCTTCATCAAGGTGGAGGCCACCAAATTCACCGAGGTCGGCTATGTCGGCCGCGACGTGGAGCAGATCATCCGCGATCTGGTCGAATCCGCGATCGCCATGGTGCGGGAGAAAAAGCGCGAGAGCGTGAAGGCCCGCGCCCACGACGCCGCGGAGGCGCGTCTGATCGACGCCCTGGTCGGCGCCGGCGCCAGCGAGGCCACCAAGGAGTCCTTCCGCCGCAAGCTGCGCGACGGCCTGCTGGCCGAAAAGGACGTGGAGATCGAGGTGTCGGACGCCTCCTCGCCCTTCTCCTCGATGGAAATGCCCGGCATGCCCGGCTCCTCGGTCGGCGTCATGAACCTGTCCGAACTGTTCAAGGGCCTGCCCCAGAAGCGGCGCACGCTGCGCACCACGGTGGAGGAGGCCTATGGCCCCCTGATCGAGGAGGAAAGCGACCGCCTGCTCGACGACGACGCCATCCAGCGCGAGGCGGTCAATGCTGTGGAGAATGACGGCATCGTCTTCCTGGACGAGATCGACAAGATCACCGCCCGGTCCGACAGCCGCGGCGGCGGCGGGGCCGATGTCAGCCGCGAGGGCGTCCAGCGCGACCTGCTGCCGCTGATCGAGGGCACGACCGTATCCACCAAATATGGCCCGGTGAAGACCGACCACATCCTGTTCATCGCCTCTGGCGCTTTCCATGTCGCCAAGCCCTCCGACCTGCTGCCGGAGCTTCAGGGCCGCCTGCCGATCCGGGTGGAGCTGCGCGCCCTGACCAAGGAGGATTTCCGCCGCATCCTGACCGAGCCGGAGGCGAGCCTGGTCGACCAGTATGTCGCCCTGCTGGCGACCGAGGGCGTGACGCTGGATTTCGGCGACGACGCGGTGGACGCGATTGCGGAGATCGCAGCCGAGGTGAACGGCAGCGTGGAGAATATCGGCGCACGGCGCCTGGCCACGGTGATGGAGCGCCTGCTGGACGAGATTTCCTTCAACGCCACCGACAAGGACGGCGAAACCGTCCGCATCGACGCGGATTATGTACAGAGCCGGGTCGGGGATCTGGCGAAGAACACCGATCTGTCAAAATTCATCCTGTAGACTCCGCCGATGATCCGCGTCGCCTCATACAATGTCCGGAAGGCCGTGGGCCTGGACTGGCGGCGCAATCCCCTCCGCATCCTGGAGGTTTTGCGCGAGGTCGACGCCGACATCGTCGCCCTGCAGGAGGTCGACCGCCGCTTCGGCCGCACCCGCGCGGCCAGCCTTTCGCCCGAGGCGATCGAGGAGCGCACGCCCTACAAGGCGATCCGCTTCGCGGTGCGCGACGCCAGTCTCGGCTGGCACGGCAACACGATCCTGGTGCGCAAGAATTTCGAGGTCCTGCACCATTGCCGCATCGAGCTGCCCTGTTTCGAACCGCGCGGCGCGGTGCTGGCCGACATCGCGGCGGAGGGCCGCACCCTTCGCGTCGTGGCGATGCATCTGGGCCTGATGAAACGCTGGCGCCAGAAACAGGCCCGCGCGGTGCTGGACTATCTGGAGACGCTGGAAGGCGGCCTGCCCACCGTGATGATGGGCGACCTCAACGAGTGGAGCACGACGGGCGGCTGTTTCGACCATTTCGCCGAGCACCATAATGTCGTGAACCCGGGTCCCAGCTTCCACGCCAAGCGGCCGACCTTCAGCTTCGACCGCATCATCACCAGCCCGCATCTGCACGCCGAGGATTCCGGCGTGCATGTGTCGGAGCGGGCGCGCATCGCCTCGGACCACCTCCCGGTCTGGGCGCGGCTGTCCTTCGGCGCCTAGAGCTTATCCGAGGCCGCGATGTCGGCGTCCAGCTGCGCGGCCAGCGCCTCGTACAGGTCCGTCGCGCGGCTGACGATCCCGTTCTCCAGGTTCAGCGTGAAGCTCAGAATATCCAGATTGGTGCTGCCGACCGAGGACCACTCGCCGTCCACCAGCGCGATCTTCGCGTGGATCATCGCCGGCCTGTACAGATAGACCTCCGCCCCGCGCTGTTTCAGCCGCCGGGCGAACATCATCGCCGGGATGTTCCAGATCGGGTGGTCGTTGTTCTTCGGATGCGGGATCACCATCCGCACCCGCACGCCGCGTTTCAGCGCGGCGTTCAGCGTGCGGCGGAATGTGATGTCCGGCACCAGATAGGGCGTGGTCAGCGTGATCGTGTCCTGCGCTTGGTCCAGCGCGGCGATCAGCGTGCGGTACAGCTCCCGCTGGGCGGGCTTGTAGGGCGTGGAGACCATATAGGCCCAGTCGCCGGGCGACAGCGGCGGGCTGTGCGCCGGCTCCATGCGCGGCAGGCGGGGCTGGGTCACGCGCCGCCACAGCGCCTCCATCGCCAGCACGGCGGAGGGGACCGGCGCGCCCTCGACCCGGATCATCGTGTCGCGCCAGGCGCACATCCGGTCGTGGAAACAGCAGCCGCCCAGGATCAGCGTCGTGCGGTCGGCCAGCACCGATTTGCGGTGCAGCCGGTGCAGATGCCCGTTCGGATGGAAGAGGACGTCGCGCCAGCCATTGTACATCGCCAGCTGTCCGCCGGCCTTCACGAAGTCCCGGCCGGCCCGGCTCTTCGGCACGCGGGAGGAGCCGAACCCGTCGGCCAGCAGCCGCACCTCCACCCCGGCGCGCGCGCGCGCCGCCAGCAGGCCCAGCAACCGCTCGCCGATCCCGTCAGGCGAAAAAATATACTGCTCCAGCGACAGCGTGCTGCGCGCTTCCTCGGCCATCGCGAAGATCGCGTTCCACGCCGCCTGGCTGGTGTGGAACAGCGTCCAGTCCGGCTGGGCCAGCGGCTCGTCCCGGAACAGGGCCGAGACATCGGGGACGGGGATGACGGGGGCGTCGGGGTCTGACACCGGCTCTCCGAACAGCTCTACGCCGGCGGCATGGTAGGGATATCCGGCGCCCCCGGCCACGCGAGAACGCGCAGGCCCCGGATTGGCTCCCGGCCGCTGGCCAACATCATCGTGAGCACGGCGCCGCTCCGCGGCATAGCGCACAGGTTGCTGAAATCATGTCGAAAATCGCGAGATCAACCGCGAGACGACGTTCGCCCAGACAGGCCGTACGTCAGCCCTTGCGGGAGGCGTTGATGCGCTCGCGCAGTTCCTTGCCGGTCTTGAAGAACGGAACCTGCTTGTCCTTCACCGACACGGACTCGCCCGTGCGGGGGTTGCGGCCCACGCGCGCCGGACGGTCGCGCACCGAGAAGGCGCCGAAGCCGCGGAGCTCCGCCCTGCCGCCCTCGCTCAGGGCGTCGGCGATCGTGTCGAGAATGACCGACACGGCGCTCTCAATGTCTTTCTGTGGCAAATGCGGATTTCGGGCCGCAAGCCGCGCGATCAGTTCAGATTTGATCATCCCCACACCCTTATCAGCCCACAATGCCAAAGGCTTACGGGGGGCGCAACGCTTCATCGGGCGGGATCAAAAAACAAAATTCCCCGGTGGCTTTCTTGCCACCGGGGAATTTTTCGCCTGACAGGCGAATGGCTTAGCGCCGGGTACGGATCAGGAGGCGGCGTCTTTCACCGTCTCGCGGAGCTCGTCGACCTTCGCGCTCTTCTTGATTTCGATCTCGTTGGCCTCGGCGTACTCGATCAGCTGCGCCTTGGTCATGGAGTCGAAATCGGCGTCGCCGTCTTCGGCGGACGCGGTCTCGCCGCCGCCCTGACCGCCGCTCTGACCGCCGCCCTGGCCGCCCTGCTCGCGCAGGGCCGCGCCCAGGATGTCGCCCAGCGACGCGCCGGAGTCGGAGGAGCCGTACTGTTCGACGGCTTCCTTCTCATCGGCGATTTCCAGCGCCTTGATGGACAGCGACACGCGGCGCGCGGCGCGGTCCACATTGGTGACGCGGGCGTCGACCTTGTCGCCAACCGCAAAGCGCTCGGGGCGCTGTTCGGACCGGTCGCGGGACAGGTCGGACTTGCGGATGAACGCCTTGGCCCCCTCGCCGAAAGAGACCTCGATGCCGCCGGAGGTGATTTCCGTCACCGTGGCGGTGACGGTTTCGCCCTTCACCGGGCCGCCGCCGTCCATCGGGTCGGCCGCCAGCTGCTTCACGCCCAGGGAGACGCGCTCCTTCTCGGCGTCGACTTCCAGCACCTTGGCTTTGACGATGTCGCCCTTCTTGTAGTCCTTGATCGCCTCGTCGCCGGAGCGGTCCCAGTCCAGGTCGGAGAGGTGGACCATGCCGTCCAGATCCTCGTCCAGACCAATGAACACGCCGAATTCGGTGATGGAGCGGACTTCGCCCTCGATCACGCTGCCCGGCTTGTGCTCGGCGGCGAAACGCTCCCACGGGTTCGACTGGGTCTGCTTGATGCCCAGCGAAATGCGGCGCTTCTCGGAATCGACGTCCAGCACCATCACCTCGACCTCCTGGGAGGTGGAGACGATCTTGCCCGGGTCGACGTTCTTCTTGGTCCAGCTCATCTCGGAGACGTGGACCAGACCCTCGACGCCCGGCTCCAGCTCCACGAAGGCGCCGTAGTCGGTGATGTTGGTGACGCGTCCGGCGAAAGCCGCGCCCACCGGATATTTCGCTTCCACGCCTTCCCACGGGTCGGCCTGCAGCTGCTTCATGCCCAGGCTGATGCGCTGGGTTTCCGGATTGATCTTGATGATCTGGACTTTGACCGTGTCGCCGACATTGACGACCTGGCTCGGATGGTTGACCCGGCTCCAGCTCATGTCGGTGACGTGCAGCAGGCCGTCGATGCCGCCCAAATCCACGAACGCGCCGTAATCGGTGATGTTCTTCACCACGCCTTCGCGCACTTCGCCCTCGGTCAGCTGGCCGACCAGTTCGGCGCGCTGTTCGGCGCGGGACTCTTCCAGAACGGCGCGGCGCGACACCACGATATTGCCGCGCGGACGGTCCATCTTCAGCAGCGCGAAGGGCTGCTCGCGGTTCATCAGCGGGGCGACGTCGCGCACCGGGCGGATGTCCACCTGCGAACCCGGCAGGAAGGCGCTGGCGCCGCCCAGGTCGACGGTGAAGCCGCCCTTGACGCGGCCGACGATGGCGCCGGTGACCGGCTCCTGCTTCTCGAAGCTCTTTTCCAGGCGGTCCCAGGCGGCTTCGCGGCGCGCCTTGTCGCGCGACAGCACGGCTTCGCCCAGGGCGTTCTCGATCCGGTCCAGATAGACCTGCACGTCGTCGCCGACATTCGGGCGCTCGCCCTCTTCGGCGCCGAATTCGCGCAGCGGGATGCGTCCTTCGGTCTTCAGGCCCACGTCGACGACGACGGCGTCGTTCTCGATCGCGGTGACGCGTCCGGTGATGACGCTGCCTTCCTGAAGCTGGCGGCCGGCAAAGGAGGCCTCCAGCATTTCCGCGAAATCGTCGCGGGACGGGTTCATGGTTTCGGTTTCGGCCACGTGTTCAGTCTCCAGTACGAATAAGGGTTATCCGGCCAGCCGGTTGGTTCCGGCGGTCTGACGCTCCGCCGCCCTCCCAGCAGGAGATGCGGGGCGCCCGGTCAGGGATTTCATCCGAAAGGGGCCGGCGGCTCGCCCCCAGCATTGGCCGTGGGGTCTTACAGTCCGCGTCCTTGCAGCGCCGCGTCCACGATGCGGCGGGCCTCCTCGAACGCGGCGTCTATACTCAGTGTGGTTGTATCCAGCAAGACCGCATCGTCAGCCTGCACCGCCGGGGCGTCCTTGCGGGAGGCGTCGCGCGCGTCCCGTTCGGCCAGCTGGGCCAGCACCGCTTCGTACTCCATGGCCTCGCCCCGCCCATTCAGCTCCAGGTGCCGGCGCCGCGCGCGCTCCTCGGCGCTGGCGGTGACCCACAGCTTGGCGTGGGCGTCCGGGCAGATCACCGTGCCGATGTCCCGTCCGTCCAGCACCGCGCCGCCGGGCCGGGCGGCGAAGCCGCGCTGCAGCTCCAGCAGCGCGCGGCGGACCTGCGGCATGGCGGCGACGGCGGCGGCCGCCCCGCCGGCGGCGGCGCTGCGCAGGACCTGCTCGTCATAAGCCTTCGGGTCGATCCTGGCGGCGATCTCCGCGGCGGCCGCCTCGTCGTCCGGCGCGGCGCCCGACTGGGCGAGCGCATAGCCGACCGCGCGGTACAGCAGGCCGGTGTCCAGATGCGGCAGGCCGTAATGGGCCGCCAGCTGTTTCGCCACCGTGCCCTTGCCGGACGCCGAGGGGCCGTCGACCGCGACGATCATCAGGCCGAAACGTCCGCGCCCAGCGCGGCCATATGGGCGGTGAAATCGGGATAGGACGTGGCGATCATCGAGGCGTCGTCGATCGCCACCGGTTTCTGCGCGGCGAGGCCCAGCACCAGCGCGCTCATGGCGATGCGGTGGTCGTGCCGCGTTTCCACCAGCCCGCCGCCCGGCACGCCGCCGGGGCCGCGGCCCTCGACCTCCAGCCAGTCCTCGCCGGTCTCGCAGTCCACGCCATTGGCGCGCAGCAGGTCTGCCACGGCCAGCAGTCGGTCGCTTTCCTTCACCCGCAGCTCGGCCAGCCCTTCGATCCGGGTGACGCCCGTGGCGTAGGCCGCGCACACCGCCAGGATCGGAACCTCGTCGATCATCGCCGGGATGGAGGCGTCCTCCACCCGCACGCCGGTCAGGCCGGAGGCCGCGGCGGCGAGGTCCGCCGGCGCATCCGCGCCCGGGCCGGACGCCGCGCCCCATTCCAGCGTCGCGCCCATGCGCGCCAGCACGGCGAAGAATTCTGTGCGCAGCGGATTGGTCATCACATTGCCGATCACGACCCGGGATCCGGACGTCAGCACCGCCGCGGCGGCCAGGAAGGCGGCGGAGCTGGGGTCGCCCGGCACGGTCACGCGCGCGCCGGTCAGTTTCGCGCCGCCGGTCACGCTGACCGCGCCGCCGGCGATTCGCGGCGGCGCGCCGAACAGGGCCAGCATCTGCTCGGTGTGATCGCGGGAGGGCGCGGGCTCGCGCACCGTCGTTTCGCCCTCCGCGTTCAGCCCGGCGAGCAGGACCGCCGACTTGATCTGGGCCGAGGCGACCGGGCTGTCATACGCAATGCCCTTCAGCCCGCCGCCGCGCAGCGTCAGCGGCAGGCGGCCCCCCGGCGCGGTCTCGAACGCCGCGCCCATCTGGCGCAGCGGCGCGGCGATCCGCTCCATGGGGCGGGAGCGCAGGGAGGCGTCGCCATCGAATCGCGCCTCCAGCGCATAGCCGGCCGCCGCGCCCAGCATCAGGCGCACGCCCGTCCCGGAATTGCCGAAATCCAGTACGGTTTGCGGGCTCGCCAGCCCGCCCGGCGCGCCGGTCACGCGCCAGGCGCCGGGGCCGGTGCGCTCCACGTCTGCCCCGAGGGATGCGGCGCAGCGGGCCGTGGCCAGCACGTCCTCGCCCTCCAGCAAGCCCTCCACTTCGGTGAGCCCGGCGGCCATCGCGCCCAGGATCAGCGACCGGTGGGACACCGATTTGTCGGCGGGCGCGCGCACGGTTCCCGACAGCGGCGCCGAAGGTCGCGCGCGCAGGGCCGTTTCACGGGTGGGGGAGGGGTGCTGCATTTCTTCCATGCGAGGGGATTTGGGGTTTTGACAGCGGCCCGCGATCATGGCAAGCGACGCGCCTTCAAACGGAATTGCAGAGGGTTGGCGATGCCCGCTCCCGATCTCGGCGAGAAACAGACGTGCCCGGAATGCGGGGCCAAATTCTACGACCTCAAGAAGCGCCCGGCGGAGTGCCCGAAATGCTCCACCAGCTTCGATCCCGAAGACTTCAAGACCGAAGGCTTCCGCCCGCGTCCCAAGCCTGAAAAGGCGCCCAAGCCCAAGGAGGAAGACGACTCCGAGGACGAGGATGAGGACGACGAGGAGGAGGATTCCGACGCCGAGGAGTCCGACGACGAATACGGCGAGGACGAGGAAGAGGAAGCCCTCGAAATCGACGCCGAGGCGGAGAAGATTCCCGCCTCCGGCGGCGATGACGACGACGACGAGGACGAGGAAGACCCGGAAAAAGCCGGCTTCACGGCCGACGACGATGACGACGACGACACCCTTCTCGACGACGATGACGAGGAGGATGTGGACCTCGGCGATGACGACGACGACATCGGCCTGGACGACGATGACGACGACGACGGCCTGCTGGAAGACGACGAAGACGAGGATGTCTGACGTCGCTGCCTGAACAGGCTTGATTGCTGCGCGGACCGAAACTAGGTTCCGCGCCTTCCCGCCGGGGCCCAAACCGGCGGACCGTGCAGATGGGGCCATAGCTCAGTTGGGAGAGCGCTTGAATGGCATTCAAGAGGTCGGCGGTTCGATTCCGCCTGGCTCCACCATTTCCATAAGGATTTCATCCGCGCGAACCGGGTTCGGCGTTGGGCTGCGCCGCAGCCCTTCTGAAGGTCCCTGTCAGAACGCCAGATGGTTGATCTTGCGCCTGCTCCGCAGCTTACGTGGGGGAAGTAGCCGCCCTTTGGGGCGTAGCCCTTGCGCCACCACGTTCCGCTGACGCCAGTCAAAGTCGCGGTCCAGCCTCGCCGCCTCAAGCTGGAGCTTCCGCGTAGACTGATGTGGTCCCTCGATCCGCCTCAGGTTCCACCAAAACGCCTGACCCGGTGTCTTCGAAGCCGTGGACAGGCCACAAGGCCCGTTTCTGTTCGGTCCTGCTCCCGTTCCGTCGAGGAGTGCCGAAAATTTCCTGGAATTCTCTGTTTCTGCACGCCGTTTGCTACTCGTGCATCACGAATTGCATCCGGGCATGACCAACGGCGCCCGGTGCATCGGCGCGCACAAACCTCCTCAGGCCGACTAGGCACCCCTGAAATTCGCGCCACGACACATCGTCGGGCGCATCAGGAACAGGAGGTTCTCCATGCTCTCGGAACGCCCCGCCAGCAGCGTGCTGGCAATAATTTTTGCGGTGGGTCTTGGCGCCTGTTCCGCGTCGGATGAGCAAAGCGCTCCAGTCCAGGTCCGGCCCGCCAAGCTGATCCAGGTCGGCGTCGCGGACGCTCTGCAGGAGCATTCGCTGCCCGCCGTGATCGAGGCGGCGCGGTCGACCGACCTGACCTTCGCGATCTCCGGACTGGTGGAGCAATTGGAGGTCCGCGAAGGACAGCAGGTTTCTTCCGGTCAGGTTATCGCCCGGCTGGACCAGCGCGCCCTGCTCAACGACCTGTCCGCCGCGCAGGCGCAATTCAACAACGCCAAGACCGAATATGACCGGGCTTCACGGCTGGTCGAGCAGAATGCGATCGCTGGCGGCGTCGTCGACCAGCGCCGCACCCAGCTCGACGTGGCCCGCGCGCAACTCGACACCGCGCAAAAGCGCATGGACGACAGCGTCCTGCGCGCGCCTTTCGCGGGGATCGTCGCGCTGGTCCATGTCGAGCAGTTCGAGAATGTCAGCGCGGCCACGCCAATCGCCACCCTGCAAACGCTCGGAGCCGGTCAGGCGCTGGTGCAGATGCCTGCGACGATCGTGGCCAATGCCGGCCGCGTCACGCCCTATGGATCGCAGCTGACGCTTGACGCCCTGCCGGGCCAGGCGATCGCCGCGGAGCTTCATTCCGTGGCGACCCAGGCCGACCCCCGCACGCAGACCTTCGCCATCCGGTTCGATTATGCGCCGCCCGCCGGTTCTCTGGTCCTGCCGGGCATGACCGGAATGGTGCGCATCCGGTTCGGGGTCGAGGACGAGGGTCCAAGCGCCAACCGCATCGAAGTCCCGCTGGAGGCCGTGCAGGCCGACGGCGAGGACCGCTATGTCTGGGTGGTTGCGACCGAGACCGGCGAAGTGACCCGGCGCCGCGTCGATGTGGGCGCGGGCGTGGGGGACATGCTGACGGTCGCCTCCGGTCTGTCGGCTGGCGAGACCGTCGTCGGAGCCGGCGCTCCATACCTGCAACCGGGGATGCGCGTGCGTCCCCTGGCCGAATAGGGGGAGCGGAGATGAACCCGGTCGAATTCGCGGTAAAAAACCGCCTTATCAGCTTCATCGTGATCCTGATCGCCCTGTTCGGCGGCTGGCGCGCCTATAGCGACATGCCGCGCTTCGAGGATCCCGAATTCACCATTCGCGAAGCGGTGGTGATAACCCAGTATCCAGGGGCCACGCCGACCGAAGTCGCCAATGAGGTGACAGAAGCGCTCGAAAGCGCGATCCAGCAACTTCCGGAAGTCGAGGAGATCCGTTCGGTCTCCAGCGCCGGCGTATCGCGCATCAATGTCGCGATCCGCTACGACGCTTCGAAGACGCGCGAAGAGTTGCAGGGCGTCTGGGCCAAGCTGCGTAACAAGGTCGGCGACGCCCAGCGCATGCTCCCGCCCGGCGTGCAGGAGAGCATTGTCGATGATGATTTCGGGGACGTGTACGGGCTGTATTACCTGCTCACGGGACCCGGCTTCAGCCCGCGGGAGCTGGAGGACTACGCCAAAACGCTGCGCACCGACCTTCTGGCGGTGGACGGCGTGGCAAAGGTCACCCTCCAGGGCGCGCAGGGTGAGGCGATCTATGTCGAGATCTCGCGTGAACGCGCCGCCGCGCTCGGCGTCTCCGTACAGCAGGTCTATGCCGACCTCGCGGCGCAGAATTCGGTGGCCTCAGCCGGGGCGGTGGAAATCGGCGACCGCCGTGTCGTCATCCATCCCAGCGACGACATCGATACCGTCGAGGCGCTGGGCAATATCATCGTCTCCACGCCCGATTCCGCCACCGTGGTCTATCTGCAGGACGTGGCGGACATCCGCCGCGACTATCGCGACCCGACCAGCTTCATCGGCCGCTATAACGGCGTGGAGGCGATCGGGATCGGCGTATCCAACACTCGCGGCGCCAACGTGGTCGAAATCGGCCATGAGATTGAGCAGGTTCTGGAAAATGGCGTGAGCCTTCGCCCCGTCGGGATGGAGGTCCATGAGTTCTACAATCAGGCCAAGGTTGTCAACGAAGCGATCGGCGCCTTCCTGATCAATGTGGTGACCGCGCTCGTCATCGTTCTGGTCACGCTGCTGATCTTCATGGGGCTGCGCTCGGCGCTCGTCATCGGCGCGGTTCTCGTGCTCACCATCGCCGCCACGCTGGCGACGATGTATCAGTTCGGCATCCCGATGCACCGCATATCGCTGGGCGCCCTGATCATTGCGCTGGGCATGCTGGTCGATAATGCGATCGTGGTCACGGACGGCATTCTTGTCGGCGTCCGGCAGGGCCGCAAGAAGCTGGAAATCGCCAGGGACGTGGTCGCGCGCACCAAATGGCCGCTCCTGGGCGGAACGCTCGTCGGCATCCTCGCCTTCGCGCCCATCGCTTTCGCGCCGGGACAGGCCGCCGAATACACAAACCATCTGTTCTGGGTGGTGATGATCTCGCTGCTCTTCAGCTGGGTTTTCGCGATCACCTTGGCGCCGCTGATGGCGGACCTGCTTTTTGCGGAACCGGGCGACGCTGCGGAACCGCATCCCGCGCCGGAGAATACATATGCGTTGAAATATCGCGCGTTTCTCAAGGCCGTGTTGTCCGCGAAGTGGGTCCTGGTCGGCGTCGTTGCGGTTCTTTTCGCCGCATCGCTGATCGGCTTCAACTTCGTGAAGAGCGGATTCTTTCCCAACTCCACCACGCCGCAGATGGCGGTCGATTACTGGCTGCCCGAAGGAACCAAGATTTCCCGCACCAATGCCGACGTCATGGAGATCGAACGGTTCATCTCCGGCCTGGACGGCGTCGAGGACGTAAACGCCGTCGTCGGCCAGGGCGCGCTGCGCTATATGCTCATCTATCCGCCTGAGCCGCCCAATCCGGCCTTCGGTCAGATTCTGATCCGGGTTGACGACTATCGCAGCGTCGATCGGCTGATCCCCGAAATCCAGCGGCATATCGACGCCAACTATCCTGACGCGATGGCGAGCGCCTGGCGGTTCCAGCTTGGCCCGGGTGGCGGCTCCAAGATCGAGGCCGAGTTCGCCGGCCCCGATCCGGTCGTGCTGCGCCAGCTCGCGAACCAGGCGCAGGCGCTGATGGCCGCCGATGGCGGGCTGATGGCGGTAAAGGACGACTGGCGCCAGCCGGTGAGCGTGGTCGAGCCGATCTATTCGGCCAGCCGCGGCCGGCGCCTCGGCGTCTCCCGTGAGGATTTGGCGGCGGTGCTGGAAACGAACACTTCCGGCCGACCGGTAGGCGTCTTCCGCGAGCAGGACCGCCTGATCCCCATCGTGGCCCGTGCGCCCGAGGCCGAGCGTCGCGGCGTCGACGAAATGGCCGCTATCCAGGTCCCCAGCCGCGAAACCGGGCGCACCGTGCCCCTGGTCGAGACGGTGGACGGGTTCCGCACGGTCTGGCGCAACGCCCAGATGCGGCGCGTGGATCGCGTCTGGACCATCAAGGCGCAGGCCAACCCGCTTCCAGGCGAACTGGCGTCCACCGCCCTGGACCGCATCCGTCCGCAAATCGAGGCGATCGACCTGCCCGATGGCTATGAACTCAACTGGCGCGGCGAATATGGCAACAGCCAGGAGGCCAATCAGAACCTGGCCAGCACCGTGCCCGCTGGCCTCGCCGCGATGGTGCTGGTCGTGGTGCTGCTGTTCAACGCCGTCAGGCAGCCCCTGATCATCTGGCTGATTGTGCCGCTGGCCCTGATCGGCGTCGTCGTCGGCCTCCTGGTGATGCAGGTGCCGCTCGAATTCATGGCGATCCTCGGTCTGCTCTCGCTCTCGGGGCTGCTGATCAAGAACGCGATTGTGCTGGTCGATCAGATGGACCTGGAGATCGCCGAGGGCAAACCGCGCTACGACGCCGTCATCGATTCCGCGATGAGCCGCGTGCGGCCCGTCATGATGGGGTCCCTGACCACCATCCTTGGCGTGATGCCGCTTCTCGCCGACGCCTTCTTCCAGTCCATGGCGGTGGTGCTGGTTTTCGGCCTGACCTTCGCCACGCTGCTGACCCTGGTGGTCGTGCCAGCCCTCTACACCATCGTTTTCCGGGTGCGTCCCGATGAAACCTCCGAATTGCAGGGAGAACCAGCATGATCGCGTTAAAGCAAAGCGTCTTCGCAGCGACCTGCATGTTCGCGCTGGCCGCCTGTTCCACCGCCGGGAACTACCCGCAGCAGGGGGCCGAGGCCGGCCGGGCGGCGCTGCCCGAACTGCCGATGGACTGGACCGCGGTCGCCGCCGGGCAGGGCGATGTGCGATCGGGCTGGATCAGCGCATTCAACGATCCGGTGCTTGCCGGTCTGGTGGAGGAGGCGCTGGCCAACAATCCCGACCTCAGATCCGCCGCCGCTCAAATCGACGGCGCGCGCGCACTGGCGCGCCAGGTCGCTTCCCAGCTCTCCCCGACCGTAGACGGCGCGGTTTCGGTCCTGCGCAGCGGTTTCGTCGACGGGCCAGTCCCGACGACGAGTTTGTTCGACGCGGGCGTACAGGCCGGCTGGGAGGCGGACCTTTGGGGCCGTGTCCGCGCCGATGCGGCGAACGCCTATTTCAGCGCGGAGGGCGCGGCCGCCGATTACGCCTATGCTCGCCAGGCGCTCGCGGGGGCGGTGGCCGAACTCTATTTCCTCGCCATCGCGGCGGGAGAACAGGAAGAGGTCGCGCAAGGCGTTTATGACGCCCTCGCCGAGATCGACCGCATCGTGCGTGCGCGCGAGGTCGAGGGCTATGCGACCGCTCAGGATGTCGCGCTGGTCCGGACGGATCTGATGCAGGCCCGCGACACGCTGCTCTCCGTCCAGAATTTGCGCGCCGATGCGGGGCGTGCGCTCGAATTGCTGCTGGGACGATATCCGGCCAACACAATCGAGACGTCACATGGCCTGCCCGCGATACCGCCTCCGCCGCCCTCGGGCCTGCCGTCCAGCCTGCTCGAGCGCCGCCCGGACATCGTCGCGGCGGAGCGCCGGATCGCAGCCTCGATCGCCGGCGTCGACGAGGCGCAGGCGGCGCGGCTTCCGCGCATCACGCTGACCAGTGGGATCGGCGGGTCGTCACGAGAGCTGGACGCGCTGCTCGACCCCGCCAACATCGCGTGGCGGCTGGCCCCCAACATCGTGGTTCCGATCCTTGACGGTGGTCGCCGGGGCGCGGCGCTAGACGCGGCGGAGGCTGCAGAACAGCAGGCCGTTGCTGACTATGTTTCCGCCGCGCTCGCTGCTTTCGGGGAAATCGAGAATGCGCTGGACGCCAACGCATCTCTCGCCGAAAGGCGCGTAGCGCAGCAGACCGCCCGCGAATCCTCGCAGGACGCGCTGCGGATCGCGCAATTGCGCTATAGTGAGGGCGAAACCGATCTGATCGACGTGCTGAGCATTCAGCAACGGGTCTTCGCCGCGCAAAGCAACCTTCTGGCGATTCATCGCGCGCAAGCCGTGCAATATGTCCAGCTCAGCCTCGCGCTCGGCGGACACTGGAGCGACGACGCGGCGATTGCATTGTAGGGACGCGGGCCGCTCAGGCGACCTTGCCGGGCAGGGCGTTGCGGACAACGCCCTGGTAGCTCCGCGAAACCGGAAATTCGAGACTGTCGTGCATCCGCACCATCATATTGCCGCTCTCGCAGGAGACCTCGGCAATGGCCGACAAAGCGACCCAGTGAGAGCGGTGAATGCGCAGTCCTTCGGTTTTGCCGCATTGTGCGACGGCGTCGGAAAAGCGCATCAGCACCAGATCATTGCCCGCCGAGGTGTAGACGCGGACATAGTGTAATTCGGCCGACAGCGCATGCAGGGCACCGCGCTTTTTGAAGGGCAGCTTGGTCATAAAAGGCGGTTCGGAATTGTCCGCGACCAGGAGCGGCTGCCCTTCCTGACCATCAGTCGCGACGGGAGCCTGCTCCCCCCGATGGCGCTGGAACCAGCGGCGCCACCATGTGTAGGTGAGCGACATCCACAGCACGGGCCCGAGCGCGATGTGAATTGCAAGAATGGTCAAGTATCCTCCCCGGAGCACCTGCCAGAGGTCCTCCCGGGTCGTCGCACGCGCAATCGCCGGATGAGCGACCCCGGCGAACCAGCTGAGCACCGGGCCGAGGACAGCGGTTATAGACGCAGCCAGCAGGCAACCGATCACCGCCCGCACTCCCAGATGCAGGCGGTCCGGCAGATGCGCCATGCACAAATAGGCAAAGCCCGTCTGGATGGGATAGGCGATCAGTACGACGATGAAAGCGTGCAGGATGATCACGTAAGCGGGAATGCCCGACGTGGCCGAGCCGATCATGTGTCCGCCGGCCATGATTATCGTGGCGAGCGCGACAACACGCGCGTGATGGAGCCAGAACGGCGTGAGCGTGCTCTCATGCATCGTCATTGCCTCCTGGGACCCCGAACCGCCTCCCGTGAGGATATCATACAAGACGGGATAGGCGCGGACGGGACAAGAAAACCGGCAAGCGCCCAACTGCCGAAGATTTGGACGCCTTATGATGGACAGGACAAAATAATCAATGCTGCAAACGCAAGGGACTATTAGATTTCAGGCTCTTGTGGCCCCTCTCGGCCCAGTGACGTATCCCTTAGCAGACGGTTCCACTCCTCCAGCGTTTCCAGAACCTGGTTCGACAAATCTCCCCTCAGGTCCCCCACGTCCCTAAATCGCCTGCCCGATCCGGGCCATGTACGGCGGCTCTCTCAGATCAACAGGTTCAATGCCCGCCCGTCGCGCGCGCGGTCACGCTCGCAGGACGGTCCGGAAGGTCAAGGAAACGCGGCGATGGCGTGGGATGCGTCGCCCGTCCACCAAATCCGACTTCCGCGCCGGGATGGCGTGAGTCCAATCGTAGCGGGCTTCTCCGTTCAGGATCAGCAGACTTCGCGGCGATAGTAACGCCTTGCAGCGTTCGCCGCCGTCCCGGCTCCGGAATTCCATCTCGCATGGGCCGCCCAGGCTGAGTGAAGCGATCACCGGGCCGAAACAGGGCTCGCAATCCACGTGAGCAGAAATGCCCTGACCGGGCAGATACTCGTTGATGATCGCTTGATCGGGAGGAGAGCTAAAGCCGCCTTCCTTGACGAGCCGCCGGGTTTCTTCGGTCAGCCAGACCGGGAGTGGTCCCAGATAGAGATGCTCTGCCGTGCGGCGCGCGCGGTAATCGTAGCGCCAGCCATAATGCTGAACCCGCCGCCGCAAATCCGTCAGCCACGGCCCCCTATCCACCGCGCCCAGCAGTTCACTAGCGTGCGAGCAAGAGATGAAATTGGATAGGAGCTGCGCGCCGGGTGGAAGCATGCGGTCTCTTGGCGGGCTGTTATGCGGGGCGGAATCCCAAGTGCTGCATTTCGATATTGGCTGAGCGCGCCGCCACTGTCGCCGTCAGCATCGGTGTGACGATAGCCAGAAACACAAAAGAAAAACCCCGGCGCGCTTTCGCGGCCGGGGCTGAAGTCGATGCGTGCGTCTTTGGGGAGGCCGCTCGCCTTATGCAGACCTTTATGGCGCCGGCCGGATGACCCGCCCCTGAACGCCGGGTTAAGTCGGGTTCATATCCTGTCTCTTGCGTAAGGATTTGCGAGGCGCGATCCGGCGCGTCTGGGAAGCGGCGCGGTGTCGCATGGCGGCGACCTGCCGCACGGCGATTTGACACACAGTCCGCGGCGGCCCCCGGCGCTATGTCTGGGGCCTCACATCATTGATGGAGGTCATCATGGTTGCCGACATCCAGGCGTCTTATCCGGACTACGTCGCCGCCGTCCGCGACGATCTGAGCAGCCGTATCGCTCTGGTCGCCGCCGCGCTGATCACGATCGGCGTCCTCGTCACCGCCGTCGTCACGGCCGCGGGCCAGGGCTGAACCGCCCAGCCGGCCGGCGCCCCGCGCCGGCCGGTCCCGTCCCTTCGGTCCGGCTTGAAAAAAGCCGTCCGTGCGGGCGCTTGCAACGCACCATAGCCACCCCATCTCTAGGCGTGACGACGCGCCGACCGGCGCCGCATTCGGGCCGGTTCGGGCGCAAGCCGCCTGGAAGGGGCTTGATGGTGACCAGAACGCCGCTCAGCGTGTTCGACAGCCCGTTCCTGCTGGGCTTCGAGCGCATGCAGTCTCTGATCGAAAGCGCCGCCCGCGGCGCCGGAGACGCCTACCCCCCTTACAATGTCGAGGCGCTGGACGACGACCGGCTGGTCATCTCCATCGCCGTGGCCGGCTTCGCGCGGGAGGATCTGGAGGTCACCGTAGAGGGCCGCCAGCTGACCGTGCGGGGCGACAAGGCGGATGCGGAGGAGGCCGAGCGGGCCTTTCTGCATCGCGGCATCGCGGCCCGGCGCTTTCAGCGCGCATTCATCCTGGCGGATGGATGGTCCGTGGAAGGCGCAGAGATGAGGGACGGACTGCTGAACGTCCGCGTGCACCGGCCGGAGCCGGACGCGCGGGTGCGCAGAATAGATATTGAAGGAGGCCGAAATGGCTGACGTGCTGAGAGCCGGCGAGACCGGCAGACATCTGACCGAAGCGGAATTCGCCGCGCTGGGCGCCCCGGCGCTGGTCTATGTCCGCACGCTCACCGCCGATGACCTGGCCGCCGAGATTCCCGAGGCGAAAAGCGAAATCGACGCGAGCGGGCTGTACTACGCCCTGCACGGCGCGGACGGGCGCCGCCTGGCGGTGTTCGCCAGCCGGGACGAGGCGATGGCCACGGCCTTCGCCAACGACGCCAAGCCGGTCAGCCTGCACTAGGCGGCGGACCGCAGACGCACAGGGACGGCGCCCGAAAGGGCGCCGTTTCTTTTTCGGACAGTGTGAAACGGGGTGGAACTGGCCCGGAGCGCGCCGCGATCAGGCCGCGTCGCGGTCCGCGTCGTCGGCGATCAGGGCGTAGGCCGCCGCGGCGGTATGCGTCTCGCGCAGGCGGCGGCGCATGTCTTCGCGGCGGAACAGGCGCGAAACTCGCGCCAGCGCCTTCAGATGGTCCGCGCCGGCCTGTTCGGGGGCCAGCAGCAGGAAAATCAGGTCGACCGGCTCGTCGTCGACGGATTCGAACTCGATCGGGCTTTCCAGGCGGGCGAACCAGCCGCGCACGGCCGTCAGCCCGGCCATGCGGGCGTGCGGGATGGCCACGCCGCCGCCGACCCCGGTGGAGCCCAGCTTCTCGCGCTCCATGACCGCCTCGAAGATGTCGCGGGCGGCCAGGCCCGTGTCCCGGGCGGCCAGCTCGCAGATTTTCTGCAAGGCGAGCTTTTTCCCCGAAGCGCGCAGATTCGGCAGAATCGCTTCGACGGTCAGGATGTCGGCTAGCGTCATGGTCCTGTTTCGTCCCGCTATGCGGTTGTGGCGGCTTCCGGCCGTGCCGGACAGGGCTTCAAG
>CAJXKJ010000022.1 GCA_913055605.1 uncultured Euryhalocaulis sp. | reverse complement strand
CGACGCGGGCGACGCGGTGCTGCGCGAATACGCCCAGCGCCTGCAGGCGCATCTGCGCGCGATGGACCTGGCCTGCCGCTGGGGCGGGGAGGAGTTCCTGATCGTGCTGCCCGAGGCCCCGGTCGGCGCGGCCGCGCACGCCGCCGAGCGGTTCCGCGCCGCGGTGGCCGACAAGCCGTTCCATGTCGCCAACGCCGGGCGCGACGTGCCGGTGACCACCAGTATCGGGGTGTCGGAATTCAACGTCGAAGACACGCCGGAAACGCTGGTCAAGCGCGCCGACGAGGCGCTGTACGCCGCCAAACAGTCCGGCCGCAATCAGGTGAAGATCAAGCTGGGCGTCCAGCGCAAGGTCGCCTGAGGCGCCTTATTGTCCGGCAGGCAGCACGTCCGCGACGTCCGTCACCTCGAACGCCCCTGACTCGCGCGCGAACTGGCGCAGCAGATAGCCGTGACCCTGGCCGTAGATGACCACTACGCGGTCATCCGGGCTGGACGCCAGATTCACCAGATTCCGGAACAGGCGCAGATTGCGGCCATACCAGTGGCCGACCCAGTTGGCGCCCGGCTGCGCATCGTCGCCGCCGATCATGACGAAGTCGAAATAGGCGCGGTGGTTGGTGGCCAGCGCTTCCGGGGTATTTAACGCCCGCAGCCATTCGCCGACGGTGCGGTCGCCCAGCGGCACGAGAGCTGTGTTCGCAGGATCAAGCAGCGCGGCGAACAGCGCGCCCTGGCCGTGCGACCCCGCGTAGGCCGGGAAGTCATAGGCCTCTTCCGGGCCGCTGCCGGCCTCGTTCCAGTCGATGGCGTCCATGTGGTCCAGCCCGGCGGCGGCGGCCAGGCGGAAGCCGATCTGCTCGCCTTCGAACACGCCCAGCTCATGCTCGCCGGCGCGATATTGCGCGTAGAGTTCGTTCAGTCGTTCCTGCGCGGCGGCGGGCCATTCGATAGCGACATGCGTGGGATGGAATGCGGTCAGCGCGGCGACGACCGCCTCGATCTCCGCCTGCCGCTCCGGTGCCATCATGTCCGGAACGGTCTGATTGATCATGTCCCGCCCCGGATTGGCGAAATGCGCCGCCCCGACGACCAGAAGTTGCGGCCGGTCTTCCGGGGCGCGGAAGCGCAGCATTTCGGGCGTATCCGCGGTGTCCTGCGCGTCGGCGGCGCCGACGGCAAGGGTCAGAAACACTACCGCCAGACCCGAGAGAAATTTTTGCATGACGGCCCCTATCCGAATTTCGATAATTTCTTATCGAAAAACGATCATTCGTCAAGCGGCGGTGTGACGCCCTGCAGGAAGGTATGGCGCCAAAAAACAAACGGCCCCGCGAAGCGGGGCCGTTGGCGTTTCCACTCCCAAGCGGAAATCGGGGCTATTTAATTTTGCCCTCTTTGAACTCGACGTGCTTGCGCGCGATCGGGTCGTATTTCTTCAGCACCAGCTTGTCGGTCATGGTGCGGGTGTTCTTCTTGGTGACATAGAAGAAGCCGGTGTCCGCCGTGGAGTTGAGGCGGATTTTGACAGTTGTCGGCTTGGCCATGCTCGTCGCTCCGTCGGCGCCCCCGATGCGGAGTCGCCCGAAAATTGGAAGCGCGGAACATAGCCGGGCCGCAACCGAAGTCAACGCAGTCTTGTGCGCTCTGTTACGGGGCCTATTTCCGGCCCCGGCGGGGACCCTTTTTGCCTTTTGCGCCCTTGGACTTGGCTTTCTTGGCGGAGGGCCGGCCGCGGCCGCCTTTTTTCGGTCCCGAACCGCCGCGGCCGCGCGGGCCATGCCCCGGCCGGCCGCCGCCCTTGCGCGGGGCCGGGCGCTCCCCGGCCTCGGCCGGGGTCAGCATTTCGAAAATCAGCCCGCCGGTGATCGGCGTGGCTTCCCCCAGCTTCACCGACACGCGCTGGCCCAGGCGGTAGCGGCCGCCGGTGCGCTCCCCGATCAAGGCGTGGGAGCGCTCGTCATGGCGGAAATATTCGTCGCCCAGCGTGGAGACGGGGACCAGGCCGTCGGCGCCGGTCTCGTCCAGCCGAACGAAGGCGCCGAAACGGGTGACGCCGGTGATGCGGCCCGTGAACTCCCCGCCCACGCGGTCGGCCAGATAGGCGGCGACATAGCGGTCGACGGCGTCGCGCTCGGCGGCCACGGCGCGGCGCTCGGCGAATGTGATGTCTTCTGCGGTGCGGGCCATGCGGGCGATTTCCTCGTCCGTCAGGCCGTCGCCGGTCTTGCCCACCTTCAGGCCCAGCGCCCGGATCAGCGCCCGGTGCACGACCAGATCCGCATAGCGCCGGATCGGGGAGGTGAAGTGGGCGTAGCGTTCCAGATTCAGGCCGAAATGGCCGATATTGTCGTTGTCGTAGACGGCCTGGGACTGGCTGCGCAGCACGACCTCGTTGACGACCTCGCTTTGCTCCCCGTCCCCCGACTGTTCCAGCAGAGCGTTGAACCGCTTCGGCGTGGCGGGCTGGCCCAGCGACCATTTCAGGCCGATCTGGGGCAGGTATTCGGACAGGCTGGTCAGCTTTTCCCGGCTGGGCTCGTCATGGACGCGATAGATCAGCGGCGTCTTTTTCTGCTCCAGCGTCTCGGCGGCGCAGACATTGGCCATGATCATGAATTCTTCGATCAGCTTGTGCGCCGCGAAGGTCTCGTAGCGATAGATGGAGACCACGTCCCCGGCCTCGTTCACGCGCACCTTGCGCTCGGGGCTGTTGATCTCCAGCGGCGCGCGGCGGTCGCGCGCGGCCTTCAGCGCCTTGTACGCCTTCCACACGGGCATGAGTGTGGAGTCGAGGACGGGTTTTGCCTCCTCGCCCGGCTTGCCCTCGAACGCGTCCTGCGCCTGGCGATAGGTCAGGCGGGCGGCGGACCGCATCAGGCCGCGGACGAATTTCTGGCCGCGCTTTGCGCCGTCCGCCCCGAATCTCATGCGCACCGCCATGCAGGCGCGGTCCTCCAGCGGGCGCAGGCTGCACAGATCGTTGGACAGGCGCTCGGGCAGCATCGGCACGACGCGGTCGGGCAGATAGACCGAATTGCCGCGCTTCAGCGCGCCTTTATCCAGGGGGCTGCCCGGCGGGACGTAGCGGGCGACGTCGGCGATGGCGACCCAGACGATCCAGCCGCCGGGATTGTTCTCGTCCTCGTCCGGCGCGGCGAACACCGCGTCGTCGAAATCGCGCGCATCGTCCGGGTCGATGGTGACGAAGGGGATGTCGCGCAGATCGGTCCCGGCGCCCAGCTCCGGCGCTTTTGCGCTTTCGGCCTGTTCGATCTCCGCGTTCGAGAAGCCCTGCGGCACGCCGTGGCTGGCCAGGGAGATGACGGAGGCCGCGCGCGCCTCGTCGGCGCGGCCGACCCGCTCCACGATGCGGGCGGTCTTCAGGCCGTGCACGCGCTCCTTCGCGATCTCGGCCATCACCAGATCGCCGTCCTTCAGATTGCGGCGGTCGTCCTTGGTCGGGATCAGGTCGTGTCGCGCCTTGCGGTCGACGGGGGACAGGCGCATGCGGCCGCCGTCGTCCTCCACCACGCACAATATGCGGTGGGCGGACTGGCCCAGCCGCTTGATCAGCCGGCCGACCAGCTCGCCGTCTTCCTCCACGATGCGGATCAGGGCGCGGTCGCCGACGCCCAGTGCGATGTCGCCGCGCCCGGCGCGGCCTTCGCCCGGGGCCATGCGCACCGGCGGGCCGTCGCCCTTTTCCGGCTGCGCCAGCAATTCGCCGTCCGGGTCGGTGTCGGTGATCTGGGCGACCACGACGCCCGGGCGGCGTTCGCCATCCCCTTCGGCCTCATCGGCCGCCGGAACCGAATAGGTGCGCCGGCCGGACTGAACGATGTCCCCGTCCTCGGTCATGTCTTTCAGAACGCGCTTCAGGGCGATTCGATCATCGCCTTTCAGCTTCAGCGCCTTGGCGATCTCCCGCTTGCCGTACTGGCCGCCGCCCGCGCGCACCGCTTTCAGAACAGCGTCGCGGTCTGGATCGGCCATTATTCGGAAGCAGCCTTCTTGGCGGGTTTCTTCTTCGCCGCCTTTTTGGCGGGCTTTTTCGCCGGCTTCTTCGCGGCCTTCTTGGCCGGCTTTTTCGCCGCTTTCTTGGCGGCCTTTTTGGCGGGTTTCTTCTTGGCGCGCGCGGCCAGCAGCTCCACCGCCTGCTCCATGGTCACGTCGTCGGCCTCGGTTCCCTTCGGAAGCGAAGCATTTGTCCGGCCATGCTTCACATAGGGGCCATAGCGGCCCTTCATGATGGTCACCGGACCGCCCTCGGGGTGGTCGCCCATCTCGCGCAGGGTCTGTCCCTGCTGCTTGGCCTTCTTTTCCTCGATCAGCGTGACGGCCCGGTTGAGGCCGACATCGAAGAGTTCATTCGCATCCGAAAGACTGGCGTAGATCGAGCCGTGCTTCACGTAAGGTCCGAACCGGCCGAGGCCCGCCACGATGGGTTTCTGGTCCTCGGGATGCAGGCCGACCTCGCGCGGCAGGGCCAGCAGTTTCAGCGCCTGCGCCAGATCCACTTCGGACGGGTCCCAGCCCTTAGGCAGGCCGGAGCGTTTCGGCTTGGGCTCGTTGGCGCGCTCCACATAGGGGCCGAACCGGCCGTGTTTCAGCGTGACGGTCAGGTCCGTCTCCGGATCCTTGCCCAGCTCCTTGTCCGCCTGGCCCGCGCCGTCGCCATCAGCGGCCAGCGGCCGGGTGAATTTGCAGTCCGGATAGTTGGAGCAGCCGATAAAGCCGCCATAGCGGCTGAATTTCAGGGACAGCTGGCCGTCTTCGCAGGCCGGGCATTTGCGCGGGTCGCCGCCGCCCTCGGGCGTCGGGAACAGATGCGGGCCCAGCGTCTCGTTCAGCGCGTCGATGACTTGGCCGATGCGCAGATCGGCGATGTCGGCGACGGAGGCGGAGAACTGCTCCCAGAAGTCGCGCAAGAGGGTCTTCCATTCCAGGTTGCCGGCGGAGACCGCGTCCAGCTTCTCTTCCAGGTCGGCGGTGAAGTCGTACTCCACATAACGCTGGAAGAAATTTTCCAGGAAGGCGGTGACGACCCGTCCCTTGTCCTCCGGGATGAAGCGGTTCTTCTCCATCCGCACATAATTGCGGTCGCGCAGGACCGACAGGGTGGAGGCGTAGGTGGACGGCCGGCCGATGCCCAGCTCCTCCAGCCGCTTGACCAGAGAGGCTTCCGAATAGCGCGGCGGCGGCTGGGTGAAGTGCTGCTCGGTCTGGACGTCCTTCACGTCCGTCCTGGCGCCTTGCTCCACCTTGGGCAGGACGCCTTCGGCCTCGTCGGCCGCGTCGTCCTTGCCTTCGCTGTAGAGCTTCAAAAAGCCGTCGAACAGGATGACCTGACCGGTGGCGCGCAGGGCGGTCTTGCCGTCCGGCGTCTCCATGTCGATCGTCGTGCGCTCCAGCCGCGCGGCCTCCATCTGGCTGGCCACGGCGCGGTTCCAGACCAGCAGATAGAGCTTGGCCTGGTCCGGATCGAGCGACAGCGATTTCGGATCCTTGTGGAAGTCGGTCGGGCGGATCGCCTCGTGCGCTTCCTGGGCGTTCTTGGCCTTGGACGAATACTGGCGCGGGCTTTCGGGCAGATAATCCTTGCCGAAATTCTGGCCGATCATGTCGCGCGCCTGGCCGATGGCCTCGCCCGCCATGGTCACGCCGTCGGTCCGCATATAGGTGATCAGCCCGGCCTCGTAGAGCCGCTGGGCCAGCTGCATCGTGCGGCTGGCGCTGTAGCCCAGCTTGCGGCTGGCCTCCTGCTGCATGGTCGAGGTGGTGAAGGGCGCGGCCGGGTTGCGGCGCGCGGGCTTGGCCTCCACCGAGACGATGCTGAAGGCGCCGGTCTTCACCGCCTGTTCGGCGGCGCGGGCCATGGCCTCGGAGCCGATGGACAGGCGGTCCAGCTTTTCGCCGTCGTGGCGGACCAGGCGGGCGTCGAACGGGTCGGAGCCGCCGGCGGTCACCTGGGCGGCGACCGACCAGTATTCCTGCGGCTTGAACTTCTCAATCTCCAGCTCGCGCTCGCAGACCAGGCGCAGGGCGACCGACTGGACCCGGCCGGCGGAGCGGGCGCCCGGCACCTTGCGCCACAGCACCGGCGACAGGGTGAAGCCGACCAGATAGTCCAGCGCGCGGCGGGCGAGATACGCCTCCACCAGCTCCATATCGATGGCGCGCGGCTTGGCCATCGCGTCCAGCACGGCGGATTTGGTGATGGCGTTGAACACGACGCGCTTCACGTCGACGTCCTTCAGCGCGCCTTTCTTCTGCAGCACTTCCAGGACGTGCCAGGAAATGGCCTCGCCCTCGCGGTCGGGGTCGGTCGCCAGGATCAGGGAATCGGCGCCCTTTGTGGCGTCCGCGATTTCCTTCAGCCGCTTGTTGGCGGCCGAATCCACCTCCCAGTCCATGGCGAAATCTTCGTCCGGGCGGACGGACCCGTCCTTGCTGGGCAGGTCGCGCACATGGCCGAAACTCGCCAGCACGTGATAGTCGCTGCCCAGATATTTGTTGATTGTCTTCGCCTTGGCAGGCGATTCAACGACGACGACGTTCATCACGACCGTGGGTTTATCCGTAAAGGCGCGGGAAGCTGCGGGCGCGGGCGGGGCTTGTCAATCCGCTTGAAATCGAAGGCAATTGGGTTGTATTAATCGCTAATGCAACCTGAACACGCGATGACGCCCCTACGCGATCCGGAACGGGAAGATGTTGCGGCGTATGTCGCGACCATGAGCCGCCAGCTTGCGGAAGTATGTGTGCTGGCCGGAATGGACAAGGCCGCGCAACTGCTGGAGGACGCGGCGCGGGCCACGGGCGGCCCTCAGACACCGGACTCCGAATAGGACGCCACGGCCATTCCGCCGGGCAATAATTCGGCCCGCCCGGCCAGTTCCAGCTCCATCAGGGCGGCGAACGCGGCCGCCGGGCGGACCCCGGCCAGCCGCGCCAGCTCGTCCCGCGAAGTCGGGGCGGGGGACAGCAGCTCCAGAATCCGGTCCCGCGCGGCGTCCGCCTCCGCCTGGCTCGCGCCCTCGTCCGCCGCCGCGCCCCAGTCCTCCCCGTCCTCGAAGGCGCGAATCGGGCGGGCGGCGCTCAGCGCGTCGATCACGTCCTGCGCCGTCTCCACCAGCGCCGCGCCATCGCGCAGCAGGCGGTTGGTGCCCTTTGCGCGCGGGTCGAGCGGGCTGCCCGGCACGGCCATCACCTCGCGCCCCTGTTCGCCGGCCAGGCGCGCGGTGATCAGCGTGCCGGACCGCTGGGCCGCCTCCACGACGACCACGCCCAGCGACAGGCCGCTGACCAGCCGGTTGCGGCGGGGAAAGTCGCGGGCGCCGGCGCGATAACCGGGCGCGTTCTCCGAAACGACCACGCCTTCCGCGGCGATGCGCGAATAAAGATCGTCATGCTCGGGCGGATAGATATGATCCGGCCCGCCGGCCAGCACGGCGGCGGTGCCGCTGGGCAAAGCGGCCTGATGCGCCGCGCCGTCGATCCCGCGCGCCATGCCGGACACCACGCAATAGCCGGCCTCGCCCAGCTCCCGCGCCAGCATGGTCGCCATGCGCAGGCCGGCGGCGCTGGCGTTGCGCGCGCCGACGATCGCCACGCACGGGCGCGCCAGCACGTGCGCGCCGCCGATCAGGGCGATGGTCGGCGGCGGCGGGTCCAGCGCGGCGAGGCCCTCCGGAAAGTCCGGCTCGCAGGCCGCTAGGACGCGCCCGCCCATCGCCTCCACCGCCGCGATCTCCCGCTCCGCGCTCTCGCGCGGCGGGATTTTCGGGGCTGCGCCGCCGCCGCGCCGGGCCATGCCGGGCAGGGCGTCCAGCGCCTCGCCCGCCCCGCCGAACCGCTCGATCAGCGCCGCGAAGGTGACCGGGCCGACCCGCGGGGTCCGCGCCAGACGCAGCCAGTCCGCGCGCTCGGCTCCGGCCAGCGCGCGGCGCTTCATTTTTTCGCTCCGATCCGCGATTCCTCGCCGCGCAGCAGGCGGCGGATGTTCGCGGCGTGGCGGATATAGGACAGCGCCGCCATGGCCAGCAGCGCCGCGGCGGGCGCCATCGCCCCGGCCAGCACCGCCAGCGCCGGGGCCGCGGCCATCATCACCAAAGCGGCCAGCGAGGAATAACCGGACAGCGAAGCGGCCAGCAGCCAGATGCCGCAGATTGCCAGCCCCAGCGGCCAGAGCAGGGCGAACGCGCCGCCGATAAAGGTCGCCACGCCCTTACCGCCCTTGAAGCCGAGCCAGACGGGGAAGCAATGGCCGAGGAAGGCGCAGGCGGCCGCCAGCGCGGGAAGCGCCACTGCGGCCTCGGGCGGGGCCAGCCAGCGGGCGGCCAGCACCGGAACCGCACCCTTGGCCGCGTCCAGCAGCAGCGTCGCGGCCGCCACGTCCTTCCGCCCGGTGCGTAGGACATTGGTCGCGCCGATATTGCCGCTGCCGATGGCGCGCACGTCGCCCAGGCCGGCGGCGCGGGTCAGCAACAGGCCGAACGGGATCGCGCCGAGCAGATAGGCGAGCAGGGCGGTGAGCAGATACGCCATGTGGAACAGTCCCCCCGCGCCTATCCTACCGCCTCACCCCTCATACGCCACGCCGCCGCCGACCAGCGTCATCTGCACCGCGCCGTGCAGGCGGCGCCCGGCATAGGCGGTGTTGCGCGCGCGGCCGTGCAGCGCGTCGGGGCGGCAGACAAAGGGCGCCTCCGCATCGAACAGGACGATGTCCGCCGGCGCGCCCTCGGCCAGGCGTCCCTGGCTGAGGCCCAGGATCGCGGCGGGGCCGGAGGTCACCGGCGCCAGCGCCTGCAGCAGGGTCAGCTGGCCGTCGGCGGCCAGCGCCAGCAAAGCGGGCAGCAGGGTTTCGATACTGGCGCTGCCCGGCGCGGCGTCGCCGAACGGGGCGTCCTTGTCCTGCGGCGCGCGCGGGGCGTGGTCGGAGACGACCGCGTCGATCAGGCCGTCCGCCACCGCCTGCACCAGCGCCCGGCGGCTGGCCTCGCCCGCCAGCGGCGGCGACAGGCGGAAGGCGGGGTCCAGCCCGCCGGCGTCCACCTCGTTGAAGCTGAGATGCGCGATTCCGACGCTGGCGAACACTTCCAGCCCCTTGGCGCGGGCGCGCGCCAGCGGCTCCAGCGCCTCCTGCGTCGCGATCCGGTCCAGCATCAGGCGCGCGCCGGTCAGTTCGGCCAGCGCCAGGTCGCGCTCGGCGGCCACCCGCTCGGCGGCTTCCGGGACGCTCGCCGCGCCCAGACGGGCGGCCAGCTCGCCCTCCCAGAACAGGGCGTCTTCGTAGCCCGGCTCTTCGGGGCGGACGGCGCACAGCATGTCCAGCCCGCCGGCATAGGCCAGCGCCCGGCGGCGCAGGGCGAAGCCGGGGGCCGCGCCGTGCAGGAAGGCCGCGCCGGCGCGCTGCATCAGGCCCATTTCCGCCAGATCGCCGCCGCGCGTCATCGCGCCGGCGACCAGCATCTTCACCGGCGCCTCGCGGCCCTGGGCGATCAGGTCCGCGGCGCGCTCCGGCGTGTCGATCGGGCTGGCGTCCTCGCCTGTGAGCGCGACCGTGCCGATCCCGCCCGCCGAGGCGGCGCGCGCAAGGCTGGCGACGCTTTCGCCGCCAGGCGCGCCGGAGGGGCCGACATGGGCGGCCAGGTCGATCAGGGCAGGGGCCAGGCACAGCCCTTCGCATTCCAGCGCCGCGGCGCCGTCGGCGGGCAGCATGTCGCCCAGCTCCGCGATCCGCCCGTCTTCGATGCGGATGTCCCCGGTCTCGTCCAGGCCGGAGGCGGGGTCCAGCAGGCGCGCCCCGCGCAGAAGCAGCGGCCGGCTCATGCCGCGCCCATCCGGTTTCCGCCCCATTCGGTCATCAGCGACAGGACCGCCATGCGCATCGCCACGCCAGCCGCCGCCTGATCCCCGATCAGGCTGGCCTCGGCCATGTCCGCGACGTCCGCCGCAATCTCCACGCCGCGCCCGACCGGGCCGGCGTGCAGCACGACCGCGCCAGGATTGGCGCGGGACAGCCGCTCCGCCGTCAGGCCGTACAGCGCCGCGTATTCGCGCGGGGAGGGGACGAACGCGCCGCTGATCCGTTCGCGCGGCGCGGGCAGCACGATGACCGCGTCGCAGGCCTCCAGCGCCTCGTCCAGATCGTGGAAGACATCGACGCCCCAGCGGTCGGCGTCGGCCGGCAGCAGGGTCGGCGGGCCGGCCAGCCGGACCTCCACATTCAGCACGTTCAAGAGGCCGACGGCGGACCGCGCCGCGCGGCTGTGCAGCACGTCGCCGCAGATCGCCACGCGCAGCCCGTCCAGCGCGCCGAAGCGGCGGCGTAGCACGAAAGCGTCGGTCAGCGCCTGGACCGGGTCTTCGCGCGCCCCGTCGCCGGCGCCGATCACCAGCGCGCCGCTGCGCTCGGCGGCGAAATCCGCCGCGCCCGGCGCGGAATGGCGGACGACCAGAATGTCCGGCCCCATCGCCTCCGCCGCGACCAGCGCGTCGGCGAAGCCGCCGGACTCGCCGGCGGGAAAATCCGCGACGTCCGCGCCCAGGCGCCGGCCGGCCAGCGCATAGGCCGTCTGCGACGGCCCCGCAGGCTCAGCGAACAGGGTGAGCAGGGTGTGGCCTTGCAGGGCCTCGCTCTGGTCCGGCCAGGCGTCGCTGGAAATCTGGTCGGCGCGTTCGAAGGCGGCTTCCAGTTCCAGCCGGCCGAAATCGCCGATACTGGTCAGCCGCCGGGATCGCGAGGCGCGCGCCATCGTCAACTCCCTGCGCTCTCGGCCGCCAGATGGCGCAAGGCGTCCTCCAGAATCAGCGCGGCGGCCAGCTGGTCCACCGCCGCCTTGCGGCGGGCGGCGCGCACCCCGCCCTCGCGCAGTTTTTCGTGCGCCTCGGCGCTGGACAGACGTTCGTCGTGCAGGGCGATGGGCGTATCCCGCAGCTTCAGCAGGTTGCGGGCGAAGGCGCGGGCCGACTGGGCGCGCGGGCCTTCGGTTCCGTCCATGTTCAGGGGCAGGCCGATGACCATGCCGGCGCAGCCGCGCTGGTCGTATTCGGCGAAGATTTCCGCCGCGTCCTGGGCGAATTTTCCGCGGGTCAGCGTGCGCACCGGGGCGCACAGAATCCGGTCCGGATCGCAGGCGGCAAGCCCGATGCGCCGCCCCCCGGGGTCGAGGCCAAGCAGCGCGCCGATTCGCGGCAATTCGTTCAGCGGGACGAGAGCCATGGCCAACGCTTAGCCGCCATACGCCCGCGCGCAAGCGCATGCGTCTTTCTGCGGCTTCTCAAGCGCGCGAAGTTTGTGTTTATTTTCGTCACAAGGGTGTGCAGCAGGGGGACAACGCCATGTTTGTGCTAGGCGTATTGCTCAAACAGGTGGTCAAGGAAGGTCAACTGACGGTTACCGATCCGTCAGGCCAGACCCATGTCTTCGGACCGGGGGGCGAGCCCAGATCGGCGATCCGAATCCACGATAACCGCACGGTGCATCGTCTTTTGCGCGATCCGGAGCTGTATGTTGGCGAGGCCTATATGGACGGCACGCTGACGATCGAGGAGGGCACGCTGCTGGACTTCCTCGACGTCATCACGCGCGCCGAGACGCCCAATCACTGGATGCTGAAATCCATGGAACGGTTCCGCCTGTTCGTGAAGAACTGGCAGACGCGCAACGGCCTGTCGCTGTCCAAGGAAAACGTCGCCCACCATTACGACCTGTCGGGGCGGCTGTACGACCTCTTCCTCGACGCGGACCGGCAATATAGCTGCGCCTATTTCCGCGACGGGGTGGACGATCTGGAAGTCGCCCAGCGCGACAAGAAAATCCACCTGGCCTCCAAGATGCTGCTGGAGCCGGGACAGCGCATTCTGGACATCGGCTGCGGCTGGGGCGGCATGGCGCTGTTCCTGGCGCGCGAAGGCGGCGGCAAGGTGGACGGCGTCACTCTGTCGGAGGAGCAGCTGGCCATCGCGCGGGAGCGCGCGAAGAAAGGCGGCCTGGCCGATCGCGTGGACTTCCGGCTGGAGGATTACCGCAACACCGAAGGTCCCTATGACCGCATCGTGTCGGTCGGCATGTTCGAACATGTCGGCGTTCCGAATTACGACGCCTATTTCGGCCAGGTCGCGAACTTGCTGAAGGACGACGGCGTGGCGGTGATCCATTCCATCGGCCGGATGGAGAAGCCGGGCGTCACCGGCGCCTGGCTGAAAAAATACATCTTCCCCGGCGGCTATATCCCGGCGCTGAGCGAGGTGTTGCCGGCGATCGAACGCGCGGGCCTGTGGGTCACCGACATCGAAATCCTGCGCCTGCACTATGCGGAGACGTGCCTGGCCTGGCTGGACCGGTTCACCGCGCGGCGGGACGAGGCCAAGGCGCTGTACGACGAGCGGTTCTGCCGGATGTGGGAATTCTATCTGGCCGGCTGCGTCGTGGCGTTCTGGAACAACCGGCACATGATCTTCCAGATTCAGCTGTCCAAGCGCATCGACGCCGTGCCGCTGACCCGCGACTACATGGTCGACGCCGAGCGCGCGATGCTGGAGCGCGCGGGCGAGGCGCGTCAGCCGGGAATCAGCGCGGCCTGATTTGGTGAGCTGAGCCGGGCCTGCGTTGGCTCGGGCAGGCGGGTTACGCTTGCCCGCCGCCCCGGCCTGCCGATAGAAGCGGGCCGTTCCCTGTCCGGAGGGCCGCGTGGCCGACGACGCCAAAATCCCGGTCCTTGCGAGCGTTCGCGCCGCCTGGGCCTTTTTCGCCGGCAACTGGCCGCGCTTCATCCCGTCCGCCGCGCTGGCGGCGCTGGGCGCCTTCGTCTTCTTCCAGGGACTGGCCGCCGGGACGCCGGGGCCGGTGCTCGTGGGCGTGGCGGCGGGCCTGCTGCCGGCCATCGCCTATCGCGCGGCGCTGTTCCGCTTTGCCCTGCGCGGCGAGTTCGGCGGCATGTTCGGCCTGAAGCTGGGGCCGGACGAGGGGCGGCTGGCCGCGGTCACCGCCATGTATTCGCTGTTCCTGTTCCTGATCGGGCTGACCGCCTTTGCCTGCATGTCGGTCGTGGTGGCCGGGCTGGTCGCCGCCGGCGGCGACCCGGCGGCGGTCGAGGCGGCCGTCGGCGATACCGAGGCGGCCTTCGCCTCGCTAGGCGCGGCGGGGCAGACGGGGATGATTGTGGGCATGTTCCTGATCTTCTGCCTGCTGGCCTTTGTCTGGGCGCGGCTGGTGCTGGCCGGCGCGGCCACGGTGGCCGAGGGGCGGATCGTGTTCCTGCAATCCTGGCCCTGGACGAAGGGGCAGGTGATCCCGCTGCTGGCGGCGTCCTTCCTCACCGCGCTTCCGGGCTTTCTCGCGCAATGGGTGCTGGGCGCGCTGGCGGTCGCGGCGTCCGGCGCCGGGCTCGGCCCCGTCGCGGCGTTTCTCAGCCTGACCGGCGCGCTCGCCGGGACGCTGATCGGCGGCATGATGGGCGCGGGCCTGATGGTCTATCTGTATCGCGGCCTTCGCCCGCCCGGGGATGCCCCTCCCCAGGCTTGACCCCTCCGCCCCGCCGGGCTTCGCTTTTTTCCGTGTCCGGCACAGCCGAAAACGGCGGCGGACCGGGGAGGGACGATGACCGATCACACGCCCGGGCCGGGCGGCCCTTCCGGCGGCGGCGTGCGCAAGGATCGCGGCGTGGAGATCTTTCACACGTTCGCGCACGCCCGCCGCACAGGCTGGGGCCCGCTCCTGAAACTGGGCCTCTTTTCGGTGTGCGTGACCGCTGTCCTCTCGACCGTCATGGCGCTGGCGATCGAGCCCATGTTCGACGTTCCCGCGACGGCCGACACGGACCCTGATCCGTCCTCTTACGTCCCGGCCTATGCGCGGGCGCTGTGGGGCACGATGCTGTGGTTTCTCGCCATGTGGGTGATCTACGCAGTCGTCGACGGCGCGCTGCTGCGCTGGATGTTCGGCCGGTCCGCCCGGCTGCGTCTCGGGGTTCTGGAATTGCAGCTGATGCTGATCGCCCTTCTGTTTTCTGTCGCGGGCTGCTTTTCCGTATCCGTCCTTTTGGTGGTCTCGATGGCGCTCGCCGGCCTGGCCATGCAGGCCCAGTCGTTTCCGCTCTTTGTTCTGGCTCTGGCGTTCACCGTCGCCGGTACGCTGGGTCTGGCCTATGCCGCCGCCCGGCTGAGTCCCGCGGCGGCGCTGACGGTTCATGATCGCGGTCTGCGGGTCTTTTCCGGCTGGCGCGCCACGCGCGGCGCCGCCTGGCCGATGCTGGGGGCGTTCGCCGTCGTCTGGCTGATCTATATATCGCTTTCGATATGGATTTACGGTGGCGTGATGGCGGCGATGTATTTCGCCATCGGCGCGTCGGCATTGGCGAACGGCGCGCCGGACTTCGGCGCGAGCCTGGCCGAGATGGTTCTGTATCCTCCCATCGCGGTCGACGTGGCGTTCAGCATCGCAGGCGCCTGTATCGGCTTTGCGATCCAGGCGCAGCTGGCCGGGGTGAATGCACGCCGCATCAAACAGGTCTTCGGCGAACGGGCTTGACCCCTTCGCAACGCCGGGCTTCGCTTTTTTTCGGGGTTCGGCACAGCCGAAAACGGCGGCGGACCGGGGAGGGACGATGACCGATCACACGCCCGGGCCGGGCGGCCCCTCGGACCCTGTCGCGCCAGTTGATGGCGGACCAGACGGCGACGGATCCGGAAAATTCGAATCCGGCGCCGCGGCCTTTCACGTCTTCGCCCATGCGCGGCGGGAGGGGTGGCGGCCGCTGCTATTGCTGGGCGGCTTCTATCTGCTGGCGTATCTGGCGATATTGCTGCTCTCCATCCCGCCGACGATGAAGTTCTTCAGCGCCGCGGTGTCGGTGGAGGCGGAGGGCTCGACACCGGATCTGCCCGTGTTCCCAATTGTCGGCTGGGGCCTCCTCTGGATCCTCGGCGTGGCCGTTCTCCTGTGCTGGTACGCGGTCGTGGACGCGGCGCTGCTGCGCTGGCTGCTGGGCCGCGGGATGCGGATTCGCTTCGCCGGGGCGGAGCTGAAACTGATCGTCCTGATGCTGTTCTTCGTTCCGGTTCTGCCCTTCGTACTTTTTCTGCCGTTCACCGTGTTGGCGGTGACAGGGGCGCAGACGCAATCCCTTCTGCTCAGCCTGGCCGGGGCCTTGGCGTTCGTCGTTGCGCTGCCGCTATGGCCGGGCATTGCGGCGCGATTTGCGCCGGCGGCGGCCTTGTCGGTCCGCGATGGCGGGTTTGGACTGGGCGCGGCATGGCGCCTGACGGCGCAGGATTACTGGCCGCGCTTCGGCGCGTACGTGCTGGTCTGCCTCGTCTATTTCGGCGCCAGCCTCGCCATGAATATCGCCATGCAGCCGATCATGATGCTTCAGGTCATGCCGATGATGGAGGAACTCGCCGCCCAGCCGGACAGTCAGATGGACCCCGCCATTATGTTCGAGATGATGCGCCGGCTCGCGCCGGTCTATCTGGTTTTCGCACTGGCCGGATGCGTGTTCGCATTTGTCGTCCAGGCCATGCTGGCTGGCGCGAACGTCTATTCGGTGAAGCGCGCCTGCGGCGAGCTGCGATAGCGCGGCGGCAGCTTTCCGGTTAGGGATAGGGTGAGCAAACCCCGACCGGCGGCGGCGCGATGACCCCCATCACATACGACCGGCAACGCGGCCTGAGCCTGGTCGAAGTGCTTGATATCCTGAAAGAGGCGCGCGACGGCGGGGAGATTTCCCTTGACGACATCCTGGCCGCGTTCGGGCCGCGCGCCTTCGGCCCGCTTCTGCTGGTTCCCTCCCTGATCGCCATCGTGCCGGTGATCGGGGCGCTGCCGGGCGTGTCCTGGGGTTGTTCGGCGCTGGTCGTGCTGATCTCGCTGCAATTCCTGCTGTCGCACAAGAAGCTGTGGCTGCCCGGCTTTTTGCGCCGGGCGCATATGGACGACGCGAAGTTCGACGCGATGCTGGACCGGGTCCGGCCGTGGTTCCGCCGCATCGGCGTCTTGTTCGAGCCGCGCCTTGAGATATTGCTTCACCCGGTCGTCGTATGGTTCGTGGCGGCTGTCTGTCTGGTTCTGGGCCTTTCCATGTTCGTCTTTTCCCTGATCCCCGGGGGCATCGTCATCCCGGCGGCGGCGGTTCTGCTGCTTTCGCTGGCGCTGACCACGCATGACGGGCTGGTGCTGGCCTTCGGCCTCGTCATCGCGTCGGCCTCCATCGCGATGATCTTTTCCCGCACATTTTCCGTGGCTCTGAATGCCATTTTCTGATTCCGGCGCAGACGCCGACCGTTACGGACCCGGCCCCTACGCCCCGATCCCGGCGGGCGCGCGCCTGACATGGGTGCTGGCGGCGCTGGTCCTGCCGGTCGGCTTCCTGGTGGCCGCCAATATCGCGGCGCTGCCCGCCGCCGCGCCCTTCGCCATCTACGCGGCGCTGGAGGGCATGACCGGCACGCTGCAGTTCTGGATGCTGTCCAGCATCATCCTGTGTTCCTTCGTCGCGTTCGGGGCCAGCGCCTGGCTCTGGGCCCGGCTGTTCGAGCGGCGCGGCGCGGCGACCATCGGCTTCACGCGCGGGCCGTGGCGCTATCTGCGCGGCGCGCTGGCCGGGGGGCTGCTGGCCGCCGCCATGCTGGCGCTGGGCGCGGTGATGGCGCCGCAGGACGTGGCGCCGCTGATGGCCGGGCTGCGCCGGCTGGATTCGGCGGACGGCGCGATCTTCCTGATCGTGTTCCTGATCATCTTCTGCTTCCAGGGCGGGGCGGAGGAGGTCGTGTTCCGCGGCTGGATGCTGTCCTCGGTCGCCGCCCGGCGCGGGCCGATGGTCGCGGTCGGGGTCTCCACCGCCGGCTTCGCCGCGGTGCATGCGCATTATCTGTGGTTCGCGCCGCTGCCGGGGATGCTGGTCGTGCTGGGCGTGGCGCTGATCGCGGTGATCTTCGCCTTCTATGCGCTCGCCGAACGGTCGATCTGGGGCGTGTGCGGGGCGCACGGCCTGTACAATTATGTGCTGATGACCGCGGCCACGGCCCAGGCGCTGGGCGAGGACCCGACCAAGGGGCCGCTGGAGATCGCCTCCGACGCCTTCACCAACATCACGTCGGTCACCGAGTTCGACCCCAGCGTGCCGGGCACGGTGGCGATGCTGGCCGTGCTGGCGCTGATCTCCTGGGCGCTGTGGCGGCGCACGACCGGGCGGACGGCGCTGACGCCCGTCTAGCGCCGTCTAGACCGTCAGGCGCTTTTCTTGCGCTTTTTCGGCGGGGCCTTGCGTTCCGTGTGACGCTCCAGGACCGGCTTCAGGAACCGTCCCGTCCAGCTTTCCTTCACATCGGCCACCTGCTCGGGCGTGCCGGTGGCCACGATGCGGCCGCCGCCGTCGCCGCCTTCCGGCCCCAGATCGATCAGCCAGTCGGCCGTCTTGATGACGTCCAGATTGTGCTCGATCACCACGATGGTGTTGCCGGTGTCGACCAGCTCCTGAAGCACCTCCAGCAGCTTGCGCACGTCGTCGAAATGCAGGCCGGTGGTCGGCTCGTCCAGGATATAGAGCGTGCGGCCGGTGGCGCGCTTGGACAGTTCGCGCGCCAGCTTCACCCGCTGGGCCTCGCCGCCGGACAGGGTCGTGGCCTGCTGGCCGATCTTGATATAGCCGAGGCCGACCCGCTCCAGCGTCTCCATCTTGTCGCGGATGGAGGGCACGGCGCGGAAGAACTCGGCCCCTTCCTCCACCGTCATGTCCAGCACGTCGGCGATGGATTTGTCCTTGAACCGGATCTCCAGCGTCTCGCGGTTATAGCGCTGGCCCTTGCACTGGTCGCAGGTGACATAGACGTCGGGCAGGAAGTGCATCTCGATCTTGATGACGCCGTCGCCCTGGCACGCCTCGCAGCGCCCGCCCTTCACATTGAAGCTGAACCGGCCGGGCTTGTAGCCGCGCGTCTTGGCCTCCGGCAGGCCGGCGAACCAGTCGCGGATCGGCGTGAACGCGCCGGTATAGGTGGCGGGGTTGGAGCGCGGGGTGCGGCCGATCGGGCTCTGGTCGATGTCGATCACCTTGTCGAGGAAATCGAGCCCCTTCAGGTTTTCGTGCGGCATCGGCGCGGTCTGCGCCCCGTTCAGATGGCGCGCCGCGGCCTTGTACAGCGTCTCGATGGTCAGGGTGGACTTGCCGCCGCCCGACACGCCGGTGACGCAGACGAACAGGCCGAGCGGGAATTCCGCCGTCACGTCCTTCAGATTGTTGCCGTGCGCGCCCTCGACGACCAGGGCGCGGCCCTTTTCCGGCGTGCGCCGCTTGGCGGGGACGGGGATCTCCACCTTGCCGGACAGGTATTTGCCGGTGAGGCTCTTGGACGTGGACATGATGCGCGCGGGCGTGCCCTCCGCGACCACATGGCCGCCATGCACGCCGGCCGCCGGGCCCATGTCGATGACATGGTCGGCGGTCAGGATCGCCTCCTCGTCATGCTCCACCACGATCACGGTGTTGCCGAGGTCGCGCAGACCCTTCAGCGATTCCAGAAGCCGCGCGTTGTCGCGCTGGTGCAGGCCGATGCTGGGCTCGTCCAGCACATAGAGGACGCCGGTCAGGCCGCTGCCGATCTGGGAGGCCAAGCGAATACGCTGGCTCTCCCCGCCCGACAGCGTGCCGGAGGCGCGGCCAAGCGACAGATAGTCCAGCCCGACATCGACCAGGAAGCGCAGCCGCTCCCGGATCTCTTTCAGGATGCGCACCGCGATGGCGCGCTGCTGCTCGGTCAGGCCGTCTTCCAGCTCGTCGAACCATTCGCGCGCGGCGCGGATGGATTTGCCGCTGGCCTCCGAAATATCGAGGCCGGCGATCTTCACCGCCAGCGCCTCGGGCTTCAGGCGGCGTCCCTCGCACGTCTCGCACGGGGCGGAGGACTGGAAGCGCGACAGATCCTCGCGCGCCCAGCTGGAGTCCGTCTCGCGCCAGCGCCGCTCCAGGTTAGGGATGACGCCTTCGAACGGCTTGGTCGTCTCGAACCGGCGCACGCCGTCGTCATAGACCATGCGCACCTGCTCGCCGCCGGTGCCGTACAGGATGGCGTCGCGGAATTTCTCCGGCAGGTCGCGCCAGGGCTTGGTCATCGGCGCCTTGAAGTGCTTGGCCAGCGCCTCCAGCGTCTGCTGGTACAGGCCGCCGCTGCCGCGCGACCAGGGGCGGATGGCGCCGTCCTTCAGGCTCAGCGCCGGATCGACCACCAGAGTGGGGTCGAATTGCAATTCCTGCCCCAGCCCGTCGCAGGCCGGGCAGGCGCCGAACGGATTGTTGAAGCTGAACAGGCGCGGCTCGATCTCCGAGATCGTGAAGCCGGAAACGGGGCAGGCGAATTTCTCGCTGAACAGGATGCGCTCATGCGTCTCGTTCAGGCTCTTGTTGGCGGCGCCGCCCTCCGCGGTGTCTTCCTTGGGCAGCGGCTTGTCGGCGAACTCCGCCACGGCCAGGCCGTCGGCCAGCTCCAGCGCCGTTTCCAGCGACTCCGCCAGGCGCTGCTCCAGGCCTTCCCGGACCGCGATGCGGTCCACCACCACGTCGATGTCGTGCTTGTATTTCTTGTCCAGCACCGGCGCGTCTTCGAGGGCGTAGAACTCCCCGTCCACCTTCACCCGCTGGAAGCCGCGCTTCATCAGCTCGGCGAAATCCTTTTTGAACTCGCCCTTTCGGCCGCGGACGATCGGCGCCAGCAGGTACAGCCGCGCGCCGTCTTCCAGCGCCATCAGGCGGTCGGCCATCTGGCTGACCGTCTGGCTCTCGATCGGCAGGCCGGTGGCCGGCGAATAGGGCACGCCCACCCGCGCCCAGAGCAGGCGCATATAGTCGTAAATCTCGGTGACGGTGCCGACGGTGGAGCGGGGGTTCCGGCTGGTCGTCTTCTGCTCGATGGAGATGGCGGGGGACAGGCCCTCGATATGGTCCACGTCCGGCTTGGCCATCAGCTCCAGGAACTGGCGGGCATAGGCCGACAGGCTCTCCACATAGCGGCGCTGGCCCTCGGCATAGATCGTGTCGAAGGCGAGCGAGGATTTGCCGGAGCCGGACAGCCCGGTAATCACCACCAGCTTCTCGCGGGGAATATCGACGGTGACGTCGCGCAGATTGTGCTCGCGCGCGCCCTGGACGCGGATTTTCTGTTCGGCTTTGGCCATGCTTCGCTTGTATCGGAGTTCGCTATCGGCGGCTTGCCGGACGACTCACATCTCCACCGGAACATTAGGGGAACGTCGGGCGCCGCGCCAGCGTAGCGGAGATAGGCGGAATCGCAGGAAGCACAAGCCGCCTTGCGTCATTCAAAGCAGCCCGGCGCTATTGAGCGGCGCAATATTCGACCACGTCCCGCAGCGGCGCCGACCGGCCAGTGTACCAGGGCTCATCCATCTCATTGTCCGCCCAGATGGAAATCCATTCCGCACCCGCGACCGCTGCGGCCAAATCCGGGGAAACGGTCAGACGCCCTTGCTGGCCGGACCCAAGGGGCTCGGTCTCCATGGGCCACGGCGTCTCGTCGAGGATCAGCTCCATCGGGGCGCTGGCCGGTGCGGGAAGCGCCGGGTCGCCTGCATACGCGATCACAAGCGCCCCGGACTCAGCCTCGCAATGCGCGCGGAAGACGACCGACGCATACCGCCAGTCCAGAAACACGGCGACCGGACCCGCCGCGTCCGCCTCGTTCCGCAATATCCACTGATCCTCCCGATCCGATTTTGAATCGGTGGCGCATGCGTTCAGACCCGACGCGACGGCGATAAGAAAAAAGGTTTCGAGTGCGCCCCGCTTCATTCCGGTCGCCGTCCCTGTGTCACCGCGAGAGCTTAGACCCTCTGGATAGGGCTGCCCACGCGTTGGGCGTAGCCGTTCATAGTCTCCGGCAGGAACGCAGCGGAGCCGCAACGCGTTGGCGGGCCATGATCTATCTGGGCTGGTTCGACGCGCCCAAGAGCGCGTCCGATACGGTGGAGGCGGAGTTCGAGGCCAAGCGGCTGGCCGACGGCCTGTTCCTGTTCGACACCGAGGCTGCGCGCTCGAAACTCTATCACGCCCTGAAGCGCGCGCTGCCGGAAGACACACCGCTGTTCGTAGCGCTGCTGACGGACGAGGCGAAGTTCAAGGGGCTGGCGGACGGCTCGCTGAAATGGCTGCGGTCGCGCACGCGCGGCTGAGGCGGCCTACGCGTCCTCGGTGTGATTGGTCACCGAGACGTATTCCTTGTCTTCTTGGCCGCTGCGCTCGAATTTCAGGAACTCGTAATAGCCGCACTTGCTGTCCTCGCCGGGGAAGTCGCGGCAGATCGCCGGGCGGATTTCATAAATGCCGCAGCAGCGCTTCTCCTGATCGAAGAACTGGCAAATCTTGCCGTAATGCTCGTCCGGCACGCGGCGCATGGTGCGCTTGTAGCCCTCGGCCGGGCGCGTGAATTTCTTGTCGGCCTTTTCGAACTCCATGCCGAAGCCCTTGGCCAGGCGCGCCACGTCCTTCTTGGTCAGGATGATGAGCGGGTAGGAGCAGCAATAGCCCGGGCACTTCCGACAATTATATTTCGCCACGGCCCGTTCGCCCCGCCTTCTTCACCAGCGCGCCCCCGCGCGCGATTCCGCATGCGCTTATTCTCAACACGGGCGCCGCGCGGGGTCGAGAGGCCATGCAGCGTTTGTCCCCGATTGCTTTGCGCGCGGCGCGCGGCGGTCTAGCCTCCGGCAAAACGAAAACCCGGAACAAGGGGAGAGACACTCATGCGCATCTCGATCGCACGCGCCGCCATTGCGGCCGCCGTTATGCTGGCCGCGCCGGCCGCGGCGCTGGCCCAGAGTTTGGCCCAGGGCGTGACGCAGGAAACGGTCACCGTTCACGGCGCCAGCCTGGAGGGAAATCTGGAGGGCAATTCGGCGGACCGCGAGGTCTATGTCTATCTGCCGCCCAGCTATTCCGAGGACACGGACCGGCGCTATCCGGTCGTCTACATGCTGCACGGCTATGGCATCGACGCGGCCTATTGGGACAATTTCATGGGCTTCCCCGCGCCGCTGGAGAACGCCTACGCGGCCGGCGCGGCGGAGATGATCGTGGTGACGCCCAGCGCCTTCACCCTGCACGGCGGCAGCATGTACTCCACCTCCGCCACGATCGGGGACTGGGAGAGCTTCATCGCCGGCGATCTGGTCGACTATGTCGACAGCCATTACCGCACCATTCCGGAGCGCGCGTCGCGCGGCCTGGCCGGGCATTCGATGGGCGGCTATGGCGCGCTGCGCATTGGCATGAAGCGGGCCGGGACGTTCGGCGCAGTCTATGCGATGAGCGCCTGCTGCCTGCCGCCGCAGCCCGCGCCGCAGCCGGGCACGCCGGGCTTCGACCAGATGGATGCGCTGGACGAGGGCGAGCCGCACCAGGCCGAGACGCTGGAGTTCGCCGCCGTACAGCGGGCCACCGCCGCCGCCTGGGCGCCGGACCCGCAGAACCCGCCCTTCTATTTCGCCCCGCCGGTCGTGGATGGCGAAGTGCAGGAAGAGGCCGTCGCCGCATGGGCCGCGAACGCGCCCATCACCATGGTCCACCAATATGTGTCGGCGCTGAAAAGCCTGAACGCGCTGGGCATGGAGGTCGGGCTGCAGGACGGCCTGGTCGGCGGCAATGAGCGCCTGCACGATATCCTGACCGCCTATGGCGTCGATCATGACTGGGAGACCTATGAGGGCGACCACACCAACCGCATCCCGGAGCGGTTCGAGACCGACCTGATGCCGTTCTTCACCGAGCATCTGGCCGCCGGCGAATAAAGGCGGCGCTCAGACGGGCGCGGGCCGCCGCCGGGTCCGGGCGGCGGCTTGCGCGCAAGAACAAAATGTGAACAAATCCCTGTGCACAACCCGGCGCGGGGCAGGTGACACGCGCGCCTGCTCCGCTAGGGTCGCGCGATCCGGGGATTCCCGCCAGCGGCGATCACAAGCGCAAGATACAGGGGCGAAGTTCGATGGCAGGCAGCGTCAACAAGGTCATTCTGGTCGGCAATCTGGGGCGCGACCCCGAAATCCGGCGGCTGAACAGCGGCGACCCGGTCGTCAATCTGCGCATCGCCACGTCCGAAACCTGGCGCGACAAGACCTCCGGCGAACGCCGCGAGAAGACCGAGTGGCACAATGTCGTCATCTTCAACGAGAACCTCGTGAAGGTGGCCGAGAATTATCTGAAGAAGGGCTCCAAGGTTTATATCGAGGGCCAGCTTCAGACCCGCAAATGGCAGGACCAGACCGGTCAGGACAAATACACGACCGAGATCGTCCTGCAGCGCTTCCGCGGCGAGCTCCAGATGCTGGACGCCAAGGGCTCCGGCGGCGGCGATTATGGCGGCGGCGGCGGAGACTATGAAAGCTCCGGCGGCGGCAGCGGCGGCCGCTCTTCCTCCAAGGAAGATTTCGAGCTCGACGACGAGATCCCGTTCTAGGGTTCCCGCCTGAGACCCCGGCGCTCCGCGCGCCGGCGCACTCCCGCACATCCCGGTTTTCGGACGGCGGCGGCGCATTTCCCGCCCGCCGGCTGCATTTGCCTGTGAATCCGGCGCCAGGGCGGCTTTCTGTGGCGGGCCGGCGGGGCTATACACTCCGCTTCCGGGACGCCGGCCGAATGGCTGTGCACTGCTCTCGGGTGGCGTCTTTCCACCGCTGCCGAATCGAGCCCAATTGAATTTTTGAATTGGGTCACGAGTTAGGGGGCGTGTGTCCTGAGCGATCGCCACACGAGGAGACAGCAAAATGATTGATCAGATACGCTCGCAGATCGACCTGTTGGCGTTCAATCTGAAGCTGCTCTCTCATCAGAGAGAGCGCGCCCTTCTCGTCAGCGCCGGCAGTCTCGAGGACAAGCAGTTCCTGCTGGAGCCCTGCCGCCAGATGGCGGAGGCGGGCGTCACGCTCTACGCCACGGTCGGCACCAAGCGCTTCTTCGACGAGCACGACGTGCCCTCGCAATACGCGCACAAGATTTCCTCGCACGAGACGCCGAACATCGATCAGCTGCTTACCGACGGCCAGATCGACTTCGTCGTGAACATCCTGACCGGCGACCCCGGCTATGACGAAGCCTCCGACGCGAAACAGATCCGCTCCATGGCGATCAAGCGGGGCATCCCGCTGGTCACCGACCGCGAGGTCGCGCACGAGACGATCCTGGTCATCATCGAGGATTTGAAAAAGGGCACGTTCAACTATGCCCGCCGCTCGGCCGAGCGGCCCTGGGACCTGAAATCGAAATTCTTCCAGCTGGTCGAGGAGCGCGGCGGCTTCGCGAACCATCACGGCCATTTCGACAAGGCCTATCTGATCTCGCCGGAGAATCTGGCGCTCGGCTTCGCCGACATGGAAAAGAAGTGGCAGCTCTACCGGCACCTGAAAGAGAACTATACGCACGAGGACCTGGTGGAGCGGATCAGCCGCGCGCTGGAGGTCGTCTATGCGCAGGGCGCCCGCTATTGCCGCACCATGGTGGACGCCGACAGCATCGTCGGCCTGAAGACCATCCATGCCGCGCTGGAAGTGCGCGAAAAGTTCAAGGACCGCATCATTTTCGAGATCGGCGTCCAGCCGCTCGAGGGCGTCATCGATGAGGACGCGCGGGCGCAATATATCGAGGCCTGCAAGCTGGCCGATTTCTGCGGCGGCCCGCGCCGCCGGTGCCGCCAGGGTCGACTATCCGTCGACGCGGCTGGCCAACGTCAGCGAGCTGAAGGCGGACGAACCGCTCGACGTGGTTTATCCCGATGCCGACGCGCCGGGTGTGCTTCTGAAGCTCGGCAAGCGGGTCGAGGTCCATGTCGACCAGGAAAACAATCCCTATCAGAACGAGACCGAACTGCTGTGCCTGAAGACGATCGAGCACGGCATGCAGGGCGAGGTCTACGGCATCCACTCCATCTCCCTGGCCTGCAAGGACAACAGCGAGCAGGACCGCGTTATCGCGCTGCTGAAACAGGCGGATGTGGGCGTGGTGATCTGCCCGTCGGCGGCGCTCAGCATGAAGCAGCTGCCGATGACCGGCCCGCTGCACAATTCCATCGCCCCCTTCGTGAAGATGAAGGAGGCCGGGGTGCGCACCTATCTGGGCATCGACAATATCAGCGACCTGTTCATGCCGGTCGTCGACGGCGACATGTGGCTGGAGGCGCGCATGCTGATGGAGGCCTGCCGCCACTATAATCTGGAGGAGGTGGCCGACTGGGCCTGCGCCCTGCCGCTGCACCTGGAAAAGGCCGCCGCCGAGCGGGTGGCCGCCGAGGCGGACATGTCCGAGCGGATGTACGCCTGACGCGCTCCGGCGCCGCTTCGACGGACTTCAGACAAGGTGCGTGACATGGATCGTTTGCTGGACGGCTACCGGCGCTTTCGCGCCGACATCTGGCCTGCGGAGCGCCGCCGCTATGAGGCGTTGTCGGTGCACGGCCAGAAGCCGGAATCGCTGGTCATCGCCTGTTCGGACAGCCGCGTGGACCCGGCCACGGTGTTCAACGCCGCGCCGGGCGAGCTTTTCACCGTGCGCAACGTGGCGGGCCTGGTCCCGCCCTATCAGCCGGACGGGTCGCTGCACGGCGCGAGCGCCGCGGTGGAGTTCGCCGTGCGGGTGCTGAAGGTGAAGCGCATCGTGGTTCTGGGCCACGCCCAGTGCGGCGGGGTTCAGGCGATGGTGGAGGGCGCCCCGAAAGAGGCGCAGGATTTCGTCGCCCCCTGGATGGCCATGGCGGCGCCGGCGCTGGCGCAGATCCCGCCGGAGGCCAAGGGGGCGGAGGCGCTGACCTGCGCCGAGGCGGCGGTGGTGCGCGTCACGCAGGACAATCTGATGACCTTTCCCTGGGTGCGCCAGCGCGTGGAGGCCGGCGAGCTGATCCTGGAAGGCTATCGCTTCGACATCCATACCGGCGTGCTGATGCACGTGGAGCCGGACGGGATGACGCCGGTCGAATAGGCCGGGCTTTCGTTTTCTGGAAGAAAGAACCGGCCCCGGAAGAGGGTGTTCGCGGGGGACTCCTCCGGGACCGGCAGTCTCTGCGGCCAGCTTGCGAGGCGGGCGGCCGCAGGATGGGGAGGCATGCTGCGCCTTGGCGTCCGGTCAGATCGTCTGCAGGAACGCCGAGGCCATCACGCCGCACGACACGGCGAGAACGAGCGCGTAGTTCACGCCCATCATCACAAAGCTGAGGCGGCTGTTGGCCATGGGAACTCTCCTTCACTGACCTGCCGGGCGGTTCGTCCGCAGCGGCTGGAGAACCAATCTCTCCATACCGATAATCGATAAATCCTTCTCAGCCCCCGGTCAACGAAAAAATTATCGTTTTTCGATGAAAGCTTGTTCATAAACGATATGGGCGCGCAAAAAGCCCGCCTGAATGAAATCAGGCGTTTAGCGGCCTAAAAGATTGAAATCCCGCAATAAATTACGGCCCGGCGAGGTTTCTGACAGAAACCGGACAGGAAAAGCGCCGGAATCCTACAGCCAGGACAGGTGGAACAGCGGCTTCAGCCGGTGATCCCATTCGTCCAGCCAGTAGCAATCGGCCTGGTGCGTGCCCGGAACCAGGCACAGGGTCGGGCGGCGGCTTTCCCGCGCGCGCTCCCACATCCGGCGGTCCACGCCGTCGGCGCTGACCGCATAGACTCCCTCCCACTCGAACTCGAACGCCAGGGGCGCGCCGTAATCGCTATCGCCCCAGGCGGGCAGGGCGCCGGCCTCGATCTGCCGGGGCTCTTCGGTCTTGCCGCGATAGATGGTCAGGACTTCATCCATGGAGCCCGGTTCGTATAGCGGCTGATCCACGCCGGTCAGGTCCCGGTACTGGCTGACATGGGCCCAGATCACGGTCCCGCCGACATCATAGACGCGCCACAGAACGCCGGCGGTCAGGCAGTCCGGCCCCTCGAACGTCACGCTCAGCCGCTCGCCGCCATATTCGGTCAGGCGGACCGGCGCGCTGAAGCTTTCGCCGCAGGCGCTCTGCGCATCCGGCATCGGTTCCTGGGCGAAGGCGGGCGCGGCGCCGGCGGCGAGGGCCGCCGCGGCTAGCGATTGCCACAATCTCATGCTGACCTCCCGAAACGTCCCCCTCGCGGCCGGAATGATGGCCCGCGCCCGCCACGGAAGGAAGCCATGATGGGAATTCGCATCGCGCTGGTTGTTTTCGTTTCTGCGGCGCTGGCCGGTGGCTGCGCGAACGCGCAGGAGGTTTCGGTCGACGCGGCGCGCGCGGCGGTGGCGGCCTGTCTGGATTCGGCCGGCCCGACGCTGGCCGAGCGGGAGGCCTGCGCGGACGTCTATCTGTCGCCGTGCATGGAGCAGCCGGGCGGCGACACGACCTATGGCATGATCGCCTGCACCGGCGCCGAATACGAGGCGTGGGACGAGATCCTGAACGACCGCTATGGCCAATTGCGCGAGGCCTGGCCGGAGGGGGCGTTCGAGGCCCTGCGCGAGGCCCAGGGCGCCTGGCTGGCCTGGCGCGAGGCCGAATGCGACATCGAGACCGCGATGTTCGAGGGCGGGACGCTGGCCCGCGTCACCCGCGCCATGTGCATGAACACGATGACCGCGGAGCGGGCGGTGAAGCTGGACGACATGCTGTCATGGCTGCCCTGACCGGCCGGTCCTGACGGGGCGTTGGCGCGGGCGGCCCCGATCCGCTACATCGCCGTGATCCGCCCCAGGCACTGAACGGACAGAACCGCACCGCATGGCCCGCATCCTTGTCACCTCCGCGCTCCCCTACATCAACGGCGTCAAGCACCTCGGCAATCTGGCCGGGTCGATGCTGCCGGCCGACGTGTTCAGCCGCGCCATGCGCATGATGGGCCACGACGTGCTGAGCCTGTGCGCGACCGACGAGCACGGCACCCCGGCGGAGCTGGCCGCGGCCGAGGCGGGCGTGGACGTGCGCCGCTATTGCAACGAGCAGCACGAGCGGCAGAAGCGCGCCGGCGACCAGTTCGGCCTGGACTGGGACTGGTTCGGCCGGTCCTCCAGCCCCCAGAACCACGCGCTGACCCAGCATTTCGCCGAAGTGCTGGAGGAGCGCGGCCTGATCGAGGAGCGCAGTTCCACCCAGATCTATTCCAACGCCGACGGCCGCTTCCTGCCGGATCGCTATGTCGTCGGCACCTGCCCCAATTGCGGGCATGAGCGGGCGCGCGGCGACCAGTGCGAGAATTGCGGAAAGCTGCTGGACCCGACCGACCTGATCGACCCGAAAAGCGCGATCTCCGGCTCCACCGATCTGGAGCCGCGCGAGACCAGCCATCTCTATCTGCTGCAGTCGCAGATGCAGGACGCGATCCGCGACTGGGTCGACCGCCAGAGCTGGCCGTCCCTGGCCACCTCCATCGCGAAGAAATGGCTGGACGAGGGGCTGAAGGACCGCGCCATCACGCGCGACCTGGAATGGGGCGTGCCGGTGCTGAAGGACGGCAAGCCGCGCCCGGGGTTCGAGAACAAGGTCTTCTATGTCTGGTTCGACGCGCCGATCGAATATTTCGCCTGCGCCATCGAGGCGGAGCGCGAAGGCGTGCTGGACAGCTGGGAGCGCTGGTGGCGCGTCGACGGCGGGGCGGACGACGTCACCTATGTGGAGTTCATGGGCAAGGACAATGTCGCCTTCCACACGGTCAGCTTCCCGGCCACGGTGCTGGGCAGCGGCGAGGCGTGGAAGACCGTCGACCGGCTGAAGGCGTTCAACTGGGTCACCTGGTATGGCGGCAAGTTCTCCACCAGCGAGAAGCGCGGCATCTTCATGGATCAGGCGCTGGAGCTTCTGCCCGCCGATTACTGGCGCTGGTATCTCACCGCCAACGCGCCGGAATCCAGCGACGCGGCCTTCACGCTGGAGGGCTTCCAGGCCGCGGCGAACGCCGACCTCGCCAATAATCTGGGCAATTTCGTCAATCGCATCACCCGCTTCGCCGCCTCCCGCTTCGACGGCCATGTGCCCGAGGGCGGGGAGGCCGGTCCGCTGGAGGCCCAGCTGGAGAAGGACCTGCAGGCGCGGCTGGACGCCCTGCGCGGCCATTACGACGCGATGGAGTTCCGCAAGGCGGCGGCGGAGACGCGCGCCATCTGGGCGCTCGGCAACAACTATCTTCAGGAAGCCGCGCCCTGGACGGCGTTCAAGACTGACCCGCAGGCCGCCGCGGTCAGCGTGCGCACGGGGCTGAATCTGGCCCGCCTGTTCGGCGCGCTGTCCTGGCCGGTCATCCCCTTCGCCGCCGACGCCATCCTTGAGGCGTTCGGGGAGGGCGGCGAGGCCCCGCGCTGGCCCGCCAGCGCGGCACAGGCGCTGGACACGCTGAAGCCCGGCTCGAAATTCGAAGCGCCGGACGTCCTGTTCGCCAAGATCGAGGACGAGCAGGTCGAGGGCTGGCGCACCAAATTCGGCGGCGCGGACAGCTAGGCGCGGCGCCGGTTTTGGCCGATAGAGTCTCCGCCGCGTCGCCCGTCCGGGCTGCCCGCGCCGGAGGAGACCGTCCATGAAACTGACCGCCCCCAAGACCGCGATTTTCCTGATCGCCGTGATCCTTGCGATCCTGGCCGGGCCGGTGCGCTACACCGCGGTCTATATCCCCGTGGTCAGCGCGCATTCCTTCGACGTGCTGTTCATCGGCTTCGTCCTGCTGGCCGCCGGCGTGCTGCTGCGCGGCCTGTAAAGCGCCCTCCAAAACAGGACGTTGAAACGGGGCGTTGAACCCGCAGGCCGCGCGGCGCGTTGTTCCGGGCAAGAACCGGAGCAAGACCAATGCAACGCAAAAAAGGACAGCTCGTCGTCGTCGCCGCCGGCCTCGCCGTGGCGGCCGGGCTCGGCTCCTTTATTCTGGAGGCCAGCGCGGCCTCGGACGCGGCGTGGGAGGAATTCCGCGCCGACGTATCCGAGAAATGCCTGGAGGCGTCTGAGGACCTTTTTGCGGAGGCCAGCGCGACGGTCGATCCGTTCGGCTCCGACTCCTATGGCATGGCCCTGATCGAGGGACCGGCGAAGGGCGCGGAGGAGACGCGGATTTCCGCGATCTGCGTGTATGATAAGGAATCGATGGAGGTGGAGCTTGGCGGCGAACTGCCCCGCTCCTGACTCCGGCCGGCAAACGCGGCCGGCAAACGCGAAAGGCCACGCCATGCGGATGAGTTGCGCCTGCGGACCCACCAGCGACATCGAGGTCACGCGCGTCGAGGCGCGCGGCGGCTATCGCCTGCACTTCACCTTCTCCGACGGCACGATGGGGGAGAAGGATTTCACCGATCTGGTGGAGTTCGATTCCCCGATGACCCGCGCCCTGAAGGATCAGGAATTGTTCGCGCAGGTGGAGCTGAAGGCCGGTACGCCGATCTGGCCGAACGGGCTGGATCTGGCCCCCTGGACCCTGCACGACAGCATGAAGCGCGCCGGCCTTCTGACCGACGCGCACCAGGCTGAATCGCATCCCACCGAAGAGCGCCGCGCCCACACGCACTAGGCGCTTCATTTTCCCGCCGCGAACGTCCACTCTCCGCGCAAAACACGGGGAGGACATTTCATGCGCGTCGGATTTGTGGGGCTTGGCCGGATGGGCGGGCCGATGGCGGCCAATCTCGCGAAGGCGGGATTCGATCTGGTTCTCTACGATTCCAGCCAGGCGGCGCTGGACGCCGCCGTCGCGGCGACCGGCGCCACCGCCGCCGCGGGCCTCGGCGATATCGGCGCGTGCGACGCGGTGGTCACCATGCTGCCCACCGGCGCCATCGTGCGCGAGACGCTGGTGGAGGCCGAGGGCGGCGCCTTTCTGAAGGCCGCCGCGCCGGACACGCTGGTCATCGACATGTCGAGCTCCGAGCCCGGCGGCACGCGGGAGCTTGCGGCGCTCTTGGCCGAACGCGGGCTGAAGATGGTGGACGCGCCGGTCTCCGGCGGCGTGCCGCGCGCGGTGGACGGCAGCCTCGCCATCATGGCAGGCACCGATGACCCCGATGCGCTGGAGCGCGCCCGCCCGCTGCTGGAGGCGATGGGCGCGCGCATTTTCGAAACCGGCGGGGCCGGCACCGGCCACGCGGTGAAGGCGCTGAACAATGTGGTGGCGGGGTCGACCTTCGCCATCGCGGCCGAGGCGCTGGCCGCGGCGAAAAAATTCGGCCTGGACCCCGAGACGCTGGTGGACGTGATGGACGTGTCCACGGGCCACAGCTTCATGACCCAGCACGTGCTGAAACAGCATGTGATCAGCGGGAAATACGCGACCGGATTCGCCATCGGCCTGCTGGCCAAGGACATGAAGATCGCCGCCGACCTGATGCGCGAACTGGGGCTGGAGGCGCCGATGATCTCGCTGGCCGAGCGGCGCTGGGCGCAGGCCGCCGGCGCGATGGACTATCAGGACGACAATTCGGCGGCGGTGAAGGTCTGGGACAAATAGCCGCCGCGACAGGCGGCGTCAGCCGCGATCAGTCGTCGGCGTAACCCAGCTGGACGTCGCAGTCATAGACCATCTGTCCGGCGCCGAAGAGGTCCAGATCGCCGGTGGCGTAGCTCTGGCGCATGGCGTCGGAGCTGGACAAATGCATGTCGCGGAAGGCCGCCAGCTCTGTATCGTTCATGTCGTCGCGGGCGATCACGCCCTCGATCGTCTGTTCGTAGCTCATCTTCGCCGCGCCGTTCACCGCATCGGCGATCAGCACGCCGGCCCCCGCCGCCGGTCCCATCTCCGCGATCTTGCTGAAGATGAAATAGCCGGCCTCGTAGACGCCCAGGCAGCGCGCCTCGGTCAGATATTGCGGCGCGGCGGCGTTCGCCGCGGCGGGCGCGCCGGCCAAAACAGCCAGCGCCAAGGCAGTCCGGGGCAGGGCGAAACGGGGGAATCGGCGCATGGCGCATCTCCTGTTTCTTTGAAGGTTAGCAGCCGCTCCACCCGCCGTCTCGCGCCGCGTCAGCGGCCGGACTGGCCCCCTCAGGCCAGCGTCGCCCCGCCGTCGGCGATGTATTCGGAGCCGGTGACGAAGGACGCGTCGTCCGACAGCAGGAAACAGCCCACCGCCGCCACCTCTTCCGCCGTTCCCAGCCGCTTCAGCAGGGCGATCTGGGCCACGCGCGCCTCGAACGCCTCGCGCTGGTCCTCCGGCATCGCGCCGACGCCGAAATTGGTCCGCGTGGCGCCGGGGGTCAGGGCGTTCACCCGGATGCCGCGCGGCGCGAAATGGGTGGCCATGTGGCGCACCATGGCGCGCACCGCCGCCTTCGTCGCGCCATAGGCCGCCGCCCCCGACATGCCGCGATAGGGCGCCACCGATCCGGTGATGACGATGGACCCATTGTCCGCGATCAAAGGCGACAGGCGCGCGGCGTGCAGGAACGGCCCGCGCGCATTGATGTCCATCAGCCGGTCCCAGTGCTCCAGCGCGTCCGGGGCGTCGATCTCCCGGAAGCCGCCGGCCCCGGCGTTCAGGAACACGCCGTGCAGCACGCCCAGCTCCGCCTTCGCCCAGTCGGCCAGCTCCTGCGCCGCCTCCACGTCGCCGGCGTCGTTGCGCAGGACTTTGGCCCCCGGAATGGATTTTTCGGCCGCCGCGATATGGTCCGGGTTCATCCCGGTCAGGCCGACCGTCCCGCCCTCGGCGGCGATCCGCTGTGCGGCGGCCAGGCCGATGCCGCTGGTGCCACCGGTGATCAGCACCGTCTTTCCGTCGAAACGCGCCATGGTTTTCCTCCCCTTTTATCGGCGTGCGCGCAGCAAGCCGCGTGCGCCCCGCCGGCGCAAGCCGGACGGCGCGCGTTTTCCCGCTTCCGCGCCGCGCGGCGGCGGCGTATGAGCCGCGCCATGAGCACGAATACGGACGTCCAGCGCATTTTCTCCGGCTCCGCCTGGGAGCCCAAGGTCGGCTATTGCCGCGCGGTGCGCGCGGGCCAGCACATCTATGTGTCCGGCTGCGCCCCGGTGAAGGACGGCAAGGTGGTGGGCGAGGGCGACGCGGAGGCCCAGGCCGCGCGCTGTATCGAGATCATCGAGGGCGCATTGAAGGAGCTGGGCGCGGACCTGTCCCATGTCGTCCGCACGCGCCTGTACTGCGTGGACGCCGTGCGCGACTGGGAAGCCATCGGCCGCGCCCACGCGCGCGCCTTCGGCGCGCACCCGCCGGCCACCGCGCTGGTCCAGGTCCGGCTGATCGAGCCGGAAATGCTGGTGGAGATCGAGGCCGACGCCTACGTCCCCGAATAGGGCTCTAGCCCCGCCCGCGCGACCATTCGTACAGGGCGATGGCCGCCGCGGTGGAGACGTTCAGGCTCTCCGCCCCGTCGGTGATCGGGATGCGGGCGGTGACCGCGCAGGCGTCCCGCACGCTCGGCCGCACGCCCTTGTCCTCCGAGCCCATGACGAAGGCCACGGCGTCGTGCCCGGCGATGGCGTCGGGCAGGGCGGTCTCGGCCTCGCCGTCCAGCGCCACGGTCAGCCAGCCGCGCTCGTTCAGCTCCGTCACCGCCTTGGACAGGTTCACCACCGTGGCGGCGGGCACCGTCTCCGCCGCGCCGACGGCCGATTTGGCCAGGCCCCCGGATAGCGGCGGCGATTTGCGGTCCTGCATCACCACGCCGCGCGCCCCGAACGCGGCGCAGGAGCGCAGGATCGCCCCGGCGTTGCGCGGGTCCGTCACCCCGTCCAGCACCAGCAGCACGCCGCCGGCCGGTTTCGCCACATCCTCCAGCCGCACCCGGGGCAGCGGTTCGGCGCGCAGGGCGACGCCCTGGTGCACCGCGCCCGGCGGCAGGCGGGAATCGATCGTCTTCGGATCGGCGATCTTCAGGCTCGGATGCAGGATGTTCAGCGCATGGGCGGTGTTGGTGGTCGCGATGACCTCCAGGATCCGGCGCTTGGGATTGTTCAGCGCCGCCTGGGCGGCGTGATGGCCCCAGATCCAGGCCGCGCCGTCGTCCGGACGGTCGCCCCCCTTGCGGGGCGGACGGCCCTTTTGCGGGCGGGATTTGCGCGGCGGGCGGGGCGTGTCGGGGCGGGTCATCGCGCCCTCTTACAGCCATGGCGACGCCGCCGCGAGGGGCGGGCGCGGACAGGCGCATCGGCGCGGTTGCGCGCGCCGGAGGCGGCGCCTATAACGCCGCTCCTATCCGGCGGCTGACTGACCTTTGCGCGATGCGGCCGGCCCTTTCGAGGGCGGGCCGCGGACGCGGCGGGTCTGTGACCGCCGGCGGGACGTACGGGCCGATTTCCCTGCAAGGGGGCCGGCCGCCATCCCGTGGAGGGGTGGGAGAGTGGTTAAATCCACCAGACTGTAAATCTGGCGCCTGACGGCTACGCTGGTTCGAATCCAGCCCCCTCCACCACCTTTTCCCGCAAATGCGCACATCGCCGCGTCCGGCCCCTTGGGCGCGGAGGCGGGCGGCGGTAAGAGGGGGACGCTGCGGGTATAGCTCAATGGTAGAGCCACAGCCTTCCAAGCTGAAGACGCGGGTTCGATTCCCGCTACCCGCTCCAATTTCCTTCCCCGCCTGTCCGGATCATGACATCAGCGCCCATGCGAGCGCTTCCGCCACCCGGACCGGCGGCCGGGCGTGCGTAAAATCACTTATTGATCGGGCGTTTTCGGGCCGTTCAAGGCCCGTTTTGGGACGGATTACAAATATATCGGAAAACTGTGACCCCCAAGTCACATCGAAAAAACGCCGATATATTTCAACCAATAAGCGAGGCGCGGGCGCGCCGCGGAGCTTATAAGGCCGAAAAACGGGTCATATTGCTAGGCATATATGCCTAGCAATATTGCAGTCTCCTGCCATCCCCCGTTGCCAACTTTGTAGCTTCGATGAATTTTCTCCCCACGAAAAACAGCGGCCAGTTAGAACCGGCTGAAATCAGTTTTGAGGAAGCGCTGAACCCCTTTGGTGTTTGAAAAAGGGGAATAGCATGAAATTTCGCTCGCTTCGGGGCGCTCTGATGATGAGCACCCTGATCGCCGGGGGCGCCGGTATTCCGCTCGCTGCGGAAGCCCAAGATGACGTTGTGGTGGTTACAGGCTCCCGCATCGTCTCCGGCAATCTGGTAAGCACCAGCCCTGTCACCCAGATCTCGGCTGATGACGTCTCCCTCCGCGGTACGGTCCGTCTGGAGGACATGGTCAACACCCTGCCGCAGGCCTTCGCCACGCAGGGCTCCAACTACTCGAACGGGGCCACCGGCACCGCCGAAGTCGACCTGCGGGGTCTGGGCGCCGAGCGCACCCTGGTCCTGGTGAACGGCCGGCGTCTCGGCTACGGCTCGCCCTTCGACGTTCCCTCCGACCTGAACACGATCCCGGCCGCTCTGGTCGAGCGCGTCGACGTTCTGACCGGCGGCGCGTCGGCGGTGTACGGCTCCGACGCCGTGTCCGGCGTCGTGAACTTCATCATGCTGGACGATTTCGAGGGGCTGCGGGTCGACACCCAGTACAGCTTCTACCAGCACAACAACAGCGACGACACGATCCAGGACCTGATCGCCACGAACGCGGCCAACAACCCGTCCCAGTTCGTTCTGCCGAACGATCATGTCGTGGACGGCGACGCCTTCGAGGCGACCGTCGTGATGGGCGTCAACTCCGGGGACGGCAACGGCAACTTCACCGCCTATGCCGGCTACCGGAACGTCGACCCGGTCCTGCAGGCCGACCGCGACTACAGCGTCTGCGCCTTCGGCGCGGCGGGCGGCGAGTTCAGCTGCTCGGGCTCCTCGACCAATGGTCCGAACCCGAACTTCCTGAACGTCGGCCCGTACGATTACGGCGACGGCTCGGGCTGGTTCCGTCAGGTCGGCGGCGAGTTCATCGACCGCGACTTCACGTCCGACACGTTCAACTTCAACCCGTACAACTACTTCCAGCGTCCGGACGAGCGTTACACGTTCGGCGCGTTCGGCCACTACAAGGTGAACGATCACTTCGAGCCCTATCTCGAAACGATGTTCATGCATGACCGCTCCTTCGCCCAGATCGCCTATTCGGGCATTTTCGGCGGCGGCATCGCGGGCACGAACGGGGGCATCAACTGCGACAACCCGTTCCTGTCGGCGCAGCAGCAGGCCTTCCTGTGTACGGCGAACGGCCTGTCGACCGCGGCCACCTATGACGCGGACGGCAACTATGTCGCCGGCGACGCGGCCGACGGCGTCCTGATCCTCCGTCGTAATGTCGACGGCGGCGAGCGGACCGACGACCTGCAGCACGAATCGTACCGGATCGTGACCGGCGCCCGCGGCGACCTGTTCGGTCCGTTCACCTACGACGTGTTCGGGTCCTACTCGAACGTCAGCCTCAGCGAGACCTATCTGAACGAAGTGTCGGTCTCCAAGAGCTCCAAGGCGCTCTACGCGGTTCCGTCCATGGACGGCTCCAGCATCGTCTGCGCCGTGAATGTCGACGCCGATCCGTCCAACGACGACGCCGACTGCGTGCCCTACGACCTGTTCGGCGCGGGCGGCCCGTCGGCTGCTGCCTCGGACTACATCAACACGTCGCTGAAGCAGACCGGCACGACCACCCAGCAGGTGGTCAGCGCCTCCGCTTCGGGCCTGCTGGACACCTATGGCGTCCAGTCCCCGATGGCGACGACCGGTGTCGGCATCGCCATCGGCGGTGAATACCGCCGCGACACGCTGGACCTGTCTCCGGACGCCGCCTACCAGGCGCCCCCGAGCAGCGACGGCTTCGGCCAGGGCGCCCAGGCGCTCCCGATCTCCGGCGAGATCGACGTCGCCGAGTTCTTCGGCGAAATCAACGTGCCGCTGATCGACGGCCGGTCCTTCTTCGAGCTTCTGTCGCTCGAAGCCGGCTATCGCTATTCGGACTACAGCACCGGCTTCACCACCGACACCTACAAGGTCGGCGGCGAATGGATGCCGACGCAGGACATCCGGTTCCGCGCTTCGTACCAGCGCGCGGTCCGGGCCCCGAACGTCATCGAACTGTTCGAGCAGCAGCGCACCACGCTGTTCGACCTGTCTGCCGGGGCCAACGGCCTGTACGATCCGTGCGCGGGCGACTTCAACGCCGGCACGATCAATCCGGAACCGAGCGCGACCGCCGCTCAGTGCGCCAACACCGGCGTTTCGGCGGCCCAGTACGGCGGCATCGCCGACAACCCGGCCGGCCAGTTCAACCAGCTGCAGGGCGGCAACACCGCGCTGGAGCCGGAAACGGCCGACACCTACTCGTTCGGTTTCGTTGCGACGCCGACCTTCATTCCGGGCTTCAGCTTCTCTGTCGACTATTTCAGCATCAAGGTTGAAGACCTGATCGACAGCGTCTCTCCGGAACTGTCGCTCAACACCTGTCTGGAAACCGGCGACGAGTATTTCTGCGGCCTGGTCAATCGGGGCGCCGGCGGCACGCTGTGGGCCAACTCGACCGGCTACATCGTCGCCACCAACCTGAACACGGGCTCGCTGGAAACCTCCGGCGTCGACATCTCGGCCAACTACGGCTTCGATCTCGGCTCCGCGGGAGGCCTGTCGTTCGACGGCGTCGGCACCTGGCTGGACGAGCTGATCGTCACGCCGCTGCCGAACTCCCCGGAAACCGATGTGTATGACTGCGCCGGCCTGTACGGCGGCTCGTGCACCTCGGACTCCCGCGGCGCGGTGCAGCCGGAATGGCGGCACAAGCTGCGGGCGACCTGGGATACGCCGTGGTCCGGCGCCTCCCTGTCGGTCTCCTGGCGGTATTTCTCTGCGGTCGACGTTGCGGCCAGCAGCGATCAGCCCGCTCTGACCGGCACGTTCGCCGAGATCAACGAAACCCTGGATTCCCAGTCCTATATCGACCTGTCCGCGTCGATCAGCTACTCGGGCATCCGGTTCCGTGGCGGCGTCAACAACGTGTTCGACGTCGATCCGCCGCTCTCCTCGATCGTTGGATCGGGCGCGGGCAACGGGAACACGTTCCCGCAGGTGTATGACGCCCTGGGCCGTTACTTCTTCCTTGGCCTGACCAAGGACTTCTAAGGTCCAGACCCAAGCGTTCGTGAGGGGCGGCGGGCTTCGGCCCGCCGCCCCTTGCATTTTCAGGCGCCGAAAGCGGCTTTACGGTATGGATGAGGGCGGGGCGCCATGATAGACGCACGGCCCCGGCCGCGCCGGATAGGGGTATAGCTCAGTTGGTAGAGCGGCGGTCTCCAAAACCGCAGGTCGCGGGTTCGAATCCTGCTGCCCCTGCCAGGCGCTGCAACCGGCGGGCTCCGCAAGCCTGCGATTGCTGGGAATATCGCGGAAAATGGTGTTGCGCGGGGGGGCGCATCCGCGCTATCACCCCGCTTCTGCACGAACCGAAGAGGCGACGTTCGGTCAGCCGCCGCGGCGGCGCGATGGACGTCGCTTAATTTTGTGCGGAAAGCGTAACAGCGGATTCGCAGCGCGGACAAGGGTTCCGGCGCGCGGACCGGCGGGTGGCGAACATGGCGGAAGCGAAGAAAAAAGTCGGCCCGATCAAATTCCTAACCCAGGTGCGTCAGGAGGGCCGCAAGGTCACCTGGACGACGTGGAAGGAAACGGTCGTCACCACGATCATGGTGTTCATCATGGTCGTGATCATGGCGATCTTCTTCTTTGTCACCGATTTTGCGGTGTCCTCGCTGTTGCGCGGGGGCTTCCGCCTTCTTGGCGCCGGAGCATAAGAGATCATGGCCGAAGCGGGCGCGCATAAGTGGTACATCGTCCACGCCTACTCGAATTTCGAGAACAAGGTGGCCGAGCAGATTCGCCGTGACGCGGCGGACAAGGGGCTCGAGGGCGATTTCGAGGAGGTCCTGGTCCCGACCGAGGACGTCCAGGAGATCAAGCGCGGCCGCAAGGTGAACCGGGAGAAGAAATTCTTCCCCGGCTACGTCCTGGTGAAGATGCGCATGAGCGACGAGGCCTATCACCTCGTCAAGAACACGCCGAAGGTCACCGGATTCCTCGGCTCGGCCAACACGCCGATGCCGGTCTCCGAGATCGAGGTGAAGCGGATCCTGGGGCAGATCGAGGAGGGCGTGGACCGTCCGGCCCCCGAGATCACCTTCGACATCGGCGAGAAGGTGAAAGTGACCGAGGGTCACTTCCAGTCCTTCGAGGGCCTGGTGGAGGAAGTCGACCAGGACACGGGCCGCCTGAAGGTGGCGATTTCGATTTTCGGCCGGGCGACTCCGGTGGAGCTGGAATACGCGCAGGTCGAAAAGCTGGCTTAGGTAGTTTTTTCGTGTGGGAGGCCGCCCAAATCAGCCCGGGCGCGCCGCACCACGCACTCTTTGACTGAAGAGCAAGGGCAATGGCGAAGAAAATCGACGGATACATCAAGTTGCAGGTGCCGGCGGGGGCGGCCAATCCCTCCCCGCCCATCGGCCCCGCGCTGGGTCAGCGCGGCGTGAACATCATGGAATTCTGCAAGGCGTTCAACGCCAAGACGGAAGGCATGGAAAAGGGGATGCCGATCCCCACGACCATCACCGTCTATGCGGACAAGTCGTTCACGTTCGAGACCAAGACTCCCCCGGCCAGCTTCCTTCTGATGAAGGCGGCCAAGGTCAAGAAGGGTGCCTCCAAGGTCGGCGAGCAGACGGTGGGCAAGGTCACCCGCGCCCAGCTGCGCGAGATCGCCGAGGCCAAGATGACCGACCTGAACGCCAACGATCTGGACCAGGCGGAAAAGATCATCGCCGGCAGCGCCCGTTCCATGGGCCTGGAAGTGGTGGGGTAGGGATCATGGCGAAGAACGGAAAACGCATGAGCGCCGCCCTGGACGGGCTGGACCGCGACAAGCTCTACACGGTCGCCGACGCGGTGGCCCTGGTGAAGAAGAACGCCACCGCCAAGTTCGACGAGACCATCGAGGTCGCCGTCAATCTGGGCGTCGATCCCCGCCATGCGGACCAGATGGTGCGCGGCGTGGTGAACCTGCCCAACGGCACGGGCCGCTCGGTCCGCGTCGCGGTGTTCGCCAAGGGCGCCAAGGCCGACGAGGCCAGGGAAGCCGGCGCCGACATCGTGGGCGCCGAGGACCTGGCCGAGGAAGTCCAGAACGGCCGGACCGATTTCGACCGCGTCATCGCCTCGCCGGACATGATGCCGGTGGTGGGGCGCCTGGGTAAGGTTCTGGGCCCGCGCGGCCTGATGCCGAACCCGAAGGTCGGCACCGTCACGCCGAACGTCGCCCAGGCGGTCAAGGACGCCAAGGGCGGCGCGGTGGAGTTCCGCGTCGAGAAGGCCGGCATCGTCCATGCCGGCGTCGGCAAGGCGAGCTTCGCCGAGCAGGCGCTCGAGGAAAACGTGCGGGCGTTCGTCGACGCGCTGGCCAAGGCCAAGCCGTCCGGCGCCAAGGGCACGTATATGAAGAAGATCTCGATCAGCTCGACGATGGGTCCGGGGGTCCGCGTGGACCAGGCCGACACCTCCGCGCCGGCGTAGGGATCAGCGTTTCCGGGCCTTCGGGTCCGGGTTTTGTTTCCGGACCTTTGGGTCCGGTGGTGGCCGCGTCCCGGGATGTTCCCGGTCCGCGGCCGACCTGTCCGTGATCACGGGGGGCCAACGCCTTCGGGCGGCGGCCTTAATCATCCGCCCCGTGTGAGACAGAGCGACCAATCGGCTTTGCCTCCCTGAACCGGGGGCGATGTCGGTTCGAGCCCTGGGACAGGAATGCGCCGCATGGCGCGTCCGAACCCCGAGGGGAGAGGGCGGCCGTACGGCGCCTTCGGGGCGGCCCATGGTGGGCCGCCTTAACAGGGAGACCGCAATGGATCGCACTGAAAAGCAGGAAGCGATCGAGACGCTGAAAGGCATCTTCGATTCTTCCGGATCCGTGGTTCTGGCCCGTTATTCGGGTCTGACCGTTGCGGAAATGACGAAACTGCGCGCCAACCTGCGTAAGGGCGGCGCCAGCGTGAAGGTGGTGAAGAACCGCCTGGCCAAGATCGCGCTGCAAGGCAAGCCGGGTGAGGGCGCCGCCGACCTGTTCCAGGGTCCGGTGGCGATCGCTTACGCGGAGGACTTCGTGTCCGCGCCCAAGGGCGTCGTCGAGTTCGCCAAGGATAACGAGAAATTCGTGATCCTGGGCGGCTTCATGGATCAGGAAATCATGGACGCCAACGGCGTCGAGGCCCTGTCCAAGATGCCGTCGCGCGACGAGCTCATCGCGACCATCGCCGCGCGCCTCGTCGGCCAGGCCTCTCAGGTCGCCGGCCGGCTCAACCAGCCCGGCCAGCACCTCGCCGGCGCCATCCAGGCGATCGGCGAACAGGCCGCCGCCTGACCGTCATTCTCTGCAATTCGAACTGACACACGTCTTAAGGGAACTTGAAAAATGGCAAACGTGGAACAACTTTGCGATGAGCTGCTGGGTCTGACGATCCTGGAAGCCAAGCAACTGAACGATCTTCTGGAAGAAAAAGGCATCAAGGTCGCCGCTCCGGTGGCCGTCGCCGGCGCGGCCGGCGGTGACGCCGGCGCCGCCGCGGCGGAAGAAAAGGATGAGTTCGACATCATCCTGGCCGCCTCCGGCGACAAGAAGATCAACGTCATCAAGGAAGTCCGGGCCATCACGGGCCTGGGCCTGAAGGAAGCCAAGGACCTGGTCGAAGGCGCGCCGAAGCCTGTGAAGGAAGGCGTCGCCAAGGCCGAGGCCGAGGAAATCAAGAAGAAGCTCGAGGAAGCCGGCGCTACCGTCGAGCTCAAATAAGTACGGGTGCGCTTCACGCGCATTAAAACTTGAGGTTAAGGGCCGTGCGGGGGGAGACTCCCGCACGGCCCCTGACCGATTCGAATTTTCACCGGCTTTCCGGCCGCCGTCACCGGAACGCCGCGTATGACCGCTGGCCGGGCGGGCGCGCAAATCCGGCCAGACGGCGTGCAAGGCGCGATCCGCGCGAAGGGAGCGACGATGTCTCTGACGTTCACGGGAAAGAAGCGAATCCGGAAATCTTTCGGCCGTATCCCCGAAGTCGTGCAGATGCCGAACCTGATCGAGGTTCAGAAAAGCTCGTACGACCAGTTCCTGCAGAAGGACACGCCCCATCTGGAGCGGACCGACGAGGGGATTCTGGCCGTTTTCAAATCGGTCTTCCCGATCCGGGACTTTTCCGAACGCGCCGTTCTGGAGTTCGTCTCCTATGAGTTCGAGGCGCCCAAGTTCGACGTCGACGAATGCGGCCAGCGCGACATCACCTTCGCCGCGCCGCTGCGGGTCAAGCTGCGCCTGATCGTCTTCGATACCGACGAGGAAACCGGCGCCAAGTCGGTGAAGGACATCAAGGAGCAGGACGTCTATATGGGCGACATCCCGCTCATGACGGACAAGGGCACCTTCGTCATCAACGGGACCGAGCGCGTCATCGTCTCCCAGATGCACCGCAGCCCGGGCGTCTTCTTCGACCACGACAAGGGCAAGACCCACGCCAGCGGCAAATATCTGTTCGCCGCGCGCGTCATCCCCTATCGCGGCTCCTGGCTCGATTTCGAATTCGACGCCAAGGACATCATCCATGTCCGCATCGACCGCCGCCGCAAGCTGCCGGCGTCGACCATGCTCTATGCGCTGGGCATGGATAAGGAGGAGATCCTCTCCACCTTCTATCATTCGGTCGAATACAAGCGGACCAAAGAGGGCTGGACCACGCCGTTCGACCCCGAGCGCCTGAAGGGCGTGAAGCCGCAGCGCGACCTGATCGACGCCAAGAACGGCGAAGTCGTGGCCGAGGCCGGCAAGAAGCTGACCGCGCGCGCGCTGAAGAAGCTGTCCGACGCCAAGCTGAAGACGCTGCTGGTCTCCGACGACGACCTGACCGGCCGTTACCCGGCGCAGGACCTGGTCAACATGCAGACCGGCGAGATCTACGCCGAGGCCGGCGACGAGCTGGCCCTGGAGACGATCGAGGGGCTGGCCGAGGCGGGGATCGACGAGATCACCCTGCTGGACATCGACCACGTCAATATCGGCGGCTACATGCGCAACACGCTGGCCGCCGACAAGAACGAGTCGCGCGACCAGGCCCTGATCGACATCTACCGCGTCATGCGTCCGGGCGAACCGCCGACGGAAGAGACCGCGCAGGCCCTGTTCAACGGCCTGTTCTTCGACTCCGAGCGCTACGACCTGTCCGCCGTCGGCCGGGTGAAGATGAACATGCGCCTGGACCTCGACGCCGAGGACACGGTGCGCACCCTGCGCAAGGAAGACATCCTTGCGGTGCTGAAGACGCTGGTCGATCTGCGCGACGGCCGCGGCGAAGTGGACGACATCGACAATCTCGGCAACCGGCGCGTGCGCTCGGTCGGCGAGCTGATGGAGAACCAGTACCGCGTCGGCCTGCTGCGCATGGAGCGCGCGATCAAGGAGCGCATGACCTCCGTCGATATCGAGACGGTCATGCCGCACGACCTGATCAACGCCAAGCCGGTGGCCGCGGCGGTCCGCGAATTCTTCGGCAGCTCGCAGCTGTCGCAGTTCATGGACCAGACCAACCCGCTGTCCGAAATCACGCACAAGCGGCGCCTGTCCGCGCTGGGCCCGGGCGGCCTGACGCGTGAACGCGCCGGCTTCGAAGTGCGCGACGTGCACCCGACCCATTATGGCCGGATCTGCCCGATCGAGACGCCGGAAGGCCCGAATATCGGCCTGATCAACTCGCTGGCCACGCACGCCCGCGTCAACAAATACGGCTTCATCGAAAGCCCGTACCGCAAGGTCGACAAGGGCAAGCTGACCGACGAGGTCGTCTATCTGTCGGCGATGGAGGAGTCCCGCTACGCGGTGGCCCAGGCCAACGCCCAGATCGACGCCAACGGCAAGCTGGTGAACGACTTCGTCACCTGCCGGGTGTCCGGCGACGTGACGCTGATCCCGCGCGACGAGGTGGACTTCATCGACGTGTCGCCGAAACAGCTGGTTTCGGTCGCCGCGGCGCTGATCCCCTTCCTTGAAAACGATGACGCCAACCGCGCCCTGATGGGCTCGAACATGCAGCGTCAGGCCGTGCCGCTCCTGCGCGCCGAGGCGCCGCTGGTCGGCACCGGCATGGAGTCGGTCGTGGCCCGCGATTCCGGCGCCGCCATCACCGCCCGCCGCGACGGCGTGGTGGAGCAGGTGGACGCCGAGCGGATCGTTATCCGCGCGACCAAGGAAAAGGACCCGACCAAGCCGGGCGTGGACATCTTCAACCTGCTGAAGTTCCAGCGCTCCAACCAGTCGACCTGCATCAACCAGCGTCCGCTGGTGCGCGTGGGCGACGAAGTGCGCGCCGGCGACATCATCGCCGACGGCCCGTCCACCGATCTGGGCGAGCTGGCGCTCGGCAAGAACGCGCTCGTCGCGTTCATGCCGTGGAACGGCTACAATTTCGAGGACTCGATCCTGATCTCCGAGCGCATCGTGCGGGACGACGTCTTCACCTCCATCCACCTGGAGGAGTTCGAAGTCATGGCCCGCGACACCAAGCTGGGCCCGGAAGAAATCACGCGCGACATCCCGAACGTGGGCGAAGAGGCCCTGCGCAATCTGGACGAGGCCGGCATCGTGGCCATCGGGGCCGAGGTGCAGGCCGGCGACATCCTGGTCGGCAAGGTCACGCCGAAGGGCGAAAGCCCGATGACGCCGGAAGAAAAGCTTCTGCGCGCCATCTTCGGCGAGAAGGCCTCCGACGTCCGCGACACCTCGCTGAAACTGCCCCCGGGCACGACCGGCACGGTGGTCGAGGTGCGCGTGTTCAACCGCCACGGCGTGGAGAAGGACCAGCGCGCCCTGCAGATCGAGCGTGAGGAAATCGAGCGCCTCGCCAAGGACCGCGAGGACGAGCTCAACATCCTGGAGCGCAACATCTATGGCCGCCTGAAGGAAATCCTTCTGGAGAAGAACGCGGTCTCCGGCCCGCGCGGCTTCACCAAGGGCAAGGTCTCCGAGGACAAGCTGGAAGAGCTGTCCCGCGGCCAGTGGTGGCAGATCGGCATCTCCGATGACGACGCGATGGAGCAGATCGAAGGCTTGAACAAGCAGTACAAGGAGTCCAAGGCCCGCCTGGACGCCCGTTTCGACGACAAGGTCGACAAGCTGCAGCGCGGCGACGAACTGCCCCCGGGCGTGATGAAAACGGTCAAGGTGTTCGTCGCGGTGAAGCGCAAGCTGCAGCCGGGCGACAAGATGGCCGGCCGTCACGGCAACAAGGGGGTTATCTCCAAGATCGTGCCGGTCGAGGATATGCCCTTCCTGGAAGACGGCCGTCCGGTCGACATCGTTCTGAACCCGCTGGGCGTGCCCTCGCGGATGAATGTCGGCCAGATCCTGGAGACCCACCTTGGCTGGGCGTGCGCCGGCCTCGGCCGCCAGATCGGCGAGGCCTATTCCACCTATGAGCGTCAGGGCGACATCAAGCCGCTGAAGGACACGCTCGCCGGCATTCTGGGCGAGGAAGCCGAGCTTCCGCGCAAGAATGACGAGATCGCCGAGCTGGGCCGCAACATGTCGTTCGGCCTGCCGGTCGGCACCCCGGTGTTCGACGGCGCGCGCGAGGCGGAGATCGTGGAGCTGCTGGAAAAGGCGGGCATCAGCTCGTCCGGCCAGTCGACGCTGTGGGACGGCCGCTCGGGCGAGAAGTTCGCCCGCGACGTCACGGTCGGCTACATGTACCTGCTGAAGCTGCACCACCTGGTGGACGACAAGATCCACGCCCGCTCCATCGGCCCCTACAGCCTGGTCACCCAGCAGCCGCTGGGCGGCAAGGCCCAGTTCGGCGGCCAGCGCTTCGGCGAAATGGAGGTCTGGGCGCTGGAGGCCTATGGCGCGGCCTACACGCTGCAGGAAATGCTGACGGTGAAGTCGGACGACGTGGCCGGCCGCACCAAGGTCTATGAGGCGATCGTCCGCGGCGACGACAGCTTCGAGGCCGGCATCCCCGAAAGCTTCAACGTTCTGGTCAAGGAAATGCGTTCGCTGGGCCTCGACGTGGCCCTGCAGAACAGCTGAGCGAGACGATCCGGTAAGGAGACATCAGGTCATGAACCAAGAGGTCATGAACATTTTCAACCCGGCTGCTGAAGAGCCGGTCTTCGACCAGATCCGGATCGGGCTGGCCAGCCCGGAGAAGATCCATTCCTGGTCGTACGGCGAGATCAAGAAGCCGGAGACGATCAACTACCGGACCTTCAAGCCGGAGCGGGACGGCCTGTTCTGCGCCCGCATCTTCGGCCCGATCAAGGACTATGAGTGCTTGTGCGGCAAGTACAAGCGCATGAAGTACAAGGGCATTATCTGCGAGAAGTGCGGCGTGGAAGTGACGCTCGCCCGCGTGCGGCGCGAGCGCATGGGCCATATCGAGCTGGCCGCCCCGGTCGCCCATATCTGGTTCCTGAAGTCGCTTCCCTCCCGGATCGCGATGATCCTGGACATGGCGCTGAAGGACGTGGAGCGCGTCCTGTATTTCGAATCCTATCTGGTGCTGGAGCCCGGCCTGACGGCGCTGGAGCCGCTGCAGCTCCTGACCGAAGAGGAATATTACGAGGCCCAGGAACAGTACGGCGAGGACAGCTTCACCGCCGGCATCGGCGCCGAGGCGATCCGCGAGATCCTGATGGGCCTCGACCTGGAGTCGACGGCCGAACAGCTGCGCACCGATATCGAGGAAACCGGTTCGGAGCTGAAGAAGAAGAAATACGTCAAGCGGCTGAAGCTGATCGAGGCCTTCATGTCGTCCGGCAACCGGCCGGAATGGATGATCCTCACCGTCGTGCCGGTCATCCCGCCCGAGCTGCGCCCGCTGGTGCCGCTGGACGGCGGCCGGTTCGCGACCTCGGACCTGAACGACCTGTACCGCCGCGTCATCAACCGGAACAACCGCCTGAAGCGGCTGATGGAGCTGCGCGCGCCGGACATCATCATCCGCAACGAAAAGCGGATGCTGCAGGAATCCGTCGACGCCCTGTTCGACAACGGCCGCCGCGGCCGGACCATCACCGGCGCCAACAAGCGTCCGCTGAAGTCGCTGTCCGACATGCTGAAGGGCAAGCAGGGCCGGTTCCGCCAGAACCTGCTCGGCAAGCGCGTCGACTATTCGGGCCGTTCGGTCATCGTGGTCGGCCCGGAGCTGAAGCTGCATGAATGCGGCCTGCCCAAGAAGATGGCGCTGGAGCTGTTCAAGCCGTTCATCTATGCGCGGCTGGACGCCAAGGGCCTGTCGGGCACCGTCAAGCAGTCCAAGAAGATGGTGGAGAAGGAGCGGCCGGAGGTCTGGGACATCCTGGACGAGGTCATCCGCGAGCACCCGGTTCTGCTGAACCGCGCGCCGACCCTGCACCGTCTGGGCATCCAGGCGTTCGAACCGAAACTGATCGAAGGCAAGGCGATCCAGCTGCACCCGCTGGTCTGCGCCGCGTTCAACGCCGACTTCGACGGCGACCAGATGGCCGTGCACGTCCCGCTGAGCCTGGAGGCCCAGCTGGAAGCGCGCGTGCTGATGATGTCGACCAACAACATCCTCAGCCCCGCCAACGGCCGCCCGATCATCGTGCCGTCCCAGGACATCGTGCTGGGCCTCTATTACCTGTCGCTGGCCAAGGACGGCGAGCCGGGCGAGGGCATGGTGTTCGCCAATCTGGGCGAGATCGAAGCGGCGCGCGAAGCGGGCGTCATCACCCTGCACACCAAGATCCGGGCGCGCTGGCACACCTTCGACGAAGAGGGCAATCACGTCTCCTCCATCCAGGAGACGACCGCCGGCCGCATGCTGATCGCCGAGCACCTGCCGCGTAATCCGGAAGTGCCGTTCGACCTGATCAACCGCCTCCTGACCAAGAAGGAGATCGGCCACATCATCGATGTCGTCTATCGCCACACCGGCCAGAAGGCGACGGTCATCTTCTGCGACCGGATCATGGGCCTGGGCTTCAAGGAAGCCGCCAAGGCCGGCATCTCGTTCGGCAAGGACGACATGGTGATCCCGGACGAAAAGCGGAAGCTGGTCGACCAGACCCGCGCGCTGGTCTCCGATTACGAGCAGCAATACGCCGACGGCCTGATCACCAAGGGCGAGAAGTACAACAAGGTGGTCGACGCCTGGGCCAAGTGCACCGACAAGGTGGCCGACGCGATGATGGAGCGCGTCTCGCTGCTGGAGAAGGCGGATTCGGGCCGCGAGCTGGACCCGAACTCGATCTTCATGATGGCGCACTCCGGTGCCCGCGGCTCCAAGAACCAGATGAAGCAGCTC
>CAJXKJ010000021.1 GCA_913055605.1 uncultured Euryhalocaulis sp. | reverse complement strand
CGGCCCGTTCCTGACCTGGCTTGTGAAGCGCAACCCGGATCTGGACGTCTATATCCTGCGCTGGGACATGGGCGCGCTGAAGGCGGTGTTCCGCGGCGGCGCGCTCGGCACGCTCTGGCGCTGGCTGCGCCACAGCCGCATCCATATGCGCTTCGACGGCGTCCATCCGGCGGGCGCCTCGCATCACCAGAAGATCGTGGTGGTGGACGACGACGTCGCCTTCTGCGGCGGCATCGACATGCTCTGCACCCGCTGGGACCGGCGCGCCCACGCCGACGATGACGACGCCCGCCACCTGCCGAACGGCAAGCCCTGCGGCCCCTGGCACGACGCCACCACCGTCCTGTCCGGCCCCGCCGCCGCCGATCTGGGCCAGCTCTGCCGCGATCGCTGGGAAAAGGCCGGCGGCGGGAAACTGGCGCCGGTGGAGGAGGCCGAGCCCGGCTGGCCCGAAAGCGTCGAACCGAAATTCCGCGACACGGACGTCGCCATCTGCCGCACCTGGCCGCGCCAGGAGGATGGCGAGTCCAGCATCCATGAGATCGAGCGGCTGTATCTGGACCACATCGCCGCCGCCCGCCGCTTCATCTATGCGGAGAGCCAGTATTTCGCCTCCCGCAAGATCGCCGAAGCCATCGCCAAAAGGCTGCAGGCGGACGACCCGCCGGAGATCGTTCTCATCAATCCTGTCTCGGCCGAAGGCTGGCTCCAGCCCGTCGCCATGGACACCGCCCGCGCCCGCCTGACCGGCGCGCTGGACCGGCTGGAAAATGGCGGCCGGTTCCGCATCTATCACCCGCACACCGCGGCCGGCGCGCCGATCTATGTCCACGCCAAGGTGTTCATCGCCGACGACGCCATCCTGCGCGTCGGCTCGTCCAACATGAACAACCGCTCCATGCGGCTGGACACCGAATGCGACATCTCCCTCACCGCCCGCTCGGACGCGGACCGCGACGCGATCCGCGATTTGCGCGAAAGCCTGATGGCCGAGCATCTGGGAACCGGCCCCGCCGACGTGCGCCGGGCCGTGGACGCGCACGGCCTGATCGGCGCGGTGGAGGCCCTGCGCGGCCCCTCCGGCCGCAGCCTGACCCCCTACAAGGCGCCGGACCTGCCCGGCGTCGCCGAATGGCTGGCGGACAACGAGCTGCTGGACCCCGAAGGCCCGGAAGAGACCTTCGAACCCATCGCCAGACGCGGCCTGTTCCGCCGCGCCGTCATGCCCGGCCCCTGACGCCGAAACGGGCGCAGGACGGCGGATATTCGGATTTTCCGGAAAAAGCTGAGTGGCAGGCCCTAGGGGAATCGAACCCCTCTTTCCAGGTTGAAAACCTGGCGTCCTAACCGATAGACGAAGGGCCCGCAGTCAGGCGCGTGGGTATAATGACTCGGGAATCCAACCGCAAGCCGAAGGCGCGGGCAAAGCGCGGTTTTTTCAGCGCGCCGCCGCCGGGGCCAGGTCCACGATATGCAGATCGGCGCGCACCCGGCCCTGCCATTCGTTGCGCCGCAGCCGCCCGGCCAGATGCACCCGCGAATCCCGCGCCGTCAGCAGCGCCGCGCCCAGCGCCGTCTCCTCCGCCCGGAACGCGATGCCTGAGGCCCGGCGGCCCGCCGAATCCTCGATCTGCACCCGCACATGCCCGCCGCGCAGCGCCTCGGCGTAGGCGATCCGCGCATCGGCCACGACCACCAGCGGCTCGGGATTGCCCTGTCCGAACGGCCCGGCGCGCTCCCACATCTCCACCAGCTCCGCGGTCAGCGCCCCGGCGCTCATCACCGCGTCGATGTCCAGCCCCGGCGCCGGGGTCTCGGCCGCCGCGCCGCGCAGCGCGTCCTCCAGCCAGGCCCGGAACGCCTCCAGCTTGGAAACCTCGACCGTCATCCCCGCCGCCATGGCGTGCCCGCCCCCGGCGGTCAGCACGCCTTCGCGCGCCCCGCGCGCGATCGCCTCGCCCAGATTGATCCCGGCGACGGACCGGCCGGATCCGCGCGCATGCGTGTCCCCCGCGCCCCAGCCGATCACCACGGCGGGGCGGGAGAACCGCTCCACCAGCCGCGAGGCGACGATGCCGACGACGCCCGGGTGCCAGCCCTCGGCCCCAACCACCAGAACCGGCGGGTCGCTGGCGCGGATCAGGCGCTCGGCCTGTCCCGCCGCCTGCTCCACGATCTCCGCCTCGACATCCCGGCGGCGCAAATTCAGCGCGTCCAGCTCCGCCGCGATGGTCGCGGCCTCCTGCGCGTCGTCGGTGGACAGCAGCCGCGCGCCCAGATCGGACCGTCCGATCCGCCCGCCGGCATTGATGCGCGGCCCCAGGATGAATCCCGCCGCATAGGCGTCATAGCCGCGGTCATGGCCGGCGGCGGCGGCCAGCGCCATCACCCCCGGATTGCGCCCCGCGCCCATCAGGCGCAGCCCCTGCGTGGCCAAGGCCCGGTTGAACCCGGTCAGCGGGACCATGTCGCAGATCGTGCCCAGCGCGGCGAGGTCCAAGAGGCCGAACAGGTCCGGCTCCGGCCGCGCATCCGAAAACGCGCCGCGCCGCCGCCCCTCGCGGTTCATCGCCGCCAGAAACACAAACGTGACGCCCGCCGCCGCCAGCCCGCCCTGCCCGGAGCCACAGTCGGGCCGGTTCGGATTGACCAGCGCCGCCGCGCGCGGTGGCGATCCGGTCATCAGATGGTGGTCCAGCACCACGACGTCGATCGCCTCGTCCGCCGCGGACTCCAGCGCCGCATGCGCCGCCGCCCCGCAATCCACGGTGAAGACGAGCGCCGCGCCGCGCTGTTTCAGCGTGCGGAACGCCGCCGCGCTCGGGCCATAGCCCTCGGAGACCCGGTCGGGGACATAGAGGTCGATCTCCACGCCCAGCATCCGGAAATAGCGGATCAGCTGCGCGGCGGAGGACGCCCCGTCCACATCATAATCGGCGAACACCGCCAGCCCCCGGCCCGCCTCCGCGGCGTCCCAGGCCAGGCGCGCGGCCCGGTCCATGTCGGCGAAGCTGGACGGGTCCGGAAAACTGTCGCGCAGGGCCGGGGCCAGAAACCGCTCGCCCTCCTCCACCGACACGCCGCGCGCGGCCAGCAGCCGGCCCAGCGCGTCCGGCGCGCCCAGCCGGCGCGACAGCGCCCCGGCCAGCGCGTCGTCGCACGGGCGCATCAGCCAGCGCTTTCCCAGCGCGCTGCGCACGACGTCGAGGCAATAGAGGTCGCCCGCGGGCGATGCGTGAGCGGCGGCCGCCGTCACGCCTTCACGGGCATGCGGGTGCGCACCCGGCGCACCGCGCCGCTGGCCGAATCCATGACCATCGAATGGGTGCGGACCCCGCCCGCGCCCGTCGACACGCCATCCAGCATGCCGCCATTGGTCACGCCGGTGGCGATGAAGATCGTGTCCTTCGAGGCCATGTCGCGCAGATCGTATTTGCGGTCCAGATCCTCGATCCCGGTCTTCGCCGCGCGTCCGCGCTCGTCGTCGTTGCGGAAGAACAGCCGGCCCTGCATCTGGCCGCCGACACAGCGCAGCGCCGCGGCCGCCAGCACGCCTTCCGGCGCGCCGCCCTGGCCGACATACATGTCGATGCCGGTCTTGGGATTGGTCGTGGCGATAATGCCGGCCACGTCGCCGTCGGTGATCAGATGGATGCGCGCGCCCGCGCCGCGCAGGCCGGAGATGATCTCTTCATGCCGCGGCCGGTCCAGGACGCACACCGTCATGTCGGACACGTCCTTGCCCTTGGCCTTGGCCAGCGCCTTCACATTGTCCGCGGGGCTGGCGTCCAGATCGACAACGCCGGCCGGATAACCCGGCCCGATAGCCAGCTTGTCCATATAGGTGTCGGGCGCATAGAGCAGGCCGCCGCGCGGCGCCAGCGCCAGCACGGCCAGCGCGTTCGCCATCGCCTTGGCGGTCAGCGTCGTGCCTTCCAGCGGGTCCAGCGCGATGTCGATCTCCGGCCCCTCGCCGGTGCCGACTTCCTCGCCGATATAGAGCATCGGCGCCTCGTCGCGCTCGCCCTCGCCGATCACGATCCGGCCCTTCATGGGAATCCGGTTCAGGCCTGCGCGCATGGCGTCCACGGCGGCCTGGTCGGCCGCCTTTTCATCGCCCCGCCCGACCAGGCGGCATGCGGCCACCGCCGCTTCCTCGCACGCCCGCAAGGCTCCAAAGGCAAGACTGTCGTCAAGCACGCTACCGGCCATCATCCACCCCTATTTTCCACGCTGACAGGCGCTCCACTGGTCCAGCGATCCCAAACAGCCGCTTATTCGGCCGCCTTCGCTCCGGGAGCCTTCAAGAATTCTTTCAGATTCCGCGCGGCCTGGCGAATACGCTGCCGGTTCTCGACCAGCGCCAGACGGACATAGCCCTCCCCGGCCGGGCCGAAGCCGACCCCCGGGGACACCGCGACCTGGGATTCGATCATCAGGCGGCGCGCGAACTCCAGAGACCCCAGATGCTCCAGCGCCGGCGGCAGCTTGGCCCAGCAGAACATCGTGGCCGCCGGCGGCGGGATGTCCCATCCCGCGTCGCCGAACGTCTCGATCAGGACGTCGCGCCGGCGCCGGTAGGTCGCGCGCATCTCGTCCAGATAGTCCTGCGGGCCGTTCAGCGCCGCGCACGCCGCCACCTGGATCGGCGTGAACGCGCCATAGTCCAGATAGGATTTCACCCGCGCCAGCGCCGCGATCATGCGCTGGTTGCCGACCGCGAAGCCGACCCGCCAGCCCGCCATCGAATACATCTTGGACAGGGAGATCGTCTCCACCGCCACGTCCTTCGCACCCCCGATCTCGAAGATCGAGGGCGGCTTCTCCTCGAAATACAGCTCCGCATAGGCGAGGTCGGACAGGATCATCAGGTCGAACCGCTTCGCCAGCTCCACGACCTCGCGATAGAAATCCAGCGTCGCGGTCTGCGCCGTCGGGTTGGACGGATAACAGACCACCGCCGCCCGCGGCGGCGGGGTGGAGGACGCCGCCGCATCGTGCAGGCCGCGCAGATAGGCCTCCGGGTCGTGCGCCGGAATCTGGCGCAGCGCCGCGCCCGCGATCACGAAGCCATAGGCGTGGATCGGATAGGACGGCTCGGGCACCAGGACCAGATCGCCCGGCGCGGTAATCGCCTGCGCCAGGTTCGCGAAGCCTTCCTTGGAGCCCAGCGTCGCCACGACCTCGGAATTGGGGTCCAGCTCGACGCCGAACCGGCGCTGGTAATAGGCCGCGCAGGCCCGCCGCAGGCCCGGAATCCCGCGCGAGGTCGAATAGCGGTGCACGTTCGGCTTGCTCACCGTCTCGCACAGCTTGTCGACGATATGTTTCGGCGGGGTCAGGTCCGGATTGCCCATGCCGAAATCGATGATGTCCGCGCCGCCGCGCCGAAGCTCCAGCTTCAGCTTGTTGACCTCCTCGAACACGTAGGGAGGCAGCCGCGAGATGCGGTGGAAGTCGTTATGCTCGCTCACAATCCCCTCCCCGGCGGCACGGCGCCCGCCGGACGGCGGCCGCGCAGGGGCGCGCCGCGCCGCGCAGGTGCGGGAAAATTGGGGCGAATGAGGGGCTGCCGGGTCATTTTTCTTGTGCTGTCGTATATCTTCCCGAAGCTGGGCGGAAGACGCCGCACGCAATTCGACAGGGACGATGGCAGAAGACAACAAAGCGCCGGACGGAACCGACCCCGGCGCCACGGAACCCGCCGCCGGCAACGATACGCCCGCAAAGGCGGACGGCCCGGCCAGCCCCGCCAAAAAGCCCGCCCGCAAATCCGCCTCCAAGTCCCGGAAAGCGGCCAAGAAACCCGCCAAAAAACCGGCGAAAAAAGCGGCTAAAAAGGCTTCGAAAAAACCCGCCAAAAAACCGGCCAAAAAGCCTGTCCGCAAACCGGCCAAAAAGCCCGCGGAGAAGCCAGCCGCCTCTAAACCCGCGGCCGGCGCGGAAAAGCCCGAATCCGGCAAGGGCGATTCGGGGCCGGAGACGCCCTGGTCCGGTTTCGGCCAGACCGACGCCGACGCCATGGAGGCAATGTCCCGCAATGTGATGGAGGCCGCTCTGCGCGGTCAGCGCGCTTTGTCCACCGTGTTCACCCACGCCACAGACCAGAGCGGCCCCAGCGACCCGTTCGGCATGGGCGCCGCGATGCAGGAGACCTGGGCCTCCGCCCTGTCCCATCCCGACCGTCTGCTGCAGGCGCAAAGCTCGCTGATGGACGGCTACATGAATCTGTGGGCCTCCGCGGCGACGCGCATGGCCGGCGGAACGGCCGAACCGGTGATCGCGCCGCAATCCGGCGACCGGCGCTTCCGCGACCCGGCCTGGAGCGAGAATCCCTTCTTCGACACGATCAAGCAGGCCTATCTGCTGAACGCCCGCTTCCTGAGCGACATGCTGACGGCGGCGGAGGATCTGGACCCCAAGACCCGGCGAAAAGTGGAGTTCCTGACGCGCCAGATGATCGACGCGGCCTCCCCCTCCAACTTCCCGCTGACCAATCCGGAAGTGCTGGAGGAGATGCGCCGCACGCGCGGCGAGAACCTGCTGCGCGGCCTCTCCAATCTCTGCGAGGATCTGGAGCGCGGGAACGGCCGCCTGCATTTGCGCCAGACCGACCCGGAAGGCTTCAAGGTGGGGGAGGATCTGGCCTCCACCCCCGGCCAGGTCGTGTTCAAGAACCGGCTGATCGAGCTGATTCAGTACGCGCCGACGACCGAACAGGTCCACGAGACGCCGCTGCTGATTTTCCCGCCCTGGATCAACAAGTTCTACATCCTCGACATGCGGGAGGGGAATTCGATGATCCGCTGGCTGACTGGCCAGGGCTTCACCGTTTTCCTCGTGTCCTGGGTCAATCCGGACAAGAGCTTCGCCGACTGGGGCTTCGAGCAATACATCACCGAGGGCATCGTCGCGGCGCTGGACGCCGTGGAGCAGGCGACCGGCCAGAAGACGGTGAACGCCGTCGGCTATTGTATCGGCGGCACGCTGCTGGCCACCGCGCTCGCCTGGTTCGCCAAGACCGGCCAGGAAAAGCGGGTCGGCTCGGCCACATTCTTCGCCGCCCAGACCGATTTCGAGGACGCTGGGGAGCTGTCGCTGTTCACCGACGAAACCTGGATGGCGGAGATCGAGAAGCTGATGGACGCCCAGGGCGGGGTGCTGGACGGCAGCGCCATGGCCGACACGTTCAACATGCTGCGCGCCAACGACCTGATCTGGTCCTTCTACGTGAACAATTACCTGCTGGGGCGGGAGCCGCGCTCCTTCGACCTGCTGTTCTGGAACGCCGACCAGACCCGCATGCCCAAGGCGCTGCACCTCACCTATCTGAACCGCTTCTATCGCGAGAACGCCCTGTCGAAGGGCGAGCTTCAGCTGTTCGGCGAAACGCTCAGCCTGAAGCCGGTGAAGACCCCGGTCTATCTGCAGGCGACCGAGACCGACCATATCGCGCCCTATGAGAGCGTGTATCGCGGCGCCCGGCTGTTCGGCGGCCCGGTCCGCTTCGTGCTGGCCGGCTCGGGCCATATCGCCGGGGTGATCAACCCGCCCGACGCCGGCAAATACCAGCACTTGCTCAATCCCGACCTGCCGGAGACCGCCGCCGAATGGCGCGCCGGCGCAACGGAGCGTCCGGGCTCCTGGTGGCCGGACTGGGCGGCCTGGCTGGCGGACAAGAGCGGACCGATGATTCCGGCCCGCGAGCCCGGCGACGGCGCGTTGAAGCCGCTCTACCCCGCCCCCGGCCAGTACGTGAAGGTAAAAAGCTGAGCGGACGCCCCCGCGTTAATATCCCCAGATTTCGCGCGGCCCTACGCCGTGGAATTTGGCGATTCGCGCAGTAATTGTGCAGCGCACCATGCTGTTCGCGTTCGGCGCGAATCCCGGGCGGTGGTAGAATGCCCTTCGCGATGGGACAGACGCGATTTCTTTCGATCGTACACGCCAGGGTCCGGGATTCGGTCGGTAAGGGCGCGATTCTGGACGCGTACCGTCTGGCCGACGAACTCCTCGCCGAAGACCTCTCCTACCGAATCACCCGCCTGGAGGCGGTGAACACCGTCATCGCCGCGGGGGTGGTGTATGGCGCCGCGCTGCTCCTGGACCCCAGCGACGCGCACGGCGCGGCGAAACAGCCCGCCCGCGCCGAAGCCCCGCAAGCCGCAGCAACGATCGAGCACGTCAGCGCCTGACGGCCCTCCTTCGTCAGGCGCAAGAAAAAGGGCGCTCCGATGGAGCGCCCTTTTGATGTCTGGCCTGAAGTCCCCAGCCTAACGCTTGGAGAACTGGAAGCTTCTGCGCGCCTTGGCGCGGCCGTACTTCTTCCGCTCCACAACGCGGGAGTCGCGGGTCAGGAACTTGCCCGGCTTCAGCGTCGCGCGCAGGGACGGCTCGTAATTGACCAGCGCCTTGGCGATGCCGTGGCGGACCGCGCCGGCCTGACCGGACAGGCCGGAGCCCTTCACGGTGGCGACGATGTCGAACTCGTTGTCGCGGGCGGCGGCCAGCAGCGGCTGACGCAGCATCATGCGCAGCACCGGACGGGCGAAATACACTTCCTCATCCTTGCCGTTGATCGTGATCTTGCCGGCGCCCGGCTTGATCCAGACCCGCGCCACGGCGCTCTTGCGCTTGCCGGTGGCGTAGGCGCGGCCCAGCGCGTCGCGCTGCGGCTCGGGAAGGTCTTCGGCCTCGGGGGCGGCGTCCTGCGTCGCCGGCGTCTCGGCGCCGGTCATCGCCTGCTTGAGGTCTTCGAGAGAGCGGACCTGATCGGACATTAGGCGGTCCTCGCGTTCTTGGCGTTCATCGACTTGAAATCGACCGTTTCGGGCTGTTGCGCCTCATGCGGGTGCTCGGCCCCGGCATAGACGCGCAGATTGGAGAATTGCTGGCGGGCGAGCGGGCTCTCCTTGGGCAGCATGCGCTGCACGGCCTTCTCGATCACGCGCTCGGGGTGCTTGCCTTCCAGGATCTGGCCCATGGTGCGGTCCTTGATCCCGCCCGGATGGCCCGTGTGCCAGTAGAAGCGCTTGTCGGACAGCTTCTTGCCCGTGAAGCGCACCTTCTCGGCGTTGATCACGATGACATTGTCGCCGCAATCGACATGCGGGGTGTAGTCGGGGCGGTGCTTGCCGCGCAGGCGCGACGCCACGAAGGCCGCCAAGCGTCCGACGACCGCGTCTTCCGCGTCGACGACGATCCACGTCTTTTCGACGTCGGCCGGTTTCAGATTGTAGGTTTTCATCACGACGTTCCGAAAAAATCCAAAGCCGCCTGCGGTTCGCGGGCGGCGAGTGGCGCGCTGTGTATGGAAGCCCCGGGGCGGTGTCAATCGTTTCTGCGCATCTGCAATGAAAACAGGCGCTTGAGCTTAAGGTATTATATTACCGCATCCGCAAATTCGTGAGATTTGCTGCCCTCCCCGCCGTGCCAGACGGCCCGGGGTCCGCTATATAATGGCCGCAAAAGATCAGGTGGAAACGCATGACCCGTCAACGAAATCGCGCCCGGGGACCCATCCGGGCGGCGGCCCTTGCCGCCCTGCTGGCCGCCTGCGGGCAACAGGTCGAGGAGTCCGGCCCCGGCGCACAGGCCGAAACCGGCCCAATCCTGATCAATGTCACCGCCGCCGCCGAGCCGACGCCCGGCGGCGTGCTGGCCCTGGCCGCCATGCCGCGGACAGAGGATTTCTGGCGCGGCGCGCTGTTCGCGGCCAGCGGCGACGGCGGCATCGTCGCCTATGACGCCGACGGCGCGGTCATCGCCGCCCAGGAAGGCCCGCGCTACCACACGCTCGCCGCCGCGCCGGACTTCCAGCTGCGCGGCGCCGACCTGCCGCTGCTGGCCGCGCTCGACATCGCGGCCGGCGAGATCGCCGTCTACGCCTTCAGCCGCGACCAGGGCGCGCTGTTTCTGGCGCCGACTCAGCCGATCGCCGCCGCCATCGTCCCGCGCGGGGTCTGCGCCGCCTCCTCCGGCGCCGGCACGTTCGAATTCCTGGTGCTGGGCGAGGCCGGCGGGGCCGAGCGCTGGCGCCTGCGCGACACCGGCGAGACGCGCCTGTCGGCGGAACGGCTCGCTGCCCTGCCCTTCGACGCCCCGGCCCGCTTCTGCGCCGTCAACGGGGAGACCGGCGACCTCTATACCGGCACGCCCGGCATCGGCGTGACGCGGATGTCGGAGGATGGCGAGGTGCTGGCCGAAAGCGGCATCGCCGCCACCAACATGACCTTCGGCGTATTCGGCGGCCATCGCCGCCTGGTCGTCACCCAGGGCGACGGGGAGGTGCTGATGCTCGACCCCGAAACGCTGGAGGTGACCGAGCACACGAAGATCACCCAGGGCTTCTCCACCCCCGGCGTCGAGGCGCCGGGCGCGCTGGCCTACACCGCCTCCACCTATGGCGGCGCCTATCCGGATGGCTTCCTTGCGGTGGGGGACGACGACGACGGCCGCCCCAAATTCATCGACCGCGGCTATATCGGCCGGCGGCTGGCGGAGCCGGAAAACCGCTTCGCCCCGGGTCCCGCCAGCGCATCCTGATCTCGTGATCTAGGGCCGCGTGACCCGCGCCGCGTGCGCCAGAGCCACGTGAGCCAGAGAGAGGGCTGACAGGAACAGCGCCACCGCGCCCGCCTGGTGCGTCGCCCCGGCGTGGATGTCGCCGACCGTCAGCAGCGTGGCGATCCCCAGCACGACCTGAACCCAGGCCAGGCCCAGCGTCAGGCCCAGCCGCCGGCGCGCCGCGCCGCCGGTCATCCGCCACGCGCCGACGGCCAGCGCCGTCGCAGCCGCCACCACGGCGTAGCCGCCCATGCGGTGATTGAACTGCACCACGCTGCGGTCCTCGAAGACCATGGCCGGGCGCATCGCCTCGATATGCGGCGCCAGTCCGCCATCCATCAGCGGCCAGGTATTGTGGATCAGCCAGGCGTCCAGCCCGGCCACGAACGCGCCCAGCAGGATCTGCACGAACACCGCGGCGGCCAGCACGCCCGCCGCCGCGCCGACGCCGGGCGCGGCCTCCGACGGCCGGTTGTCCGGCCAGACGTCCAGCGTCGTCCAGAACAGCAGCGCCAGGATCAGGAACGCCATGCCCAGATGCACCGCCAGCCGGTACTGGCTGACGTCCAGCCGGTCACTGAGGCCGCTGGCGACCATCCACCAGCCAATCGCGCCCTGGATTCCGCCCAGCACGAACAGCCCGCCCAGCCGCCAGGCCAGCGGCCGCGAAATCCGCCGCTGGACCAGGAAGACCAGGAACGGGATCAGGAAGACGACGCCCAGCGTCCGCCCCAGAAACCGGTGCGACCATTCCCACCAGTAAATCTGCTTGAACTGGCCAAGGCTCATCCCGGCGTTCTGGAACTGGTATTCCGGGATCTGCTGGTATTTCTCGAATTCGCTCTGCCACGCCGCGTCGGACAGCGGCGGCACGGCGCCGGTCACCGGCGCCCATTCGGTGATCGACAGGCCGGAATCCGTCAGCCGCGTCAGCCCGCCGACCAGCACCATCGCGGCCACCATGGCGGTCAGCAGCGCCAGCCACAGCGCCACGGGCCAGCCCGGCCTGCGGGCGGCCGGGCGAACGTCGGGATGGCTTGCGATCTCTGCGGTCATCTCACACGGATCCTCCCCCGCATGAGCGAAGGATGGTCGGAGCGGCGGGATTCGAACCCACGACCCCTTGTCCCCCAGACAAGTGCGCTACCGGGCTGCGCTACGCTCCGAAACCGTGTGTCCTTCTCGCGGGGCGCGTCTTATAGGCCGATCCCGGCGCGGGCCGCAATGCGGCGGCGCCGCCTCGTTGGAACCCGCGTCACAGGAACAGGGATGCGCCGCCGCCGGAAGGCGGCGTCTACCGCGCGGCGTCTTGCAGCGCCGCGTCCAGTTTCTTCTTCGCCGCTTCCAGCCGCTCGGCGACCCCGCTCATGCGCTGGACGAAGGTCTCCGGCTCAGGCCCGCCCTCCGCGCGCAGGGCTTCCACCCCCTGCTCGCGCAGCAGCTTCTGCACGCCCTTGATCGTGTATCCGCGCGCATACAGGCTTTCCTTGATCGCGCGCAGCAAGGCGATGTCGTCGGGGCGATAGAAACGCCGCCCGCCGGCGCGCTTCATCGGCTTGATCTGATGGAATTTGGTTTCCCAGAAGCGCAGCACATGGGCCGGGACGCCCAGCTCGTCCGAGGCCTCTCCGATCGTGCGGTAAGCCCGCTCGGATTTCTGCGTTGCGCCGGTCAACCGGCGCTGGAGCCGTCCACCCGGTCCTTCAGGACCTGGGACGGCTTGAACACCAGAACGCGCCGCGGCTCGATCGGCACTTCCTCGCCGGTCTTCGGGTTGCGTCCGATGCGGCCGTTCTTGTCGCGCAGATTGAACGCGCCGAACGAGGACAGCTTCACCGCCTCGCCGCTGGCCAGCGTGTCGGAAATCTCTTCCAGGAAGGCCTGGACCAGATCCGAGGAGTCCTGGCGGGACACGCCAAGGTCCCGGTGAACGGCCTCGGCTAGATCGGCGCGCGTAACGGTTCGCGACATTTGACAGCGTGCTCCCGGCGAATGATCGAAAGCCTAGGTTCGGCGCCGGTCGCCGTCAATCAGCGTTCCGTCATGAGTCCTTGAAATCGCGGCGGCATTCAGGACTGCGTAACTATACGCGGATCAGCGCCGCGCCCCAGGTGAAGCCGCCGCCCAGCGCCTCGACCAGAACCAGGTCGCCGGGCTTGATCCGCCCGTCCTTCACCGCGACGTCCATGGCCAGCGGCACGGACGCGGCCGACGTGTTGCCGTGCGTCGCCACCGTCGTCACCACGCGCTCCGGCGGGATGCCCAGCTTGTTCGCCACGCTGTCCAGGATGCGCTGGTTGGCCTGGTGCGGAACGAACCAGTCGATGTCCGCCGCCGTCACCCCGGCGCGCTCGATCACCGTCTCGATGGCTTCGGCTATCTTGTTGACGGCGTGGCGGAAAACCTGATTTCCCTGCATCCGCAGATGGCCCACCGTGCCGGTCGCCGACGGCCCGCCATCGGTCTGCAACAGCGTCCGGAACTGGCCGTCGGAGCGGATATAGGTGCGCAGGATTCCGGGCCCGTCCTCCTCCACCTCGCGCGCCGACAGCACGACCGCGCCGGCGCCGTCGCCGAACAGCACGCACGTCCCGCGATCCTCCCAGTCGATCAGGCGCGTGATCGTTTCGGCGCCGATCACCAGCGCGTTCTGCGCCTGACCGCGCACCAGGAAATTGTCCGCCGTCGCCAGCGCGAAGACGAAGCCGCTGCACACCGCCTGCAGGTCGAACGCCGCGCCGCCCGCGCCCAGCTGCGCCTGCACCTGCGTCGCCGTCGCCGGGAAAGTGTAGTCGGGAGTCGTGGTGGCCAGCACGATCAGGTCGATGTCCGCCCCGGTCATGCCGGCGGCGTCCAGCGCCGCCTTCGCCGCCTTCACCGATATGTCGGAGGTCGTCTCGCCTTCCGCCGCGACGCGCCGCTCGGTAATGCCCGTGCGCTCGCGAATCCATTCGTCGGACGTATCCACCATCGTGGACAGTTCCGCATTGGTCAGGATCCGTTCGGGCAAGAAGGATCCGACGCCCGCCACCACCGAACGCGTCTCGGTCATTCGGCCGCCTGCTCCGCGGCGGCGTCCGACATGCGGGCAAGACGATGCAGATTGTGTTCGATCTCGGACAGGAAATTGCTTTCCGCCATGCCCGCGGCCACGCGCAGCGCCGTGGCGAAGCCTTCGCCGTCCGCGCTGCCGTGGCTCTTCACGACGATGCCGTTCATCCCCAGCAGCACCCCGCCATTGGCGCTGCGCGGGTCCATGCGCGAACGCAGGCCGCGCAGAACGTCGCGCGACAGGAAGGCGGACAGCCGGTTGCGGAACGTGCTGGTGAATTCCTCCCGCACGAAACGCCCGACCAGGCGCGCCGTCCCCTCGGCGGTCTTCAGCGCCACATTGCCGGTGAAGCCGTCGGTCACCACGACGTCCACGGTGCCCATGCTGATGTCGTCGCCCTCCACGTATCCGTAATAGTCCAGGTCCAGGTGCGCGGCGCGCATCAGCTGCGCGGCCTCCTGCACCATGGAATTCCCCTTCAGCTCCTCGGCGCCGATATTCAACAGGCCGACGGTCGGCCGCTCGATGCCGTGAACGGCGCGCGAGAACGCCTCGCCCAGAATCGCGAACTCGACCAGCTGGGTCGGCGTGCACTCGATATTGGCGCCCACGTCCAGCACCGCGGAAAAGCCGCGCGGGGTCGGCCAGCTCGCCACGATGGCGGGCCGGTGCACGTTCGGCTTCATGCGCAGGATGACCTTGGAGATCGCCATCAGCGCGCCGGTGTTCCCGGCCGACATGGCGACGTCCGCCTCCCCGGCCTTAACGGCCTGGATGGCGTTCCACATGCTGGATCCGCGCGACCGGCGCAGCGCCTCGGACGGCTTGTCATCCATGGTCACGAACGTCTCCGCATCGCGGATTTCGCTCGCGTCCCGGGCCGCCGGGAATCGCGCAAGGATCGGCTCGATCTCGTCCCGCTTGCCGTGCAGCAGGCAGCGCAAGCCGCCGCGCCGGCGGACCGCGATGTCCACCCCTTCGACGACCGCAGCCGGGCCGAGATCGCCGCCCATGGCGTCGATCGATAATGTTCGGGCTTTGGCCAAGCGCCCCTCGCATCAAAAGTGGCCGGACGATAGCCTAAGCCCCGTTGGATGCAACAAAGCGCAGCGTCAGGATTCAGCGGGCGGCGGCGGGAAGATGCGCGCGCCCCCGAACCAGTCGTCCGGACCGGTCGCGGCCAGCGTTTCGGCCGACCGGCGGCAATATTCCACCATCCGGTTCAGTTCCTCGGGCGGCGCGGCGCCGTCGAACAGGTTGCGGAACAGCGCATCGCGCAGATCGCCCTCCCCCTCGGCCTCCAGCGCGTCGGTATAGGATTTGGCCCGTCCGTAGAAGGACTGGACGATATGGCGCATTTTCTTGCCGAATCGGGCGTCCGACGCGCCCAGTTCGCGCAGATTGGCGTCCATGTCCCGCACGAAGGCGTCGAACAGGTCCTGGGCGATGGCCGCGCCCTTGCGCCCGTCGGCCTGCAGCCGCCGGATCACCAGCGCCAGATGCAGCGCCAGCAGCTCGAACCGCCCGTCCACGGTGTCCGGCGCCCGCCCCGCGCCATAGAATTCTGGGCTGCGCGCCTGGGTCAGAACCGACTCGTAAAGAGCCTGAACGGCCGCCCGGCGCCGTCGGAAAAACATCGTGGGACGCCCCTCGCGTCTTCAGGGATTGCAGCCCGACCTTTGCCGGGCGGCGCGACGCCGCTATACCCAAAACCGGACGGAGAGTCAGGAGCTTTGCAATGCGGGCGGTGCTGATTTTGGTGGGTCTGGGCCTTGCGGCCACAGCCTGTGCGCCGGTGGTGCGCACGCACGGCTATGTGGCGACGGACGAGGCGCTGCAGCCCATCGAAGCCAATGTGGACACGAAAGAGACGATCGAGGGGCGCATGGGCACCCCGTCGACGACCAGCGTGTTCGAGAACACCTGGTACTACATCTCCTCCACGCGGGAGGAATTCGCCTATTTCAAGCCGCTGGTGACCCAGCGCCGGATCACCGCCATCCATTTCAACGATGACGATATCGTGTCCGAGGTCGAGGAATACGACGTCACCGACGGCAACGAGGTCCGCCTCGTCGGCCGCCAGACGCCGACCCGCGGCCGCCAGCTCTCCCTGCTGGAACAGATTTTCGGCTCGGTCAGCGCCGTGGGCACCAACCAGATCCCCGGCCGCACCGACCAGCTTCCGGACAGCGCCGGCGGCCCCGACCCCTACTAGGGGCTCGACAAGCCGGACAGAAAAACGCCCCGGAGATCGCTCTCCGGGGCGTTTCCTTTTGCCGCTGCGGCGCCGCCTAGTGGGCGAGCACCGCCAGCATCAGCAAGGCCACGATATTGGTGATCTTGATCATCGGGTTCACCGCGGGGCCCGCGGTGTCCTTGTAGGGATCGCCCACCGTGTCGCCGGTCACCGCCGCCTTGTGCGCGTCGGAGCCCTTGCCGCCATGGTGGCCGTCCTCGATGAACTTCTTGGCGTTGTCCCAGGCGCCGCCGCCCGCCGTCATGGAGATGGCGACGAACAGACCCGTCACGATCACGCCCAGCAGCATCGCGCCAACGGCCGCCAGGCCGTTCGCCTTGCCCGCCACCAGATTGATGATGACGAACAGTACGATCGGCGACAGCACCGGCAGAAGCGACGGCACGATCATCTCGCGGATCGCCGCCCGGGTCAGAAGGTCCACGGCGCGGCCGTAATCCGGCTTCTCCGTGCCCTGCATGATGCCCGGCTTCTCGCGGAACTGGCGGCGCACTTCCTCGACCACCGCGGTCGCCGCGCGCCCCACGGCCATCATCGACATGCCGCCGAACAGATAGGGCAGCAGGCCGCCGAACAGCAGGCCGACCACGACGTACGGGTTGGACAGGCTGAAATCGACCGTCACCCCGGCGAAGAACGGGTATTCGCCCGGGTCGGCGGAGAAATACAGCAGGTCCTGCGTATAGGCCGCGAACAGCACCAGCGCCCCCAGGCCCGCAGACCCGATGGCGTAGCCCTTGGTGACGGCCTTGGTCGTGTTGCCGACCGCGTCCAGCGCGTCGGTCGTGTCGCGCACCGCCGGGTCCAGATCGGACATTTCGGCGATGCCGCCGGCGTTGTCCGTGACCGGGCCGAAGGCGTCCAGCGCGATCACCATGCCGGCCAGGGCCAGCATCGTGGTCACCGCGATGGCGATGCCGAACAGGCCGGCGATCTCATAGGTCACGATGATGCCGACGATGATGGCGATCGCCGGCAGCGCGGTGGCTTCCAGCGACACGGCCAGGCCCTGGATCACGTTCGTGCCGTGGCCGGACTCAGAGGCCTTGGCCACCATGCGCACCGGACGATAGCCGGTGCCGGTATAGTATTCGGTGACCCAGACGATCGCGCCGGTCACCAGCAGGCCGATGACGCCGCAGATGAACAGGTCCGCCCCGCTCATCGACAGGCCGCCGGCGGTGACGAATTCGGTTCCGAAACCGTCGTCGAACAGAAGCTGCGTCAGCAGCGCGACGAAGATCAGGCTCAGCACCGCCGACGCGATGAAGCCCTTGTAGAGCGCGCCCATGACCGAGCGGGAGCCCTTGCCCAGCCGCACGAAGAACGTGCCGATGATGGAGGCGATGATGCACACCCCGCCAATGGCCAGCGGGTACAGCATCAGCACACCGGCCGACGCGCCGGTGAAGAAGATGGAGGCCAGCACCATCGTGGCGACGATGGTCACCGCATAGGTCTCGAACAAATCGGCCGCCATGCCGGCGCAGTCGCCGACATTGTCGCCCACATTGTCCGCGATGGTCGCCGCGTTGCGGGGATCGTCCTCCGGAATGCCGGCTTCGATCTTGCCCACCATGTCGCCGCCCACGTCGGCGCCCTTGGTGAAGATGCCCCCGCCCAGACGCGCGAATATGGAAATCAGCGAGGCGCCGAAGCCCAGCGCGACCAGCGCGTCGATGACTTCACGGCTCTCCGGCACATGGCCCAGCGGGCCGGTCAGCAGGCCGTAATAGACAGCCACCCCCAGGAGGGCGAGGCCGGCCACCAGCATGCCGGTGACGGCGCCGGAGCGGAACGCCATGGACAGGCCCTGCGCCAGGCCGTGGCGGGAGGCCTCGGCCGTGCGCACGTTCGCGCGCACCGAAACCAGCATGCCGATAAAGCCGGCAAGGCCGGACAGCGCCGCGCCGATCAGGAACCCGACCGCCGAAAGAATGCCGAGCAGGAACAGCACGACAAAGAAGATGACGACGCCGACGATGCCGATCGTCAGATATTGCCGTTTCAGATAGGCGTTCGCGCCTTCCTGGATGGCGGATGCGACTTCGCGCATCCGGTCGTTGCCTTGCGGCGACGAGAGAATGGAACGGACCTGCCAGACGCCATAGACAAGCGCCAGGACTCCGGCGGCGATCACCAGACCGAGTGCTGCGGACATATATTTTCTTCCCCAATGATGGGCGTCCGGCCGGCGTCTTCGCGCCAGTCCCTCCGCCCCTTTTTATTGACCGTCGGGGATAGCCGATTTGCAGCGCCCCGCGCAACCGAGACGGCAAACAGCAGAAAATGCGCGGGATGGAGGTCTAGTAGTCGCCGACCAGGTCCGGGTAGCGGATGTCGGAGGCCAGAACCTCGACATTCTCGACGACGCCCGCGCCCAGAACGCGGTCGGCCGAGGCGGTCCAGACCCGCTTGGCGGATTCCGGATCGATCTCGCCGGAATGGTCGGGGACGTTCACCGGATAGGTGTGCGCGTCGCGCAGCATGGCGTCGCGCAGATAGGCGATCTGCTCGCGCACCTCCCACGGGTCGTGCCCGTCGGCGATGGTCAGCCGGGTGGAAACGAAGGCGTAATTGAACAGCTCGCCGTCGACGATCACCGGCGCGACGATGATCGGCAGATCGACCAGACGCGGCGAATCGTCGACCTCGGCCGGCGCGTCATGCCCGCCCGCTTCCTTGGTCTCCGCCTTGTCCGCCCCATGGGCGTCCTCGGCCTCGTCTTCGGCGTGGGCGTCCGCGATCGGATCGGCCAGCGTCCAGGTCGCCTGATAGCGGTTGCCCGCCTTGCCGTTGGAGCTTTTGGACGAGCTGTGACCGCCCGCGGCGATCGCGGCCGCAGGCGCGAGGGCCAGCGGCGCAGCCAGAAGAACGGCCCTAAGGGCGGCGGTGACGGTCAGCGTGCGCATCGAGCCATCTAGCCCGCACAGGCCTAAAAATGCGTGAAGCCGAGCCGCTTTGGCCGAATTTCCTCGCCCGCGGCCAGAACGCGCAGGCCCTCGCCGGACAGCACCCGCCCCACCCGCGTCAGCTTGGTGCGCGCCTCCCGCGCCGCGGTGGTCAGCACCGCCTCCTCGTCCGGGCTGGCGGTCATCAAAATCTGATAGTCGTCGCCGGAGGCCGCCAGCGCGGCCAGCGCCGCCGCCCGGTCCGGCTGCGCCTCCATCCAGGCCCGGGTCGCCGGCGCCAGCGGCAAACGGTCCAGATCGATCTCCAGCATCACGCCGGACGCCTCCGCGATATGCGCCGCGTCGGCCAGCACGCCGTCGGACACGTCGATAGACGCCCCGGCGTGCTCGCCCACCACCGGCCCAAACCACACCGCCGGGGACGGCGTGCGATAGGCCTCGATCAGCTTCTGGGTCTCCACGCCCGCGGGCATCGCCTCGCCCTCCAGCACGCGCAGGCCCAGCCCCGCCGCGCCGACCGCCCCGGTCAGATAGACCGCCTCGCCCGCATGGGCGCCGGCGCGGCGCACCATGCCGCGCGGCCCGGGCGCGCCGAACGCGGTGATGGACACCGCCATCGGCCCGTCCGTCATCGTCGTGTCCCCGCCCAGCAGCGCCAAATCATAGCGGACCTGGTCCTCCTTCAGCCCAGCCACGAACCCCGCGCGCCAGGCCTGGTCGCGCACCTCCGGCCAGGCGATGCTCAGCAGATAGGAAACGGGGCGCGCGCCCTTGGCCGCGAGGTCGGAGAGGTTCGCGCGCAGCGCCTTCTTGGCGATCGTGTCCGGCGGGCAGTCGGCGCGGAAATGCCGCCCCTCCACCAGCATGTCGGCCGTGACCACGAGGCCCTCCCGCCCCGGGCGCAGCACGGCCGCGTCGTCGCGCAGCTCGAACGCGCCCTCGCCTGCCAGCGGGGCCAGCATGTCCCGGATGAAGTCGAACTCGTTCACGCGCCCAGACTATACGACGCCGCCGCGCCCGGGCGAGCGCCCTACTCGCCGCCGGTCTTCCGCCGCCGTTTGCCCCGCGCCACTTCGGTGGCCAGCGCATCCATCTTCGGCTCCCAGTGAAAGCGGAACCGCTCCAGCCAGCGGTCGATCTCCTGCAGCGGTTCGGTGTCGACCGAATAGATGCGCCGCGTTCCTTCGGGCCGGACCGTGGCGAACCCGTTTTCGCGCAGCACTTTCAGATGCTGCGAAACCGCCGCCTGCGTGATGCCGAACTCGCCGCCGACCACCGCGACGATCTCGCCGGAGCTGAGCGCGTCGGCCGCCAGCAGCTCCAGAATCCGCCGCCGCACCGGATCGCCGAGGATGTCGAGCGCGTGCATGGCCCGCCCCTACCCCTCCGGCGGCGCTTCGCCGGTATAGAAGGCCGCCGTCCGGGCGGCCGCGGCCCGCGCCTGGTCCGGGTCCTCGCCGCGCGCGATGTCCGCCTCGCCCCACGCCGCGGCACTCTGTCTGAAGAAGGCCTTGCCCTCCTCGGTCCCCGCAAAGGCGTTCTCGTCCATCCTCGGCGCGTCGGGCGCCGACAGATAGAGCGCCATGCCCAGCAGGCCGCCATCCCAGCCCGCGCCCACCGCGCCGGGGCCGAACTGGTCCCAGAACGGGCTGACGAGCGCGGTATGGGTCAGGGTGAAGCGCGTTGTCTCCGCACCCTCGCTCTCCAGCCGCACCTCCACCCAGCTGACGTCGCCCTGCATCTCCCAGGTCGCCGCCAGACGGTCCGGTTTGTCACAGGCCGTGATCTCCCCGCCCGCATTGCCGGTGAACTGAAAGCGCCCCCCGGCGCGCAGATCGCCTTCGATGGGCAGGAACCAGCGCGGAATCCGTTCCGCATTGGTCAGCGCGTCCCACAAATCCTCGATATCGGTGTCATAGCTGCGCGACAGAATGACGGCGCGCGCCGGCTTTCCGTCCATCTCCAGATCGGCCACCGACCGATCCACCGCCCCCAGATGTCCTGCGAAATCCATCGACTGCCCTCCAATATAAGTCACGCCTTAAATTAGTCGCAGCTTATAAAAGAGACAAGCCCGAAGGCTCAGGCCGTCGCGCCGCGCGGGGTCTTGCCGCGTTCCTCCGCCAGCGCGTCCAGCGCCGCGTTGACGAATTTCGGTTCGGACCCATCGAAGAACGCCTTGGCGATCTCGACATATTCGTCGATCACCACGGCGTCCGGCGCGTCGCCGCCATAGATCAGCTCCCACGCCCCCGCGCGCAGCGCCGCGCGCAGCGTCGAGTCGATCCGCTCCAGCCGCCAGCCCTTGGCCAGATGCCGGGCGATGGCCGCGTCCAGATCGCGCTGGTTTTCCACCGCGCCCATCACGACCCGTTCGAAGAACGGCTCGTCCGCCTCGGTGAATTTCGGCGCCTCGTCGGCGCCGCCGAACCGGTGCTCGCGCCATTCGCGCACCACCGCCGCGGCGCCCCGCCCGCCGACCTCCATCTGGTACAGCGCCTGAACCGCCGCCAGGCGCGCGGCGCGGCGCAGCGCGGCGCGGCGTTCCCGCGCGGCGTAGTCGGCCGTGCTCATGCCCCGAAAGTCCGTTTCATCTCGACCAGGCGCAGACAGGCCTCCACGGCGTCCGCGCCCTTGTTCTTTCCGTCCCGCGCGGCGCGCGCCATCGCCTGGTCCCGGTTCTCCACGGTCAGGATTCCGTTGCCCAGCGGCACGCCCTCCAGCGTCAGGGTCATCAGGCCGCGCGCGGATTCGCCCGCGACCACATCGTAATGGCTGGTCTCGCCCCGGATCACGCAGCCCAGCGCGACATAGCCGTCATAGCTGGCGTGCGCCCCGTGGCCGCCGCGGACGGCCAGCGCGATGGCGCCCGGAATCTCCAGCGCCCCCGGCACCGCGACCCGCTCGAACGTCGCGCCGGCCTCGGTCAGCGCCGCCTCGGCGCCGCCGGCCAGCTCGTCGGCGATGTCCTCGTAATACCGGGCTTCGACAATCAGGATATTGGGGGCGTCAGTCATCGTTTCCATCCAGCCGGCGCGTGCCGGTAATCGTCAGGCCGAACCCGTCCAGCCCGACCAGTTTCAGCCGCGTATTGGTCAGCAGCGTCATCTTTTCCACGCCCAGATCGCGCAGGATCTGCGACCCGATCCCGATCTCGCGCACCTGCTGCAAATCCGGCTCCTCGCCCTCCGGCGCCTCCGCCCCGAACCGGCGGGACAGATAATCGCCCCCGGTTTCGCGGATCAGCACCAGCACGCCGCCGTCCGGCTCCGCCGCGATGGCCCGCATGGCGGCGGGCACCAGCCCCTCGCGCCCGCCCTCCAGGCCCAGCAGGTCGTTGGCGATATCGGCCTTGTGCACGCGCGCGAGTACGGAGCGGTCCGGGGAAATCTCCCCGCGCACCAGCGCGGCGTGCTCGCTGCCGTCGATCGTGCTGCGATAGACGATCAGCTTGAACCGCCCGCCATGCACGCTGTCGATCTCGCGCTCCGCCACCCGCTCCACGACATGATCGTGGCGGCGGCGATAGGCGATCAGGTCCGAAATCGCCCCGATCTTCAGCCCGTGGCGCTGCGCGAAGCCGACCAGGTCGGGCAGGCGCGCCATCGTGCCGTCGTCGTTCATGATCTCGCAGATCACCGCCGCCGGGTTCAGGCCCGCCATGCGCGAAATGTCCACGGCCGCCTCGGTATGCCCGCCGCGCCACAATACCCCGCCTTCCTTCGCCACCAGCGGGAAGACATGGCCCGGGCTGACGATGTCGTCCGCGCCCTTCTCGGGGTCGACGGCCACGGCGATCGTCCGCGCCCGGTCGGCGGCGGAAATGCCGGTGGAGATGCCCTCCTTCGCCTCGATGGACACGGTGAAGGCCGTGCGGTTGCGCGAGCGGTTGTCCCGCGCCATCGGCTCCAGGCCCAGTTTCTCGGCCCGCGCCGCGGTCATGGTCAGGCAGATCAGGCCCCGGCCGAATTTGGCCATGAAGTTCACCGCGTCCGGCGTGGCGAACTGGGCCGGGATGATCAGATCGCCCTCGTTCTCCCGCTCCTCGGCGTCGACCAGGATGTACATCCGGCCCTGACGCGCATCCTCGATGATATCCTCGATCGGGGAGAGCGGGCTGTCGCCGCCGACGACATAGATGTTGGGCTTGCTCTGTTCGGTCATTTCGGCGGTCCGGCGGCCAGCAGGCGCGCCACATAGCGCGCGAGCGGGTCGATTTCCAGATTCACGCGCCGTCCGGGGTGATATCCGCCGATCACCGTGGCCTTGGACGTATGCGGGATGATGTTGATGGTGAACCGCGCCCCGTCCTCCAGATCGGTCACCCCGTTCACCGTCAGCGACACCCCGTCCACGGCGATGGAGCCCTTTTCCGCGATCAGCGGGGCCAGCGCCGCCGGCGCGTCGATGGCCAGCAGCGTATCCTCGCCCCTGGCTTCCACCGTCTCCACGATGCCGCAGCCGTCGACATGGCCCAGAACATGGTGCCCGCCGATGGCGTCGCCGAACCGGGCCGCCGCCTCCAGATTCACCGCCTGCCCCTCCTGCCAGACGCCCAGCGTCGTGCGCGACACCGTCTCCGCCGACACGTCCAGCGCGTGCCAGCGCGTATCCCCCTCCGCCCCGGCCTCCACCACCGTCAGGCAGCAGCCGTCATGGGCGACCGAGTCGCCGATCCCCAGCGCCGAGTCCGGCAGACCGCTCTCCACCTCCATGCGCAGCGCCCCGCCCGGCCCGGGGCGGATGCGGCGGACATTGCCGATATGGGTGACGATGCCGGTGAACATGGCCGCTCAGAAATTGCGCCCGTCGACGTGCTGGGGCTTCAGGTCGCCGGGCTCCACGCCCGTGGTCGTGCGCACATTCACCGCCGCCATCTCGGTTCCGTCCGGCCCCGTCCCATAGGCAAAGGGCTGCACCCCGCAGGTCTTGCAGAACAGGTGCGCCAGCTTGTGCGTGTTGAACCGGTATTCGGTCAGATTGTCCTCGCCGGAGACCAGCTCGAACTGCTCCCGCGGGACGAAGGACAGGATGAAGCCCTTGGCCTGACAGTGGGAGCAATTGCATTCCATCACCGCCTCCAGATTCACCGGCGCGCGATACGTCACCGCGCCGCAATGGCACCCGCCCTCGTGCATCTCCTGCTCAGCCATGTCCTGCCTCCTGTTCCGGAACGGGGACGTACGTCTCCCGCACGTCTTCGCCAAGCGTCTCTCGCGCCTCCAGGCGGAAGCGCGGGGCGTGGTCCGGCGAGGTCACGCCGATCTCGCCCATTCCCGGCACGCCGTCCCCGCCCAGCAGGATCGGCGCGCGAAACCATTCGATCCGGTCGGCCAGCCCGGCGCGCAGGAAGGACGCCGCCGTCCGCCCGCCGCCCTCCACCATCACCGACTCCACGCCCCGCGCCGCCAGACGCGACAGCACCGCGTCCAGATCCAGCCCATCCGCGTTATCGATGACTTTTTCAACACTTACGCCCGCCGCTTCAAGCGCTGGCGCATCTTCTCCGGCGGTGAAAACCACCACTGGCGTCTCTTTCGCCGTCTTCGCCAGGCGGCTACCGGGGGACAGCGTGGCGCGCGGGTCCAGCACCGCGCGGACCGGCTGCGGGCCGTCATAGCCGCTCAGGCGCACGCGCAGATCGGGATCGTCCGCCCGCGCCGTCCCGGCCCCAACCAGCACCGCCCCGTGCGCGCTGCGCAGGCGGTGCGCGGCCTCGCGCGCCTTGTCCCCGGTGATCCAGCGGCTGGCCCCGCCGGCCGCCGCAATGCGTCCATCCAGCGATGTGGCCAGTTTCAGCGTGACGCGCGGGCGCGTCATTCCTCGCCTTCTTCGTCGCCCAGCTTCTGCTGTTCGATGAACTGGGCGAAATCCCCGACCTCGTGGAAATCCTTGTAGACCGAGGCGTATCGCACATAGGCGACCTGGTCGGTCTCGCGCAGCGCCTCCATGACGTGCTCGCCGATCACCTTGGAGTCGATATCGGTCTCGCCGCTCGACTCCAGGCGGCGCACCACGCCGCTGATCATCTGCTCGATCCGGTCGGGCGACAGATTCCGCTTCTGCACCGCCAGCAGGACAGAGCGCATCAGCTTGTCCCGGTCGAACGGCGCCCTCCGCCCGCCCTTTTTCAGTACGGTCAGCTCGCGCAGCTGCACCCGCTCGAACGTGGTGAAGCGCGCCCCGCAATTGCCGCACAGCCGGCGGCGGCGGATGGCGTTGCCTTCCTCGGCCGGGCGGCTGTCCTTCACCTGGGTGTCGGGGTTTCCGCAGAACGGGCAACGCATCGCTGTCTGGTCCTATATCTGGCGCTTCGCCGGGCGCAGCATACCACGCCCTGTAGTATAATGACCTGTATATGGGCGCGCGCGGCCGATTGCACGAGCCCGCCGTTTCGACAACAACAGGCTTTGCCAGCAACAGGACCCCGCCTCTTGGCCGCGCCGAAGCCCGCCTCGTTTCCCGACCAGTTCGTCATCGCCGGCCGCTGGTGCCGGCTGGAGCCTCTGGCCCCCGCCCACGCGGAGTCGCTCTACCGGGCCGGCGGCGGGACGGACAGGAGCCGCTATAAATATCTGTCCGAATACGCCCCCGGCGGCGTGCCGGAGCTGGAAACCTGGATCGCACGCGTCCGCAAGCGGCCGGACCGGCTCTACACGGCGGTCATGGACGCCAAGACCAATCGCTGCGTCGGGCGTCAGGCGCTCATCCGCCTGCGCCCCGAACATGCGGCGCTGGAGCTGGGCTCCATCATGTGGGGCGACGGCGCCGCCCGCACCCGCGTGGGAACGGAGGCGTTTTTCCTCGCCGCCCGCCACGTGTTCGAGGAGCTGGGCTATCGCCGCCTGGAATGGAAATGCGACGCCCGCAACGAGGCCTCGCGGGGCGCCGCCCTGCGCTTCGGCTTCATTTATGAGGGCCTGTTCCGCCAGGACATGATCGTAAAGGGCGAGCCCCGCGACACCGCCTGGTATTCGATGCTGGCCGACGAATGGACCGCGCTGAAACCCGCCTACGAAGCCTGGCTCAGCCCGAAAAATTTCGACCGCAAGGGCCAGCAGAAGACGAGGCTGGGCACGCCCCGGCCGGAAGAAGCTGCCCCCGAGGAGCCCGCAGCGGCCCCTACAGATCCGGATAAATCGGGAACCGGTCCGTAAGCGTCTTCACCTCGGCGCGCACGGCCTCCTCGACCTTGGCGTCGCCCTCCGGGCTCTTCACCAGCGCGTCCAGGATCTGCGCCATCAGCTGGCCCACTTTCCGGAACTCCGCCGCGCCGAAGCCGCGCGTGGTGGCCGCCGGGGCGCCGATGCGCAGGCCGCTGGTCACGGTGGGCTTTTCCGGGTCGAAGGGGATGCCGTTCTTGTTGCAGGTGATATTGGCCCGCTCCAGCGCCTCCTCGGCGATATTGCCGGTCAGGCCCTTGGGCCGCAGGTCCACCAGCGCCAGATGCGAATCCGTGCCGCCCGACACGATGTCCACGCCCGCCTCGCTCAGCGTGGCGGCCAGCGTCTTGCAGTTCTCCACCACCTGCCGGCTATAGGTCTTGAATTCGGGGCGCAGCGCCTCGCCGAACGCCACGGCTTTCGCGGCGATCACATGCATCAGCGGCCCGCCCTGCAGGCCCGGGAACACCGCCGAATTGATCTTCTTCCCGATCTCCGGGTTGTTCGACAGGATCATGCCGCCGCGCGGCCCGCGCAGCGTCTTGTGCGTGGTCGTGGTGCAGACATCGGCGTGCGGCAGCGGGTTCGGATACACGCCCGTCGCCGCCAGCCCGGCGAAGTGCGCCATGTCCACCATGAAATAGGCGCCCACCTCGTCCGCGATTTTGCGGAAGCCGGCGAAATCGATCTCGCGCGGATAGGCGCTGCCGCCGGTGATGATGATCTTCGGCTTGTGCTCGCGCGCCTTCGCCGCGACCTCGTCCATGTCGATGCGCGCGTCTTCCTTGCGCACCCCGTAAGGCACGATGTTGAACCATTTGCCGGACAGGTTCGGCGGCGCCCCGTGCGTCAGGTGGCCCCCGGCGGCCAGGCTCAGGCCCATCACCGTGTCGCCCGGCTGCAACAGGGCCAGCATCACCGCCTGGTTCGCCTGGCTGCCGCTGTGCGGCTGCACGTTCGCGAATTCCGCGCCGAATAGTTTCTTGGCCCGCTCGCGCGCCAGCTCCTCGACCTCGTCGACGAACTCGCAGCCGCCATAATAGCGGCGGCCCGGATAGCCCTCGGCGTATTTATTGGTGAGGATCGAGCCCTGCGCGGCCAGAACCGCGCGGCTGACGATGTTTTCCGACGCGATCAGCTCGATCTGGTTCTGCTGGCGCTCCAGCTCGCGGCCGATGGCGCCGGCCATGTCCGGATCGCGCTCGGACAGCGTTTCGGTGAAAAAGCCCGATTCCTCGACGGACAGGCTGGAGGCGTCGGACATGTCAGAACTCCCGAAATCGCGTGAAATTCAGGCTTATTCCGGGGCGGAGGCGCGATCAATGCCCTGCGGCGGGCGGACCGCATGCAATTGCGCAGGCCGCCATGGCCAGAGCCTGTCCGTTTCGTAATCCGCATCCGCCCTAGTATTCCGAATATCGGAATTCTAAGAACACTCTCAGAAATATGTGCGGATCGGCCCGGTCGCATCCGCCCGCAATCGTTCGGGGAGGAGAACGCATGAAAACCACGCGCATCGTATTGCTGGCCGCCGCCGGCGCACTCGCGCTCGCCGCGTGCGGGGAGCAACAGGCCGAACAGGCCGCCGCCCCCGAAATGGCCACGGAGCCGGCCGCAGAGGCCGAGCCCACAGAACCCTCAGAGCCGGCGGAAGCCGAAATGGCCGAGGCCCCGGCCCCGGCCGCGACTGGCGCGACCGGCGCCTCCGGCGCCGCGGCGGTCGACGCCGACCGCCTGCTGAACGCCAACGCCGAGCCCGGCCAGTGGATGTCCCACAGCCGCGACTATGACGAGACGAATTTCAGCCCCCTCACCCAGATCACCGAAGACAATGTCGGCGATCTGGGCCTGGCATGGTTCGCGGACCTGCCGACCAACCAGAATATCGAGAGCACGCCGATCTATATCGACGGCGTCATTTATCTCAGCCTGCCCTGGAGCGAGGTTCAGGCCTTCGACGCCGCCACCGGCGAGACGCTGTGGCACTTCGATCCGGAAGTCCCGGGCGAGTGGAACGTCAATGTCTGCTGCGGCCTCGACAACCGGGGCGTCGCCGCCTGGAACGGCAAGATCTATGTCGGCACGCTGGACGGCCGCCTGATCGCCATCGACGCCGAAACCGGCGAGGCGGTCTGGGACGTCCTGACCATCGATCCGGACTGGCCCTATTCCATCACCGGGGCGCCGCGCGTCGCCAACGGCATGGTCGTCATCGGCGCCAATGGCGGCGAGTTCGGCGTCCGCGGCCACATCTCGGCCTATGACGCCGAGACCGGGGAGCAGATCTGGCGCTTCTACACCGTCCCGGGCAATCCGGCCGACGGGTTCGAGAGCGAGGCCATGGAAATGGCCGCCGAGACCTGGAAGACCCCCGGCTGGTGGGAAGTCGGCGGCGGCGGTCCGGTTTGGGACGGCATCACCTACGATACCGTCAACGACCTGATCATCTTCGGCGTCGGCAACGGCTCGCCCTGGAGCGCGGAATACCGCGACCCCGCCGGCGGCGACAATCTGTTCCTCGCCTCCATCGTGGCGCTGGACGCCACGACCGGCGAATACCGCTGGCACTATCAGGAAGTGCCGTGGGAAACTTGGGACTACGACACCACCCAGCAGATCACGATCGCCGATATCGAGCTGGACGGCGAAGTCCGCCGCGTCGCCATGCAGGCGTCGAAGAACGGCGTGTTCTATGTGCTGGACGCCGCGACCGGCGAATTCCTGGGCGCCGAGCCGTTCACGTCCGTGAACTGGGTCGACAGCTGGGATCCCGAAACCGGCCGTCCGAACATCGTTCAGGACGCCCGCTACGACGCCGAGGACCACACCTGGATCCAGGCCCCCGGCCCGGCCGGCGGCCACGCCTGGCAGGGCATGGCCTACAGCCCGGACACCGGCCTGGTCTATATCCCGGCCCAGGAGACCTATGGCTCCTTCGCCCAGGCCGAGACCTACGAGCCCGTCCGCGGCGGCTTCAACATGGGCACCGCCTTCGGCGGCTCCGGCGAACCGGTGAACCCGGACGCCGGCAGCGGCACGGTCGCCCGCCTCGTGGCGTGGGACCCGGTCGCCATGGACATCGCCTGGCAGTCCGAGGACGTCCCGGCGCGCGGCGGCGGGGTGCAGATGAGCGGCGGCGCCATGGCCACCGCCGGCAACATCGTCTTCCAGAGCAGCCTGCCGCAGGACGCGCTGGTCGCGTTCCGCGCCGACACGGGCGAGGAGCTGTGGCGCTACGACGTGAAGACCGGGATCATGCCCGGTCCGATCTCCTATGAGCTGGACGGCGTGCAATATGTGGCGGTCGCCGCCGGCGGTCCGGTCCAGGGCGGCTATTACGCCCCGAACGGCGCCCGCCTCCTGGTCTTCGCCCTCGGCGCGACCGAGACCCTGCCGGACATCCCGGAATACACCCAGCCGGCCTTCGTGGAGGCCGAACAGTTCGCCACGGACGACGTCGTCGCCCATGGCGACGAGCTGTTCGCCGACAATTGCGCCCTGTGCCACGGCCAGGGCGGCGCGGCGCGCGCCACCTTCCCGGACCTGCGCCGGTCGGTGCGCGTGATGAACCAGCAGGCCTTCGACGCGGTCGTGCTGGACGGCGCCCTGTCGCAGAACGGCATGGCCTCGTTCGACGAGCGGCTGGACCCGCCCGACACCGAGGCGATCCGCGCCTACCTCATCTCTCAGGCCGAAGCGGCCCGTAACGCCCCCGCCTTCGGCGGCTTCGGCGGCGGCGCGCCCGACGAGGAAGAGGAAGAAGAGGCCATCCACGACGACCCGAACCAGTAATCGGTTCGGATAGCGTTCAAACCAGCCGGCCGGGGCCATCGTCCCCGGCCGGCTTTTTCTTTGCGCCCATCACATAGAGAAGCTTGTTCAGCGCCAACCGCTCCAGATCGGCCTGGCTGGCGCTGGCGGGGCCGAACGCCACCGCCTCGGTCCCCGTTGCGGGATCGACGGCGCAGACCTTGGTCTGTGCGCCCACGCGCGAAAATTCGAAGATGACTTCCCGGAGACCCGCGCGCGGATCAGGCGGCGGCCGGCTGGCGCGCGACATTGCACTTGGACCACAGCGCATCCATCGCCCGCACCAGATCGCCCATCATCGGGTCGTCGTGCAGCGGCGACGGGGTGAAGCGCAGACGCTCGGTCCCGCGCGGCACGGTCGGATAGTTGATCGGCTGGACGTACAGGCCGTGATCTTCCAGCAGCAGGTCGGAGACCAGCTTGGTGTGGACCGGATCGCCCACCAGAACCGGCACGATATGGCTGACGGATTCGATCGTCGGCAGGCCTGCGTCCTTGAACATGCGCTTCAGCGTTTCGGCCCGCTCCTGATGCCGGACGCGCAGCTCGCGGCCCTCGTCGCCCTTCAGGATGCCGATGCTGGCGATCACGCCCGCCGCCAGAACCGGCGACAGCGACGTGGTGAAGATGAAGCCGGGGGCCCAGGACCGCACCGCGTCCACGATGTCCGCGTCCGCGGCGATATAGCCGCCCATCACGCCGAACGCCTTGCCCAGCGTGCCCTCGATGATGTCCACGCGGTCGGCCACGCCGTCGCGCTCGGCGACGCCGCCGCCGCGCGCGCCGTACATGCCCACGGCGTGCACTTCGTCCAGATAGGTCAGCGCATCGTATTTCTTGGCCAGGTCGCAGATTTCCGCGATCGGCGCGATATCGCCGTCCATCGAATAGACGGACTCGAAGGCGATCAGCTTCGGCGCGTCTTTCGGCGCGGCCTGCAGAAGCTCTTCCAGATGCGCCAGGTCGTTATGGCGCCAGATCCGCTTCTCGCAGCCGCCGAACCGAACGCCCTCGATCATCGAGGCGTGGTTGTTGGCGTCCGAAAAGATGTGCAGGCCCGGCAGGATCTTCGCCAGCGTCGACAGCGTCGCGGAGTTCGCGACATAGCCCGACGTGAACAGCAGCGCCGCGTCCTTGCCGTGCAGGTCGGCCAGCGACCGCTCCAGCTCGACATGATAACGCGTGGTGCCGGAGATATTGCGCGTGCCCCCGGCGCCCGCGCCGGTCTCGTCCAGCGCGTCCTTCATGGCGTCCAGCACCTTCGGGTGCTGGCCCATGCCCAGATAATCGTTGGAGCACCACACGACCACGTCGCGCTCCGTCCCGTCGGGACGGCGCCAGCGCGCGCGCGGAAATTCGCCGCGAATCCGTTTCAGGTCGGCGAAGACGCGATACCGCCCTTCGTCCCGCACCTGTCCGACCGCGTCGCGGAATGCGCTCTTGTAGTCCATGCCGTACGCCATTTCGCAAATTACGAACGCATAAGCTAGGGGTTCGGGCCGGGTTTTGAAACTTACAACACTGTCATTGCGACGGCTCGCCGCACGCCTAACCAGTTGAGAACTATTCGCATTTTTGCGGCTGCGAAGAGACCCCGCGCCCGCAAATGACCCCGCCGCCGCCCCGTTCGGGCCGGCCCCCCGCCACAATCCGCCCCCACCCTCGGATCGCCCGGCAAATGGGGATTTGCGCCGGGTCTCAAACTGTCAGGGGGACAGCATCATGCGCAGGATTCTGCTCGTCACGGGCGGCATTGTGGCCGCCCTTCTCGCCGCTCTGTATCTCAACAATGCGTCCTGGCTGGCGCCGGGGCCGCATGGGGAGCGCTATTTCGTCGCCCATCGCGGGGTCCACCAGACCTTCCCGCATGGCGATATCAAGGCCGACGATTGCACGGCGGAGATGATCTATCCGCCGACTCACCGCTATCTCGAAAATACGATCGCCAGCATGCAGGCCGCCTTCGACGTGGGGGCGGAGATCGTGGAGCTGGACATCCATCCCACGACCGACGGCGATTTCGCCGTCATGCACGACTGGACGCTGGACTGCCGGACCGACGGCGAAGGCGTCACGCGCCAGCAGACCATGGCCTATATCCGCACGCTGGACGCCGGCTACGGCTACACCGCCGACGGCGGCCGCACCTATCCGCTGCGCGGGACGGGCGTCGGCGCCATCCCGTCCCTGGGCGAGGTGCTGGACGCCTTCCCGGACCGGCGCCTGCTGATCAATTTCAAGAGCAATGCGGCGGCGGAGGCCGACCTGCTGTCCGCCTATTTGGAGGCAAGAGGCGAGGATCTGTCCCGCCTGATGGTCTATGGCGGGGCCAACCCGACCGCCCGCTTCATCGCGCTGCATCCGCAGGTCCGGGGCTTTTCCCGGTCGTCCATCCTGGACTGCCTGCCCCGCTATATCGCGCTCGGCTGGTCCGGCTACATGCCGAAAACCTGCCGCCACACCATCGCGGTCGTGCCGAAGAATTACGCCCGTCTGATGTGGGGTTGGCCGGCCCGCTTCATCCAGCGCATGAACGCGGCGGAGACCGATGTCTTCCTGCTCGGCGACTGGGACGGCAATTCGGATTTCTCGACCGGGGTCGATGTGCGGGAATCCGTGGACGCCCTGCCCGCGGGATACACGGGCGGCGTCTGGACCAACCGGATCGAGGGAATGGGCGCGCGCTAGGCGCGCCCTGAACCTTGGCGAAGCCTATAGCCGGTAGCGGATGTGGTCGGACCAGTAGCGCTCCAGCCGCGCCAGCGCGGTGTTCATGCGCTCCAGATCGTCCGGCTTCACATTGGCGACGGGCTCCAGCGAGCCGACCTGGCGGTCGAACAGCGCGTTCAGCTCCTCGCACAGCTGCTTGCCTTCTTCGGTCAGGCTGATGCGCACCGCGCGGCGGTCCACATTGCAGCGCTCGTGGCGGATATAGCCCGCCTCGACCAGCTTCTTGAGATTGTAGGAGACGTTCGAGCCCAGATAGTGGCCGCGCGTGCGCAGTTCGCCCGCGGTCACCTCGTTCTCGCCGACATTGAACATCAGCAGCGCCTGAACGCTGTTGATTTCGCTCCGGCCGTTGCGCTCCAGATCATCCTTGATGACGTCGAGCAGCTGACGGTGCAGCCGCTCCAGAAGCCGGAGCGACTGCAGATACGTCTCCCGAAACTCCTCATTGGCAGCCGGTTGCTGCGCCTCTTGAGCGAGCCCCATCGAAACACCCCTGAATCTTGTCGTTTTGACTGTTGCGACCGTTCTAGCGGGTATTCCTGTAAAAATTCTTTATGCCGATCACCTTGTATTGGCGATGAAATCCAGCTCCCGCCCCTCCGGCAGCGGCTCGAAATGCGCCGCGACGGCCTCCTCGCTCACCGCATCCAGCGTCGCGGGCGACCATTTCGGCTGCCGGTCCTTGTCGATGATCTGGGCGCGCACGCCCTCATAGAAGTCGTGTCCTTCCAGACAGTGCGCCGCCATCCGCATCTCCTTGCGCATGGCGTTGGCGAACGGCATGTCCGCCCCGCGGCGCAGCGCCGCGAACGTCATTTTCAGGCTGGTGGGCGAGCCCTGGCGGATCGCCTTGGCCTGGTCCTGCGCCCAGTCCGATCCCTCGGAATCCAGCGCCGCCAGCACGCCCTCCACGCTGTCCGCCGCGAACGCCGTCTCGGTCAGGCCGTACCGGCTGGCGGTCGGATCGGCCGGCGGCGGCCCGGTCAGCGCCTCCACCACCTCCGAAACGCCGGACGCCCCATGCTCCAGCGCCGCGATCAGGTCGGAAAACCCGTTCGGCGCGTAATGCGTCGCGATGCCCAGCGCGCAGGCCGTCCCGGCATGGATGCGCGCCCCGGCCAGGCCCAGCCAGTATCCCGCCCGGTGCGGCAGGCGCGGCAGCAGCCAGGTCGCGCCCACGTCGGGAAACAGGCCGATCGCGCATTCCGGCATGGCCAGCAGCGTGTCCTCCGCCGCGATCCGGTGGCTGCCATGCACCGAAATCCCGACCCCGCCGCCCATCACCACCCCGCCGATCAGCGCGATATAGGGTTTGGGATAGGTGCGGATCAGATGGTTCAGCCTGTATTCGTCGCGGAAAAACTGCTCGGCTTCCTCCGGCTCCCCGCCCCGCCCCTGCGCATACAGCGCGCGCAGATCGCCGCCGGCGCAGAACGCCCGGTCCCCGGCGCCGTCGACCACCACGCACTGCACCGCCGGGTCGTCCCGCCAGGCCAGCAGCGCCCGGGTCATGTCCAGCGTCATCTCCCGCGTCAGCGCGTTCAGCGCCTTCGGCCGGTTCAGCGTGATCCGCCCGGCGCGCCCGCGCACCTCCGCGATCAGGTCGCGATCCTCCATGCCTCGTCCTATATCTGCTCTTGCGCCGTTCGGCGGGGCGGACGTAAGCAACCCCCGCGGCCATAAGCAATGCGCGCCGTGAAGGAGTTTCCGTGCCGGCTTTCCCGTCCACCCGTATGCGCCGCGTGCGTCAGGCCGACTGGTCGCGCCGTCTGGCGCGCGAACACGCGCTGTCGTCCGACGATCTGATCTGGGCGCTGGTCATCAGCGATTCCGGCAAGGCCAGGGAGGCCGTGCCCTCCATGCCCGGCGTCGACCGCCTGTCCCCGGCGGAGGCCGCCAAGGCCGCCGTGCAGGCGCGCGATCTGGGCATCCCCGCGCTCGCCCTCTTCCCCCATATCGACCCCGCGAAAAAAGACGCCGGGGGCAGCGAGTGCCTGAACGCCGCAGGGCTCGTCCCCGAAACGGTGCGCGCCATCAAGGCCGCCGCGCCGGAGGTCGGCGTGATCGTGGACGTCGCGCTCGACCCCTTCACCGATCACGGCCATGACGGGCTTCTCGAAGACGGCGTCATCCTGAACGACGAAACGCTCGACCTTCTGGTCAAACAGGCGCTCCTTCTCGTGGACGCCGGCGCGGACGTGATCGCCCCCAGCGAGATGATGGACGGCCGAATCGGCGCCATCCGCGACGCGCTGGAGGATTCCGGCCACACCGACACGCTGCTGTTGTCCTACGCCGCCAAATACGCCAGCGCCTTCTACGGCCCCTATCGCGACGCCATCGGCACCGCCACCGCCCTGCAGGGCGACAAGCGCACCTATCAGATGGACTACGCCGGATCGGTGGAGGAAGCCCTGCGCGAGGTGGAGCTGGACCTGGAGGAAGGCGCCGACATGGTCATGGTGAAGCCCGGCATGCCCTATCTGGACATCGTCGCGGCCGTGCGCGCCGAGTTCGGCGTGCCCACCTTCGCCTTTCAGGTCTCCGGCGAGTACGCGATGATCGCCGCCGCCGCCCAGAACGGCTGGCTCGACCGCGACCGCGCCATCATCGAATCCCTGACCGCCTTCAAACGCGCCGGCGCCTCCGGCGTCATCACCTATTTCGCCCCGGAAGCCGCGAAGCTGCTGGCCCAGTAGTCGGTTCCTGGGGCGCGCAAAGCGCGAACCCGGGACCCAGGGGCGCTGCATCGAAATTCCACGGCGTGCGCCCGAAAGAGCACCGCCGGGACACGAGCGCCCCATCGCGGGCTCGTCCCGCGTTTTGCTGGGCCTGCGCCCTTGGATCCCGGATCGGCCTGCGGCCGTCCGGGAGCCGGCGCGTCTTGGACGCGAAAGCCCCTAGCCGACGAACGCCTTCTCGATCACGAACTGGCCCGGCGCGGCGTTGGAGCCTTCGATGAAGCCGCGCGACTCCGCCATCTCCTTCAGGTCCTTCAGCATGTATTCGGACCCGCAGATCATGATGCGGTCCTGCTCGGGGTGGAACTCGTCCACGCCGATGGCGCGGAACAGCTCGCCGTTCTCGATCAGCGTCGTGATGCGGCCCTTGTGCTCGCCCTCTTCCTGCGTGACCGACTGGAAGTGGATCAGCTTTTCCTGCGCCTCTTCCCCGATCAGCGGGTCTTCCAGCGTCCGCTTCACCACGTCCTGCCCATAGGCCAGCTCGGCGTTGGTGCGGCAGGTATGGGTCAGCACCACCTTCTCGAACTTCTCATAGGTCTCGGGATCGCGGATCAGGCTGGCGAACGGCGCCACGCCGGTGCCGGTGGACAGCATGTACAGGTTCCGCCCCGGCGCCAGCGCGTCCAGAACCAGCGTCCCGGTCGGCTTCTTGCCCATCAGCACCGTGTCGCCCTCCTGAATCTTCTTCAGGCGCGGCGTCAGTTTCCCGTCCGGCGCGATGATGGAATAGAATTCCAGTTCCTCTTCCCAGAACGGGCTGACGACCGAATAGGCGCGCACCAGCGGCTTGCCGTCGACCTCGAGGCCGATCATCACGAATTCGCCGGAGCGGAAGCGGAAGCTTTCCGGGCGCTCCAGACGGAACGAGAACAGATTGTCGTTCCAGTGGCGGACCTGCACGACGTTCAGCTCGAAGAAGGGCTTCGGCTTGGCGGGTGCGGCGGAGGCTTGGGCTGCTTCAGACACGGTGTCGTCCTTCGGTGTTCGGTTTCGCCGGGGCTCGGCGGGGTATCGGAAAGGCTCAGCTTTCCAGCCGGGGAACCGGCTCGGTGGTCCAGGGCGGCGTCGGCAGCCCCTTCCCGGACAAAAACGCGGCGTCGTACAGGCGCCCGGCGTATCGCGCGCCGGAATCGCACAGCACGGTCACGATGGTGTGGCCGGGGCCCAGCTGCTTCGCCAGGCGGATCGCCCCGGCGATGTTCACGCCGGACGACCCGCCCAGGGACAGGCCCTCTTCCTGCACCAGATCGAACAGGATGGGCAGGAACTCCGCATCCTCGATCCGGCAGGCGTAATCGACGGTCAGACCCTCCAGATTGCCGGTGATCCGCCCCACCCCGATGCCTTCGGTGATGGAGCTTCCCTCGCCCTTCAGCTCGCCCGTCGTGAAATAGGAATACAGCGCCGCGCCCGCGGGATCGGCCACGCCGATGGCGATGTCCGCCTTCTTCCGGCGCAGGCCCGTCGCCACGCCGGTCAGCGTGCCGCCCGTGCCGACCGCGCAGATAAAGCCGTCCAGCTTCCGGTCCGTCTGCTCCCAGATTTCCGGGGCCGTCGTGTTTATGTGCGCGTCGCGATTGGCGGTGTTGTCGAACTGGTTCGCCCAGAACGCGCCGCTCGGGCGCGTCTCGTTCAGATGCTCGGCCAGCCGGCGGGAATAATGCACGAAATGGTTCTGGCTGGAGAACGGCGCCGCATCCACCTCGATCAGCCGCGCGCCGAGCGACCGAAGCGTCTGCTTCTTCTCCTCGCTCTGGGTGCGCGGCATCACGATGAAGACCTCGTATCCCAGCGCCCCGCCGACCAGCGCCAGGCCGATCCCGGTATTGCCGGCCGTGCCCTCGACCACCGCCCCGCCGGGCTTCAGCGCCCCGCGCGCCTCGGCGTCGCGGATCAGGCCCAGCGCGGCGCGGTCCTTCACCGATCCGCCGGGGTTCATGAATTCCGCCTTGCCCAGAATCTCGCAGCCGGTCTCCTCCGACGCGCGGCGCAGGCGGATCAGCGGCGTGTTTCCGATGAGGTCGATGACGCTTTCGCGCACGGCCATGGGTTCGTTTCCGTCTTTTTCTTGTATCGCCGCAGGCGCCCTAGCCGGCCCGGCGCACCTTGCCCGGCGCGTCGCCGAACGAGAAGTGGATGCCGCACTCGGTCTTGTCGCGTCCGGCCCAGCGGCCGGAGCGCACGCCGCCGTCGCTCGACGGCTGGGTGCACGGCCAGCAGCCGATGGAGTTGTATCCCAGATCGACCAGCGGGTGCGTGGGCAGGTCGTGCTCCTTGAAATAGGCCTGCACCTGCTCCGGCGCCCAGTCGGCCATCGGGTTCACCCGATAGCGGCCGTCCAGATACTCGAAGATCGGCAGGCGCATCCGCGTGGAGGCCTGGAACCGCTTGCGGCCCGTGATCAGCGCGTCATAGCCGTCCAGCGCATAGGCCAGCGGCCGCACCTTGCGCAGGGCGCAGCACGCGTCCGGATCGGTCCGCCACAGATCGCCCTTGGCGTCTTCCTCCGCGGCTTCCTCGGCGTCCGGCTTGATGATCCGCACGTCTTTCAGGCCGAGCTTGTCGGTCAGCGTCTGGCGGTACTGCTCCGTCTGGGCGAAGTGCCGCTCGGTATCCAGGAACAGGACCGGGATATTCGGGTCGACTGACGCGGCCAGATGCAGGCTCACCGCCGCCTCCGCCCCGAAGGACGACATGACGGCCAGACGGCCCGGAAACAGCTCGGTCCATGCGGCCTTGATGATGTCCTGAGCGGAGGCGCCGCGGTACCGCTCATTCAGCTTTTTTAGGCGGTCCTGAACCTCCCGGTCCTGGTCGCCATGGGGCGCGGTCCGTTTCCGGATCGCCGTCTCCTCGCCGTCCGCCGCGGGCTGGTAGACGACGGTGAACGCGTTCACCGCCTGCGACCATTCCTCGTCATTGATGTCGGCTTCCGGCGCCACCGCGTCGAACCCGACCCGCTTCAGGAAGAAGACCTGATCGGGCAGTACGTCGCCCACCGCGCGCATCTCGCCGGTGAAGCCGGCCCGCTCGCGCAGCATCGCGCCCAGCGAAAAGCCCCGGCCGTCCCGGAATTTCGGGAAGCGGATGTCGATGCGCGAGGCGCGCGCGGCGATGTCCGCCGCGGTTTCGAACGGCGTGTCGCCGGGCATTTCCACCACGACGTCGCTCTGATTGGTGCCGGCCAGGCTTTCCAGCGGCGTCGCCGGATCGCCGCCATTCTCAAGCAGCCTCATAGATCGCCTCCTTGAACGGCTCCTCGCCGACGCGGCGCAGCGTGTCCAGGAACCGCTCGCCGTCCGACCGCGTGGCCAGATAGGCGCGCAGGATCCGTTCGATCGCCGCGGGCACGTCCTCGCCGGGCAGACCCTTGCCGACGATGGAGCCAATGTCGGCGTCGTCCGAATGCGAACCGCCGAGCGTGATCTGATAGAATTCCTCGCCCTTCTTATCGACGCCCAGAACGCCGATATGCGCGATGTGGTGATGGCCGCACGCATTGATGCAGCCGGAAATCTTGATCGTGACGTCGCCGACGTCCTCGATCAGCCCGCTCTTGTCCAGGCGGGTGGAGATTTCCTGCGAGATCGGGATCGAGCGCGCATTGGCCAGGCTGCAATAGTCCAGCCCCGGGCACGCCACGATGTCCGTCGCGGTATAGGCGTTCGGCGTCGCGAAGCCGATATCGGCCAGCGCGCGCCACACCGCCTCCAGGTCGGCCTCGCGCACATGGGGCAGGATCAAATTCTGCTCCATCGTCACGCGCACTTCGTCGAACCCGTATTGCTCGGCCAGGTCCGCGACCGCCTCCATCTGTTCGGAGGTCGCGTCGCCCGGCGTGCCGCCGATCGGCTTCAGGGAGATCACCACGCTCTTCAGCCCCGCGACCTTGTGCGGCCGCACATTGTGCTTGCGCCACAGCGCGAAGTCCGCGTCATCGGAAAACTGGACCGGCTCGGCGCTCTCGGCCTGCGGCGGCGGCGGGAAAAAGCCGCGGATGCGCTCGATCTCCTCGTCCGGCAGGGCCAGCGACCCGTCGGCGGCGATCTTCTCGTATTCCTCTTCGACCTGGCGGCGGAACTCGTCGGCGCCCAGGCTCTCGACCAGGATCTTGATGCGCGCCTTGTACATGTTGTCGCGTCGGCCATGCAGATTGTAGACGCGCAGGATCGCGGTCAGATACGCCAGCAGCTCCTGCACCGGCAGGAATTCGCGGATCAGCGGCGCGATGCGCGGCGTGCGGCCCTGGCCGCCGCCGGGGAACACGGCGAATCCGGTCTCGCCCGCGTCGTTCTTCACCACCTTCAGGCCGATATCGTGCGCACGGATCGCCGCGCGGTCCTCGGCCGCGCCGGTTACCGCGATCTTGAACTTGCGCGGCAGGAACGAGAATTCCGGGTGGAAGGTCGACCACTGCCGGATGATCTCGCACCAGGGGCGCGGATCCTCGATCTCGTCGGCCGCGGCGCCCGCATAGGGGTCGGAGGTGACGTTGCGGATGCAGTTGCCGGACGTCTGGATGGCGTGCATCTCCACGTCCGCCAGCTGACCCAGAATGTCCGGAATATCGACCAGCGCCGGCCAGTTGTACTGGATGTTCTGGCGCGTGGTGAAATGGCCGTAATTGCGGTCATAGCGCCTGGCGATATGGCCCAGCGTGCGCATCTGCTTGCCGCTCAGCACGCCATAGGGAATGGCCACGCGCAGCATGTATGCGTGCAGCTGCAGATAGACCCCGTTCATCAGGCGCAGCGGCTTGAACTGGTCCTCGGTCAGCCGTCCGGTCAGGCGGCGGTCCACCTGGTGGCGGAACTGCTCGACCCGTTCGCGGACCAGCGTCGCGTCGTATTCGTCGTACTGATACATGCTCAGGCCTCCGTCCCGGGCTTGATGCCGTGGACGTATTTCGTGCTTCCCGTCGTCGGGCCCGTCAGGCGGATCGTCTCGCGCAGGCGCTCGCGCCCCGCCGGATCGTGTCCGTCCACCGCGATCAGATACGGGCCGACCACTTCGGTCGCCTCGTCCTTCAGCGCGGCCTCCAGTTCGGCGTCCGCCGCGTCGTCTTCAAGGACCTTCCCGTCCTTCATGTCGGCCGACCAGCCCGCGCCCGTCCAGAAGATGACGCGCCCGTCGGTCAGCTTGTTCGACGAAATCATCTTCACGCCACAGACTCCCGGGCGCTCTCGCCCTGTTCCTGGTTGAAACGCGCCAGCGCGCGGCCCGCCGCCTCGCCGATCAGGATGATGGCCGGCCCGGAAACGCCCTCACGCGCGATCAGGTCGTCCAGGTCCCACAGCCGCCCGGCGACGATGCGCTCGTCCGGCAGCGATCCGTTCTCGACCACCGCCACCGGCGTCGCCGGATCGCGCCCGGCCGCCGTCAGGCCTTCGCGCACCGACGCCGCCGCGCCGACGCCCATATAGACCGCCACGGTGTGATTGGCCGTGGCCAGCGCCGCCCAGTCCGGCTGCGCCCCGCCCGTCTTCACGACGGCGGAGACGAAACTCGCCGCCTGCGCATGGTCGCGATGGGTCAGCGGCACGCCCGCCGCGGCCGCGCAGGCCATGGCGGCGGAAACGCCCGGAACGACATAGGCCTCGATCCCGGCGTCCTGCAGCCGCTCCAGCTCCTCGCCGCCGCGCCCGAACACGAACGGATCGCCGCCCTTCAGGCGCACGACGCGGTTCCCGGCTTTCGCCTCGTCGATCAGGATATCCGCGATGGCGTCCTGCGGAACGGGGTGGCTGCCCTTGGTCTTGCCGACATCGATGCGGCGCGCGTCGCGGCGCACCCGGTCCAGGATCGCCGCCGGCACCAGCCGGTCGTGAACCACCACGTCCGCATCGCGCAGCAGGCGCAGCGCCTTCAGCGTCAGCAGGTCCGGATCGCCCGGCCCCGCGCCGACCAGATGCACCACGCCCTGCGGCGCCTCCTGCGGCCCGTTCAGCTCGCTCAGCAGCGCACGGCGCGCGCCCGCCTCGTCGCCGGCCAGCGCGCGGTCCCGCGCCGGGCCGCGCAGCGCGCGCGCCCAGTAATGGCGGCGGTCGTCGAATTTCGGCAGCACCGATTTCACCGTCGCGCGCACGTCCTGCGCCAGATCGGCCAGCAGGCCGATCCCGTTCGGCAGCGCGCTCTCGACCACAGAGCGCAGATCGCGCGCCAGCAGCGGCGCCGCCCCGCCGGTCGCCACGGCCGCCACCACCCCGCCCCGGTCGATCAGCGCCGGGGTCTGGAAGCTGGACTGCGCCGGGCTGTCCACGACGTTCAGCATCACATTATAGCGCTTCGCCAGCCGCTTGATCCGCTCGCTCGGCTCGCCCGCCACGAACAGCAGCGCGGTCTCGCGCAGCGCCTTTTTCTTCGGCTCGGGCCGGTCCGAAATCGTCACCCGCGCGGCGATATCGGCCGCAACCGGCCCGTCGCCGGTCTTGTGCCAGACGATCTTCGCCGGACTGGTCAGGAACAGGCGCAGCTTGGCCTCGGCGAAATGTCCTTCGCCGATGACCCGCACCGTGCGGCCCTCCAGGGGGATGGATGCGAGAAAAACTCGCATGACAGGAAACCTCTCTGCGCCGGCAATACGGCGAGTTTGCACGCTCATGTAAGGCGCAGCGTTCCTATTACAAACGAAACTATTTGGCGTTTGGCTTTAGTAATTCTAATAGGAAGCCCATGAGCAGCGCCCATCTCCCGCCCCTGAACGCCCTGCGCGCCTTCGAGGCCGCCGCGCGGCGCGGCAGCTTCACCCGCGCGGCGGAGGAGCTGAACGTCACTCCCGGCGCGATCAGCCAGCAGATCCGCTCGCTGGAGGACTTTATCGGCGCGAACCTGTTCGTCCGCCAGGGCCGCACGCTGGAGCTGACGGACGCCGGCCGCGCCGCCCGCCCGCTGCTGACAGAGGGGTTCGACGCCCTGACGCGCGGCGTCGCCCTGATGCGCGCGCCCTCGCGCCGGCGCCGCCTGACGGTCAGCGTCGCGCCCTCCTTCGCCGCCAAATGGCTTTCCCCCCGCCTGCATAATTTCCAGGAATCGCACCCCGAAACCGAAGTCTGGATCAGCGCCGACACGGTCCTCGCCGATCTCGACGAGGGCGAGGCGGACCTCGCCCTGCGCTACGGCTCTGGCGATTATGAGGGCCAGAACTCCATCCGCCTGCTGGACGAATGGATCGCCCCGATGTGCAGCCCGGACCTGATCTCCGGCGGCGACCACCCGATCCGCACCCCGGCCGACCTCGCCCATCACACCCTGCTGCATGACGCCTCGCCCGAAAGCGCCGGCGACGGGCTGGACTGGCCCTCATGGCTCGGCATGCGCGGAGTCACCGGGGTGGACGGAGCGCGCGGCCCCCGCTTCAACCAGTCCGCCCTGGTCATCGACGCGGCGGTCGCCGGCCGCGGCGTGGCGCTGGCCAAGCGCACGCTCGCCCAGCACGACCTCTCCGCCGGCCGCCTCGCCTCGCCCTTCGCCGAAGGCGGCGTCGCCACCCGCTCCGCCTATTATGTCGTAACCGCCCGCAGCCGCCCGCCCTCGCCCGAGGCCGAAGCCTTCATCGAATGGCTCCGGGACGAGGCCCGCGAATTCGATAACCGGCTGGACGAGCTATAGGAGGCCCGCCATGGCGTCAGACCCGTCCGCGCGCGTCACCATCCACATGGCGTCCAGCGCCGACGGCTATGTCTCCCGCCATGACGAGGACATTGGCTGGTTCGAAACCGACGATGCGTATGAGAACGGCGTGGAGGCCGAACAACCCGGGCCGGACGACATGCCCGACTGTTTCGTCATGGGCTCGCGCACCTATGAGCTCGCCGTGCGCCTCGGCTGGATCTATGGCGACGTCCCGACCGTCGTCCTCACGACACGCGATCTGGAGCCGGTGCGCCCGACCGTGGAATTCTATTCCGGCGACCTGACCGCCCTCGTCCAGGACCGCCTGCGCAAGACATACCGCAATATCTGGATGGCCGGCGGCGCCAATGTCGCCGCGGAATTCGTCCGCCTCGGCCTCGCCGACGACCTCCGCATGTCCGTCCTGCCCATCATCCTCGGCGACGGCCTGCCCTTCTACGACAAGCTGGACCGCCACTACCCGCTCCACCTCAAGGACGCCAAGGCCCTCAAGAACGGCGTGGTCTCGCTCTGGTACGAAATCAGGAAATAGATTCCGCTTAGCTTCGCAGCCGCGATGCGGCGTTCGATCAAATAACTTTAAAGTGTCACATACCTATCAAAGATGGATCCGCACAAATGGTCCGCCAAGTATCGGTTGCCACCATGTAGAAGGTTCCTCCATCCAGCGCGATCAACCCATCCGACCGCCACAATATTCCCTTGTGTACGAGTGCAGCAGCGATGTGCTCTTGCCGGTAGTCAACCAATATCGATGGTTTCCCTTGCCTATAGGCAGCCAAAAGGAACTCCTTTTCCACATCTGTAAGGCCGAGCAAAAGTTGCGGCAGGCGACTCAGACGCCTTTGACTGCTGTATCGACGGAGCCTCTTTTTGAGGGCGGTTGCGCAGACGTGAAACGCCTTTGCCAAGAAGCCGGCGACAAACATGCCGCCTGCGCAGCATGCAATGATCAGCGCGAAACCAACAACGGCTGGGGCTTCGCGCAACGCTTCCGAAGACAACAAGACGGCGACAGCTAGAGCCGCACCTACAGCAATTCCCGCAAGGGCGTGCAGCTTACTTTTGACCAATACGTCTAAAATCTTTCCCAAATCCATTTTTAGCGCTCTAGCTACACCGCCTCATGGCCGAGACTCGAATTGGCCATTGCACGAATCGAGAATCGCTCGCCGATCTGGAGCGCCCGCCCCGTCCAGTCCTGACCGTCCGCGTCACACGCCGCGCCGCCCGCGCCCAGCACGACCGGCAGCAGCGCCGCGATGTCGTGGCGGCTGAGCGCGCTCTCGAAGATCAGGTCCAGATGCCCGCTGGCCAGCAGGCCGTACTGATAGGCGTCGCCGCCATAGGACACGACGCGCGCCCCGTCGCGCAGCGTCTCGAACAGCGCGGCATGCTCCGCCGGGAACAGCGCCGGGTCGGTCGTGCCGAACCGCGCCTCGGACAGCACCGAGACGCCCGAGGTCCGGGACGGCGCGCCGTTGAACGTCGTGGGCCGGCCCTTGGCGCCCAGCCATCGCTCCCCGCTCACCGGCTGGTCGATCACGCCCAGCACCGGAACCCCGTCCTCCAGCAGCGCGGCCAAGGTCGTGAAGGTCGGCTTGCCGCAGGCGAAGGCGATGGTCCCGTCGATCGGGTCCAGCACCCATTCGTACCGCGCGCCCTCCGGCCCCTCGGGCGGGAATTCTTCGCCGGTCACCCGATGCTCCGGAAACCGCGCCGTCAGCACCGCGCGCATCGCCTTTTCGGCCGCCGCGTCCGCCTCGGTCACGATGGTGTTGTCCGGCTTCATGTCGGACTGTAATTCGCCGCGGAACGCCGCGCGCAGCACCTCGCCGCTCGCCTGCAGCGCCGCCTCCGCGCCCGCGATAAAGCCGTCCATCTCCCCCACGCAAAACCCCGCTGCACATCGGCCTGACAAATCCGCCCTGGCCGGTTGACCGCCCCAATGTCCATCTGTATTAGCACGCTAACACAGAGAAACGCCAGTCCGGCCGCCGAACGTGGCCGGAGGCACTGTATAGAGGGCCGCGCCCATGCCGGGCAGAGCGAAACGGGACGGCGCGGGGGATAACAATGACCCCGCCCATCATGACGAGGCCGAAGGCCTCGCCCTCGCGCTGCTCCAGCCGCGCGATAGCGCGGAGATGCGCGCGCTCCTGGCCGACATCTGCACGCCGGGCGAGATCCGCTCTCTGGCCGAGCGCTGGCGCGTCGCCCAGCTGCTGCAGGAGGGCGCGCTCTCCTATCGCGAAATCCACGACGCCACCGGCGTCAGCACAACGACAATCACGCGCGTCGCGCGCTTCCTGCGGGATGAACCGCATGGCGGCTACCGGCTCGCGCTGGACAGGATGAGGAAACAGAAAAATGGAACGCGTAAGCCCGCGCCTTAGGGTCGCGGTTCAAAAATCCGGCCGCCTTTCCGACAAGAGCATGGACCTGCTGCGGGAGGCCGGATTCCGCCCCGTGAACACCAAGAACGCGCTCGCCGCCCGGGTGGAGAATTTCCCGGTCGACCTGCTCTTCGTGCGCGATGACGACATCCCGACCTTCGTCGGCAACGGCGCCTGCGATTTCGGCATCGTCGGCCGCAACGTGCTGGAGGAGCATGCGCTGCGCGGCGACGACAATTTCGCGGTCGTGGCCCCGCTCGGCTTCGGCAAGTGCGCGCTGAAGATCGCCGGCCCGAAAGACATGAAATATGAGGGGCCCGCCTCGCTCGCCGGCCTGCGCATCGCCACCACCTATCCCCGCCTGCTCGCCCGCTTTTTGAAAGAGAACAATGTGGACGCCAGCGTCGTCCGCATGAGCGGCGCGGTGGAGCTCGCGCCCCGCCTGCACATGGCCGACGTGATCTGCGACCTCGTCTCCACCGGCGCGACGCTGGAGGCCAACGGCCTGGTCCCGCTCGACACGGTGCTGGAGAGCGAGGCCCTGCTCGTCCGCTCCCGGCGCTCGCTCGACCCGACCCTGGTCCATGTCGCGGAGATGATGCAGGCGCGCATCGACGGCGTGCTGGCCACCAAAGAGTCGAAATACATCATGATGAACGCGCCGGAGAGCGCGCTGGACCGGATCTGCGAAATCCTGCCCGGCGCGGACTCCCCCACCGTCCTTCCTTTGGCGGGGCGGAAGGGCCATGTCGCTGTCCACGCGGTGTGCCAGGAATCGGTCTTCTGGGAGACGCTGCAAAAGCTGAAAGACGCCGGGGCCAGCGCCATTCTGGTGCTGCCGATTGAAAAGATGCTGATGTGATGGACATGCAGACCTTCGTCTGGTCGGACCTGGACAGCGCCGCCCGCGACGCCGCCCTCGCCCGCCCGCAATTCCGCAGCGCCCAACAGACCACGCAGGTCGCCCGGGATATCTGCGACGACATCCGCGCCCGCGGCGCCGACGCCCTGCGCGAACACGCCACCCGTCTGGACGGGGCGGAGGTCTCGCGCATCGATATCGCGCCTGCCGCCAGGGCCGCGCGCGGACAGCTCGCCGCCGAGGACGTCGCGGCCATGGAATCCGCCCGCGACGCCATCATCGCCTTCCACACAGACGCCATCCCGCCGGCGCGGGAGGTTGAGACCCTGCCCGGCGTGATCTGCCGCGCCGAATGGCGCCCGATCGGCTCGGTCGGCTGCTACGTCCCGGCCGGCGAGGCGCCGCTCTTCTCCACGCTGATGATGCTGGCCCTCCCGGCGCGCGCCGCCGGCGTCTCCCGCATCGTCGCGGTGACGCCTCCCAGAAAAGATGGCTCCATCGACCCGGCCACGGCGCTCGCCGCCGAGCTGTGCGGCGTGGACGAGGTCTACGCCGTCGGCGGGGCCCAGGCGGTCGCGGGCCTGGCCTTCGGCGCCGATCCCCTGCCGCGCGTGGACAAGATCTGCGGCCCCGGCAACGCCTATGTGGCGGAGGCCAAGAACTATGTCGCCGGCCTGCCCGGCGGCCCGGCCATCGACATGCCCGCCGGCCCCAGCGAGCTTCTGGTCATCGCGGACGGCGGCGCCGACCCCGCCGTCGTCGCCGCCGATTTGCTCTCCCAGGCTGAGCACGACAAATCCGCCCAGGTCATTCTCGTGACCACCGACGCTTTGATGGCCGACCGCGTGAAGCTGGCCGTGGAGGAACAGCTCACCGACCTGCCCCGCGCTGGCGTCGCCCGCGCCTCCCTGGCCGAGGCCCGCATCTTCGTGGCGGCGGACATGGGTCAGGCCGTGGAGATTTCCAACGCCTACGCGCCGGAGCACCTCTCGCTCGCCGTCGCGGACCCGGTCGCCATCACCGCGCAAATCCGCAACGCCGGCGCGGTCTTCGCCGGCGGCCTCGCCGCCGAAACGTTCGGGGACTATGTCGCCGGCCCCAGCCACGTCCTGCCGACCGACGGCGCCGCGCGCGCCTGGTCCGGCGTCAGCGCGCTCAGCTTCATGCGCTCCATGTCCGTCCAGACCGTCACCGCCGAGGGCGCCGCGCGCCTCGCCGGTCCCGCCGCCCGCCTCGCGCGGCTGGAGGGGCTGGAGGCGCACGCCCGCGCCGCCGAAATCCGCCTCAAGACCCTGGAGCGCGCACAATGACCGCCACGGCTGAAAGGCTCGCGCGCCCGGACATCATGGCGCTGAAGCCGTTCGACACCTCCGCCGCCCAGAACAAGGGCTTCCCGCCCAACGCCATCCGGCTGGACGCGAACGAAAGCCCGTTCGCCCCGCTGGTCGGCGGGCCGCTCTCGGCCGCCGTGAACCGCTATCCGGAGCCCCAGCCCGCGCGGCTCGCCGCCGCCATGGCCGCGCTCTATGGCGTCGCGCCGGAAAACCTCTTCATGGGGCGGGGCAGCGACGACGCCATCGACGCGCTCTGCCGCGCCTTTGTCCGCGCCGGCGTGGACAAGGCCGTCATCTGCCCGCCCACCTTCGGCGCCTATTCCAGCTTCCTCGCCATCCAGGGCGCGCAGATCGTGGAGTCCCCGCTGGGCCAGGATTTTGCGTTCGAGACCGACCGCTTCATCGCGGAGATGCAGGGGCAGGAGAATCTGAAGCTCGCTTTCCTCTGCTCCCCGATGAACCCGACCGGCAACGGCATCGACCCGGCGGACGTGCGGAAAATCTGCGCCGCCCTGCCGGACACGATCATCGTGATGGACGAGGCCTATATCGAATTTTCCGGCCGCCCCTCGATGGCGGCCGAATGTCTCGGCGTCGAAAACCTCGTCGTCCTGCGCACGCTGTCCAAGGCGTTCGGCCTGGCCGGGGCGCGCGTCGGCGCCGGGATCGCGCCCGCCTCCACCATCGCCATCCTGAAGCGGGTGATGCCGCCTTACCCCATCCCGTCACTGTCGGTGGAGGCGGCGGTCGCCGCCCTCTCCCCCTCGCGCCGCGCCGTGGTGTCCGAACGCATCGCCACGCTGCTGGCGGAGCGGGACCGCGTCGAGGCCGCGCTGAAATCCGCCCCCGGCGTTCGCCGCGTCTATCCCAGCGAGGCGAACTTCCTCTTCCTCGACGTCGAAGACCCGGACGGGCTGGCCGAAAAACTGCGCGCCGCCGGCGTGCGCGCCCGCTTCCGCCCCATGGTCTGCCCCGGCGGCCTGCGCATCTCCATCGGCACGCCGGAAGAAAACGACATCGCGCTCGCCGCCTTCGGCGTCGCGCCTTCCGGGTTGGTTGACCGCCGCGCCTCCGTCGTGCGCGACACAAAAGAAACGAAGATCGCGGTCAGCGTGAATCTGGACGACGCTTCTGTTCGCAAGATCGAAACGGGCATCCCCTTCTTCGACCACATGCTGGAACAGACCGCCGCCCATGGCGGCTTCTCCCTCACGCTGGGGTGCGAGGGCGATCTGGAGATCGACGCCCACCACACAATCGAGGATTGCGCCATCGCGCTCGGCCAGGCGCTGCGTCAGGCCCTCGGCGACAAGGCCGGCATCGCCCGCTTCGGCTTCGCCCTGCCGATGGACGAGGCGGAGGCCCAGGTGCTCGTCGACCTGTCCGGCCGCCCCTATGCGGTGTTCGAAGGGCAGTTCGATCAGGACCATATCGGGGACTATCCGACCCAGATGACCGAACACGTCTTCAAGTCGCTGGCCGAAGCCATCGGCGCGGCCATCCATGTGAAGATCGTCGGCGAAAACGACCACCACAAGACGGAGGCCGCCTTCAAGGCGTTCGGCCGCACCCTGCGCCAGGCCTTCGCGCGGGAGGGCGGAACCGCCGCGCCCAGCACCAAGGGAATGCTGGCGTGACGGTTGCGATCATCGACGCCCGCTGCGGCAATATCGCCTCGGTCGGCTTCGCCTTCGAACGGCTCGGCGCCGACACGGTCATGACCTCGGACCCGGCTACGATCCGGGCCGCCGACCGCGTCGTCCTGCCCGGCGTCGCCGCCGCCGGCTTCGTCATGTCCCAGCTGGACAAGCTCGGCCTCACCGATGTCCTGCGCACGCTGGACCAGCCGCTGATCGGCGTCTGCCTCGGCATGCAGCTGATGTTCGAGGCGTCGGACGAAGACGGCGGCGTGCCCTGTCTCGGCCTGATCCCCGGCCGCGTGCGCAAGATCCAGGGCGCGCCCGACCGCCCGGTGCCGCATATGG
>CAJXKJ010000020.1 GCA_913055605.1 uncultured Euryhalocaulis sp. | reverse complement strand
GCCGGCCCCGCCTTGCGTTCGCCCGTCATCGGCGTCCTCCTCCACTCCCGGCCCGCATTATAGGGGACGGAAGGGATTCAAGCGCGCTTTCCCTGCGCCGGTCCGCACATCTCATTCGCCGTTCAGACGCTCCCGCCGGTACTCGCTGGGCGTGACGCCGAAGCGGGTTTTGAAGACGCGGGCGAAATGGGCGGTGCTGTTGAAGCCCCAGCCATAGGCGATGTCCGTCACGCTGCGCTCGCGGCTGACCGCGCCGGCCAGCTGCCTGGCGCATTCCTCCAGCCGCCGGCGCAGGATCAGGGCGCTCAGCGGCTCGCCCTCCTCCGCCATCACCAGACGCAGATAGCGCGGTGAGATTTTCAGGGCGGCGGCCACCATGTCCGGCGACAGATCGGGGTCGGCCAGATGGGTCTCCACGAACTGCCGGGCCAGCGCGGCGCGCGTGGCGGCGGTGGAGTCGACCTCGCTCTTCTGCCCCCGGCCCATCGCATAGGACAGGGTGACCAGGTCCAGGAACTGGGACGCCGCCGCCGCGCCGTATTCGCCGGACATGGGCGGCGACATCTGCTGGCTGAGACAGCGGCCGGCCGCCACCACGGCGCCGGTCAGGCCGACATGGGACGGCAGGCGCACGCCGCGCACGTCGTCGATAAAGGGCATGCGCGCGCGCACCGCCGCTTCCTCCGCCCGGACGGTCAGGCCGGTGACCGGGCCGGAAAAGCTGCACAGCATGGGCTTCGTATTGTCGCTCAGCACGATATCGCCGGCCGACAGCGGGCTTTCGTGCCCGCAATGGTCCGCCTGGCCGCGGCCCTCCAGCATCAGGACGAAGGACAGATAGCGGTCGGAGACGCGGTCGGACTGCTGCTTTGTGCGCTCGACGCGGCTGGCGTTGGAGCGGACATAGGCCAGCTCCAGCCCGCCGACGCGACCGAGGCGAAGCTCGGCGCGGAACGGCTGCGGCTCCAGCGGCGCGACCGTCACCGGCGCGAAATTCGATCCGTAGACAGAGCTCCAATAGGCCGCCCTGCCCTCCGGCGGGACGTCCCCCGTTCGAAAGACCTGCATGTCCTCCCCCGTGGGGCCGGGACCGGCCCCCAAGCTCGCGCCTGCGCGCGTATTATTACCGTTCGGTAATCAGGCCGCCCGGCCGGGCAAGCAAGCGAAGCGACGCTTATGGCGGGCTATAAGCTCCGCTTATCTCTTTACCTATCAATATCTTCCGGATTTCGGAAAAGCAGCGCGGCCTGCAATTTATCCGGGGTGATAGAAGATGGGTGATGTCCAGGCCCGTTCCTGAAGCGTCTCCGGCACGACGTCCGGCGTCTCCAGACCGTGCTCCACCGCCAGATAGGTCGACCAGCGCGGGGTCGGGATCTCGATGGCGCGGGCGTAATAGACCGCCGCCTGCGCCGGATCGAACCCCGGGTCCGTCCAGCGCGCGTGCAGCGTCGCGGACCCGATATCGTTCGTATAGGTCGCCGCCGCCACGTCCACCGTGCTGCCGACCGCGGGGACCAGGCCGTCCGCGGCCGGCTGGCGCTCGCCGGACCAGACCACGTCGAACACCTGTTCACGGTGGGCGCCGTCCTGAAGCCAGACCTTCACGATCTGGATCCGGTCCAGATTGGCGCCGCGCGGGTCCTTGGCCGCCTCCACGATGAAGACCGGGGACGCGTCCCCGCCCGCGGCCAGATCGCCGCCCATCGGCACGCCGCCCTGATAGGCGCGCGCGGGCCAGTCCTCATGCTCCAATATGTCGTCGGCATAGTCCCAGCCGGCGAACAGCCGCACCTGGATTTGCGGGCCGGATGTGGCGAAGGCTTCGCGCCGCTTCAGCGCGTCGAAGATCGCCTCGCGCGTATTCTCGTCGGCCCAGACGCCGGTAATGCCGCTGGCGCCGATCTTCACCAGCGGCTGGTTCCACAGACCCACGAACGTATTGAACAGGCGCTGCGGATCTGTCACGTCGTCCTGGCCGAGCGCGCCGGTGAAATTGTCTTCCTCCGTCCCCGACATGGCGGTGTGGTAGTCGCTGGCGCCAACAAGGCCAAAAGTGAATGGATTGACGCCGATGCGGTCCGCGATCTCCAGCCCGCGCCCATAGGCGTCGCGCGCATAGGCGCCGCCCAGCGGGCCGCGCACGGGGCCGCGATAGTGCTCCAGCAATTCGAAATCGGCGAAGGGGTCGCCGGGCGACAGTTCGGGATGCGTCTCACTGGTGCCTTTGACCTGGGTGACTTCCACCAGCCGTTCGTTGCGGGCGCGTATCTCCGCATAGTCGGCGTCCATCGGCTCGCCGTTCAGACGCGTATAGGAGAAGGTGATGCCGCCCGACAGGTTCGGATTATGCGGGATCAGGACGGAGTCGATCCCCGCTTGCCGGTTACGGTCCGCATAGGCCCAGAGCAGCTCCGGGTCCGGCGAGTCGATGGAACTGAACGGCGCGTCCGGATAGTCCGGCCCGCGGAAGATGACATTGCGGTGGTGGTGGCCGCCGTTCGGCGTCGGCGACCATTCATAGGCCGCGAATGTCGTGAACTCTCCCGGCTCGTAGAAATCATCCGCGTTCTGGATGACCTCCTGCCAGACTTCCTGCTTGATGGCCGGGGAGATCAGCGCCTCCACCGGCGGATTGTCGTAGAAGCCGGACTGCATGATCTCGCGCCGGCGCTGCGCGTTCTCGGGCGTCGGATTGGCCAGGATTTCGCGCCATTCCTCCGCCACCAGACCGGCGTTGGGGCCGCGCGCCATGCGGAACACGCCCATATATTCGGAGTGGTCGGTGACCGCGAGAAAGTCGAGCGCGGCCTTCCGCTGGACCATCCGTCCGCGATACTCCACAGCCTCGCCGCGCGCGAACCGGTAGGCTTGGCGCGGATCGATCAGCGTGCCGCCATTGGCCGCGTCGAACGAATTGCCCGAATGGATATGCAGTTCGCCGAAATAGGCGCGGCGGTCGCCGTCCTGCGCCGCCGCCGGCACGGCCAGGAACAGCAGCGCCGCCGCGGCGGTCATCATCTGGATATGCGCTCGGGCCATTCTCTCTCTTCCTTCTTATTGGCGCGCGAATGTCAGCTTCCGGAGGCGGCCTCCGCCGGAACGTCGCCCGCTGTCCGGAATCCCAGATGGGATGCCGAAAAATTCCGCTCATAGGGCTGGCGCGCGGCGGGGCGGTAGCGCGCGCAATAGGATTCCGCGCACAGGAACGACCCGCCCTTCACGACGGCCCGCGCCGGATCGCCGAAATAGTCGTCGGCCGTCCATTCCCAGACATTTCCGGTCATGTCGTAGAGGCCGTATTCGCTCGGCTCGTAACAAGCCGCCGGCGCCGCGCCGATGAACCCGTCCTCGCCCCGGTCGGTCAACGGGAAGGTGCCCTGCCAGGTATTGGCGCGCCATTCGCCCTCCGGAGCCAGCTCCGATCCCCATTCATAGGTCGCGCGATCCAGACCCGCGCGCGCCGCGCGCTCCCATTCCGCCTCGCCGGGCAGGCGCCGGCCGCGCCACGCGGCGTAGGCGGCGGCGTCCTCATAGGCGACATGGACCACGGGATATTCCTCCCGCCCCTCCAGCGTGCTGCCCGGCCCCATCGGCGCGCGCCAGGATGCGCCGGGCACGAACCGCCACTGGCCGGCGTCCTGCGGCCCCTTGCCCGCGACGAAGACGGCCGAGCCCGCGACCAGCGCGTCCGGGTCGATGTCCGGGAAGTCCGCCGGGTCCGGCGTGCGTTCGGCGAGCGTGACATAGCCGGTCGCCGCGACGAATTCCGCGAACTGGCCGTTGGTCACTTCATGCTGGTCGATGTCGAAGGCGGCGACCTGCGCCTCCCGCGCCGGGCTTTCCTCCGGATACCAGGAATCGGAGCCCATCGTGTACGCCCCGGCTGGGATCGCCGCCGTACCCGACAGATCCGCAATATTTCGCGCACACATCTCCGCCCCTTCGCCAGCCGCCGCCGAGGCGGCGGGCGGACGAGCGATCGCGATGGCTGTCGCGATAACGGGCAGCCCCACTGCGACAACGAAGAGAGCCGGAACGCGCGTCATTCGACCTCGTCCAGCTCCCGCGCTTGCGCGTCGGCCGCGTTCACCGGCTCCTGCAGGCGGTCTTCCTCTTCGGCCTCCAGAATTTCCTCTTCCTCCTCGGCAGAGAAAGCCGCGCCGCCGTCGCTGGAAAGGTCGACGCCACTCGTCTCCGCGAAGGCCTGCCAGTCCGCCGTCATCGCCGCGACCATGTCCGCGTGCTCGGCGGCCAGGTCCGTCGTCTCGCCCGGATCGTCGGCGAGGTTGAAGAGCTGCCACTGCCCGGTGCCGTTGGGCTCGGCCAGGCGCATCGCCTTCCAGTCGCCGAGGCGCGCCACGCGCTGGCCGCCATATTCGAAATTCACCTGCGTGATGTCGCTGCGCGCCGCATCGGCCTCGCCGCGCAGGACACCGGCGAAGGACCGGCCGGTGATCGGAACGGTGTCCGGCTCGTCCGCATGGGCGGCCGGGTCGGCCCCGGCCAGCTCCAGGAAGGTCGGTGCCATGTCGAACGCCGCGATCACCGCCTCGCTGCGGCCCGCCTCCAGGCCCAGGCCCGGCGCGCTGACGAACGCCGGAACATGCGTGCCGCCCTCCGCCAGAAAGCCCTTGGACAGATAATAGGGCGCGGACCCCGCCTCGCCCCAGCCCGGCCCGATAAAGGTGTAGGAATTCGGGTGGCCGATATTGTCGAGGCTGTTGTCCGAGCTTTCGACCATGTCGCGCAGGAAGGTGGCGTCCAGATATTCCGCGCCATTGTCGGACATGAAGACGATGAGCGTGTTGTCCAGCTCCCCAAGCTCTTCGAGATGATCGACCAGCCGGCCGATCTCCGCGTCCATGCGCTCCACCATCGCGGCGAAGGCCTCCATGGTGCGCGCCTTCTTGGCCTTGTCCTCGTCGGTCAGCGTGTCCCAGGGGGCGTAGCTCTGGACGAAACCCGGCGCGGGCGCGTCCTGCGGCATGAAGCCCAGATCGCGATAGGCGGCCAGACGCCGCTCGCGGATGACGTCCCAGCCCTCGTCATACATGCCGCGCGTCTTTTCCATGTCTTCCGGCAGGGCCTGGATGGGCCAGTGCGGCGCCGTGAAAGTGAGATAGCCGAAGAAGGGCGCGTCGTCCTGCGCCGCTTCCTCCGTAAACTCGATCATGTAGTCGGCATACGCGACGGAGGAATAGAAATCGTCCGGCAGGCTGGTCAGCGGCTCGCCGTCCAGTTCGTAGCTGGCGGTCAGGTCCGGATTTCCATAATGCTTCATGTCGCCGAAATGGCTCGCGCCCGGGTCCAGTAGGACGAAGGAGCGCTCGAAGCCTCGGTCGGCCGGCGTCAGGCCGTCGTCATAGCCCAGATGCCATTTGCCGCTCATATAGGTGTGGTAGCCGGCCTCGGCCATGCGGTCGGCGATCGAGATCACCCGCTGGCTGAGATGGTTCAGGTAATAGGGATTGTCCTCGATCACCCGCCCCTGCGACCCGACGCCGGCCATATGGTTGCCGGTGCCGGACATCAGCATCGCGCGCGTCGGCTGGCACGCCACGGACGAATAGAAATTCGTCAGGATCACGCCAGCATTGCCCAGCGCGTCGATATTCGGCGTGCGGATTTCGCTGCCGTACAGGCCAAGGTCCAGATAGCCGAGATCGTCGCCCACGATCAGCAGGATGTTCGGGCGGGAGCCGGCCTCAAGCCCGGACGGTTCCGCCTCGGCTACGGCGGCGGGTTCAGTCTCAGCTGCAGGCTCGGCAGGCGCAGGAGCCATATCGGCGGCGCTCACCTCCGCGCCGTTGTCGCCGCACGCGGCGAGCGCGGCAGCCCCGAACAAAGCAAGCGTGACCGCGTGTGATGACCGCATGACGTCCTCCCCGAATGACTGTGGAGGCTGCGGCGTCAGCGCCAGCGCCTCCCCTGTTTCTTGCTATGGCGTGTACCAGATCGGCGACGCCCAGGCCCGCTCCTGGATGACTTCGGGCTGTCCCGTCTCCGCGGGATCGACCCCCAGCGCCACCGCGTCATAAAGCGAATGCCGCGGCGTCGGGATTTCCAGCACCCGGACATAATAGAAGGCCAGCACATCTGGATCGAACTCCGGGTCGGTCCAGACCGTCGCGAGCTGGGCCGCGCCGATGGAATTCTCATAGAGCGCGGTCGAACGGTCGACCGTGTCGCCGACGGGCGGCAGCTTGCCGTCGCCGCCGACCTCCCGGTCCCCGGACCAGACGATGTCGAAAACTTTTTCCTGCTGGTTCCCCTCGGCGTCGAGCCAGCCTTTGACCATCTGGATCCGGTCCAGATTGGCGCCTTCCGGGTCCTTCGCGGCATGCACCAAAAAGGACGGCGCGGCGCCGGCCGGCGCCTCGGTCAGGTCGCCGCCCATCGGAACGCCACCGGCATAACCCGTCGCCGCGATGTCCGAAGCCCGCGCATCCTCCGGCGAAAAGCCGAATCCGCCGAAGACGCGCACGACCATGCGCGGGCCGGACGTGCCATAAACTTCGCGCCGCTGGAAGGCGGCGGCGATGGCGTCCCGGCTGTTCTCGGTCGCCCAAACCGCCGCCATGCCGGATGCCGACATGGTCCATGTCGCGAAGAACGTGTTCGGATCGGCGTTCAGGCGCTCGGCCGGCAGGGTGTCGCGCACCGTCTTGCCCCAGAAATTCGCCTCGTCGGACTCCGCGAGGCCGGTATGGGAGTCGCTGGAGCCGATGAAGCCGACTTTGAACGGATTGACGCCCAGCTCCGCGGCGAAGCCCAGGCCGCGCTTCAGCGCGCTGCGCGCATAGTCCGCCTCGTCCGGTTCCGCGATGCCGCCGATCAGAAGGGCGCGGTGGATTTCGAAATTGGCGAACTCGTCATTGGGCGACAGGACCGGATCGACCTCCGAGGTGCCCTTCACCTGGGTGATCTCCATCACCGTCTCCCAGCGCGCGCGCTGGCGGGCATAGCTGACGTCCAGCGGCCGCCCCTCGCTGTCCACGTCGCTGAACATGCGGCCGTTGGACAGGTTGGAATTGTGCGGGATCGCGACGAAGCGCGCGCCGGTCGCCTCCGATGTCTGGTCCAGCCAGTTCCAAAGGTCCTCAGGGTCCGGCCCGTCGTCGGAGGAGAACGGGAAGAACTGGCGGGTGATGTCCGGCCCGTCGGGCGTGAAGACGACGCGGTGCAGATTGCCGCCCGGATTGCGCGTCCATTCCCAGCCGGCGAACGTCGTGAACACGCCCGGGATATTGTTGCGCTCGGCCGCCGCGATCTGCTGCTCCCAGCTATAGCCGCGCACCTCGTCGGACACGATCGCCTCGGCCAGTTCGGGGCTCAGGAACTGCTCCACCGGCCCCATCGTCTGGCGCGGCGTCTCGCGCACAGTCTGGATCGCCTCTTCCAGGCCCGGAAGACCCTGAATGGGCGGGATAGCCTCCAGGATATTCACCTGAAGGCGCATGCGCTCGGCGTGATCGGCGACGACCATGAAGTCCAGCGGACGGTCGATCTGCACTTTGTTCTGCAGGCGCGTGTGCAGGACCGGGATGCCCCGCGCGAAGCGATAGGCTTCCTCCGGCCCGGTGAAATAATCCTCGACCGCATAGGCATCGACGGAGGTGGAGGTGTGGACGTGGGTGTCGCCCCAATAGAGCTGTGTGTCCTGGGCCTGCGCGGCGGGCGCGGCGGCCAGCCCCGCCGCGATGGCGGCGGCGCCCAGCGCCCGCGCCGGGCGTCCGGCGCTCCGGATATATGGCGGCATTTCACTCCCCTTTTTCACGCCGGCGCCGAAACGCCTGCCCTTTTTGGGCCTTGGCCACCTTTCCCGGCGCCGCGCAAGAGGGCAATCGGCGGCGGGCTAATGGGTAGCTATAAGATTTGCCTTATTGGTCTTATTGCAGAATTCGCCGCAGGAAATTCTCGACCCGCAGGACGGCCGGCGATTGCGGCCGGTTCAGGCGATAGATCGTGCGGAAACGCGGCGGCAGCTCCACATCGAACTGGATCAGGTCGCCGCTTTCGATCTGCTCGGCCACCATCGTCTCGAACAGGGCGCCGAGGCCGAAACCGTTCTTCACCAGCTCCACGATGACGTCCGAATAGGGCGCGCGGATCGCAACGTCCCGGCACACCACTCCGGCGCGGGCCAGCGCGTCCTGCACCATCTTGTCCACCGCCGTCCCCTCCGCCGGTAGGACGAAGGGCAGCAGGCCGATTTCCGCCGGCGAGGCGTGCCGGTGCTCCGCGAAGGCCGGGCTGGCGTACAGGCCGAAGCGGACGCGCCGGATCACCTCGCTGTGCAGATCGGACACGTCGGGCTGGTTGGCGGAGAAGACGAACAGGTCCGCGAGCCCCTTGCGCACCAGCGCCTGGCCGGACGTGATCGTCTCCACGGCCAGACAGTCGACGGTGACCTCGGGGTCCTCCGCGAACAGCTCGTGCATGTGCGGCTTGATATAGTCGTCCAGGATATGGGCCCCGGCGCCCAGCGTGATCTTCTCCCGTCGCAGCGCCTGATCGCTGCGCCGGAAGCTGTTGATCTTGGCGCCCTGGTCCAGCACCTGTTTCGCCTGATCGAGGAAGGCGATGCCGTCCGACGACAGCACCGGCGTCGTGCCCTTGCGCCGCACGAAAAGCTGGCGGCCGAGCTGGGATTCCAGCGCCAGAATGTGATGGGTGACGGCCGGTTGCGAAATTCCAAGCCGGTTTGCCGTGCGAACGAAGTGGCAATCCTCCGCCGCGGCCAGGAAAATCTCCAATTGTCTGAACGTGCAAGGGATCATGGTTAAACCGTAGCCCACGAACGCCGTCCGCAGGATTAAATCCTTATACGCCGGAGGCAAAGGGAGGGGCACGGCCAGGCCATGCCCCTCCAGGTAAACCGCTAAAGGACAAGAGAGAGGTGCATCCTAGTAGCGGAAGCGGACGCCGGCGGTGTAGCGGCGGCCGAGCCGGTCGAACTGACCCAGCGTCTGGTTCGCCGCGGCGCCGAAATTGGCGAAGTTCGCGACCACGGGCGGATCCTCGTCCAGCAGGTTCGACACATTGCCGAAGACCTGCCAGTCGCCCCGGAACAGCTCGATGTCGTAGGTGACGTTGAGGTCGGTGTAGAAGACCGCGTCGACGCTGTTGTCGTCGATGTCCACGCCCTCAACCCAGAAATTTTCCCGGTTGGTTTCGGAGATGTAGCGGCCCTGCAGGAAGACGCTGAGCGGCCCGCGCGCATAGCGGACGCTGCCGGTGATCTTCAGCTCCGGGAACAGGTAATTGCCCGCGCTGTCGACCGGATCGGCGCCGAAATTGGTGCGGGAGTTCTCGAACTGATAGCCGGCAAACAGGCGCAGGCCGAGCGACTCCCCGCCGCCGAACACGTTGATGGAGGTGCGGTAGGACGCCTCCGCGTCGATCCCCTTCACCCGGGCGGCGTCGACGTTCAGCACCGACTGATTAACCAGGACCGGCAGGCCCGCGGAGTCGATCTCGATCCGCGCGCACAGCGTCTGGTCGCCGGCCTGACATTCATCGGCGATCTGCTGGGCGGTCAGGGTCGCGATCGCGTCTTCCAGCTTGATGTCGTACCAGTCGACCGACAGCGAGAAGCCGTCGAACCAGGCCGGCTGGTAGACCGCGCCGATGGTCAGCGTATCGGCCTTTTCCGGATCGACGTTCGGGTCGCCGCCCGAAACGATGAAGACCGGACAGGAGATGACCGCGCCGGTCGAGTCCGTACAGGCCGGCGACCAGTTATTGATCGTGGCGAAGCCGCCGGTGCGGTCGAACCGCTCCGACAGGGTCGCGGCGCGCACGTCGCGCGAACGCGTGGCGCGCAGGCGGAACTGGTCGGTGATCTGGGCGTCGCCGCCCAGCTTCCAGGCCCAGATCTCGCCGGAGCCGGAATAGTCCGCCCGGCGCACCTGGCCTGTGACGTTCAGCTGCTCCATCCAGGGCTGGTCCGCGATCAGCGGCACCAGAAGCTCGCCGAAATATTCGATCGTGCTCAGCTTGCCGCGGATGTTCGGCACCTTGGAGAACTGCATCGCAACCGAGTTGCTGGAATTGAACGGTGCGGACCCGCGAATGCCCATCGCGGCGTTGTTCGCCGGCACCGGCCGCGCGGCGGCCGAGTTCGACGGGTTCACCGGGATGCGCACGACCTGGTTGATCGACTCCTCGCGATAGGAATAGCCCACGGCGGCGGAGATCGGTCCGGCGCCCCAGCCCTTCCACAGCTCGCCGTCCATGGAGATTTCGAAGACTTCCTGATTGATCTCGCCGGAGGAGATCTTGTCCTCCTGCGAGATATAGGAGTCGGTGAGGCCGAGGGCGGTGCCGGTGTCGGTATATTCCAGCACCGTGTCGATCTGCTGGCCCGCGTCGAAGCCGGTCACATAGTCCACGGCCGCCGCGGAGGCGTTGCCGCGGCCGAAGAAATTGATCGGCACACAGTCGGAATAGGCACCGCCATTGGCGGTGATATAGGGCGCGGTGTTGACCCGGCACACGATATTGCCGCTGGCGTCGAAGACCGCGTCGGTGGCCAGCGGAACGCGATCCAGACGGATGCCGCCGCGCTGGATCGAGTTATAGCTGGTCTGGCCGTCCTGATAGTAGCCCTGCGCGCGCCAGCCGTTCAGGAAGTCGCCATTGCCGACGCCGCCCTTCAGGAATTCCGCCTCGAAGCCGAAGGTGAAGGAGCGCAGCGTGTTCTCGGTGATAGTCGCGGACTCCGCGGCGGTGTCGAGCTCGCTGCCCACGCGCTGCAGCGTGAAGGAGGCGATGCCGTTGTCCAGCATGGTCTGGCGGATGTCCGCCGGCAGATAGGCGTTTTCCGGATAGATCGTCAGCGGCAGGAACGGCGCGACATAGAAGCCGCCGAGGTTCGAGGAATAGGTGTTGTTCTCGCCCCAGATCGCCTGGCCGTAGACGGTCAGGTCGTCGACGATGTCATAATCCAGATAGCCGAAATAGCTTTCGCGGCTGGTCTCCGGCTGCAGCGTCGGGCGCACATTATTATCCGTGCCGCTCGTGCCCGTGCCGGAGGTATGGGAGGCGTACGGACCGCCGGTGGCTCCTTCCGGGCCAAGGACGAACGGACGCGTCGACCCGTCCTGCAGGAACTCCAGGCGATGGATCGCGGCGCCCGGGGCGATAATGACCCCATCCAGCGTGGCGACGGAGGACGTGACCCCCGGACGGACCAGACGGGCCGGCTCCCCGGCGGCGCCGGAGACGATGCCGTATTGCTGGTACCAGTCGCGGTCCTCATAGGTGAACACGCCGTCCTGCTCGTACCGCTCGGCGGAAAACAGCAAATGCGCCCGCTCGCCAATATCGGTCCCGAAGGCGATGCCGCTTTCCCAGTTCTCGTTATCGCCGCGATCGGTGATGCCGTACTGGGCGTGCCCGGTCAGGCCGGTGAAGTCGGTGTCCAGAATGAAGTTCACGACCCCGGCGACGGCGTCTGTGCCGTAGGCCGCCGAGGCGCCGCCCGTGACCGCCTCGACGGACTGGATCATCTCTTCGGGGAAGGTGTTGATGTCCGTCCCGCCATAGCGGGTGGACGACACCATGCGCCGGCCGTTCAACAGGACCAGCGTGCGGTCGGTGGCGAGACCGCGCAGGTTCAAATTCCCCGCCCCCGGCGAGACGAAGAAATTGCCCGGGTCGGACGTCGTCGTCGAATTGTAGAATTGCGGCAGCTGGGTCAGCGCCGTGACGATATTGCCCGGCGCGGCCAGGTCCAGCTCGTCCGCCGTGACGGCGGTGACCGGCGTCGGCCGCGACATCCCGGTCTGGATGCGCGAACCCGTGACGGTGACGGTGTCGGATGCGGTTTCGCCCTGCGCCTGCGCGGCGCCCGCGCCGATAACGGCGACCGCGGCCCCGGCCAGCAGGGCGGCCTTGAATTGGCTGTGCATGTCTTCCCCCCAGATTTGACGAAGGCTCGCCGGCGGCGGCCCTGGTCTTCAGGGGAGAATTCGCGCGATCGGACGCGCCGCGCGCGCCCACAGCGGCAGACACAATTGCCTAAAACGGCAGTCGGGCGTCCAGCGCCGCCGCCGCTCGCTCAGCGGCGCCGGAGCCCTTCCGGCAGGGCCTTTAGCGGCCCGAACGCGCCAACCGGCGGCGCGTCGCCAGCGCCGCCGCGCTGAAGGCGGCGGCGACAAGGACGGTGGTCAGCGCAAGGCCGGCCACGAATTCGGCGTTGGCGGCGATGTCGCCGACATCGGCGACATGGGCGAAGCCCTGAACCGCGGCCATCGCGATGACGAGGATCGAGGCGAGCCTTGCGCTCCACCCCTCGCGCCCGAACAGCAGCATCGCGCCGGCCGCGACGATCAGCGCCAGCAGCAGGCCATCGACGACCGCCCCCGGGAACGCGACGCCCAGCGCCCCCGCCCCCAGCAGCGCCGCGCCATAGGCGCCCAGAACGGCCGCGCCCCGGCCCGGCAGCGCCGCAGAGGCCCAAATCCCGACCAGCAGAGCCATGGCCAGATGGTCCAGCCCGCTGAACATGTGCGCGACGCCGTGGCCGAAACCGTGATGGCCGCCCTCCAGCGTGTGAGCCAAGGCAGGTCCGGCCAGAAGCGCGAATGCGGACGCGGCGGCGAGGCGGATTGCGGTGTGTTTCATGTCTGTCTCCTTCGCCCTCAGGCCGCCCGGCGTTCCAGGCCGCCGGCTTCCACGATGAAATCGACGATGCGCTGCACGCCGTCGCCGAACTTCAGATTGGTGAACACGTATGGACGGCCGGGCCGCATGCGCTCGGTGTCCGACTTCATGACGTCCAGATCGGCGCCAACCAGCGGCGCCAGGTCCGTCTTGTTGATGACCAGGATGTCGCTGCGGGTGATGCCGGGCCCGCCCTTGCGCGGCACCTTCTCCCCGCCCGCCACGTCGATCACATAGATGGTGATGTCCGCCAGTTCCGGGCTGAACGTCGCGGCCAGATTGTCCCCCCCGCTTTCGATGAAGCAGAGCTCCGCGGTCGGGAATTTCTCCATCATGCCGTCCAGCGCGACCAGATTGATCGAGGCGTCCTCGCGGATCGCGGTGTGCGGACAGCCGCCGGTCTCCACGCCCATGATCCTCTCCTCCGCCAGCGCCCCGGCGCGGTGCAGGATCAGCATGTCTTCCTTGGTGTAGATGTCGTTGGTGATGACGAACAGGTCGTAGTGATCGCGCATGCGCTTGCAGAGCTGTTCGATCAGCGCCGTCTTGCCGGAGCCGACCGGCCCGCCGACGCCGATGCGCAGGGGTCCGTGATGATGTGCGGTCATGAGCGGAACAGCCTCGTATACTGGGTTTCGTGGGCGAGCGACGCGAGGTCGACCATCAGGGCGGCGGAGCCGATATCCTCCAGCCCCGCGGCCAGCGCCTCCTCCGCGGTTTCCAGCACCGCGTCCTCGAGTTCGCGGATGGCGATCTGCCCGTCGGTCTGCCCCATGGACAGCAGCCGCAGCGCGGCGGAGACCAGATTGGCGACGATCGCATGCATATAGAGCGGCGCGGCGGAGGCCAGCGGAACGCCGTGAACCGCGCAGGCCGCGCCGAAAATGACCGGCAAGGTCGGCTCCAGCCCCTCGCGCTTCAGCAAATCCGCCAGCCCATCCAGCCGGTCATGCGGCCAGCTCTGGCGAATCGTGCGCAGGAAGGCCGCGCCCTGGGCCGTGGATTCCAGCGCCAGCTCGGCGGAGCCGCGCATCGCCGCGGACAGGGACGCCGCCTCGACCAGCGCCGCCTCGTCGTCCGCCGTCACCGCGCGCCAGACGGCGGCGGCGAAGATCACATCGTTGCGCCCGGCGCCGAAGCGCAGGTCGGCGTCCAGCCAGTCGACCAGGCTGGCGCGGTCCGACACCCATCCGGCCTCGGCGGCATATTCCAGCCCGTGCGAATAGGAAAACGCGCCGACCGGAAAGCCCGGCGACAGCCAGGCCTGCAGGCGCAGCGCGGACAGCGTCTCAGTGCTCATGGTCATGATCGTGGGAATGGCCGTGGCCGTGGCTGTGGCCGTGCGAATGGAAATGAGCGTGTTCCTGGCCGCTGTGATAGGCGCCGCGCATCGGCTGGAACGGCGCATGCACCTCGGTCAGCGCCGCGCCATTGTCGCGCAGCATCGCCTGGATCACCGGATCGGGGCGGATGCGGATCGCGTCCCCGTCGATCTGGGCGGCGACGTGCCGGTTGCCGATATGCCAGGCCAGACGCAGCAGGGTCAGATGGTCCGCCGCGCGCGCCTCGATCAGCGGCTCGGGCGCGGCCTGCACCTGGATCCAGGCGCCGCTCTCGGTCTTCAGCCCGTCGCCGTGCGCCATCGCGACCGCGCGCTCCAGATCCAGCAGGATTGGCTTGCCTGCGTCGCTGGTCAGCTTCAGGCGCCGCCGGTGCCGCGAGTCGTAATCCAGCGTGACGCTGTCGCTCGCCTGCGCCTCCGGCCATTCATTGGCCGGGCGGTGGAGGACCGCGCGTTCCATCAGTACAGGAAATAGCGCTGCGCCATGGGCAGCACCTCCGCCGGGGCGCAGGTCAGCAATTCGCCGTCCGCGCGCACCTCATAAGTTTCCGGGTTCACCTCGATCACCGGCGTGTAGTCGTTCAGGATCATCGACGCCTTGCCGATGCCGCCGCGCGTATTGGCCACCGGCAGAACCGGCCGGGCGAGCCCAAGCTTGTCGCCCAGACCGCCCGCCGCCGCCGCGCCGGAGACGAAGCTCACCGCGCTCGCCGTCAGCGACCGGCCGAACGCGCCGAACATCGGCCGGTAGTAGGCGGGCTGCGGCGTGGGGATGGAGGCGTTCGGATCGCCCATGATCGCCGCCGCGATAGTCCCGCATTTCAGCACCAGGTCCGGCTTCACACCAAAGAACGCCGGCGACCAGACGACGAGGTCGGCCAGCTTGCCGACCTCGATGGAGCCGACATGCTCCGAAATGCCCTGCGCGATGGCCGGGTTGATTGTGTATTTCGCGACATAGCGGCGCGCGCGCAGATTGTCGTTGTCGCCGGTTTCGCCGGGCAGCGCGCCGAACTGGGTCTTCATCTTCGCGGCGGTCTGCCAGGTGCGGATGACGACCTCCCCCACCCGGCCCATGGCCTGGCTGTCCGACGAGATGATCGAGAACGCGCCCATGTCGTGCAGGATGTCTTCCGCCGCGATCGTCTCCTTGCGGATGCGGCTTTCGGCGAAGGCGACGTCTTCGGGAATCTTCTGGTCCAGGTGATGGCAGACCATCAGCATGTCCAGATGCTCGTCCAGCGTGTTCACCGTGTAGGGACGAGTCGGGTTGGTGGAGGAGCAGATGACGTTGCTCTCCCCGCACACCTTGATGATGTCCGGCGCGTGGCCGCCCCCGGCGCCCTCGGTGTGGAAGGCGTGGATCGTGCGGCCCTTGAAGGCCGCAATCGTGTCCTCGACGAAGCCGGATTCGTTCAGCGTGTCGGTATGGATCAGGACCTGGACGTCCATGTCGTCCGCCACCGACAGGCAGCAATCGATGGCCGCCGGCGTGGTGCCCCAGTCCTCGTGCAGTTTCAGGCCGCAGGCGCCGGCCTCGATCTGCTCCACCAGCCCGGCGGGCTGGGACGCATTGCCCTTGCCGAAAAAGCCGAGGTTCATCGGGAAGGCGTCGGCGGCCTGCAGCATGCGCGCGATATGGAAGGCGCCCGGCGTACAGGTCGTGGCGTTGGTGCCGGTGGCCGGCCCCGTGCCGCCGCCCATCATCGTGGTGACGCCGCTATAGAGCGCCTCGTCGATCTGCTGCGGGCAGATGAAGTGGATGTGCGCGTCGATGCCGCCGGCGGTGACGATCTTGCCCTCGCCCGCGATCACTTCGGTCGCCGGGCCGATAACGATGTCCACGCCCCGCTGGACATCGGGATTGCCGGCCTTGCCGATCCCCGCGATGCGGCCGTCCCGGATCGCGATATCGGCTTTGACGATTCCCCAGTGGTCCAGGATGAGGGCGTTGGTGATGACCGTATCCGCCGCGCCGTCCTGACGGCTGACCTGGGACTGGCCCATGCCGTCGCGGATCACCTTGCCGCCGCCGAACTTCACCTCCTCCCCATAGATGGTGAAGTCCTTCTCCACCTCGATGAACAGGTCGGTGTCGGCCAGGCGCATCCTGTCGCCGACCGTGGGGCCGTACATGTCCGCATAGGCGGCGCGGGTGATTTTCACGGCCATCTCAGAGCGCCCCGCTGGTTTCGCCGCGGAAGCCATAGACCTCCCGCTTGCCGAGATAGGGCGTCAGGCGCACCTCCCGGCTCTGGCCCGGCTCGAAGCGCAGCGCGGTGCCCGCCGGGATGTCCAGCCGCATGCCGCGCGCCGCGGCGCGGTCGAAATCCAGCGCCGGGTTGGTCTCCGCGAAATGATAGTGACTGCCGACCTGAACGGGCCGGTCGCCGGTATTGGCGACGCTCAGCGTCACCGCCTTCTGCCCCGCATTCAGCTCGATCTCGCCGTCGGCCGTGATGACTTCGCCCGGAACCATCGCCTCGCCTCCCTAGCGGATCGGGTCGTGCACAGTGACCAGCTTCGTCCCGTCGGGGAACGTCGCCTCCACCTGCACGTCGTGGATCATTTCCGGCACGCCCTCCATCACCTGATCGCGGGTCAGGATCTGCGCGCCGGCGGACATCAGCTGCGCCACGGTCTTGCCGTCGCGCGCGCCTTCCAGAACCGCATTGGTGATGATGGCGACGCATTCGGGATGGTTCAGCTTCACCCCGCGCGCCAGCCGGTCACGCGCCACCATGGCGGCGACCGCGATCATCAGCTTGTCTTTCTCTCTGGGCGTCAAATTCATCTCAGCACCGCCACATCGCCGGCGGCCACGGGCCGACGGCGCCTGTCATTTCCCGAAAGCCGGCGATGAACCGCCCGGCCGCGTCCATCAGTTCGTGCGCGCTGTCCGCCAGGAAGCGGCCGACCAGCAGGCCGTTCACCGCACCGATGCGCGCCGCGCCGCCACAGCCAGCGATCAGCTCGCGCGCCGGCTCCAGCCAGACCTCGCATTCGTCGGCGGCGTAGAGGAAGGAGGCGAAGGCCCGGTGACCGCCCAGCAGCGCGGGCCGCGATGTCTGCGCCGCAATGTCGCTGGTCAGGCGGAACGCGTCCGCCCAGACCAGCCGGCCGTCCCGGCGCACGCGCCAGTCGTCGCGCACCGCGCCGCTGCGCACCGTCTCGCCATGCGCCGCACGGCCCAGAACGATGGAATCGAAGGCCAGCACGCGGGCGCCCCGCGCCACGTCGATCTCCGTCCGCCGCGCCAGCCGGGCGCCGTCGAACACGATGCTGGATTGCGGCAGCCATTCCACGGCGGCCTCGCCGTCCGCCCGAATGCGGTTTTCCAGAACCGCCGTGCGGTCCAGCGCGCGATAAATCTTCTCCGCGGCCTGGGTGGTGACACGCGCCTGCGCCCCGCCGGATGCGCCGACCGAATAGCGCATCACGTCGCCGCCCGCGACGCCGCCGGAGGTGTTGACGAAGACGATTTCCGCCCCGGCGCGGCCGTCGATCCGGGGGGTGAGAATGCGCGCCGGGCTTTTCTGGTACAGCTCGCCGATCCGGGGCCGGTCGCGGCCCGACACGGTGATGCGGGCCTCGCCGAACGCGCGTTGCAGCAGGGCGTCGCTGGAGGGCGCGCGGCTTGCGCCCTCATGCGCGCCTTTGGCCGATATGCCGCCCGCCGCCAGATCACACGGTAAGATACTGGCGGACATTATCCTCGACCATGTCGGCTTTGGTCCCTTGCAGGACGACCACGCCACGATCCATGACCAGGAACGCATCCGCAAGGTCACGCGCGAACTCGAAATATTGTTCGACCAGGACGATGGCCATATTGCCACGCTCGCGCAGCAGGCCGATCACCTTGGCGATGTCCTTGATGATCGACGGCTGGATGCCCTCGGTCGGTTCGTCCAGCACCAGAACCTTCGGCCGCATGATCAGCGCCCGCGCGATGGCCAGCTGCTGCTGCTGCCCGCCGGACAGGTCGCCGCCGCGGCGGCCCAGCATGGATTTCAGCACGGGGAACAGGACGAAAATCTCGTCATCGATCATGCGGTCCTTGGGCGGCACGGCGGCGTAGCCGGATTTCAGGTTTTCCTCGACCGTCAGCAGGGGAAAAATCTCCCGCCCCTGCGGAACGTAGGCCACGCCCTTGGCCGCGCGCTGGTGCGACGGGGCGCGGGTGATGTCGTCGCCGTCCAGCACGACCTGGCCGCCGGACACCGGAACCTGGCCGACGATGGCGCGCATCAGCGACGTCTTGCCGACGCCGTTGCGGCCCATGACGCAGGTCACCTGCCCCGGCTGGGCGGTCAGCGAGACCCCGCGCAGCGCCTGGCTGGAGCCGTAATGGACTTCGACATTTCGCGTTTCCAGCATCGCCCTACCGCCCCAGATAGACTTCGATGACGTGCGGGTCTTCCCGCACGACCGACAGCGGCCCCTCGGCAATCACCGTGCCCTCGTGCAGCACCGTGACCTTGGACCCCAGCTGCTCCACGAACGTCATGTCGTGTTCGACCACGACGACAGAGCGCGTCTTGGCGATTTCCTTCAGCAGCTCGGCGGTCTGCTCGGTCTCGGCGTCGGTCATGCCGGCCACCGGCTCGTCGACCAGCAGCAGGTCCGGCTCCTGCATCAGCAGCATGCCGATCTCCAGCCACTGTTTCTGGCCATGCGAAAGATTGCCGGCCATCCGGTCGCGGTCGTCGGACAGGCCAATAATGCCCAGCACCTCCTCGATGCGGGCCTCCATCTCCGGGCTGACCCGGGCGAAGATCGCGGCTAGGGGGCCGCGCGGCGCTTTCTGGGCCAGTTCCAGATTGTGATAGACGGTGTGGCTCTCAAAGACGCTCGGCTTCTGGAATTTGCGGCCGATGCCCAGATTGGCGATCTCCGCTTCGTCCTTTTTGGTCAGGTCGATGTCGTGGCGCAGAAAGACCTCGCCTTTGTCGGGCCGGGTCTTGCCGGTGATGATGTCCATCATCGTGGTCTTGCCGGCGCCGTTCGGGCCGATGATGGCGCGCAGCTCGCCCTTCTCCACGATCAGGTTCAGGCCGTTGATCGCCTTGAATCCGTCGAACGCGACATGGACGTCGTTCAGATAGAGCGCGGGCGGATTGGGCCGGGCGCCTTGGGGCGGGTGATGCGCGCTCATCGCGCCGCCTCCGGCTCTGCGGGGTCAACGGCCCCGCCCTCGGGCTGTTTTCGCCGCCCCATCGATGTGAACAGACCCAGCCCCCGGCGCAGCGGATGGCCGCCGCCGGTCAGCGCACCCGCCACCCCGGCGGGCAGGAACAGCGTGACCAACACGAACATCGCGCCCAGGATATAGGTCCAGTATTCCGGCGCGGCCCCGGTGAAATACGTCTTCGTAAAGTTCACCAGCACCGCGCCCAGGGCCGCTCCCCACAGCGTGCCCCGGCCCCCCAGGGCCACCCAGATGACGATCTCGATCGAGTTCGCCGGAGAAAATTCGCCAGGATTGATGATGCCGACCTGCGGCACATAGAGCGCGCCCGCGATCCCCGCGATCACCGCCGACAGCGTGAACACCGCCAGCTTGTAGTGCTCCACCCGGTAGCCGAGGAAGCGCGTGCGGCTCTCGGCGTCGCGGATGCCGACCAGCACCCGCCCGAACTTGGACCCGACCAGCCAGCGGCACAGCAGGAACGCCCCCACCACTCCGGCGGCGGACAGGAAGAACAGCGTCGCGCGCGTACCCTGAGCCTGCACGCTGAAGCCTAGAATGTCCTTGAAGTCGGTCAGGCCGTTATTGCCGCCAAAGCCCATGTCGTTGCGGAAGAAGGCCAGCAGCAGGGCGTAGGTCAGCGCCTGGGTGATGATCGAGAAATACACGCCCGAAACGCGGGAGCGGAACGCCAGCCAGCCGAACACGAAGGCGAGCAGGCCCGGCACCGCCATGATCAGGAACACCGTGAACAGGAAACTGTCCGACCCCAGCCAGTACCAGGGCAAATGATCGTAGTTCAGGAAGACCATGAAGTCGGGCAGGACCGGGTTGCCGTACACGCCGCGCGTGCCGATCTGCCGCATCAGATACATGCCCATGGCGTAGCCGCCGAGCGCGAAGAACGCGCCGTGGCCCAGGCTGAGAATTCCGCAGAAGCCCCAGATCAGGTCCACCGCGATGGCGAGCATCGCATAGCAGAGATACTTGCCCATCAGCGTGACGATGTAGGTCGGCACATGGCCGGGCGATCCCTGCGGGATGGCCAGATTGAGGATCGGCACGATCACCGCCATCGCGGCGACGATCGCCACGAAGATCAGGCTCGCGCGGTCGCTGAGGATGCGGCTGGTGCGGTATTGCGCCATAGGCCTCCTCCTATGCCTCGACCGCGCGGCCGCGCAGGGCGAACAGGCCGCGCGGGCGCCGCTGGATGAACAGGATCACCGCGATCAGGATCAGGATCTTGGCCAGCACCGCGCCGGCGAACGGCTCCAGGAATTTGTTCGCCACGCCCAGCGACAGCGCGCCGACCAGCGTGCCCCACAGATTGCCGACGCCGCCGAACACCACGACCAGGAAGGAGTCGATGATATAGGTCTGGCCCAGATTGGGGCTGACATTGTCGATCTGGCTGATCGCGACCCCGGCCAGACCCGCGACCCCGGCCCCGAGGCCGAAGGTCAGCGCATCGATCCACCCCGAACGGATGCCGACCGACCCGGCCATGCGCCGGTTCTGGGTCACCGCCCGCATGCGCAGGCCGAACGAGGTCCGCTGGATCACCGCCATCAGGCCGATAAAGACCACGATGGTGAACAGCACGATGGAGATCCGCCCGAGCGTCAGCGCCAAGCCCGGCACGACTTCCCAGGTTCCGGTCATCCATGTCGGGGTGGAGACCTGGACGTTGGACGGGCCGAAAATGCTGCGCACCAGCTGCTGCAGGATCAGGCTGACGCCCCAGGTCGCCAGCAGCGTTTCCAGCGGCCGGCCGTACAGATGCCGGATGATGCCGCGCTCCAGCGCCACGCCCATCCCGCCGGAGACCAGGAAGGCGGCCGGGGCGGCGACGATCAGCGCATAGTCCATCGCGCCCGGCATCGTCGCGGCGAAGAATTGCTGGACGAGGAAGGTCGTGTAGGCGCCGAGCATCACCAGCTCGCCATGCGCCATATTGATGACGCCCATCACGCCGAACGTGATGGCCAGCCCCGTCGCGGCCAGCAGCAGGACCGAGCCCAGCGACACGCCGTACCAGATATTCTGCACGATCCCGAGCAGCGCCAGACGCTCCTCGATATCCTCCACTGCGGCCTGCGCGGCTTCGAGCACCGCGCCGTCGGAATTGGCCGTCACGCGGGTCAGCATGCTGAGCGCGTCGCGGTTGCCGCGGCCGCGCACCGTCTCGATCGCGGCCAGCGTGTCGGCCTCGTCGGCGCCCTGATCCAGCAGGATCGCCGCCTCGGCCTCCCGCAGTTTCTTCAGCACGCGGTCGTTTTCTTCCTGCGCAATCGCCTCGCGCACCGTGTCCAGCGCGGCGGCGTCGCGGGATGTGAACACCGAATCCGCGGCGCGGGCGCGAACCCCGGCGTCGTCGGACAGCAGGGTCAGCGCCCCGCGCGCCGCGGCGATGGCGCGGCGGATGCGGTTGTTCACCCGCACATCGTCGAAATCGTCATCGGGAACGGTCCCGATCTCTTCCCCTGTGACCGGGTCGGACAGGACCAGCGTGTCGTCTTCCTCGCCTTCGACCGCGACGAAAGCCACACCATCCGTCTCGCGGACATAGAGCTGGTCGTTTTCGAGCGCGTCGATGATGGGCAGCGCGCGTTCGTCGCCGGTGGCGGCGAGCGCCTGAAGGAAGGCTTCGGTGTCGGAATAGGAGCCGCCGTGAAAATCGGCGACCGCCTGTTCAAGCGGATCTGCGTCCTGCGCCGCGGCGGACAACGGCGCGAGCAGGCACACCGCGAATGCGAGTATGCGGACAAAGCTGGTCATGTCGCCTCTGGGTCAGCCCGCTGACGCGCGGGCAGGCGTCTTGTTCAGGAGCGGGCGGAACGGCCAGGCGCGGGGGGAATTCGCGCGCCTGGCCATCCGCGGGAAGAGGACAGAACTTCCCTACTCCGCTGCGGACGCTCCGATACACATGCCTGTATCTTTGTTGAAGTTTCCGCAGTTCACGGCCGGGGTCCAATCGGCTTCGAGCATCGCGGACTCCGGCAAGAAGTCCGACCAGGCGTCGCCCGGCACCAGATCGTCCGTTTCCCAGACAACGTCGAACTGGCCATCCGCTTGAATTTCGCCGATCAGCACCGGCTTGGTGATGTGGTGATTGGGCAGCATGACAGCCGTACCGCCCGTCAGGTTCGGCACCTCGACGCCGATGATCGCGTCGATCACCGCGTCCGGATCGGTGGTGCCGGCCTTTTCCACGGCCTCAACCCACATGTTGAAGCCGATATAGTGCGCTTCCATCGGGTCGTTCGACACACGCGCGTCGCTCTCGATGAATTCGTGCCAGCCTTCGATGAACTCTTCATTTTCCGGCGTGTCGACGGACATGAAGTAGTTCCAGGCGGCCAGGTGGCCGACCAGCGGCGTGGTATCCAGGCCGGCGAGCTCTTCTTCGCCGACCGAGAACGCCACGACCGGAATGTCGGTCGCCGCGATGCCCTGGTTGCCCAGTTCCTTGTAGAAGGGAACGTTGGCGTCGCCGTTGATGGTGGAGACCACGGCGGTCTTCTTCCCGGCGGAGCCGAACGCCTTGATGTCGGACACGATCGTCTGCCAGTCGGAGTGACCGAACGGCGTGTAGTTGATCATGATGTCCTCGGCGTCCACGCCGTGATCCAGGAGATATTGCTCCAGGATCTTGTTCGTGGTCCGCGGATAGACGTAGTCGGTGCCGGCCAGAACCCAGCGCTCCACGCCTTCCTCTTCCATCAGGTAATCCACCGCCGGGATCGCCTGCTGGTTCGGAGCGGCGCCCGTGTAGAACACGTTGCGCTGCGACTCTTCGCCTTCGTACTGCACCGGATAGAACAGCAGGCCGTCCAGCTCCTCGAACACCGGCAGGACCGACTTGCGGCACACCGACGTCCAGCAGCCGAACACCGCGTCGACCTCGTTCACCGTCAGCAGCTCGCGCGCCTTTTCGGCGGCCAGCGGCCAGTCGGAGGCGATGTCGACGACAACCGGCTCCAACGGACGGCCCAGCAGGCCGCCAGCTTCGTTCTGATCAGCGATGAGCATCAGCATGACGTCCTTCAGGGTCGTCTCGCTGATCGCCATCGTGCCGGACAGGGAGTGCAGAATGCCGACCTTGATCGGCTCCCCGTCCTGGGCGTGGGCCGCCGACGCCGCTACCAGCGCCGTGCAGCCCACCAGGATGTGCTTCAGATGCTTCATGCCATTCACCTTTTCGCTCGCTAAGGTTTTTGGACTGTTTGAACTCGTGAGGCTTCGGCGCCGCCTTAGAAGGCGACGCTGATGCCGACCGAGCTCGTCAGGAAACCGCCGGCCACGTTCCCAGGGATCGCGTCGCCGTCAGTGGTGTAATAGATGAGATCCCAGTTCACGCCCCACTCCCCATAAGCGGTGTCGATGAAGCTGAGAGGCACGCCGAACGACGGGCCGAAATAGCCGTAGGCGATGCCGCCGTCCGTGCCGCCCTGGAAGTTGTCGTCCAGGAAGAAGCCGACGCCCATCGGGAAGCTCAGGGACACCGGGCTGGAGCCCAGCGGGAAGGACGGGCCGATCGCCAGAACGATCGCCGAACCTTCGTCCTGGCCGCCATTGCCGTCGACCCGGAAGTGCCAGGTCAGGCTCGGGCTCAGAGAGATCGGCATATAGGCGGAATCGTCGAACGCCACGCTCAGGTCGACGATGCGTTCCTGATCGCCGGCGTAGTTCCATTCCTGATAGGTGAAGCCGAACGACCAGTCGCCGGCCGAGTAGCCGAGCGAGCCATAGACGTCGATTTCCTGGATTTCGCCGCCGATGGACGACGGGGCGTTGTCGTTGATGTCCGCCCACACGCCGACATTGAACGTCACCGGCGAGAAGTCGAAGCCGATATCGCCCCAGGCGAAGGTGGTGCCCTGCGGGCCGTAGAAGCTGTTGCCGCCGCCCCAGACATCAGCGCCGTACGACACGAAGTTCGTGTTGTAGCTGAGGCCCATGGAGCCGGAGACGTTCTCGCCCGCGGCCGAAGCGGCGCCCGTGGACGCAGCCAGGCCCGCGACGGCCAGGGCCGCTGCGCAGACGGAAGATTTCGCGAATTTTTTCATTGAGTACCCCCTGTTGCGGCGCCGCCCCCCGGACCCCTCGCCGGGGATGTCGGCGCCTAAAATGAAGGCGCCGGTTTGCGAGTCCGGGCCCCATGCGGGGGAACGATCCCACATTGGTGCAGCGCAACAATACGCATTTCGACTGATGCGCCTGCGTGGTTTCACGCATAAACGGGGGGTGATGCGTCAGATTTCGTTAGGGTTTTGCCGGGTCCGTCCGGGCATGCAAAAACAGCATCGGCCCCCGGCGAATACGGGTGGCGATCCGGTGTTGTGCGTTGCACAATGCGGGATGGACGGCCGTCGGGGGGCGCCATGACGATCGCGGAACAGCGGATTTTCCGTGAGCGGCGCCAGTATAATCAATGGGTCGCGAACGAAACGCTTGAGGACTACGCGCTGCGCTTCACCGCGACGAAGGCGCGCCGCTGGTCGATTCCGCGTGTCGCCAACATGGCCATGGGCGCGGTCGCCTTCCTGGTCCTCGAGGCGGTCGGCGCCACCATCACCCTGTCCTACGGCTTCTCCAACGCCGTCGCCGCGATCATGGTGGTCGGCGCGATCATCTTCCTGCTCGGCCTGCCGGTCTCGTACTACGCGGCCAAATACGGGGTGGATATCGACCTTCTGACCCGGGGCGCCGGGTTCGGCTATATCGGCTCCACGATCACATCGCTGATCTACGCCAGCTTCACCTTCATCTTCTTCGCGCTGGAGGCCGCGATCATGTCGCTGGCGCTGGAGATGTGCTTCGGCGTGCCGCTATGGCTCGGCTATCTGATCAGCGCCCTGGTCGTGATCCCGCTGGTGACGCACGGCGTGGCGTTCCTGAACCGCTTCCAGTTCTGGACCCAGTTCCTCTGGATTTCGCTCCAGATCATCCCGTTCATCTTCATCGGCGCACACGGGATGTTCCCGCTGGAGGACTGGACCGGATTCACCGGCCGTCTGGGGCATGAGGACGGGCATTTCGACCTGATGCTGTTCGGCGGGGCGGCCTCGGTCGTCTTTGCCCTGGTCGCCCAGAACGGGGAGCAGGTGGACTATCTGCGCTTCCTGCCGCGCCAGCGGAAAGGCCGCCGCTGGGCCTGGTGGACCGCGATGATCTGCGCCGGTCCCGGCTGGATCGTGCCGGGCGTCGTGAAGATGCTCGCCGGCTCCTTCATCGCCGTCGTGCTGGTCCAGATGGGCATGTCCTATGAGCGCGCGGCCGAGCCGACCCAGATCTATCTGTTCGCCTTCTCCCAGGCCGTCAGCCAGCCGGAAATCGCCATCGCGCTGACCGGGATTTTCGTCGTCGTCTCCCAGCTCAAGATCAACGTCACCAACGCCTATGCCGGCTCACTGGCCTGGTCGAATTTCTTCTCCCGCCTGACCCATTCCCACCCCGGTCGCGTCGTCTGGCTGGTCTTCAACGTGACGCTGGCCCTGCTGCTGATGGAGCTCGGCATCTATGAGGCGCTGGAGCGCACGCTGGGCCTGTATTCGAACATCCCGGTCGCCTGGATGGGCGCCATCGTGGCCGATCTGGCGATCAACAAGCCGTTGGGCCTCAGCCCCAAACACATCGAGTTCAAGCGCGCATATCTCTACGACATCAATCCGGTTGGCGTCGGCTCGATGATCCTGGCGTCCGCCGCGGCCATCGCGGTCTATGGCGGAGTGCTGGGCGAGGATTATACGGGCCTCGCCCCCTTCGTCGCGCTGGGCGTGTCTTTTGTCGGCGCGCCGCTGATCGCGATCGCCACGCGCGGCCGCTATTACATCGCGCGCCCGGGCGGCGAGCCCCCGGCCTCGGCCGGCGAAGACATCCAGTGCTGTATCTGCGAGCACCGGTTCGAGCAGGAGGACATGGCCTCCTGCCCCGTCTATGCCGGGCCGATCTGCTCGCTCTGCTGTTCACTGGACGCGCGCTGCCACGACGCCTGCAAGGAGGATGCGAGCCTGTCGCGCCAGTGGCACGCGCTGCTGGACTGGCTGCTGCCCGGGAGGCTGGCTAAGTATGCCGACACGCGGCTGGGCAAATATCTGGGCCTCCTGCTGCTCTCGATCTCCATTTCGGCCGGCCTGCTGTCGATGATCTATGTCCAGATGACCGCGACACCCGGCGCTCCGGCCGCGCTGATCGGGGACGTCTTGCGCGCGGTCTTCTTCATCGTCGCCATCGTCGCGGCCATCGCGGTGTGGCCGTTCCTGCTGGTCCAGGAATCCGGCCGCGCGGCGCGCGAGGAGACGCGGCGCCAGACCGCCATGCTGATGCAGGAGATCGAGGCGCACCAGCGCACCGACGCCGAGCTGCAAAAGGCGAAGGAGACCGCGGAAGCCGCGAGCCTGGCCAAGAGCAAATATGTCCGCGGCATATCGCACGAACTGCGCACGCCGCTGAACGCGGTGATGGGCTACGCCCAGCTGCTGGAGGCGAACCAGACCCTGCCCTCCCCGCTGAAGCACAGCGTGAAGGTGATCCGGCGCAGCGGCGCGCATCTGTCCGATCTGGTCGACGGCCTGCTCGACATTTCGATGATCGAGGCCGGCCGCCTGCAAATCTATCGCGACGAAGTCCTGTTTCCGGAATTCCTCGACCAGATCGTGGACATGTTCAGCCTGCAGGCCGGACAGAAGGGGCTGGAGTTTGTCTTCGACCCGCCGCCGCATCTGCCCGAAACGGTCCGGGCCGACGAAAAGCGTCTGCGCCAGGTCCTGATCAACCTGCTGTCCAACGCCATCCGCAACACGCGCAGCGGCAAGGTGACATTCCGCATCCGCTATTCGGGCGAGGTCGCGCGCTTCGATATCCAGGACACCGGCGTCGGCATCGCGTCCGAAAATCTGGAGCGTATTTTCCTGCCCTTCGAGCGGATCGAGACGCCGGGCCGCCCGGCCACCCAGGGCGCCGGCCTCGGCCTGACCATCACCAAATTGCTGACCGAGGCGATGGGCGGAGAAATCAGCGCGACCAGCACGCCCGGACAGGGGAGCTGTTTCACCGTCCGCATGATGCTGTCCGCCGGACGGGAGCGGCGGCGCGCGCGCGCCCCGTCGCTGCAGCCGATCACTGGCTATCTGGGGGACCGGCGCACCATTCTGGTGGCCGACGACGATCCGGACCATGTCGCCTTCGTCCGTCAGGCGCTGACGGATCTGGGGTTCAACGTGATTTCGGCGCCGGACGGGCCCGGCTGCCTGCGTGCCGCCGGCGCGCACGACCCGGACGTCATCCTGCTGGATATTTCCATGCCCGGCATGACTGGGTGGGAGACGGCGGAAAAACTGCGCGCCGAGGGCAAGACCGTTCCGGTCATCATGATCTCCGCCGACCCGCGGGAGGAACGCTCCGCCTCCGGTCCGTGGCACGACGCCTATCTGATGAAGCCGCTGCAGCTGCCCGCCCTTCTGGACGCGCTGTCCGAGGTCGCAGGCGTCGAGTGGACGCGGGAGGCGCCCGCTCCGGCAAAGCCGGAGCCGGAGCCGATCATGGCGCCCGGCCACGCCCCTAGCGGCGCCGATCTGGACAGGCTGCGCGAGCTCGGCCGGATCGGCCATGTCCACGGCATCCTGCGCAAGCTGGAGGAGATCGACGCCGCCCAGCCCGGCACCTCCCCGATCATCGCGCATCTGCGCCAGCTGGCGCAGGACTGCGACATGGAAGCCTATGAAGCGGCGCTGGAACGGCTGGAGACGACGTGAACGCCCAGGCCGAACTCCAGCCCGTCGTCCTCGCTGTGGACGATGCGGGCGACACGCTCAGCCTCCTGACGGATCTGATCGAGGGCGCGGGCATGACCGCGCTGATCGCCAAGAGCGGTCCGGCGGCGCTGACCCTGATCGGGCGCATCCAGCCGGACCTGATCCTGATGGACGCGATCATGCCGGAGATGGACGGGTTCGAGACCTGCCGCCGGATCAAGGAGCAGAGCGCGCTCGCCCACATCCCCGTCGTGTTCATGACCGGAATGTCGGACACCGAGGCCGTGGTGAAGGGGTTCGAAGCCGGCGGCGTCGACTTCGTGCCCAAGCCGCTGGTGCCGAGCGAGCTCGTGGCCCGCATCCGGGTGCATCTGGCCAATTCGCGCATGGCGCAGAGCGCACGCATCGCGCTGGATCTGGCCGGCCCGCCGCTGGCCGCCTCCGACGCCTCAGGCCGTATCCTCTGGATGACGCCGCAGGGCTCGGACATGCTCACCCGGGCGCTCGGGCGGGCGGCCTCCACCTCCGAATGGCGCGCGGCAGCGCGGCAGCGCCTGGCCGGCGTGGTGGCGCGCGGCGCTGGCGAGATCGAGCTGCATTCGGGGCGCGGGGCGCGCGTGGTCGCGGCCTATATCGGCGACGGCGCGCCCGGCGAATTCCTGTTCAAGCTGAGCGACTCCAACGCGCCCAGCGACGCCCAGCGACTGCAGAGCGCGCTCGGCCTCACGGCGCGGGAGGCGGAAGTCCTGCTCTGGATCGCGCAAGGCAAGTCCAACCGCGACGTGGCGGCGATCCTGGAATGCTCCCCGCGCACGGTGAACAAGCATCTGGAGCAGATTTACAGCAAGCTTCAGGTCGACAACCGCACCGCTGCGGCCATGGCGGCGGTGAAGTACCTCACCGGCGCGCCCTGATCCGCCTCAGTTGTCTTTCCGCATGTCCAGCCGTCGCTGGACTGGGAACAGCTCGATCCCGAACCTCTCGACCGCCAGCCCCCACAGGCCGCGCGGCGCCAGCAGCATGACGCCAACCGCGATCAGGCCGAGGATGATCAGATAAAACGATCCGAGATCGGCCAGCAGGCCGCGCAGGATGAAGAACACGATCGTGCCCAGGATCGGTCCCTCGATCCGCCCGACCCCGCCGATCACGACGATGAAGATCACATAGGCCGTCCAGTCCATGACGCTGAACGCAGCGTCCGGGGAAATGCGCAGCTTCGCCAGGAAGATCAGCGCCCCGGCCAGGCCCGTGACGAAGGCCGCGATCACATAGACGATGTATTTGGCCCGTGCGACATCGACGCCGAGGCTCGCCGCCGCCGGCTCGGAGTCGCGGATGGCCGCGAGCGCCAGGCCGTATTTCGACCGCAACAGGCCATAGACCAGCGCCACCGACCCGACGGCCAGCCCCAGCGCGGTCCAGTAGGTGACGGCCTCGCGCATGTCGCGGGAATCGGCGATGGCGCGCACCACGTCGATGGGAAGGCTCATGCCCGAGCCGCCGCCGAGCGCGCCGATCTGCGCGAAGACCAGCATATAGACCTCCGCCGCGACCCAGGTGCCGATGGCGAAATAGGCGCCCTTCAGCCGGAACACGACCGCGGCGGTCGGGATGGCGAACACCGCCGCGACCAGCCCCGCCAGCGGAATGGCCAGCAGCGGCGGCACGCCCAGAAAGGCGGCGATGACGAAGAAGAAATACCCGCCGAGGCCGACAAAGGCCTGCTGCCCCACCGAGACCAGCCCGCCATAGCCGGCAAGCAAATTCCACATCTGGGCCAGCGCCAGCATGTAACAGAGCTCAACCATCAGCCGCATATTGCTGCGGTCCAGCCACAGCGGGCCGAAGGCCAGCGCCAGAACGATCACCGCCATGACGATCAGCCCATAGCGGCTGAACTTCGTCATCGCCGCGACGCGAAAACGCTTCTCCGGATGCATCGCCGCGTCGGTCATTTATCCCTCGTGCGCGGGAACAGGCCCTGCGGCCGGACGACCAGCACGGCGAGGAAAACGATATGGCCCGCCAGAATCTGGAAGCCCGGATTGATCTTCGCGCCGATGGCCTGGGACACGCCCAGGATCACGCCCCCGGCCAGCGTGCCCCACAGGCTGCCCAGCCCGCCGATGATGACGGCCTCGAACGCGAACAGCAGCCGCGCCGGCCCGGCGCCCGGCGAGAAATTGGTCCGCACGCCCAGCAGCACCCCGGCGATGGCGCAGATCACCAGCGACACGCCCATGGCGATGGCGAAGACCTGTTTCGGATTGACGCCCATCAGCGGCACGATCTCCGCCTTGTCGGACGTGGCGCGGAACACCCGGCCTAAGGCCGTGCGCCGCATGAACAGCTCCATCCCCCCGATCACCGCGACCGCGACGATGAAGGTCAGAAGCGGGAACGCGCCGATGGAGATCGCGCCCATCTGCAGGCTGGCGGTTTCCATCGGGCCGGCCTGAAGCCGCTGGGTGTCGGCGGAGAAGACTTCCAGCAGCGCGTTCTGGATGATGATCGACAAGCCGAACGTCACCACCAGCGGCGGCAGCAAATCCTTGCCCAGCGTCCGGTTCAGGATCGCGCGCTGCAGGCCATAGCCCAGGGCGAACATCACCGGCGCCACGATCAGAAGCGACAGCAGCGGGTGCAGGCCCAGCCCCGTCACCACCGCCAGCGCAAGGAAGGCGCCCAGCACGATCAGGTCCCCATGGGCCAGATTGACCAGGCGCATGACGCCGAAGATCAGGGAAAGCCCCGCGGCGAACAGCGCGAACAGCCCGCCCACCAGCACGCCCTGAAGGATTGCGTTTATCCAGTCCATCGCCCGCCTATGCCCCGAAATACGCCGCGGCGATGTCGTCCAGCGACGCTTCGCCCGGGCGGCCGGTCAGCGAGACGCGCCCTTCCTGAAAACAATAAAATCTGTCCGCCACCGCCAGCGCCTGCTGGATATCCTGCTCCACCACCACGATGGCCGCGCCGCGCGCCCGGATTTCCGGCATCGCGGCGTAGATGTCCTTGATGATGGTCGGGGCGAGGCCGAGGCTGATCTCGTCGCACAGCAGGATGCGCGGGTTGGACATCAGCGACCGGCCAATGGCGACCATCTGCTGCTGGCCGCCGCTGAGCGCCGTGCCCGGATGGTCGCGCCGCTCGCGCAGGATGGGGAACAGGTCATAGACCCCGTCCAGATCCCAGCGCGGCGCGGCGGTATCCGCGGGCGCCGGCGCCGGCTGCGCCAGGCCCAGCTTCGCGCGGGCCGCCTCCACCCATCCGCCGCTTGCGGCGGCCGGGTCGGCCAGCGCGCCCATTTTCAGGTTTTCCTCGACCGTCAGCGAGGGGAAGAGCTGGCGCCCTTCCGGCGTCATCGCCACGCCCATGCGCACGACCTCGTGCGCCGGCTTGCCCGCGGTCTGCTCGCCGAACAGGGTCACCGCACCCGGCGCGGTGGCCAGCACGCCGCAAACCGCGCGAAGGAAGGTCGTCTTGCCCGCGCCATTGGCGCCGATGATGGCGACCGTCTCGCCTTCCGCCAGATCGAAATCGATTCCGAACAGGGCCTGGAAGTCGCCGTAAAAGGCCTCCAGCCCGCGCGTGGCCAGCACCGGGCGCGCGCCCGTCTCCGCCATGGGCTCCGCCGCGCTCATTGGGCCGGGATTCCCATATAGACCTCGCGCACGCGCGGATCGGCCATCACTTCCTCCGGCTCGCCCTCAGTCAGCAGCTTGCCGAAATTGATGACGACCAGACGGCTGACCGTCTTCAGCAAAGCGTGCACGACATGCTCGATCCAGATGATGGACACGCCGCTGGCGTTGATCGCCTGGATCGTCTCGACCAGCGAATGGCATTCGTGGTCGGTCAGGCCGCCGGCGATCTCGTCCAGCAGCAGCGCACGCGGATTGGTGGCCAGCGCCCGTGCCAGCTCCAGCCGCTTGCGCTCCAGCAGGGTCAGCGACCCGGCCGGGGCGTTCGCCTTAGCCAGCAGCCCGGTGCGCTCCAGCACCTCGCCACAGCGGTCATAGGCCGCGTGTTCGGTGCCGCTGGTCTTGCCGAAGGCGCCGCCGACCAGAAGGTTCTCGAACACGCTCATCTGTTCGAACGGATGGGGGATCTGGTGCGTCCGGCCGATGCCACGGTGACAGCGCTGATGCGGGCTGGCCGCCGTCACGTCCTCGCCCGCGAAATGCACCTTGCCGGAATCGGGCGTCAGCGCCCCGGTGATCAGGTTGAACACCGTGGTCTTGCCCGCCCCGTTGGGGCCTAGCACGCCCAGCGCCTCGCCCTCCCCGAGATGGAACGATAAATCGTCCACCACGGTCAGCGCGCCGAACCGCTTGGTCACGTTCTCAACGCCGATCAGCATGGCCGTCCGCCCGCGTCCCCCGTTCCGTCCGAAGTCTAGGCCAATTCTAGGCCAAGGCTTCCATCTCGCCGCCCAGGGGCACTTCCGGCGCGGTCTCGTTGGACACCACGACCAGCTCGAACGGGAATTCCCCGCCATCGGTCTGCCGCCACTGGCCGCCGACCAGCGGCGTCTTGGTGACGTTCTTGACCGGGCCATTGCCCCAGGACACCGGGCCGACCAGCGTCTCGATATTGGTGGCGGCCATGGCGTCGCGCGTGGCTTCGTAATCGCCCGGCCCGCCGGCGCGGGTCATGATGTCCGCCGCGACCTCGAACAGCGAGTGGATAAAGCCGATGGGCTGGGTCCACTGGCGGCCCGTGGCCTCGGTATAGGCCGCGGCCAGCTCCTGCCCGCTCTGCCCCGTCAGGGACGAGGTGAACGGGTGGGTCGGCGTCCACCAGACTTCGCTGGACAGATTATGCGCGGTCGGGCCGATCGTTTCGACATTGACCGGATACAGCGTCGCCTTGGCGATCGACACGATCTTCGGGTTGAAGCCCTGCTGCTTGGCCTGGGTCCAGAAGGTGGTGAAGTCGGGCGGCAGCGGCGCGCCGGTGACGATCTCGCACCCGTCGCGGCGGAAGGCGCTGATGAAGGCCGTATAGTCGTCCGACAGGTTCTGATAGCGGCCCGGGTCGGTCATCGAATAGCCGGCCGCCGACAGCGCCGGCGGGAAACCCGCCTCGGCGTCGGCCAGCGCATTGCCGTCCGCGTCGTTCGGGAACAGCAGGCCGACCTGCTTATTGGTGTCGATCTGGGACCACATGTTCTGAAAGACCGCGATCAGGTCCTCCGACCCCCAGAAATAGTGATAGGTCCAGTCGAAGCCGCGGTCCGGCGTGCCGCCGCGCGTGAAATAATAGGCCTGCCACGGCGCCATGGTGGACAGGCAGGGCACCTCGTTGATCTCGCAGGCGTCGGCGACCGGGTTCACGTTCTCCGGGGTGGAGGCCACGACCATCAGGTCGACCTCGTCGGCCAGGATCAGCTCGTTCGCCACTTCGCTGGCCCGGTTCGGGTTGGACTGGCTGTCCCGGACCAGAATCTCCACCGGATAGGTGCGGCCGTCGATGGAGAGGCCGTCGCCGATCTGGTTCATCACCGTCTGCAGGGTGAAATCGTCGGCCTCCGCCATGCCGGCCAGGGCGCCGGTCTGCGGGCTGACATAGCCAATCTTGATCGCGCGCTGCTGCGCGTAGGCGGGCGCCGAACCGAAGGCGGCTGTCGCCCCGGCCGCCGCGCCGGCCTTCAGAAAGCCGCGCCGGTCCAGCCGGTAAATCGTCTTGGTCATCGTATCCTCCCCAGGATTCTTCCTCTGCGGCGCAGGCCGTCAGCGTTGATAGAACGGCGGTATTTGCGCGTCCACGTTCACCCAGACCGATTTTGCCTGGGTGTATTCGCGCATCACGTCGAAACCCATTTCCCGTCCGTAGCCCGACTCGCCCACCCCGCCGAACGGGCTGCCCGGATGGGCGCGTTTGTAGCAATTGATCCAGACCATGCCGGCGTGCAGGCCCTTGGCCACACGATGCGCCCGTGAAAGGTCGCGCGTCCAGAGGCCGGAGCCGAGGCCATATCTGGTGGCGTTGGCGATGGACAGGGCCTCCGCCTCGTCCTTGAACGTCATCACCGCGGCGAACGGGCCGAACACCTCTTCCTGGCACACCCGGTCGGTCGGCTTGGCCCGCACAACGGTCGGGCGCACGAAATAGCCGTCCCGCAGCGCGTCGTCTTCCGGCCCGGCGCCGCCGGCCAGCACCTCCGCGCCCTCGCCCTTCGCCACGCCGATATAGGACATGACCCGGTCGAAATGCGTCTTTGACGTCAGCGGCCCCATCTCCGTCGCCGGGTCCAGCGGATCGCCCAGGCGGATGGATTTCGCCAGCTTCAGGAATTTGTCCAGGAATTCGTCGGCAATCGCCTCGTGCAGCATGATCCGGCTGCCGGCGATGCAGGCCTGGCCCTGATTGTGGAAGATGGCGAAGGCGGACCCGCCGACGGCGGCGTCGATATTGGCGTCCTCGAAGACGATGTTCGCGCCCTTGCCGCCCAGCTCAAGCTGCAGCTTTTTCAGGTTCCCGGCGGAGGCCTCCACCACTTTCCGCCCCGTGGCGGTGGAGCCGGTGAAGGCGACCTTGCCGATCTCCGGGTGGCTGGCCACCCGCGCTCCAGCCGTCGCGCCATAACCCGGCAGCACATTGATGACGCCCGGCGGAATGCCGGCCTCCAGCGCCAGCTCCGCCACGCGCAGCGTGGTCAGCGGCGTCAGCTCGGACGGCTTCATCACCACCGTGTTGCCGGCGGCCAGGGCCGGGCCCAGCTTCCAGGCGGTGAACATCAGCGGGAAATTCCACGGCACGATCTGGCCGACCACGCCGATCGGCTCGCGCTGGACATAGTTCAGGAAGCCGGCGTCGACCGGCACCAACGATCCCTCGAACTTGTCCGCCATGCCGCCGAAATAGCGGAAGCTCATCACCGTGCGCGGCAGGTCCAGATTGCGGCAGTCGCGGATCGGGTGGCCGGTGTCCAGCGCCTCCAGCCGGGTCAGGGCCTCGCCCTCTTCCTCGATCCGGTCCGCAAGCTTCAGCAGCAGGCGCCCGCGCTCATGCGCGGCCAGCGCCGCCCATTTCGGGAACGCCTTCTTCGCCGCCTCAACCGCGCGGTCGACATCCTCCTCCCGCGCCTCGGCGATGCGGGTCAGGACCGCGCCGTTATAGGGATCGATGACGTCGATCTCCGCGCCCGCGGCGCCGTCGGTCCACTCCCCGCCGATCAGCAGGCGCGTGGGCGTATCCGGCGGAAGGGCGCGGGACGGCGCGCCGCCCCCCTGGCTATGGCGTGCGTCCATCAGAACTGAACGGGCGTCACCGGCGCCTCGCCTCTCTGGATCATTTCCGGAATCGCGTTGGAGGCGTTCTCCCACACCAGCAGCATGGAGCGCTTCGACGAATAGCCTTGATGACGGATGTCGGCGGGCATCGCCGCGATGTCCCCGGCCCGCATCGTCACCTTGGCCCGCGGCTTTCCGGTCTCCTTGTCCTTCACGTCCCAGGTGATCTCGTCGGACAGCTGCATGAACCACTCGACGCGGTCATTGCCGTGCTCGATGGGCAGGATGAATTCCTCGGTCGTCGGGCAGTACAGACTGTCCTCCAGCACCGAGCAGACGCTGGGATTCCAGGTCACGTCCGAGCGGGACAGATAGGCGAACAAATTGTAGGCGCAGACCTGGTCCTCGAAGCCGGGCTCGGCCTCCACCAGCGGCGCGTCCTGCGGCACGTCGGCGAACATCCGGTTCACCGGATAGCCGCTTTCGTCGGTGCGCGGCTGGGTATCGCCGGGCAGGCCGACCATGCGGCGCGCGGTCACCCGCTGGCGCGTCACCGCGGCGTCGTTGCCGCCATTCTTCCTGCCCCAGGGCGCGTCGGTCTCCTGCGGCGCGGCGAAGGGGTCGTAGCCGTCATTCGTCCAGTCGGAGATCATCTCCTTGAACAGGGGCATCAGCTCCGACGCTTCGAACCGCTCCTGCCAGTCCAGCCCGGCGGCGCGGTAGGAGTCGTTATAGCGGCCGGCGAACATATCGACCTGGCCGTACAGATTGGTCGTGCCGAACACGGCGTCGAAATTCACCGTGCCGTAGAAAAAGCCCCAGGCGATGTCGCGCATCAGCGCCCGCAGAAAGGCGTCCACCGGCATCTGGTGCCGGCCCTTCGGCCATTCGATCGTTGCGAAATACTCGTCGCGGGAAAACCGGAACGAGCCGGCGGTGAAGGCGCGATAGCCGGTGACATTGCTGACCGGCTCAGCGGAGAAATCGTGGCGGATTGCCGTCTCGCTCACTGGCCGCCCCCGATGCAGATATCCGCCCATTTTTCCACGCTGACCGGGCCGAGCACGGTCTGGATTGTGAAGACCGAGGGCCGCGCGGCCGAAAACTGATAGGCGCAGCCTTTGGGCAGCAGGCCCTGATGGCCGCGCCTCAGGACCAGCCGCCCCATTTTCGCGCCCGCCGGCGCCGCGCCGGCCAGATGCGCGCCGCGCGCGTCCGGCGCCAGAAGCGGCGCCTCCGGCTTGATCAGGCGGACCTCGATCTCGCCGTCCATACACAGGACGAATTCGTCATGGGCGTTCGTGAACCAGGGGGAGTCCCTCTCGGCCCGGCCGGCCTCGATCACGTAGTCGAAATTCTTGCCGGCGACGACGCGCTCATAGGGCGCGCAGGTCTCGGCGATCTCGAACACGTTGGAAAAAACATAGTTTTTGGGGTCGTCGTCGATGATCTCGATATGGCCCTTGCGATAGTCGTTCAGGGCCCCGAACACCGTTGTATAGCCGCCCCCGGCCAGAGGCGTTTCCTCGTCCCCGGCCGCAACCGCGCTGTGCCGCGCGGCGGACGCGTGCTGCGCCGCTCGCATGCTGACCTCCCCTTTTCGGCGTCCGCGCGTTGGCCGCGCGTATCCGCCGCCATAATAGTTACCACTCCGGATGCGCAGGGTCACGGCCAGTGGCGCCCCAAATCATCCGGCGCGAGGCTTGCAGCGGGTCCCGGCGAACCCGTCTTGAACAGCACGGACTGTAAGAAAATGGCACGTTTTGCGACCCCCCTCGCGATTTCCGGCATGGTTTTCGGCCTGGCGCTGACCGCCCAGCCCGCCCTGGCGCAGGACCCCGGACAGATCGCCCGCGTCCAGGCCGGCGGCTCCTGCCCCGGCTGCAATTTGTTCCAGGCCGATCTGGTCGGCCGTGAAATTCCCGGCGTGGACGTCAGCGGATCGCGCCTGCGCCAGTCCGACCTGTCCTATTCGATCATGGACCGGGCCAATTTCTCCGGCACGGACCTGTCGGTGGCCGAGGGATACGCCGGCCGCTTCACCCGCGCCAATTTCAGCCACGCCAATCTGCAGGACGCCAGCTTCGTCGGCGCCTATCTCGGCTACGCCAATTTCAACGGCGCGACCTTCGGCGGCACGGTCCTGGCCGGCGCGAATCTGGAAGGCGCGCAGAACCTGACCCAGGCCCAGCTCAACGGCGCCTGCGGCGACGGCGAGACCCGCCTGCCGGCCGGTCTGCACCTGTCGTCCTGCTACTGATCGTCCCGGTTTCTCCCGGCTTTCCGGAATGAAAGCGCCCCGCCCGGACCCCGGGCGGGGCGCAGTTTTTTCTTGCCCGGACTGCGAGCAAAGCCAATATGCCCGCCGCGTGGGTTGTATTCGTTTTGGCTATGCGGACGTGACAGATAGGACGTCCGTACGGCCCGAGTGATTACAGCAATTTAAGTGGCCTTTGCGGGAGGGCGGGGCGAATGTCCGCGACGACAGACGCCCCAAAGGGAGTCAGGACGCTCAATTGATCGGGAAGCATGTATTCGCCGCCGGCCTGACCGCCGCGCTGCTGGCCTCGCCAGCCTTCGCGGACGAGTCCGTGCGCCGCACGCTCAGCATCGGCGGCTCGTGCCCGGAGTGCGACCTGTCCGGCAAGGACCTGTCCGGCGCGATGTTCGCCGGGGGCAATTTCACCGGCGCCGACCTGTCCGGCGCCAGCCTGTCCGGCGCCAGCCTGATGGGTGGCCGCTTCGCCGACGCCTCCTTCCGCCGCGCCGATCTGACCGACGCCCGCCTGACCGGGGTGAATTTCAACCAGGCCTCTTTCGTCGGCGCAGCGCTGTCGCGCGTCTGGGGCACCGGGGTCGGCTTCTTCTCCGCCGATTTCACCAGCGCGGTGATGACGGACGCGGTGTTCTTCGGCACCAATTTCACCCGCGCGACGCTGGCCGGCGCCGAAATGTCCGGCTCCAAGCTGACCGGCGCGGTGTTCATCGAGGCCGACCTGACCCGCGTGACGCTGACCGGCGCCCTGCTCCACGGAGCGACCTTCGAGCGGGCCAATCTGGACAATGCGGATCTGCGCGGCGCCAATTTCAGCGGCTCGACCTTCGAGGACGCCCGGCTGGGCGCGGCGCGGGTCGATGACGCCCTGTTCGAACATGTCGATTTCAGCGGCGCCGATCTCAGCAATGTCCGCGGCCTGACCGCAGACCAGATCGCCACCGCCTGCGGCAACGGCGAAACCCGCCTGCCGCGCGGCCTGACGCTGGACGAATGCCTCGAGCAGCAGCCCTGGGGCGCCGGCGGCTACGACCTGACCTACCAGGTCGGCACGCCGCTATCGCTGGATGAGCTGAACCGCCTGAACCAGCTCCGCAAGGAACAGGTTCGCGCTGCCGAGGAACGCCGCAACGCGGCGCGTCAGGCGGCCGGCGAAGGCCAGCCGCGCCTGACCGGCTTCGATCCGGACGCCAACTAAACCCGTTACAGCTAAAGAAGTGAAAGGCTGCACCGCGTTCAGCGGAACGCCAGCACGCGCTTGGTCAGGAACCAGCCGGCGATCGCCATGAACAGCACGCCCGCAGCGGCCACGGCCGGCCCATAGACGAACGCCTCGTCGATCTGGCCGTGCATGCGCTGCCAGGTGTCCCAGGAGCCGAAGGCGGCAAGGCCGAGGCCGATCAGCAGGAACAGCGCGTACCAGACGCCGCTGCGGTCCCGCTCCGGCGAATATTCGGAGTCTTCCTCCAGCGCCCATTCGTCTTCATTGCGACGGATCTGCAGCAGCAGGTCTTCGCGATGGGAGTCGGCGGCCGGCCGGGGCGCGTCCGCGTCGGCTTTGGCCTCGGCGCTACGGCGCGCCAGATTGGCGCGGTGGCGGGCCAGTTCGGCCCAGCTCATGCCTTCGGCTGTCGCCGGCGTCTCTTCGATCTGGTCTTCGAGGGCGGCGTCCGCCTCGGCGGCGGAATCCTCGTCGGCCTCGGGCAGCTCGTCTTCCTGCGCGGCCTCGTCGCCGGCGTGGACATAGACTTCCTCGACCGGCTCGTCGTCTTCCAGGGCCGCGGCGGCGCTGACCATTTCCTGGTCCTGCGCGACTTCCGGCTGTTCGACGATGTCGTCTTCGGCGCTGTCGTCCGCCGTGAAGTCGGCGACGAATTCCTCTTCGACCTCGTCGGCCTGGTCGTCACCGATCCCGTACCGGACCACCGGCGAGGCGTCCTCGACCGCCCGGGCAAATTCCGCCTCGACAGGCTCGGGCTCAGGCTCAGGCTCGGGCTCGGGTTCGAATTCAGGTTCGGGCTCGAATTCGGCCTCCGGCTCGAAAACGACCTCGTCTCCCTGCTCGTCGTCCAGCAGCGCCTGCAGGGCCGCGGCGTCCGGCAGGCCCAGATCAATGAACGTCCCGTCCGGCGCCTCGGCCGGCTCATCGACCGCTTCGGGCTCCGGTTCGGCGAACGCCTCTTCCTCGAAATCGTCCTCGTCGGCCGGCGAAACATAATTTTTCAGGCTGAAAGCGCCGGGCGCCGCTCCGGTCAGGTCGGCGTGATACACCGCCACCGGCGCGGTCAGTTCGGCCGGCGCGTCTTCGGCGATCACCGGCACTTCCGGGGTCGGCGCGGCGGCCGGACCGCCCGGAGGCGTGAGGAACAGCGCGCGTTCGGCGGCACGGCGGCGCACCAGCGCGTCGACCACCACGAGGCGCCCGTCCAGCGTCGTGGCGCGCCACTGGTCGAACGCCAGGCCCGCATCCAGCGACCGGCCGTCATTGATCCGTTTCAGGACGGTGGAATTCAGGAAATTGTCCTGACCGATATTCAGCGCCAGGGACGCCAGCGCGTCGAACTGATTCTGGGTCAGCGGCGCATCGACGGCGCTGTGCAGCGCCTCCTCGACCGCCATCAGGTCGTAAATCAGCAGCTTGTCGGCGTCGTCCTCGCTGATCGAGACGCCGTCGCGGGCGCTTTTGGTATGCCCATAGCCGATGACCCAGCCGCCGCCCGGAAGCGGCGCTGCCTTGCGGCGAAAGCCTTCGAAGCTCTTGATCAGCTTGCGGCCCGCAACAGAGGTCTTCAGCGTCGGTTTCATACCTGTCTCAATCCAGGACAGCGGGGCTGTCTCCGGAAGGACTGGTGCAAGCGCCGCGCCGGGACCGTTAACGGCCGGCAGGCGTGAAAATCTCGACGGAATCCACGGCTGTAAACGATGCAAAGAAGCCCCCCGCAAAGCCGCCCCCAGCAACGATGAAGCGGCCCCCCGGGAGGGCCGCCGCGGCGCTGCCGGCGCGTGGCGCAGGCAGCGGATCGGACGCCGCCCAGGCGCCGTCCTCAAGAACCAGATGGTCGCTCAGCGTCTCCCCATACGCATCGCGACCGCCCACCACATGCAGTGCGCCGTCCGACACGACGGCGACATGCCCGAACCGGGCGACCGGCAGGTCCGGCCCGCGCGACCAGGTCTCGGTCGCCGGGTCATAGACGTCGACCCGTCCGCCCCGCGCCTCGACCGCGGTATCCGGCGCGCCCTCCACGGTGAGCTTGGGCTCGCGCGAGCCCCCGCCGATCAGCCACAACTTGCCGTCCAGCACCGCGGCGGCCGCGGTGCGCGAGGGGATCGGTTCGGGCCCCAGATCCCGCCACATCCCCTCGTCGGGATCGAACGCGATCAGGCGGTCGGCGCCGGTCGCATAGAGCTGGCCGTCCAGCGCGGTCAGGGTGAAGCTGCGCCGGCCGATCGGCATGGCGGGTCCGTCCCGCCAGCGCTTCTCCGCGATATTGTAGATCCAGACGCTGGCGGAGGGTTCTTCGAACCCCTTGCGGAACCCGCCGGCGACATAGATTTCCCCGTCCAGCGCCGCCATGGCGTGCGCCGTCAGGCCGACCGGCATCGGCTCCAGCGCGATCCAGGCCTCGGCCCCGTCTTCCAGCATGGAAAACGCGCTGCGCGGCTCCAGCAATCCGTCGCCGCCGCCCAGATAGACCGCGCCGTCCGCCGCGGCCGCCGCCGCGCCGTGGACCGGCGTTTCGAGGGGCGCGCCCTGGCTCCAGTCCGCCCGCGCCGGAAGGGCGGCGAGCGAAACGGCGGCGAGGGCGAGGAGAGCGAACTTCATAACAGGACCATGGTAGCGAGGCCGAGAAAGGCCAGAAAGCCGATCACGTCGGTGACCGTCGTGACGAAAACCGAAGACGAAACAGCCGGGTCGGCGCCGAATTTCTTCAGCGCCAGCGGCACAAGAATGCCCGACAGGCCCGCGCACGCCAGATTGATCACCATCGCCACCGCGATCACCAGAGCCAGTTCGGCAAAATCGAACCAGACGATCGTGACGATTCCCATCACGACGGCGAAAATGAGGCCATTGGCCAGCCCCGTCAGCGTTTCGCGCAACACGATCCGCCGCGCATTGGCGGAGGTAAGCTCGCGTGAGGCGATGGCGCGCACCGCCACGGTCAGCGACTGGGTGCCGGCGTTCCCGCCCATCGAGGCGACGATCGGCATCAGTACGGCCAGGGAGACGATGGCCTCGATCGCGCTGTCGAACTGCGCAATCACCAGCGACGCGACGATGGCCGTGCCCAGATTGACCAGCAGCCAGGGGGCGCGGGAGCGGACGGCGTCCAGCACGGTGTGGGACAGGCCCGTCTCCGTCACCCCGGCCAGGGCCAGCAGGTCTTCCTTGTTCTCTTCCTGGATGACGTCGATCATGTCGTCGACCGTCAGCATGCCGGTCAGCCGGCCGGAATCGTCAACCACCGGCGCCGAGATCAGGTGGTATTTCTCGAACAGATAGGCGGCCTCTTCCTGGTCCATTTCCGGCGGGATCAGGGCCCGGGGCGCCAGCATCAGGTCGGACAGATTGGTCTCGCGCGGCTCCCGCATCAGGCGGGAGACGGGAACCTCCCCCACCGGCTTGAAGTCCGGCCCCACGATATAGAGTTCGAAGAACAGCTCGGGCAGGCGTTCGCCCGCCTGGCGCATATGGTCGATGGCGTCGCCCACGGTCCAGAAATCCGGCGCCGCGACGAAGTCGCGCTGCATCAGACGTCCGACCGTGTCCTCGTCGAAGGCGAGGCTGCGCTCCAGCTGGACGCGAAGGGCGCGCGGCGCGGCGGCCAGGACCTCGCCCCGGACCTCCGGCTCCAGATCCTCCACGACCTCGATGGCGTCGTCGGTGTCCAGGCCTGCGATGGCCCGCGCGACTTCGTGCGGGGCCAGTTCGTCCAGGACCAGCGCGCGAGTGTCGCCTTCCAGCTCGGCCAGGACGTCGCCGTCGATCCGGCCGGGGATCAGGTCCACCGCCTCGCGCAGCTGGTCGTTCGACAGCTGTTCGAAGATGTCGGCGATATCGGCCGGGTGCAGGTCGTCGACCAGCGCGGCCAGGGCGGCGGCGTCCTCCTCGGCCACCGCCTCCACGACGCGCTCGACCAGTTCGGTGTCGACCTCGCCGTAGTTTACGGCGTCGGCCTCGCCTTCGCTGTCAGGTTCGAGGGTTTCGGCCACGCACGCACCTCGTCGTCAGAGCGCGCACAGGAATACGCCGCAGGCGCCGGGCTGGCGAGCCGGGCGCGGCGATTTTTTCCTTGTTGGAGCAGCCCGCCGCCACGGCGGCGCGCCGGATGCAAGATGGTGCGGTCGAGAGGAATCGAACCTCCACGGCCTCTCGGCCACAGCGCCCTCAACGCTGCGCGTCTACCAGTTCCGCCACGACCGCAATTCGTTGGAAATGGACGCGCGAGGTAGCACCGGGCGCCCGAAAAGTGAAGGCCTATCCTGCTGTGACGCAGATGGGAATCAGACGGTGACGCGAAGGATCTCGCTGACCAGCCGGTCGGGGTCGACCGGCTTGGTGACATAGCCGTCCATGCCGGCTTCCATGCAGCGTTCCTTGGTGCCGGACAGGGCGTCGGCGGTCACCGCGATGATCGGCGTGCGGCTGGCCGCTTCCGCCGCGCGGATTTCGCGCGTGGTCTCATAGCCGTCCATTTCCGGCATGTGCAGATCCATCAGAATGAGGTCGAATCCGGTCGAGCGCGCGAGGTCCACGGCTTCCCGCCCGTTGTCCACCAGCACCGGGTCGTGACCGAACGTTTTCAACAGACCTTCCATGACGATCTGATTGATCACGTTGTCTTCGACAACCAGCACTTTCAGGTGGCGGTCTTTGCTCTTATCGTTATGGACGCTCATTGACGCTCCCGCCCGCACCGGCTGCGTATCAGAGTCTTCTCCTGCGAATGGTTGGATAGACGCAGGTCTATTACTAAGTCGCTAAGACAACCGGGCGGAGCGGGAACGCGCAGCCGGAGATCGCGTGCGCTCGCGGCGGTCGTATGGAATGGACGGGCCGCATGAACCGCACTTGATACAGTTGATAAAGTGGAAATCGCAGTTGGCGCTGCAACCGCTCTTGCGCCGCCTGCATCCCCGTTTCCGCCGGACCGGCGGAATCCCAATTCCCGCAAGGGATGCAGATGACCGTCACCACACTTCTGGACTTCGCCGCGCTGATGTTTCTGGCGGCCGCCCTGATGGGCTGGCTGAACGCGCGCACGCTGAAACTCCCGCACACGATCGGAATCGTCGTGGCGTCCATCGCCGCCTCGCTGCTGATTCTGCTTCTGGACGCCGCGGTCCCCGGGCTGGGCCTGCAGGACACCGGCCGAGCGCTGATCGGCGACATCGACGTCTCCGGCCTGATCCTGGACGGGATGCTGGCCTTCCTGCTGTTCGCGGGCGCGCTCACCGTCAATCTGGATGACTTGCTGTCACGCAAATGGTCGGTGCTGGCGCTCGCCACCGTAGGCGTTGCGATCTCCACCGTCGTGATCGGCGGCGCGATGTACGGCGTGTTCGCCCTGGCCGGCGCGCCGGTCCCCTTCATGTGGTGCCTAGTGTTCGGCGCCCTCATCTCCCCCACCGATCCGGTGGCGGTTCTGGCCATCCTGCGCCAGCTCGGCCTGCCGGAAGGCCTGGTGACGGAGATCACCGGGGAGAGCCTGTTCAATGACGGCGTCGCCATCGTCCTGTTCGCTGTGCTGGTCGAAATCGCGGTCGGCGGCGGGGCGGAGGCGCATGCGCTGGGCCTGACCGACTCCCTGCTCCTGTTCGGGCAGGAGGCCGGTGGCGGCCTGCTGCTGGGCGTGCTGGGCGGCGTCCTTGCCTTCGCCATGCTGAAATCCGTCGATCACTACGAGACGGAGATCCTGGTCACGCTGGCGCTGGTGTCCGGCCTGACCACCGTGGCGCACACCTTCCATGTCTCCGCGCCGCTGGCGGTCGTGATCGCGGGCCTGCTGGTCGGCAATCACGGGGCGCGCTTTGCGATGAGCCAGCGCACGCTGGACCATCTTTTCCCGTTCTGGACGCTGGTGGACGAGGTCCTGAACTCCCTCCTCTTCGTCCTGATCGGGTTCGAGGTTCTGGCCCTGACTCTGGACATGTCCTGGCTGATGGCCGCCGTGCTGGCGATCCCGGTGTCTCTGGCGGCGCGGGCCATCTCCCTGTCCATCCCGTTCTACGGGTTCGGGCTGGCGCGCGGGCGGCCGCGCGGCGCCGCGCCGGTGATGATCTGGGGCGGGCTGCACGGGGCCATTTCGGTAGCGCTGGTCCTGTCCCTGCCGCCCTCGCCCTGGAAGCAGGAATTGCTGGTCGCCTGCTATAGCGTGGTGCTGTTCTCGATCATCGTGCAAGGCCTGACGCTGGAGCGCGTGGCCCGCTTCTTCTCCCGCGCATAGAAAAGGCCGGCCCGGCGGGCGCCGGACCGGCCGTTTTCCGGTTCAAGTCCGCCTAGAAGTCGTAGGCGAAGACCTCCACCTGACCCGGCCGGCAAGGTTCGCGGACAAAGCGGCGAAGCTCGCGGCGGCCGATCTGCTCGGCGATGAAGTCCTCATAGTGCGGAACGCCGGGCGCAGAGGCGAGCGTGCGGATATTGGTCGGCTTCCCGTCCTCGCCCAGGTCGAACATCACGACATTCGCCCCGACGGTCACCGTGTCGCCTTCCGGCTCCGGGAACGGCACCGGCTCGAAGTCCTCATAGTCGATGGCGCACATGCTGCGGTCGGCCATGAAGGACCAGCGCGGGGCGCCGCCGCCGAAACCGCCGCCAAACCCGCGGCCCGGTCCGCCGCTCGCCCCCTCCGGGGCCTCGTCTGAACCGGAAAGCTGGGAGGCGCGCGCGGCCATCGCCTGCCACGCCCAGGTGTCGGCCAGCGAGGCCGGCAGCACGCCAATCTCCTGCTGGTCCCACATGTTCAGGCTTTCGGCGAGCGTCATCGAGGCCTTGCCGAATTCGCCGGCGACATATTGCACCTTGCCCAGCTGGGCGAGGTGGCTGCGCAGATTGGCGGAGTCGATCCCGCGGCTCTGCTCCACGGCCTTTTCGGCCAGCTCGACCGCGCTGCCCGGGTCAGAAGCGCCCTGCAGCATCGCCAGGTCCAGTTCGCCCCGGATGATGTCGTCGCGCGGGGGGACGCCGCTCGACTCCAGTCCCGCAATGGCGGCCTCCAGCTGCTGCCGCGCGCCTGCGGGGTCGCTGGACACCATCGTGATCCCGACCAGCAGCCGGGCCTCGTTCTCGCTGTATTCGCCGGACAGGTTCGCCAGCTCCAGCGCCCGGCGCGCGGGCTCCGCCGCCCCGTCCAGATCGCCGGTGTTCACCCGGAACTGCGCGACCGTGAAGGCCAGCAGGCCGGTGTCCCCGTCTTCGCCCCATGCGCTCTCGGCGGCGCGCCAGGCGGCCTCGCCCTGTTCGGAGGCGAGGTCGTAATCGCCCGCGTCGATGGCGGCGAAATAGGCGTCGTAATGTTCAAGCGGATCGGCGCCCTGCGCGTGCGCGGCGCCGGTAGCGGCAAGGCTCAGGGCCATCGCGGCCACAGCCAGTGTCTTCATAGCTTCCTCCCACCCGTCGCAGCGTCTTTGCGCGCCGCGGACTGGCGGCGATCCTATTGATCCTCCCCCCGTCCCGGCAAGCCGCTGCTGTCGTCAATTCCGCATGGCTTGACGGGGGGCGGCGTGGACAGGATATGCCCTGCCATGGCCCAAACGCCCCCCATCCGCCCCGTCCACGTCGTGGGCGGCGGCCTGGCCGGATCGGAAGCCGCCTGGCAGATCGCGGAGGCCGGCGCGCCCGTGGTGCTGCACGAAATGCGGCCCGAACGCGGCACGCCCGCCCACCAGACCGACGCGCTGGCGGAGCTGGTCTGCTCCAACTCCTTCCGCTCCGACGATGCGGAAGGCAACGCGGTCGGCCTGCTGCATGAGGAGATGCGCCGCTGCGGCTCGCTGATCATGCGGTGCGCCGACGCGCACCAGACGCCCGCGGGCGGCGCCCTGGCGGTGGACCGGGACGAGTTTTCCGGCGCGGTGACCGCGGCGCTGGAGGCGCATCCGCTGGTCACCATCCAGCGGCAGGAAGTCGCCGGCCTGCCGCCCGAGGACTGGGACAATGTGATCCTGGCCACCGGCCCCCTGACCTCGCCCGCGCTGGCCGAGGCGGTGCGCGCGCTGACCGGCGCCGACAGCCTGGCCTTTTTCGACGCCATCGCGCCCATCGTGCACCGCGACACGGTCGACATGGCCGTCGCCTGGATGCAGTCGCGCTACGACAAGGGCGACACCGAGGAAGAGCGCGCGGCCTACATCAATTGCCCGATGGACAAGGATCAGTACGAGGCGTTCATCGACGCCCTGCTGGCCGCACCGAAGGCCGAGTTCCGCGAGTGGGAAAAGGACACGCCCTATTTCGAGGGCTGCCTGCCCATCGAGGTGATGGCCGAGCGCGGGCGCGAAACCCTGCGCCACGGTCCGATGAAGCCGGTCGGCCTGACCAATTCGCACAAGCCGGACATCAAAGCCTACGCCATCGTCCAGCTGCGTCAGGACAACTCGCTGGGCACGCTGTGGAACATGGTCGGCTTCCAGACCAAGCTGAAATACGGCGCCCAGACGGACATCTTCCGCATGATCCCCGGTCTGGAAAACGCGGAGTTCGCGCGGCTGGGCGGCGTCCACCGCAACACTTTCCTGGATTCGCCGCGCCTGCTGGACGGCGCGCTGCGTCTGAAGGCCGACCCGCGCCTGCGCTTCGCCGGACAGGTCACGGGCGTGGAGGGCTATGTGGAGTCGGCCGCCATCGGCCTGCTGGCCGGCCGTTTCGCGGCCGCCGAGCGCACGGGCGAGGAGCCAATCTATCCGCCGCGGACCACGGCGCTAGGCGCCCTGCGCGCCCATATCACCGGCGGGCATCTGAGCGCGCCCGACGCGCCGTTCCAGCCGATGAACGTGAATTTCGGCCTGTTCCCGCCGCACGAAGGGCCGTTGCCGAATCCGGAGGGCAAGCGCCTGCGCGGCAAGGAAAAGACCCGCGCCCGCAAGCGCGCGATCAGCGCGCGCGCCCTCGCCGACCTCGCCGCATGGCTGGACGGCCAGCGGGTTCTGGAGCCCGCCGAATAGACGCCGAATAGAAAAGGCTCCGCCGCGGCGGAGCCTTTCCCGTTCGATATGCTTGCCGGACCTAGCGGCTGGCGCGCTCGGTTTCCGGATTCGGTTCGGCGCGCCAGTTATGCGCCTCGCGGAACCAGGCGGTCGGCAGGTCGGTCACCAGCTCATAGCGGACCGGCTCCGGGCCGCGATAATTGGCGTCCTCGCGGATATCCAGCTCCGCCAGGTCCATCTCGACCAGGATGTCCTCGCCGAACATCTCGTCCTCCAGTTCGACCATCACGGAGACGGCCTTGCCCGACGGATCGTGGACAACGGAGTCGACCTCGCCGATCTCCACCCCGGCCGTATTCACCAGGTCGGCATCGTTCAGCTGGATGTCGTTCAGCAGCATCGCGCTGGAATATTCCGGCGCGTCCGCTTCGGTCTCCATCTCCGCCTCGGCGGACAGGCCCGTTTCCGTCTCGAACTCCGTCCCGGCCGTCTCAGCCTCGAACGTCGTTTCGGCCTGGATGTCCGTCTGAGTGTGCGCCTCGGCGCCCGGGCTCAGATCCATCGGCTCGCCGGGCAGCGTGCCGGCGCGGCGGCGGGCCTCGGCTTCAGCCGGCGGGACATAGCCGCCTTCCTGAACAGTTTCAGACGGCGCGGCGTCGTTGATGCCGACGCCGGTCACGCCGGTTTCGGGCTGGACGACGCCATAATCGTCGACGATCTGCGCCGATGCGGCGCCGGCGCCCAGAAGCACGGCGCTGGCCAGCAGCGCGGTTTTGCCAGTACGAGTCATTGGGCGGGTCATTGGAGTGTCTCCATATTGTCGGTTAGCCCCGGTGAAACGGCGCTCGCGGGCGCTCCGTTCCCGCCCTGCTGCACCCCGCACACGAACGCGCGCACGAAAAAGGCCCCGGTTTCCCGGGGCCTTTTCCTGTGGTCATGCGCGGGCGTCAGTTAGACGCGGTGCGCACCTCGGCCGTCGCATTCTCGGAGAAGCGCCAGTCGCGCATCTCGCCCAGCGATTCCGGCGTCTGGGTGGTCACCAGATCGATCTTCTCGTCCCAGAGATTGATCCACTGGTCGTCCGCCCGCGTGCTCAGCTCGGAGAGCTGGATTTCGACCAGGCGGTCTTCCTCGAACAGACCGGTTTCCAGTTCGACCAGAACCGAGTCCGCTTCGCCGGTCTCGCCGCGAAGCACGGCTTCAACCTCGCCAAGCTCTTCGCCCTGCTCGTTGACCAGGTCCGCGTCATTGATCTGCGCGACCGTTACGCCGAGCGTCGTCTCCATGTCGCGGTCGGCCACGTTCCGCTCGCGCAGTTCGTTGGCCAGATCGTCATTGGAGCGCCACATGCTGTCCGTATCGGCGCGGTTCTCCGACATGTCGCGGCGCTCCTCGCCGGTCATGCGGGATTCCGCGGCGGCGTCCGCGTCGATCTCGGCGCGCGAATACGCCTTGGCGTTCCAGCGCTCCATCGCGGCGATCGCATCCGGCGTCTGGCTGGTCACCAGGTCGACGCGGTCGTCCCACAGATTGATGAAGTCGTCATCGGCGCGGGTTTCCAGCGTATCGAAGCCGACCTTCACATAGCGGCTTTCGTCGTCCGCCTCGATCAGGCCGCGGTCCAACTGGATCAGAACCGCTTCCGGGTCCCCGGCGCTGTTGGTCAGCACCGCCTCGACATCGCCCAGATAGTCGCCATCGGCCGTGATCAGGTCGGCGTTGTCGATCTGACCCACGGTAACGCCGAGGCTGGTCTGGACGTCGCGGTCCAGCGCCCGTTCGGCGTGCATGGCGTCCATGCCGGTCTTCGCGTGCGCTTCGGCGCGCGTGGCGTCTCCAGCCGCAGCCGCGCCAGCGGTAAGCGTCGCGGCGCTGGCAAAGAGCGCAAGCTTGCTAAGACGGGTCATGATTGTTCCTCCGTTCTTGGTTAGCGATACCAAGACCAACGGAGGGGCGGCGCGGACCGTTCCGGGATTCGCGCCGGAAGATTCAGGTCGATTGCAGCGATTGCATGCAATGCGCGCGGGCCGGCCGGGCCGGCCCGCGCCTGATGCGAAGGACCCTAGGGGCGCGTGGCCGGGTCCCAGTGTTCGACGATCAGGCCGTCCTCGATCCGGAACATGTCGATCCAGGTGGTCGAATAGTCCCGGCCGCAGGCATCGGTATAGGCGCGCGGGAACACGATCACGACCTTGTCGCCCTCGGCGACGATGTCCACGACGCCTTCCGGGATCGCGGCCGGCACTTCCTGCGGCTCGCGGCCGAGCGCGCGGAAGAAGTTCTGCATGCCCGCCAGGCCGGTGTTCGCCATCGGGTTATGCTGGATATAGTCCTCGTGGATGAACTCGCCGGCGCGGTCGATCTGGTTCGCGTTCAGCAGCGTGCGCCACATGTCCCAGACCAGCTTCTTGTTCGCGGCCAGCTGCGGGTCGTCGCTTTCCAGCATCGCCATCTGGCCTTCGGGCGTGGTGTCGCCGACGGTCGGCGGCGCAGTCGGCGTGAAGTCACAGTTCGGCCCCGCCGCGGCGGCCTGCTGGCTGGCGCCGCCCTGGGCGGCGTCTTCATCCTGCGCGGCTGCGGCAAGCGGCGTCAGCGCGGCTGTGGCGAGAGCGATAAATGCGATGGACTTCATGGGCGGCCTCCCCGGGCTCGTTGTAATGAACGTTGACGCATTCCAGCATTACCCGGCGGGCTGCGCCAGCGGGCGCATCTCACTTTCCAGCCAGCGATGTCCCGCTCAGCTATTTGTCGGCGAGCCGCGCGGCCAGTGCGGAGGTGTCCCAGCGGCCATGCCCGTCCGCCTGCAGGTCGGCATAGAACTGGTCCACCAGCGCGGTGACCGGCAGGCGCGCGCCGCTTTCCCGCGCGGTCTCCAGCGCGATGCGCAGATCCTTGCGCATCCAGTCCAGCGCGAAGCCGAAATCGTATTTGCCCTCGGCCATGGTCGCCCAGCGATTGTCCATCTGCCAGCTTTGCGCCGCGCCCTTGGAAATCGCCTCCAGCACCTTGTCCGCATCCAGACCGGCCGACTGGGCGAAATGCACGCCCT
>CAJXKJ010000019.1 GCA_913055605.1 uncultured Euryhalocaulis sp. | reverse complement strand
TTCCTGTTCTTCTTCTTCGATTTGCGCCCGCACGACGTGCGCGAGGGCGCGCACGCCGCCGGGCGGGCCTGGGCCGGTCTGCGCACCGGCTGGGGCGCGCTGCGCGACACCTATGACTGGGCGCGCGACATGGCCGCCGCGCGCGGCTGGCTGGGCGGGGCGTCGGACGACGAAGACGACGACGATGCGGTGCACGACATCGCCGACGACGAGGATGACGCGCCGGCGCGCCCCGTCCGCAGGCGGCGGGCGAAGGCGGCCGAGCCCGAGGACGACGAGGACGAAGACGATGCGGTGACGCGGCCGGGCGGGGCGGCGAAGGCGCGGATCGCGCGCGTCGCGAAAAAGCCCAGGGCGAGCGGGCGCGAGGCGCGCGAGGCGCAGCCGGGCCTGCCGCTCTCCCAGACAGAGGATTTCGAACTGCCGCGGCTGGACTTTCTGGCCAAGCCGACGCCGCGCAGCGACGACGTGGACGAGGACAGTTTGCGCCAGAACGCGGCGCTGCTGGAATCGACGCTGGCCGATTTCGGCGTGAAGGGGGAGATCGGCGAGGTGCGGCCCGGGCCGGTCGTGACGCTGTACGAATTCGAGCCGGCGCCGGGCGTGAAATCCAGCCGGGTCATCAATCTGGCCGACGACGTGGCGCGCTCGATGTCCGCCACCGCCTGCCGCATCGCGGTGGTGCCGGGGCGCAATGCGATGGGCATCGAGCTGCCCAACCGCAAGCGCGAGACGGTGTTCCTGCGCGCGCTGCTGTCCTCGCGCGAATATGACGGGGCGAAGGCGGAGCTGCCCATGGCGCTGGGCGAGACGATCGGCGGGGAGCCGTTCGTGGCGGACCTGACGCGCATGCCGCATTTGCTGATCGCGGGCACGACGGGGTCGGGCAAGTCGGTCGGGATCAACGCGATGATCCTGTCGCTGCTGTATCGCCTGTCGCCGGAGCAGTGCCGCTTCATCATGATCGATCCGAAGATGCTGGAGCTGTCGGTCTATGACGGCATTCCGCATCTGTTGGCGCCGGTGGTGACCGACCCGAAGAAAGCGGTCGTGGCCCTGAAATGGACGGTGCGGGAGATGGAGAACCGCTACCGCAAAATGTCCAAGCTGGGCGTGCGCAATCTGGACAATTTCAACGAGCGGGTGCGCGAGGCGCAGGAAAGCGGCGAGCCGCTGACCCGCACGGTGCAGACCGGATACGACCGCGAGAGCGGCGAGCCGGTCTACGAGACCGAGGAGATCCCCGCCGAGACGATGCCGCTGATCGTCGTGGTCATCGACGAGATGGCCGACCTGATGATCGTGGCGGGCAAGGAGATCGAGGGCGCGGTGCAGCGCCTGGCCCAGATGGCGCGGGCCGCGGGCATCCACCTGATCATGGCGACGCAGCGGCCGTCGACGGACGTCATCACCGGGGTCATCAAGGCGAATTTCCCGACGCGGATCAGCTTCAGCGTCACCTCCAAGATCGACAGCCGGGTGGTGCTGGGCGAGCAGGGGGCCGAGCAGCTGCTGGGCCAGGGCGACATGCTGTTCATGCCGGGCGGCGGGCGGCTGCGCCGCCTGCACGGGGCGTTCGTGTCGGACCGCGAGGTCGACAAGATCGCGAAGCATCTGAAGGCGCAGGCCGCGCCGGAATATCTGGAAGAGATCACCGAGGACGACGGCGAGGACGGCAGCGACGTGACCGCCGCGATCTTCGGCGATTTCGACGATGGCGGGTCGGGCGACGAGCTGTACGACAAGGCCGTCGCCGTGGTGGCGCGCGACGGCAAGGCGAGCACGTCCTACATCCAGCGGCGGCTGCAGATCGGCTATAACCGAGCCGCGACACTGATCGAGCGGATGGAGGACGAGGGCGTGGTCGGGCCGGCCAATCACGCCGGCAAGCGCGAGATCTTCGTCGGCGACCATTCGGGCGACTGATCCCGGCGCCGCCTCCATTCGCCTCCCTCAGCCTCCATTACCCCGAAGTCACGAAAGTTTGGCTCCGGCGCGCTTTGTGCGCGGGCGGGCGTGGCGTAGTGTCCGCGCGCCAATAAGGAGGAGGAAACAATGGCCCCGATGCTGAAGATTTCGCTGGCCGCCGCGACGATGCTCGCCGGCGCCGGCCTCGCCGCCCAGGCGCACGAGCTGACCGCCAGCCCGGTCATGACCGAGGGCGGCTTCCGCCCCAGCCCCGCGCACGCCCGGGTGTTCGCCTCGCCCGAGGCGGCCTTTGTGCCCGAGGGCTGGGACATGGCGATCGTGTCCAACCAGGACGGCGACGCGCCGGGCTTCCTGTCGCTGCTGAACCCGGACGGGTCGGTGGAGAATTTGCACTGGGTCGACGACGAGCGCTTCCTGAACCCGACCGGCCTGCGCAGCTATGGCGACATGCTGTACGTCGCCAACGGCGTGCAGATCGTGGCGGTGGACATGGAGGCCGCGGCCGTGACCGACGTCTATGACTGCGAGGGCGCGCAGTTCGTGAATGACATCGCGACCGGCCCGGACGGGACGGTCTATGGCTCCGAAAGCTTCGGCGGCGGCATCTTCCGCGTCTCGCCGGGCAGCGACACGTGCGAGTGGTTCGTCGAGGGCGGCGATCCGAACCTGCAGACGATCAACGGCCTGCTGGGCACCGAGGACGCGCTGATCGCCGTCACGATCCCGGGCCGGGTCGTGTCGGTCGACTACGAAACCGGCGAGACGACGCTGCTGGGCGAGGGCGTCGGCAGCCTGGACGGCGTGGAGCCGGCGCCGGGCGGCGAAGGCTTCCTGCTGTCCGACACCAACGGCAAGATTCTGCACTTCCATGACGGCGAGACGCAGGTGCTGATCGACAGCTCCAGCGCCGGGATCGGCGCCAACGACATGGCGTTCGACACCGATCTGGGCGTGGCGTATCTGGCCCGCGCCGGCTGGGACACGATCAGCCTGTACAAGATCGAAATCGCCGAATAGGCGGCTTCGCGTGATCCGGCGCGCCCGGCCGGAGCCAAACCCGGCCGGGCGCGTTTTGCTTTTTGAAGGCTCGACACTTTTCCGGGAGTTCCGCCCATGCGTCCGATCCACGCCGCGCTCGCCGCGCTGACCCTGTCCGCCTCCCTGCCGGCCTGCGCGCAGGAGACCGATGACAGCGCCGCCGAGGCGGAGATGGACGCGGCCGACGCCGGCGAGGCGGAAGCCATCACGGCCACGGGGCCGGACGCCGCGACGCTGGGCGAGGCTGACGCGCCGGTGACGATTGTCGAATACGCCTCCACCACCTGTCCGCACTGCGCCAATTTCCACGCCACGCTGTTCCCGCATGTGAAGTCCGAATGGATCGACACCGGGCGGGCGAAGCTGGTGATGCGGCCGCTGCCGACCGCGCCGGCGGAGCTGGCGGCGGCGGGATTCCTGCTGGCTCGCTGCGCCGGGGATGACCGGTATTTCGACGTGCTGGACGATCTGTTCGAGACGCAGGACGCGCTGTTCGCGGCGCTGCAGGACGGCGAGCTGCAGACCTATTTCGAGGACGTGGCCGGCGAGAACGGCATCGAGGCCGGGCAGATCGAGGCCTGTATGAGCGACGAGTCGGGGTTCGAGCAGATCAACGCCTCCATCGCCGCGGCGCAGGAAGACGACGTGGCCGGCACGCCCAGCTTCGTCATCGACGGCGCGCTGTATTCGGCCGGCGACCTGCCGAGCGAAGCGGCCTGGGACGAGGCGCTGCAGACCGCCTATGACGCGCGCCAATAGGATGAACCCGGAGCGCCTCGGCGCTTCATCGCCGGTTCAGGGGCGCCGGGGCAAAACACGCCCGCTATGACGACGAAACTGACCCATATCGCGATCGCGGCGGCCCTTCTGGGCGCCGCCGCCATTACCGGCGCCGCGGCGCAGGAATTGCGCGCCGACGCCCCCTCGCCCGAGCTGGAGGCCAGCATCGGCGGCGACGCCGTGGCCGTGACCGGCGCGGAGGCCGACGAGGCCGTGACCCGCGCCAACGCCTGGCTGAACGGGGTGTCCGGCATGAAGGGCCGGTTCCAGCAGATCAATCCGGACGGCACGGTCGCCGAGGGCGATTTCTATCTGCAGCGTCCGGGCCGGCTGCGCTTTGCCTATGATCCGCCCTCGCCGCTGACCATTGTGGCGGACGGGCGCACGGTCGCCCAGATCGACAGCGAGCTGGAGACGGTGGACCGCACCACGATCGACCAGACGCCGCTGAACTATCTGCTGAAGGCCGATGTGGACCTCTCCGGCGACGCCAATGTCGGCGGCGTGGCGAAACAGGACGGGCTGGTGCTGATCAGTCTGGACGATCCGCGCGGCCAGACCGAGGGCCAGCTGATCCTGGTGTTCTCCGACACCGAATTCGCGCTGCGCGAATGGGTGGCGCTGGACGCGTTCGGGCAGGAGACGCGGGTCGTGCTGTACGACCTGACGCGCCAGGCGCGGCTGGACCCCGAACTGTTCACCTATGAGTTCGACGGCTCCTCCCGCCGTCCGGGCCAGCGCTAGAGCGCAGCTTTTTCGGCAGGTTTCCGCAGGTGTGGCGCATGGGCGGCGCCCGGCTCCGCGCGCGGGAACACGGGGATCGGCCGGGTTATCAAGGGCTTCGATGATTCGGCATTGTGCGCCGCAACGCCTGTTGTGCGGACGCAACACTCAAGCTGTTTCTGAAATTTAACTTGGATTTTCCCGGGATTGTGGTTCTAATGTCACGACTGCCCGGGCCGCCGCCTGTCCGTATCGTCCCCCTGACGGAACTGGCGCCGGCGGCCTGTAGCGCGGAGTTCCCCTCCCCGCGCTTTCAGGGGCGGAACAGCGAGCGCCCGGTTCCGAACGCGGAGCCGGGCGCTTCGTCTTTCCGGGGCTCTGTATTTTCCGGTTTTCAGGCCGTGCGCTCGCCGATCTCCAGCGCATCGGGATTGGCTTCCTGGCACGGATAGCGGTCGCGGATCCGGGCGTTGAAATAGGCGCCCTTGGACATCGCGCGGCGCAGGCCCGCGGCCTCCGACGAGGGAACGGCGAAATAGCGATAGGCGCGGCCCGAGACGAACATCACGGTGAGCACGGCGGTGGCCTGGTCATAATCGAAACCGGCGATGACGGACGAGGGCATCGAAAAGTCCGCTTTTTTGCAGCGCGCGCGGGGATCGGGTAAGCGCGCGGACAGCTAAACGCACGAGGCCCCATGTCCGTTCTCACCGTCGCCACCTGGAACATCAATTCCGTCCGCCTGCGCCATCCCAATGTCGCGCGCTTCGCCGAGGAGGCCGCGCCCGACGTGCTGATGCTGCAGGAGATCAAGTGCCAGAACGACCAGTTCCCGGAAAAGGCGCTGCGCCAGATGGGATACGAGCATCTGCACATCTGCGGGCAGAAGGGGTGGCACGGCGTGGCGATCGCGTCCCGCCTGCCGATGGAGCCGCTGGACGGGCACGGCTTCTGCCGCGAGGGGCATGCGCGGCACGCCGCGGCGAAGATCGCCGGGATCGAATTCCACAATTTCTACGTGCCGGCGGGCGGCGACATTCCGGACCCGGAGGCGAACGACAAATTCGCCCACAAGCTGCACTTCCTGGACGAGATGACGGCCTATTTCGCCGGGCGGAAAGCCCAGGGCGAAGAGAAGATGCTGATCGCCGGGGACTTCAACGTCGCCCCGCACGAGCACGACGTCTGGTCGCACAAGCAACTGCTCAAGGTGGTCAGCCACACCCCGCCGGAGACCGAGCGGATGGCGAAGCTGCTGGCCAGCTATGACTTCGTGGACGTGGCGCGGGAGCTGATCCCCGAGCCGGAGAAGCTCTATAGCTGGTGGTCCTACCGCAACCGTGACTGGCGCAAATCAAACCGCGGGCGGCGGCTGGACCATATCTGGGTGAGCCAGCCTTTGAAGGCGGCGGCGACGGCCGGGGGGCGGGACGCGATCCGGTTCTGGGAGGATTACCGGGATGGGGAGAAGCCGAGCGATCACGTGCCGGTGGTGGTGAAGCTGGCGGTTTAAGTTTCCCCCTCTCCCCTTGTGGGAGAGGGGCCAGGGGTGAGGGGGCTTAGATGGGCGCGCGGCGGCCGCCAGGCGAACGGCAGGGCGATTTCGGCCACGCCAACGCGGCGGCCAAACGGCTGCGCGCCGACATGAGCGCCACCGAACGCCGGATGTGGGCGGCCCTGCGAAAGCTGGAGGGGATCGAGGGGAAGTTCCGGCGGCAGGCGCCGATCGGGCCGTATGTGGCGGATTTCGTCCATCACGGCGCGAAGCTGGTGGTGGAGTTCGACGGTCCCCATCACGATACGCCGGAGGGGCAGGCGCAGGACCGGCGGCGGGACGACTGGCTGCGGGCGAACGGATTTCGGGTGCTGCGGATTGCGAATGACGAGGTTTGGAAGGACGAGGCCGGGGTGCTGGCGCGGATTCGTGAGGCGGTGGAGGCTGGTTTGGTGCGGTGAGCCCCCTCACCCCATCGGCCGACGAAATGCGTTCCGCATTTCTGGGCCGATTACCCCTCTCCCACTAGGGGAGAGGGGATGCGTTGCGTAATAACCCGAATGTTAGCTCATGACACCGCTTATTAGCTAAGTGGGGGGTGACGCGGAAGCCTAAGTAGTATGTAAGACCTGCTCGAAGTGGCGCGTGGTTAAATTATCTAGGTCGGACATCAGATATATTGAAGACGCCGTATCTTTTCCATACGGTCGCGGTTACGTATTGGACTTTTCGGATCGTACAATAGCCGAATTCTTCGAAGATGAATTTGGAATCGACATCGGTGATGAGCGTTACCAAGAACGAGGCACATCAAAGCGTAATAGGCTGATCTGCCTTCTTGAAAAAACAGATGCTAGAACCGCAGCGCGGGTTCTTCGTACGCTGTGGGATCGCCGAGAAGTGTTGATCGCGCGAGCGGGTGACGCGTCGCCGGAAGGCGAAGACGGCACGAAGCTGTCGTTCCTAAACATAATTCGAAAAATAGATGGAACGGCAGAGACCCCTTCACCCGACGCGCTGGAGCGGTATTCGGCCGACCGTACCCTTAGTGAACTCATCGCGGACATTGAGCGCTCACTTCAAGTGAATAAACCTGAGGTGGCGATGGACCACCTTCACACATATTGCATGAAAAAATTTGCTCACCTGCTCGAGGTGAGGGGTTTGGAGTGCGACAAAGGTGAAGCCTTGCACGCTCGAATGGGCAGATACCGCAACGCACTCAATCAGGAGCGCACCCTTACCCCCTTTACGGATTACGCGCTCAAGGGTGCGATCCAGCTATTTGAAAAATTCAATTTAGTTCGAAACGACAATTCTCTAGCGCACGACAATCCAATCTTGGAGCCAGCCGAAGCACGTTATGTGTTCGATACCGTGAGCGCTGCTTTGATCTTCATTCGTGCTGTCGAGGCTGGGCGTTATGAGCAACCCTAAGGCGCCAGCCGATACCCGCCCTGCTCCGTAATCAGCAGGCGCGCGTTGGCGGGGTCGGGTTCGATTTTCTGGCGCAGGCGGTAGACGTGGGTTTCCAGGGTGTGGGTGGTGACGCCGGCGTTGTAGCCCCAGACTTCGTGCAGCAGCTCCTCCCGCGGGACGGCGACGGGGCCGGCGCGGTAGAGATATTTCAGGATATTGGTTTCCTTCTCGGTCAGGCGGACCTTGCGGTCGTCGCCGGTGACCAGAAGCTTCTGCGCCGGGCGGAATTCGTAGGGGCCGACGGCGAAGACCGCTTCCTCCGACTTTTCATGGCTGCGCAGATGGGCGCGCAGGCGGGCGAGCAGGACGTCGAACTTGAACGGCTTGGCGACATAGTCGTTGGCGCCGGCCTCCAGTCCGTCGATCTGGTCGGCGTCCGCGGTCTGGCCGGTGAGCATGATGATCGGGATGGACAGGCCGCCGTCGCGCATGGTGCGGCAGGCGGCGCGGCCGTCCATGTCCGGCAGGTTCACGTCCAGGATGATGGCGTCGACGCCGCCGGCGGTGGCGGCCTTGCAGGCGGAGGCGGCGTCCGCGGCCTCCAGCACCCCGAACTCCTCGCCTTCCTGGAATTGTTCGGCCAGGGCCTCGCGCAGGTCGGGATCGTCGTCGACAATGAGAATGGTTTTACGTCTGGGCATCGCGGCGATATTGCCGCCGGGCCGGGACGAAGTCGACGGGCCAGAACGGGCGGGCGGAGGCTGTCACATGATCGTGCGCGTGAGCGGCGGAAAGATCAGCTGGGACGGGCCGCCCAATACGAACGGGGCGGACGGATACGGCGTGACCAGTTCGGCGCCCTGCGCGCTCGGCCGGTCGGGCGTTGTGCCGGAAGCCGACAAGCGCGAGGGCGACGGGGCGACGCCGGCGGGGACCTATGTTTTCCGGTCCGTTCTGTACCAGCCGGAGCGGGAGGCGGCGCCGGTGAGCGGCCTGCCGGTCAGCGCCATCGCGCGGGACGACGGCTGGTGCGACGACCCCGCGCATCCGGACACCTATAACCGGCCGGTGAAATTGCCCCACGCGGGCTCGCGCGAAGAGATGTGGCGGGAGGACGGGCTGTACGACATCGTCCTGGTGATCGGCCATAATGACGACCCGCCGGTTCCGGGGCGGGGCAGCGCGATCTTCGTGCATTGCGCCTTGCCGGCGGAGGACGGGGGCCTGCGCACGACGGCGGGGTGCGTGGCGCTGCCCAAGGCGGATCTGCGCGCGCTGGCCGCGGCGCTGAAGCCGGGGGATGTGATCGAGATTTCGGGGGCGTGATTTTCGGCTTGGGAGTGAGAGCGATGGGCGGTGCGCCCCCTCACCCCATCGGCCGACGAAACGCGTTCCGCGTTTCTGGGCCGATTACCCCTCTCCCTCGAGGGGAGAGGGGAGTCAGGACGGCTCCTGGAAGGCGATGACGCCGCAGCCGGTGATCTTGGGGAAGACCTGGTAGCGGTAGATTTCGTCGATGCGGTCGCTGAGCGCGGCGCGCATGGCGAACCAGATGCCGAGTTCGGCGGCCTCGGTTCCGCCGAGGCGCATCCATTCGGTCTGGGGCAGGTCGACCAGAGCCGGCATGTTGTCTTTCAGGTTGGCGAGGAAATACCGGTCCAGATCCTCGTTCGCGATGCCGAAGCGCGTGCCACTGATCTGGTGGCTCATGCCGCCGGTGGCGATGACCAGGACGCGGGCGTCCGATTCCAGATTTTCCACCGCGCGGCGGATCGCGGCGCCGAGGTCGCGCAGGCGCTGCGCGGTCGGGATCGGGTGGCGGATCATGTTCACCGCGATGGGCGTCATCGGCGCGGGCCAGGGCGCGTCGGCGATATAGGGCAGCCAGCTATAGACGCCGTGGTCCAGCGCCAGCTCCTGACACACGGTGAGGTCGAAGGATTCGGTGCGGATCAGATGTTCGGTCAGGGCCCAGGCGAAATCGGTATCGCCGGGCACGGGCGGGAAGGGCGGGCCGCCGGCCGGGCGCGGGCCCCAGCCCTCGTCGGCCTGGGGGAAGGCGTCCGCCACGCCGATGGCGAAGGTGGGATAGGCCTCGAAGGTGAAATGGTTCAGGTGGTCGTTATAGACGCAGACGATGTGGTCGGGCGCGAGATCGGCCAGCCACTCCTTCACCGGGCGGGTGCCGTCGAACCAGGGCTTCCAGGCCGGCTCCCATTCCCCCTTCATCCCGGCGTCGAAGGCCAGGCCCATCGAGGGCGTGTGCGAGATGCCGAGGCCGCCGACGATGCGCGCCATTATTCTGGCTCCGGCGTGGCGGAGACCCCGCGCGGGCACATGGCGTAGAGCGAATCGGCGTCCGTGCCCGTGTTGTGGGCGCCGATATGATAGAGATTGAGGCCGAGCGTGGCGGCGAGCTTCAGGATCGCCTGCAAGTGCCCGCCGGCTTTCAGGAGGCCGGTCCAGTCGCGCGCGCGGACCAGGGCGGTTTCGTCCTCCGACAGGTCATAGCCGGCCATGTAGGCGGCTTCGTCCGCCAGGAAGGCTTCGCGGTTTGCGGGCTTGGTGAGGCTGAGCGCGAAGCGGTTCAGGCGGAAGCCACGTGTGGAGGCGCGGCCGGAATACAGATAGGTCCCCGGCTCATCGAGGTCGAAGCCGGGGGATTGCAGGGGCGGTGTGGCGTCGGCGGGCATGGCCGGAGTGTAGCAGCTACGCGCTAGTCCTGGGCCTCGAAGGCCAGCACGACATTGCCGGGGCGGCCGACGAAGCCGGCGTTGCCCGAGGTGACATAGAGCATGCCGTTCGCAGCGACCGGGCCGGGGCCGTCGAAACTGCCGCCCGTGGCCTCCACGCCGTTCACGGTGTCGAACTCGCGATTGGCGTCGAAGGTCCAGATCACGGCCCCCGTCTGCGCGTCATAGGCGCGCATGCCGCCGTCCTGTGCGCCGGAGAAGACCGCGCCGGGCACGGCGGTGGCGGCGGCGGACTGGACCGCCGTGCAGCCGGGCGCGCCCGCCGGTTCGCACAGAAGCGGCTGGGGCGGGGCGGCCCAGAGCGGTTCGCCGGTCAGCGCGTCGACGGCGTGGAGGCCGCCGGCCTCCGGCGAGAAATTGTCCGCGACGGGGAAATAGATTCGCGCGCCGTCGCTGGCCGCGCCCCAGACGCCGCCGACCGGGGAGCCGGCGCCCCAGCGATATTGCCACAGCACCGCGCCCGCCGCGTCCGGGTCCAGGCCGTAGCCCATGCCGGATTTCTGGGTGGCGGCGATGATCTGCCGACCGTCCGCGAGGGTGACGAGCAGGGGCGAGGCGGAGAAGTCATAGTCCGGCCCGACATCGTCCGGGCAGTTCTCGTTCGGGGGCGGCGGTTCGGCGCCGCCCGGCGGGGCGAGGGCGGCGGGCGGGGCGCTGCAGCCCATGATCCAGACATCGGGCAGGAGCTGGGAGGTCCAGACGAAATCGCCGGTCTCCAGATCCAGCGCGACGACGGAGTCCGACGTGCCGGGCTCCGGGTCCGCATAGGCGTTGCCGGTGGCCGCGTAGAGCAGGCCGCGCTGCGCGTCGATCGTGGGCGCGCTCCAGATTCCGACGCCGGCGGGGCCCCAGAGCGGCGCGCCGGCGTCGCTGGTGCCGCGCGGCTGCGGCTCCTCGGTCATATAGGTCTTCCACAGGACCGCGCCGGTGGAGGCGTCCAGCGCGGTGATCGAGCCGCGGAAGGTGCAGCATTCGTAATCGGGGTTGGAGGCGGTGGATTCCTCCGACACGCCGGTCATCGGCACATAGAGCACGCCGTCATGCAGCGTCGGCGCGCCGGTGCCGGTGGCGGAGGGGTGGTCGTCGATCTTCGCGGACCAGATCTGCTGGCCGGATTCGGCGTCCACGGCGTAGGCGGTCGCGGTGGCGTCGCTGAAATAGATGGCGTGTCCGGAGGAGTCTTCGACATCGACCGGGCCGACATTGATGGCGGTGCGCACGCCGCCGCCGGCCGCGAACACCCAGTGGGCGCAGCCGGTCTCGGCGTCGATGGAGAAGACATTGCCCGGCTGGCTGCCGAAAAAGAGCCGGCCGCCGAACACGGCGGGCTGGGCGCGCATCTGGGTCGCGCCGGGAATCCCGAACGCCCATTTCAGGCGCAGGTCCGGGATGGACGCCGCGTCGATCCCGGCGTCCGGCGCGTAGCGCATATTTGCGGGGGTGCGGCCCCAGCCGTTCCAGGGGGCGGACGCGTCCGCCGGGATCGGCGCGGGACTGGCGCACATCGCCTCCGCCGACATGACGAGGCCGCCGCCCACGGTTTCGCCGGTGAGATATTCGGCGACGGCGACATGCTGGTCCGCGCTCATCGCCGCGCCCTGCAGGCGCATCACGCCCTCGGTCAGGGCGGCGACGATCTCGTCGGGGTCCAGCTGCTCCAGGCTCGCGCGCGGGGGCGTGGCGTCGTCCGGCGGGGTTTCGTGGCAGGCGGCGCAGAAGGTCTCATAGACCTCCGCCCCCTCCATGGCGTGCTGGGCGGAAGCGGGCGCAACAGAGCTCACTAACGCAACGACGCAGCCGGCTCCTGCGGCAAATTTCGTCATAGGCGGTCCTCCCAAACCGGCGCGGACGATAGACTGAAAAGGCCGATCTGCAATGAGGCCGACAATGACGGAAATTGGAGGTCGCGCGAAAGCACGACTGTCCCTCGAGGAACAGGCCACCACGCTGGGTCGGCTAGCTGAACGAGCGTTGCGTCATTACGAGGTGTGGCGGGTCTATACGTCCCCGGATACTAGGCCCCGCTACATAGACGCGATGGACGACTTCCCCTCATTCTTTGGGCTGGATGAGGACGGCCACCGCTCACTCGCGATACTCGCGTTGGCCGCCTTCTTTGACAAAGACGAGCGTTCCGTCCGCCTGTCCGATGTCTTTCGCGCAGTAAAGTCACGCTCCCCTGCCACGGTCGAACGATGTGAGAACCGAATCCAACACAGCGATGCGCTAATCAAAAAAGTGCTTCGCATCAGGCATGGCGCCATCGCCCACCGAACTAACCGCCTTTCCTACGATGCGGTTTTCTCGGGCGCGGGTTTGACGGCTGATGAGCTCGGAAAACTCGTTGAAAATGCGAGTTTTATCGCGACCGAGCTGGCTTCAGCGCTCAATATCGATCGGCCCTTGCTTGCCTATTACGTTGCGAGCGATCTCAATCGCTTGCTGGAGCGATTGAGCGGCGATCTAGAAATTTAGGCTGTAAGGCCGCTCATGGTGGTGGGCGTACCTGGGATCGAACCAGGGACCCCTACCATGTCAAGGTAGTGCTCTCCCGCTGAGCTATACGCCCGCACCATGAAGGGATTGGCGATATAGCCGCGCCGGCGTTGGGGAGCAAGCGCGGGCCTGCTGCAATTCCGCGCGCAGCCGGAGGGTCGGCGCGGGGGCGAATTTGCGCTTGTATTGGGGGGCGAAGGCCCCCACGTGGGGCGCACGTCAGGACAGCGTGCAGGCGAGGACGGATATGAGCGTGATTATCGGCCCGGATGGCGAGGCGATTGGCGGCGAGGCGCCGGCCAGCAGCAGCGCGGCGGCCCCGGCGGCGCCCGGCGCGGGCGGCGACATTATCGACGGCTCCGACGCGACCTTCATGCAGGACGTGGTTGAGGAAAGCCGCACGCGGCCGGTGATCGTGGATTTCTGGGCGCCCTGGTGCGGACCGTGCAAGCAGCTGGGTCCGGCGCTGGAGAAAGCCGTCACGCAGGCCAGGGGCGCGGTGCGCCTGGTGAAGATCAATGTCGACGAGAACCAGGGGGTGGCGCAGCAATTGCGCGTGCAGTCCATCCCGGCGGTGTTCGCGATCAAGGACGGCCGCCCCGTGGACGGATTCCAGGGCGCGGTGCCGGAGAGCCAGATCAAGCAATTCGTCGACCGGCTGACCGGCGACACGGGCGCGGAGGACGCCGCTGCGGCCGTCGCCGAGGGCGACCGGGCGCTGGGCGAGGACGATCCGCGCGGGGCGGCGCAATTCTACGCCCAGGCGCTGCAGATCGACCCGGACAATGCGGCGGCGGTGGCGGGGCTGGCGCGCTGTTACCTGGCGGCGGGCGAGCCCGGCGAGGCGAAGAATTTGCTGGAATCGATCCCCGAGGAGATGAAATCCGACCCGGCGATCCAGGCGGCGATGACCGCGCTGAAATACGCCGAGGCCGACACCGACCCGAGCGAGGTCGAGGGCCTGAAACAGGCCGTCGAGGCCGCGCCGGACGACCACCAGAAGCGGCTGGACCTGGCCAAGGCGCTGAGCGCCCGCGGGCGGTTCGGCGAGGCGATGGAGCATCTGCTGACCTCCGTCGAGAAAGACCGCGAGTGGAACGAGGGCGCGGCGAAGGCCGAGCTCTTGAGCCTGTTCGAGGCGGCGGGCCCGGCGTCCGATGCGACCAAAGCCGGCCGCAAGCGTTTGTCCTCCATCCTGTTCGCGTAAAGGAGCCCCGATGGCGGCCGATTTCGGCTTCCGCGCCCTGACCGACCTGCCGGATTCGATCCCGGTCTTTCCGCTGGACGGCGCGCTGGTGCTGCCGCGCGCGCAGCTGCCGCTGAACATTTTCGAGCCGCGCTATCTGGCCATGGTCGACTCCGCGCTGGCCACGAAGTCGCGCCTGATCGGCATGGCGCAGACCGCCCATGGCGAGATGGACGAGCCATCGCCCGAACTGGCCGAGGTCGGCTGCGCCGGGAAGATCGTCAGCTTCAGCGAGACCGGAGACGGGCGCTATCTGATCTCGCTGGCCGGGATCGCGCGGTTCCGGATCGCCGAGGAGCTGTCCACCGATTCCTCCTTCCGCCGGGTGCGGCCGGACTGGGCGCCCTATGCCGCCGACCTGGACCCGCCGACCGACGCGCCGTTCGACCGCGAGGGGTTCGAGGCGGTGCTGAAGGAATTCTTCAGCGCGCGGGACCTGGCCGCCGACTGGGACTCCATCAAGGCCGCGCCGCTGGAGCCGCTGGTGAACCAGCTGGCCATCGGCTGCCCCTTCGCGCCGAGCGAGAAACAGGCCCTGCTGGAGGCCGGCACGGTGCAGGAGCGGCTGGAAGTGCTGATCACGCTGATGCGCATGGCGGCGGCCGGCGACGCCGACCCGGGCGCGGTGCAGTAGGATTTTTTCATACTATGTAGGTGTAGCTGCTTCAATTTTCCGCCCCTATCCCAAGGGCGGATGAGCTACCTTTTGGGCGACACGTCCTTGCACTTGACGATATCGCCAGGCTTTAGCCCGCAGTCAGTGATCTCTTGCTCTGACGCTTCTTGGTAACGGATGACCAAGCCGCCCCCCACCTCTTTTACGGCGAGCTGCTTCGCCGTTTCCAGGTCAGCTATTGCCACTGTGAGCTCCCAAATTTCCGCCCTATTCTCGACCGTTAGATGCCAGCCTCGTATCTCGTCGTCTGCTCTGTTCATAACGCGCCCCTAATTGATGCTCCGTGGAAATGGGGAGCCGCTTGCCAGTACGCTAGACCGTATGCCGCTCTCCAATTTGCGCCATTCGGCGCGTTCCCGTTCCGGCGCGATTGTGCCAGAACGTCGCTATGAGCGACGAAAGTTCAGCCAAGGCGGACGAGGCGGCAGCGTCTTCGGGCGAGGTCGATCCGCGGCTTCTGGAAATCCTGGTCTGTCCGGTCACGCGCGGGCCGCTGGTCTATGACCGCGAGGCGCAGGAGCTGATCTCCAAGAAGGCGAAGCTGGCCTATCCGATCCGCGACGGGGTGCCGGTCATGCTGGCCGACGAGGCGCGGGCGCTGGACGGCGACTGATGCTGGAGCTGCGTCCCAATTGCGAATGCTGCGACCGGGACCTGCCGCCGGACGCGCCGGACGCGATGATCTGTTCGTTCGAATGCACGTTCTGCGCGGCCTGCGTGGAGGAGCGCCTGAAGGGCGTCTGCCCCAATTGCGGCGGCGGGTTCGTCCCGCGCCCGATCCGCCCCGCCGCGAAACTGGCCGCCAATCCGCCGTCGGCCGCGCGCGTGTTCAAACCCGCCGGCTGCGCCGCCTGACTCTCACGGACCCGTCCCCATGATCCGCCCGCTCTATAACTGGACCATGCGGCTTGCCGCGCATCGCGGCGCCGCCTGGGCGCTGGCGGTCGTGAGCTTCATCGAGAGCAGCGTGTTCCCGCTGCCGCCCGACCTCTTGCTGATCCCGATGGTGCTGTCGGACCGGAAGAAGGCGTGGTTCTACGCCGCGATCTGCACGGTGGCGTCGGTGCTGGGCGGGCTGCTGGGCTGGGTGATCGGGGCGTTCCTGTTCGAGGTGATCGCCGAGCCGATCCTGGCGTTCTACGGCTATGCCGAGAAATTCGACGATTTCGCCGCGCGCTATAATGAATGGGGCGCGTGGATCGTGTTCATCGCGGGCGTCACGCCCTTCCCCTACAAGGTCATCACCATCGCCAGCGGTGCGACGGGCCTGTCGCTGCCCATCTTCATGGTGGCGAGCGTGCTGGCGCGCGGCCTGCGCTTCTTCGTCGTGGCGGGGCTGCTGTATTTCTTCGGGCCGCCGATCCGGGCGTTCATCGAGAAGCGGCTGGGCCTGATGTTCGTACTGTTCGTGCTGCTGCTGGTCGGCGGCGTGGCGGCGGTGAAGCTGCTGCACTGAGGCGCGGGCGGCGCGAGCCGAACGCCCCCTCACCCCATCGGCGCAGCCGGCTTCGCCGGGCGCCGATTGCCCCTCTCCCACGAGGGGAGAGGGGATGCGTTATTCTCCGGCGAGGATGGTGCGCAGCGCCGTGATGATGGCGATGGGCTGGTCCATCATCAGATGGTGGTAGGCGGCGGGGATTGAGACGGTCGGGGTGCCGGCCGGAACGATGGTTTTCATGTAGTCCCAGACATCGTCGGTCACGAGCGCCGAATGGGCGCCGCGCAGGAAGGCGAGCGGGGCGGAGATGTCCGGCAGGAAGGTGCTGGGGTGGCCGCCGTCATAGGACATCTTGGCCCAGAGCTCGGTATCGAACTTCCAGGTCCAGACCTCCTTGCCCTCCGAATCCGTCACCGTCTTCAGCCCGTTGCGGGCGATATGGTCGAGCAGGAAAAGCTCGCCGCTGTCCTGGTCGGGGACCAGGCGGAAGCGGCCGATGGCGTCGGCCTGCGAGGCGTAGAAGCGCGGGGCGCTGGACGGCGGGGTGGCGCCGCGCGGGGCGTCGGGCGGACGGATCGGGGAATCCAGCACCATGGCGCGCGACAGGCGGCCGCCGTGATCGCGGGCCGTGGCGAGGCTGACCCAGCCGCCGAAGGAATGGCCGACGATGGCGAATTTCCCGTCCGCCTGCGTGAGGCCCGCGGCCTCGGCGACGCCGACGGCCTCATCGGCGTAGAGGCTCATCCGGTAGGCGTCGCGCCAGCCGGAATCGCCCATGCCGGACAGGTCGAAGGCCGCGACGCTGTGGGTGCGGGTGAAGAAGGGCGCGGCGAAATCCCACCAGGATTTGTGCGCGAGGCCCCCGTGCACGAAGAGCAGGCCGGGCTTTCCGGGATCGCCCCAGCGGCGGAAGGAAATCTCCGCGCCCTCGATTTCCACGCTCCCCTCGCTGCGCGGGGCGGCGAGGGCGTCTTCGAACCATTGCGGGGCGGGCGGCTTTTCGCCGGCCAGCGGCGCGAGGCGCCGGGGCGGCTTTGAAGAGGATTGCGTCATCGCGACTGCGGTAGGCGCTGGATTGCGCAAAATCAATCGCACGGGCCGGACCCGGGCCGATTCAGAGGTCGTTCACCACAACGCTCAACCGGAAATTCACCGCCGCTGTCCCATAACGGCGCCAACAAAGACGGGCGCGACCCGGAAAGGCGACAGGGTAATGGCGAAGACAGTCCTCATCGTGGATGACGATCCGGCGCAACGCCGCCTGATGCAGGCGGTGGTGGAGAAACAGGGCTTCCGCACCGAACAGGCCGATGGCGGCCAGGCGGCGCTGGACATGGTCGACGGCGGCAATCCGCGCGGAATCTCTGTCATCATGCTGGACCTGATCATGCCGGGCCTGTCCGGCATGGAGACGCTGGAGATCCTGTCCAAGCGCAAGCCGGACCTGCCGGTGATCGTGCTGACGGCGCAGGCCGGCATCGACGTCGCGGTGAAGGCGATGCAGGCCGGCGCGGTGGACTTCTTCGTGAAGCCGGCGGCGCCCGAGCGGATCGCGGCGGGCCTGCGCAACGCGCTGAAGATTTCCGAACTGCACACCGAGGTCACGCGCCTGAAGACCGAACGGTCCGGCGAGACCGGGTTCGACCAGATGGTCGCCAGCGCCCCGGCGATGCAGCAGGTGGTGCGCCTGGGTCAGCGGGCCGCGGCGTCGAACATTCCGATCCTGATCACCGGCGAAAGCGGCGTCGGCAAGGAGCTGATCGCGCGGGCCATCCAGGGCGAGAGCGACCGCGCCGGCAAGCCGTTCGTGACGGTGAACTGCGGCGCCATTCCGGAAAACCTGATCGAGTCGATCCTGTTCGGTCACGAGAAGGGCGCCTTTACCGGCGCCGACCGCAAGCATGACGGCAAGTTCAAGGAAGCCGACGGCGGCACGCTGTTCCTGGACGAGGTGGGCGAGCTGCCCCTGGATGCGCAGGTGAAGCTGCTGCGCGTGCTGCAGGAGGGCGAGGTCGATCCCGTCGGGTCCAAGAAGCCGGTCAAGGTGGACGTACGCATCATCAGCGCCACCAACCGCGACATGGCCGAACAGGTGGCCGAAGGCGCGTTCCGCGAAGACCTGTTCTATCGCCTGAACGTGTTCCCGATCGAGGCGCCGCCGCTGCGCCAGCGGATGGAAGACATCCCGGCGATGACGGTGCATTTCATCGAGCGCTTCAACGCCCAGGAAGGGCGCAAGGTGCAGGGCGCGAGCCGCGAGACGATCGACCTGCTGATGTCGCAGGACTGGCCGGGCAATGTGCGCCAGCTGGAAAACGCGGTGTTCCGCGCGGTGATCCTGTGCGAGGGCGACGAGCTGACGCCGGAGGACTTCCCGCAGCTGTCCGGCATGACGCCGTCGGTGATGCGCGAGCCCTCGCCCGAAGCGCGCGCGGTGCGCATCGGGGAGAGCGCCGGGGCGAAGCCCGCCGCGGCCCCGGCCGCCGAGCCCGCGGGGCCGGCTGCAAATTCCGTCGAGGCGGCGGAGATCGCCGCCGAGGCGGGCGCGCCGATGGGCGAGCTGTCGCCCGTCGCCATCGTGGACGAGAACGGGCATCTGCGCCCGCTGGAGCAGATCGAGCGCGACCTGATCCAGTATGCGATCGAGACCTATGCCGGACGCATGGCCGAAGTGGCGCGCCGCCTCGGCATCGGCCGGTCCACCCTCTACCGGAAAGTGCGCGAGCACGACCTCGAGGTCGATGCGGCGCGGGACGCGGGGTAACGCCATGGCCGTCGACACCAGCCACATTCCCTATATGCGCACGCCCGCCGGGCTGGACGCCGACTCGTTCGCGCGGCTGGCCTCCCGGATGGTTCGCCGGCCCGCGAAAGACGCGGCCGGGGCCGAGAAGGACAAGCGCCGGGCCTGACCCTCAAGAGGTGGCCGGCGCGTGTTCTAGTCGTCGTCCCGGACCACGCGGAGCGTGGGCGGGCCGGTGAAGAGGGAGCGGTCCTCCTCCGGGATGTCGTCATTGATGTCGCGCACGCGCGGCGTCCAGGATTTGCCGCCCTTGCCGCCCTTGCCGCGCGACATGGGTTTGCGCGTCTGTAGACCCTTGCGGGCTTTTGGCGGCTTTTGCGGTTTCGCGGCGCCTTTGGCCTTTTTCGCGACTTCGTTCAGCTTCAGGCGCTGGCGGCCGGAGAGCGGTTCGGAGAGGTCGCCTTTTTCGGGATCGGTGAAGGCCGAGCCGAACGTCTTCAGCCGCGTCTCCACGGATTCGACGAATTCGGATTCCCAGTCGGAAAATTCCTCGCCGCGCGCCTCTGCGTCCGCTTTGGCGCGGCGCACCCGGTTCAGCGCCCGTCGCGTCTTTCGCTCATCGACCTCGCGCGGCATGGCGCCACGCTAGCGGAAGCCCCTAGAGATCGCCAAGCGCGTCGAGATACAGGTCCAGGACCGATTCCTGTTCGATGCGGTCGTTCTTGTCCATTTTCCGGATGCGGATGACCTGGCGCATGATCTTGGTGTCGTAGCCCATGGCTTTCGCCTCGGCGTAGACCTCCTTCATGTCGGCCATGACCTCGGCCTTGTCGGCCTCCAGCCGCTCGATCCGGGAGATGAAGCTGCGCAGCTTTTCCTTGCCGGAGGTGTCCAGCGATTGCGGCTGGGTGACGGCGTCGTCTTCGAACGCGGCTTCGGCCATGCGGGCATCCTGTGGACTGGCGGTTGGACGGTAGGAGAAGGGCTGGTTCTAGTGCGCGGCTTTCCGGCGCCGCAAGGCGGGCGGGGCGGTTATCCCCAGCCGGACTCATACGGGCGCGCGGGCGGGCTTAGCTGCCGGCGAGCGCAAAGGGCAGGGACCATTGGGCCTTCAGCCGGGCGTTGGCGGCGCGGCGCCAGGGATCGTCGGCCGCGATCCGGTCCAGAAAATCCTCCACCGGGCCGGATTCGCCGAGCAGGGCCATGGCGGTCTCCACCGCCTGACGCTGGGTAAGGGAGGTCAGGCCGGGCGCGTCCTGATCGGCGGCGGCGCTGGGGGCGGGGCGCGCGCCGTCCGGCGCGAAGGCGCCGGCGCGGCTGACATAGGCCTCCACCGCCAGCGTTCCGGACGGCAGGCCGGAGGCGGCGGAGAAGTCGAAAATGGCGCGGTCGTATTCGTCGCCCAGCGCCTCGGTGCCGTCCATCGTCTCGAGCTCCGCCGCGTCCAGCATGTTGACGTAGAGGCGGGCGACCGCGCCGGGCCAGGGATGCAGCGTGGCCGGCATGGCGGCGTAGGAGCAGAATTTGGCGCTGTGCGTCACGACATAGTCGCGCAGCGTGACGGCGAGCGTCGGGACCAGACAGTCGCCCGGGAATTTCTCGCGCAGCCGGGCGGGCGAGGCGTTGGAGCCGCAGGCGATGACCGCGGTGCGCGGGGCGGCCATGGCGCGGTCCATCAGCGCGGCGAAGTCCGCCTCCCCCTCATGCACGGCCTGGCCGGCGGCGAAGACGAAGGGGCCGCGCGGCTGTTCGAACGGATAGGCGAGGGCGTAGTCGCAGGCGCGCGGCGCGGTCATTGCGCAGGGCTCTCCGCCTGTTCCAGCACCCAGCCGATCAGGGGGGCGACCTGTTCCGGCGCGACTTCCGGCGTCATGTGGCCGATCCCCGGCAGGACGACGAGGCGGGCATTGGGGATGTCGCGGTCCAGCGCGCGGGCGTGGATGTCGGTGGAGACCGTGCCGTCGGCGTCGCCGGCCAGGATGGCGACGGGTATCGCGATCTGCGGGTAGTTCGGGGCCTGATCGATCAGCTCGCCCTTCAGCGCGGTCATGTCTTCGGCGTTGGCGCGCAGGGCGCGGGGGAGCAGAGCGAGGTCGATCTCGGCGGTGTCGCGGTAATCCGGCGGGATGGGCTGGGGCGAGAAACTGCCCTCCAGCCCGCTTTCGATGGCGCCGCCGCCGGCCAGCGGCACGATGGCGCGGTTGAAGACCGGGGCGAGAAGCGGATTGCCGGACAAATGATAATGCCAGGCGACGCCGCCGGGCCAGGGATGGCTGGCGGGGGACAGCAGGACGAGGCCGGAGATCAGGTCCGGCCGGTCGAGCGCCAGGCGCAGCGCCACCGCGCCGCCATAGGAATGGGCGACCACGACCGGCCGATCCAGATCCAGCGCGGCGATCACGTCCGCGGCGGCGGCGGCCTGCATGGCGAGGCCGCGGACGTCCGGCCGGTCCTCGGTGCGGCCCATGCCGGGGCGGTCATAGGCGTAGAGATGGAAATCCGCGGCCAGCGCGGGGGCGAGCGAGGGCTCGAACACGCCGGAATGCGAGGCCGCGCCGTGAATGAGCAGGACCGGCGGCGCGCCGGGCGCGCCCCATTCGCGGACGAAAATCTGACTGTTTCCGGTCAGCACCATCCGGCCCGGGGCGGGCGGGATGTCCGCCGCCGCGCAGGCGGCGGTCACAAGGACAAGCAGAGCCGCGGCGGCGCGGATGAGACAGGGCGGCATGCGGTCAGAGTTCGCGGCCTTCGACCTGCGGGGCGAGGCGGCGGCGCTCCTGCTCCGCCTCCTCCAGGAAGGGGTGGACCTTCAGCGCCTCGCCGAAGGCTTCATAGGCGCCCTGGGCGGAATTCATGCTGTCCAGCGTGCGGGCCAGCGTCATCAGCGCGCGATAATGGCGCGGATCGGCGGTGAGCGCCTTTTCCAGCGCGGCCAGCGCCTCGCTGTGCTCGTCGCGGCGGGAATAGAGCTGGGCGCGGCGCACCCAGCCCTCGGCGTAATCGGGGGCGAAGCGCAGGGCGTCGTCCAGATGCCGCTCGGCCATGTCCTGGTCGTCGGCGGCCATGGCCGCGGTCGCGCGCTCCATCAGCAGATCGGCGGTGGCGCTGCCGGAGCTTTCCCACAGCGTCTCGATCTGCGTGGCGACGGCGGCCGCGGCCTCTTCGCTGCCGGCCGCGGCGAGTTCGTCATAGAGGGAGTCCAGCGCCTCGGGACGCGGGGCTTCCTGCTCCTGCGCGGCGGGATCCTGTTCGGGATGGGGCTCGCCGCCGCCGAAAGGCAGGAGCGTGAGCAGCAGGGCCGTCAGCGGAGCAGGCGTCATGCCCCGATCATAAACGCGGCGGCGGCGAAAAGAAGGCCGCGCCTGCACCGGCGGTGGCGGGCGGACTTACTGCCGAAAATGTGTGCGGGTGTCGGGACCGGGGGTCCGGCCCTCACGGAATCCGTGAGGGCGTTCGAGGCTCAAATCGCGATGCGATTTGCCGCTTGCGCGACCGCCTCTTACCCCTGCCGAGCCTTAAAGCGCGGGTCTTTCTTGTTGATCACATAGACCCGGCCGCGACGGCGCACGACCTGACAGGCGCGGTGGCGCGCTTTCAGCGACTTGATAGAGCTTCTGACTTTCATCGGACGCATTGCCCCGGCCAAAGAAGGCGCGGAACCTATGTTCGCCGCTTTCGTCTGTCAACGCATGGATATGCGCCTTGCGCGCCGCCCCGCGGCGGCAATAGCGTCCGGCGCCGGGAGGAGTGCATGAAAACCGCCACGACCGCAGCAATTTCAACGCTTTGCGTCCTGACGGGCGCCGGCGCGGCGGGATCAGCCGCGGCGCAGTCCGGCCTTGTCGGCTGGACCGCGGATTTCGAGGATCGCGCCCGGTCGCGCGGATATGACGCCGCGCTGGTGGATTCGCTGTTCGTGGACGGCGCCCCGGCGAACGAGACGGCGATCCGCCAGTCGCAGAACCAGCCCGAATTCGTGCGGCCGGTCTGGGACTATCTGGACAGCGCGATTTCCGACCGGCGGGTGGCCGACGGGCGGGGCCGGATCGCCGCCAACGGGAAGCTGCTGGAGGCGATCGAGCAGCGCTATGGCGTCGACCGGCACGTTCTGGTCTCCATCTGGGGGCTGGAGAGCGCCTATGGCGAGGTGCAGGGCGACAACGACACGCCGACGGCGCTGGCGACGCTGGGCTGGAGCGGCTGGCGCACCGATTTCGTGCGCGGCGAGCTGTTCGCGATCCTGGACATGCTGCGCGACGGCGAGGCGCGGCGCGACCAGCTGCGCGGCAGCTGGGCCGGGGCGATGGGCCAGACCCAGTTCATGCCGACCTCGTACCGCCGGTTCGCGCAGGACTGGAACGAGGACGGGCTGAAGGACATCTGGGCGGACGAGGGCGACGCGCTGGCCAGCGCGGCGCATTATCTAGCCGAGGCGGGATGGATCCCCGGCCTGCCGCCCGCCGTAGAGGTGCATCTGCCCGAAGGGTTCGACTGGGGCGCCTCGGAAACCCCGCGCCCGGTGCGGCAATGGCTGATGGAGGGCGCGCAGCGCGCCGACCATGCGCCCTGGCGCAGCGAGGACGTGGAGCGCGGGGCGTCGCTGTTCGCCCCGGCGGGCGCGGCGGGGCCGGCCTTCCTGACCACCGAGAATTTCCGGGTGATCCGCGCCTATAACAATTCCAGCTCCTACGCCCTCGCCGTCTCCATGCTGGCCAACCGGCTGGCCGGCGGGCGGGGCGTGATCGGCCAGTGGCCGCGCACCGAGCCGCGCATGAGCGTGGACGACGCCGAGGCGCTGCAGGCCGGGCTGACGGCGGCGGGATACGACACCCAGGGCGTGGACGGGGTGATCGGGCCGAACACGCGCGCGGCGATCCGCGCCTTCCAGACCGATAACGGCCTGACCCCGGACGGGGCGGTCAGCGCCGATCTGCTGGCGCGGGTAAGGGCGGCGGCGGAGTAGGCGCCAGCCCTACGGGTCCGGCTGGTCCGGCGGCGTGTCTTCGATCTGGGGGCGGCCGCGGAGGCCGGGGTGCATGATGGCGAAGGCGAGCGCGAAGAGCGCGGCGGCGGCGTTGATCCAGTAGGGGATCGAGGGGCCGATGGCCTGATAGGTCAGCAGGCCGGTGAAGGGCGCGAGCAGGAAGCCGACGCCGGAGGCGGCCATGTTCATGCCGGCGCCGCGGCCCTGTTCGGCGGGCGTGATGGCGAGCGAGATGCCGCCGCTGACCCCGGGGCGGGCCAGCCCGATGCCGGTGCCGACGATGGCCATGGCCACGATGATCTCCCCGAACGAATGGGCGATGGCGAACAGGATGTGGGCGGCCAGCACGACGCAGGCGGCCAGGATCATCAGGTTTCGCGGCGGCCATTTCAGGCGGGGGATCAGCACCAGCTGGGCCAGCATCATGCAGAAGGCGCCGGTCATCAGGACCGCGCCGGCGAGTTGGGTCGCCATCGGGCCGTCCTGGCCCAGCGTGTCCATGACGTAGAAATTGACCGTCTGCAGCGTCACCGCATGCGTGGTCCACAGGCACAGCCCGTAGATCAGGAAGGGATAGACGCGCGGGTCCAGGCCGAAGGCGAAGCTGGAGAGCAGATTCACCCGGTCGCCGGTCTGCTGGCGCGGCGGGGTGCGCTCGGGCAGCAGGAAGGCGATGGCGAAGGCCGCGATCACCGCGATGACCCCGACCAGAACGATGGGAGTAATGAGGCCGGCGCGCGCGGCGATCCAGGCCGCAACGCCCGGCCCCGCCGCCGCGCCGACGCCGAAGGCGGCGCTGAGGCCGCCAAGGGCCTCGGTCCGTTTTTCCGGCGGGGTGCGGTCGGCGACATAGGCCTGGGCCGAGGGGGTGCCGGCGCTGCCGAAGGCGCCGTAGACGGCGCGCGCCAGGATCAGGGCGGCGATCAGCGCCGCGCCGGTGAGCACGCCCTTCTGGCCCAGCCAGATCGCCGCGGCGACGCAGGCCATGGAGGCGGCGTAGGCCGAGAAGCTGAGCACCAGCATCGGCCGTCGGCCGAAACTGTCCGATGCATGGCCCCAGAGCGGGCTGGACAGCACGAACAGGATCGAGGCCAGCGTATAGATGAAGCCCACGGCCACTTCCGGGATCGCGAGCTGGCGCGCCAGCGGCGGCAGGATCGCGAACAGGATCGAATTGCCCGCGCCGGTGACGATCAGGCAGACGAACAGGATGCGGAAGGCCCGCGTGCGCTCCTGTGGCGTCGTCTTTCCGGTCGGGATCACGCGGCGGTCAGACCGCGCCGCCGGCCGTGTGCGATGCGGGCTCGATAATCGGCTCGGGCGTGCGCAGGGCGTGGACCATGGCGCGGATATGCGCCGGGGGCGCCGGGGTGAGCAAGGCCACAGGTACAGCGACCGCGAAATTCAGCGCCATGCCGAGCGTGCCGATCCCCTCCGGCGAGATGCCCCAGAGCCAGTAGTCGGCGCTGTCCGGCCAGATCCCGAACACCTTGAAGGCCAGGATATAGGCGCCGGTGAAGACGATGCCCGTGATCATGCCGGCCATCGCGCCGAACACGTTCATGCGGTCCCAGAACACGCCGAGCAGGATGGCCGGGAAGAAGGACGAGGCGGCGAGGCCAAAGGCGAAGGCCACGACCGCCGCGACGAAATCCGGCGGATAGAGCCCGGCGAGGATGGCGACCAGAACCGCGCCGAGCGCGGCCAGGCGCGCGGCCAGAAGCTCCTGCGTGTCGGTCATCGACTGGAACAGGACGCGGCGGCAGAGATCGTGGCTGATCGCCGAGGAGATCACCAATAACAGCCCCGCGGCGGTGGAGAGCGCCGCGGCGAGGCCGCCGGCGACCACCAGGCCGATCACCCAGCCGGGCAGGTTGGCGATGGAGGGGTTGGCCAGCACCATGATGTCCCGGTCCACGGTCAGCTCGTTCGACTCGTCGGCGCGGTATTGCAGGCGGCCGTCATCGTTCTTGTCGTCCCAGGCCAGCAGGCCCGTGCGCTCCCATTCCTTGAACCAGCCGGGGGTTGCTTCGGCTTCTTCGCCGGGCGCGGGGTCGTAGACGGACTCGTTCACCGTCTCGATGAAATTGGCGCGGGCGAAGGCGGCGATGGAGGGGGCGGTCGTATAGAGGATGGCGATGAAGAGCAGCGCCCAGCCGGCCGACAGGCGCGCGTCCGACGCTTTCGGCACGGTGAAGAAGCGGATGATGACGTGCGGCAGGCCGGCGGTGCCGGCCATCAGCGCCAGGGTGATGAAGAAGACGTCGTGCGTGGTGCGCGTGTTCTCTGTGTAGGCGGTGAAGCCCAGATCGGTGAGCACCGTGTCGAGGCGGGCCAGCACCGGCGTGTCCGTTCCGGCGACGTTTGACAGGAAGCCGAGCTGGGGGATCGCGTTCCCCGTCACGATCATCGAGATGAAGATGGCGGGCGTGAGATAGGCGAAGATCAGGACGCAATATTGCGCGACCTGGGTGTAGGTGACGCCCTTCATGCCGCCGAGCCCGGCATAGAACAGAACGATCAGCCCGCCGATGATGACGCCGAGCTGGGCGTCGATGCCGAGGAAGCCGGAGAACGCCACGCCGACGCCGCGCATCTGGCCGGCGATATAGGTGAAGCTGACGAAGATGGCGCAGACCACGGCGATGACGCGCGCGACGTTGGAATAATATCGGTCGCCGATGAAGTCCGGCACGGTGAATTTGTCGAACCGGCGCAGATAGGGCGCGACCAGAAGCGCCAGCAGCACGAAGCCGCCGGTCCAGCCCATCAGATAGACGCTGCCCCAGTATCCGGCGAAGGCGATGATGCCGGCCATCGACAGGAAGGAGGCGGCGCTCATCCAGTCGGCGGCGGTCGCCATGCCGTTCAGCACCGGATGGACGTGATGGCCCGCGACATAGAAATCGCCGGTGGAGGCCGCGCGGGCCCAGATGGCGATGCCGATATAGAGGGCGAAGCTGCCGCCCACGAAAATCGCGGTCCAGACGATCTGTCCGGTCATTGCGGCCGCTCCCCGGCCTGCGCGGCGCGGCGGCGCTCTTTCCGCTCCAGCCGCGACATCAAAGCGGCGTAGACGAAGATCAGGACGACGAAGACATAGATCGCGCCCTGCTGGGCGAACCAGAAGCCGAGCGGGGCGCCGCCGATGGAGAATGCGTCCAGCGGCTCGCGCAGGACGATGCCGAAGCCGAACGAGACCAGCGCCCACACCGCCAGGAGAAGAATGGTGAGGCGCACATTCGCGCGCCAGAAGCCGCCTTTGGTTTCAGGCGCCTGTTCCACGTCCATGGCCGCATCCCCCCCGACCTGTCTGGCTGGATGATCGCCGATGGCGCCCCGGCGGTCCAGCGCGGGGCAAAAGGGCGCGTTGTGCGCGGTGGTGAGAGGCGGTAATGCGGGGGCGAAATTCCCCGGGACCCGAAGGAGACAACACGATGGCCCGCACCAAGATCGCCCTCATCGGCGCCGGCATGATCGGCGGGACGCTGGCCCATGTGGCCGCGCGCGAGGAGCTGGGCGACGTCGTGCTGTTCGACATCGCCGAGGGCGTGCCGCAGGGCAAGGCGCTGGACATCGCCGAGTCGACCGCCGTGTACGGCAGCGACGTCGCGCTGAAAGGGGCCAACGACTACAAGGCGATCCGCGGCGCGAACGTGTGCATCGTGACCGCCGGCGTGCCGCGCAAGCCGGGCATGAGCCGCGACGACCTGCTGGGCATCAATCTGAAGGTGATGGCGGCGGTCGGCGCGGGCATCAAGAAATACGCGCCCAAGGCCTTCGTCATCTGCATCACCAACCCGCTCGATGCGATGGTCTGGGCGCTGCAGAAATTCAGCGGCCTGCCGGCGAACAAGGTGGTTGGCATGGCGGGCGTTCTGGACTCCTCCCGCTTCGCCTATTTCCTCGCCGAAAAGACCGGCGTGTCGGTGGAGGACATCCATGCCTGGACGCTGGGCGGGCACGGCGACGACATGGTGCCGATGGTGCGCCACTCCACGGTCGGCGGCCTGCCGCTGCCGGAACTGGTCAAGCAGGGCCTGATGGACCAGGGCGAGCTGGACGCCATCGTCGAGCGCACGCGCAAGGGCGGCGGCGAGATCGTGGCCCTCCTGAAGACCGGCAGCGCCTTCTACGCGCCGGCCGAAAGCGCCATCGCGATGGCCAAATCCTATCTGAAGGACAAGAAGCGCGTGCTGCCGGTGGCCGCGGCGCTGACCGGCGAATACGGGCTGGACGGCCTGTATGTCGGCGTGCCGGCGCTGATCGGATCGGACGGCGTGGAGAAGGTGGTCGAGTTCACCCTGAACGCCAGCGAGAAGAAGATGCTGGCCAAGTCGGTGAAGTCGGTCGAGGGCCTGATCGCGGCCTGCAAGCAGATCGAACCCAGCCTGAAATAGGGCGCCGCTTCGGGGCCTGTCAGGCGTTTCTCGCTCAGGGCGGGCCGGCGTCTTTGCGCCGGCGTTTCCGCGGCGGGCTGGCGGACGGAGGCGGCGATGGCGGGACGGAATCCGGGTCGAATCTTCCGGCTTGGGCTGGCGCTGGTGTGCGCCGTCCTGCTGGCCGCCGCGGTGTGGAGCTCGCTGGCGCCGGCCGGGCGGGGGCTGGCGCAGTATTTTTCGAACGAACTGGGTCCCGAAATCGGGACGGGCGTTCCGCATTCGCTGGCGCTGAACGACCAGGACGGCGTGCGGCGCGGCGGCGTCGACGACCTGACAGGGGAGGCGGGGCTGGTCCTGCTGTTCAACCGGTCGCTGGACTGGTGCCCGTTCTGTCAGGCGCAGATCATCGAGATCAACGGGCGGGCCGACGAGATCCGCGCGCGCGGATACGAGATCGCGGTGGTCACCTACGATCCGCCGGAGACGCTGGAGCGGTTCGACACCGAGCGCGACATCACGCTGACCCTGCTGTCGGACCCGCAATCCGAAGCGATCGACGCGTTCGGCCTGCGCAACGAGGAGTATCGGGACGATCCGCGGCGCTATGGCGTGCCGCATCCGGTCATCTTCCTGGTGTCGCCGGGCGGGGTGATCCGCGCGAAACTCTATGAAGAGGATTTCCGCGTGCGTCCGCCGGTCGATTCCCTGCTCGCGGCGATCGACGGGCTGGGCTAGACCCGCCGGCGTCAGCCATCGGCGCCACCGGCGTCAGCCAGAGACATCGACCAGAGACATCGAAATGACCGTGTTCGACATCCGCATCGAAACCCCGCGCCTGATCCTGCGGCCGACCCAGGCCGAGGACGTGGAGGGGTTCAGGACGTTCGGCGGCGACGCCGAGGCGATGCGGTTCGTCGGCGGGCTGCAGCCGCCGGCGATGGCCTGGCGGTCGGCCTGCGGCATGGCCGGGGCCTGGGCGCTGTTCGGCTTCGCCATGTTCAGCGTGATCGAGAAGGCCAGCGGGCGCTGGATCGGCCGGCTGGGTCCGTGGCGGCCGGAGGGCTGGCCCGGGACCGAGATCGGCTGGGGCCTGCTGCCGGAATTCCAGGGACGGGGCTACGCCACCGAGGGAGCCGTGGCGTCGATGGATTTCGCCGTGGATCAGCTCGGCTGGACCGACATCATTCATACGATCGATCCGGAAAATACGGCCTCCATCGCGGTGGCCAAGCGGCTCGGCAGCGTCAATCGGGGGCCGGGACAGCTGCCGGCGCCGTTCACCGAGGCGCGGGTCGATATCTGGGGCCAGACCGCCGAGGACTGGGCCCGCAACCGGCGCACGCTGGGCTGAACGCCTTCTGGCGCAAGGCAATCCGGGGCGTGAACGGGGCGGCGCGGCGGCGGCGATCTGCTCAGGCGCCGGACCAATTTGGGGCTGAATCCGCCACCCGGCCCGCCGCCGCGCCGATGCTCTTATAGGTTGTGTGCGGATGCACTGCAAATCCCCTGAATAATTAGACGAAAGCGTCTTCGCGTTTACGTTGACTTAAGTCAGTCAACCGTAGCGTGTGTCCAATGCGAGCCGGATCGGGCCGTTCGCCTTCGACCATGGCGGCCGGACGAAGACCCAGAAACGGGGCCGAGCGGAGCGCAGACAAAGGCGCGGGAGCCGAAGACACCTTCCCCGCCGCCCGCACGCCGACCCCTGTGCGGCCGGACCTTCGGCTCCCAGCATTTGTCGCTTGGGTGAAAGGAATGGTGGAACCATGCGCAGGATTTTCCTGGGGGGCGTAACGGCGGCCATACTCGCCGCCGCGCCGTCGGCGGCGCCGGCGACGACGAACAACATGTTGTTTACCGGCACTGTGATCGGCACATGCCTGATCCCGGCTGCGGTCGGCGGCACGCTGACCGTCAATTCGGCCGGCACCGGGGTCCAGACCCTGGTGGCCGGCACGGCGACCGTTTCGCCGACCACGACCGGCTATAGCCTGTATCTCGACACGCCGACGGCGTTCACGTCGACGCCCAGCGGGAACCCGGCGATCACCGTAACGGGGACGTTCACCGAGCCGCTGGGAAGTTTTTCAAACGAACCCTTCGTGCCCGGCGGAACGCCGCTGACCGCCGGCGCGCACGCGCTGGAGATCAGTATCGCGGCGACCACGGACGACGCCAGCGTACTGGCCTCGGGCGTCTATACGCTGCAGGTGACGCTGCGATGCGTGGCGTAACGATGATGCACCGCTGCGCCATCCTCGCCCTTTTGGCGGTCTGCTTTGCGGGAGCGGGCGCGCCGGCCTGGGCGCAGGCCCTTGCGCCGATGCGGGGGGAGGCGCGGTCGTTGACCGACCGCTTCGCCCTGCAACTGAGGGCGGTCAACTATGGAGAAGAGGCCGACCACTATCAGTTCGAGGTGCTGAACCCCGACTTCAGCGCCCTGCCGGATGCCCGGATGGACCGCCGGCGGGTGACGGTCGGGGCGAACAGTTCGGCCGGCCTCATCGTCCTGATCCCGTTCGAAGAGGGCGAGGACGAGCGTGAGGTGCTGGTGTGTATGGAGAGGCAACCCGAGCTGGGGCAGCCGATGATGATCAGGGGGCAAGTATGCGGGAGATATTTCGGACGGCGGCTGTCGCGCTAGGCGTTTGCGCCGGCGCGGTTGCGCCGGGCCTGGCCCAGACTCCGGAGCTGCTGGTCCTGCCGGACCGGAGCTCTTTCTATAACCAGAACTCGATGCAGCTGCCGTCGATGCAGATGCCGTACGGGCAGGACGAGGTGCAGGGCGCGGGCGGAGTCGCCTGCCGCAACTCCGTCGCCTCGGGCGGACCCTATGTCGATTTCGGCATGATCGGGTCGAACGATCTGTACGACCGCCAGGCCGCCTCGCTGTACGGGCGGATCGTGGTGCCGCTGGGCCAGAAGCCCGAGCGGCTGGACTGTTCGCGCCTGTACGAGCTGGAGATCCGCCGCCTGCAGCTGGAGCTGGAGATGGCGCGCATGGGCCTGGGCATGATGGAGCTGCCGCCCGAGCCGGCGGCGTCCGACGGCGTCCAATAGGCGCCGGACACGCTCAAGCGCCGTTCAAGACACCGTTCAAGAGGGGGCGGGAAGACGCTAGACTGTGCGCCCTGAAACGGAGGCGCGCATGAAGGGCGGAATCGCGAGCTGGCTGGGCACGGCGTTCGCGCTGCTGGTCGGGGCCTGGCTTCTGGGCGGGGTTGAGATCAGCGGCATTTTCGCGGCGCTGCTGGCCGCGCTGATCATCGGGCTGGTCAACGCCTTCATCAAACCGGTGCTGTTCCTGCTGACCCTGCCGATCACGCTGGTGACGCTGGGCCTGTTCGCCCTGATCCTGAACGTGCTGATGCTGGGTCTGGCGGCGTGGCTGTCGCCCGGCTTTCACATCGCCGGGTTCTGGTCGGCGGCGCTGCTGGCCATCGTCATCGCCATCATCAACGCCCTGATCGGCAAGGCGCTGGACGACTGATTTCTGGAACGTCTGATTTTGGGGAAGAGGTGCGCGCCTACCAGCGCGCCTCGTAGCCGCGCGAGTCGACGTGCAGGAAGGGGCCGTGCGCCGCGTTGCGGTCGTACTTGCCGAGCCCGCCGACCAGATGGCTGTAGCGGGGATCCTTCTCCAGCGCCGCGGCGCGGTCGAACATCCATTCGGCGTCCGCGAGCGTCACTTTCCCGTCGCCATTGACGTCGTCCATGTCGCCGTCGCGCGGGGCGGTATCGATATAGACGTCCGCCGCGCCGCCATAGACATGGCGGCTATAGGTGGTCGTGTTGCCGATGGCGCGGTTGTACCAGGGCGTGCGGTAGCCGCTCATGATGAAGAACTCGTCGGTGCGGATTCCCTGCTCGTTCACGTCGGCCATGAGCGCTTCCAGCTTCAGGATCAGGCGGGTGTCCAGGATCACGTATTTCGGCCAGTGGTCCTGTTGCTGCTTGCAGATGAACTGGCCGAGCGTGAAGTGCGGCGAGACGCGCGCGTCCATGTTCGCCGCGGTGACCTCCACGAAGCCCGCGGGCGGGGAATAGGCGTCCAGGCCGCGCAGCGCCTCTTCGGGATAGGCGCCGATCTTGTAGCCGTTGATGCGGCCTTCGGAATCCATCGCGCCGGCCGGCTGCAGGATGAAGACGCGCAGCGAAATCTCGCCGCCCTCTTCGCGCACGACCTTGATCTCGCGCGACTCGCCAGGGGCGTCGGGGGCGCGCCAGACGGCCTTGCCGTCCTCGAAGGCGGCGGCGCCGCCCTCGGGCATGACCAGGCTGTAGGCGCCGGCGGGGGCGTCCCTGTCCAGCGCCACCGTCAGCTCGCCTTCCGGCACGACGGAGGTGAAGAAGCTCTGATAGGGGATGGTCTCGCCGCCGATCTCGATGGCGAAGGGCGCTTCCTGCGGATCGAAATCCTGCGCGGCGGCCGCGCCGCAAAGCGCCAGAAAACCCGTGCACAAACCGGCCAGAGCCGGGCCCAGTCGTCTGCCCAGAATCATGCGTTCCTCGTCGTTCCTCAAGGAAGCGCCGCGGGGCCGTAAGGGTTCCCGCGGACATCCGCGCCGGCGTTTTCGCCTTCGCGCGCCTTCCCCAACTGCCTCAACACATTGGGGCTTTGCCGCAAATGTCCAGCGCCGGAGCGCAGCATATCACCGCGCCCCGACGCCGGAAGACGGATCAGGATGCGCCGAACATGGCGGCCTGCAGACGGGCGTCGCGGTCATAGATGTCGCCATAGAAGTCCAGCGAGCCGTCATCGTCGGCCCAAGTGGTGAAGTAAGCGACATGGACCGGCAGTTTCTCGCCCAGATACAGGGTCTCGGTGCGGCCCGAATCCCAGGCGGTCTGCAGTTCGCCGAAATCCAGCTCCGGATCGCCGCCGGTCACCCAGCGGGCGAGGCCGGACGGGTCCGAGACGCGGATGCAGCCGGACGACATGGAGCGTTCATTCTCCGCGAACAGCTGGGGGCTGTCGGTGTCGTGCAGATAGACATTGTGCTGGTTCGGGAAGATGAATTTGATCGTCCCCAGCGCGTTGTTCGAGCCCGGCTTCTGCACGATGCGGAAGGGGAAGTTGCCGCGGCTATAGGCGTTCCAGTTGACCGAGGTCGGGCTGACCCGCTGGCCGCTGGAATTGTAGATCGAATAGCCGTTGCGGTCGAAATAGGACGGGTCCGAGCGCAGCTTCGGCAGCTTGTCGATCGTGGCGATGCTGTAGGGCACGTTCCAGTTCGGATTGACCACGATGTATTCCATCTGGTCGGAGAATTGCGGGCTGGGCCGGTCGGTGCGGCCGACGATGACGTCCATGTCCATCGTCTCGCGCCCGTTCTCGTATCCGTGCAGACGGTATTGCGGGGTGTTCACCAGCAGATAGCGGTCGCCCAGATCGTTGGGCAGCCAGCGCCAGCGCTCCAGGTTCATTTCGATCGCCTGGGTGCGTTCGGCCAGACCCTGGTTCAGCATCGCGACCGTGTCCGGACCGACCACGCCGTCCACGGCCAGGCCGTGGCGCTGCTGGAACGCCTCGATGCGGGCGGCCAGCGCTTCGTCATACAGGTTCGGGTCGGCGGCCGGGGCGGTCATCGTTTCGCCCGCCGCAGTTTCCTCCATGGCATCGCCGGCGTCGACGGACGTGCCGAGCGAGGCGGTGTCGGCCGGGGCGTTGCCGCCGGTGTGGCGGCTGAACAAAGCCGGGATGAAGGCCGGCTCGTCACCCGCTGCCGCGCCGTCGAATTCGGCCTCGGCGTCCAGACGGGCGCGGATTTCCTGCACCCGGGCGTCGGTCATGCCGGGCTTCAGCGTCTTGCCTTCGCCGATCTTCGGCCAGGGCGCGTTCAGCGCGGCCTCGCGATAGCGGGCATAGGCGTCCTGCAGCATGGCGTATTGCGGATGCTGCGGGGCGAGCCCGTCCAGCGCGTCCGCGACGGCGCCGCGGTCCAGCGCGAAGGACAGGGTGGAGACCAGATCGCGCGCCTCCATCGTCGCCTCGACGTCCGAGGCCAGCGATTCCGGATTGATGCGCCCGTTCAGCAGATGGTTCGCGAAGCGCATGAAGGCGTCGGTCAGCAGCGCATCGACGGCGTCTTCCTGACCGGCCGACACCCGGCCGCGCGCATCGACCGCGCCGGACAGCGCGGCCAGATGATAGGCGTTCGGGTCCAGGCCGTGGGCGTCGGCGTTCTGCAGCGCCTCGATCAGCTCCCGCGCCTCGCCGGACAGGCGGCCGCGTTGAATCCAGGCCGGAGAGCCGTCGCGCTTCTCGTAAAAGCGCTCGACGTCGCCCTTGGCGGACACCGGCTCGCCCAGCACCACGCCGGAGGCGACGATCTGCTGGATGGCGCTGGGGGCGGCTTCGGCGGCGGCGGGCGCCTTGGAAACCTCGAAATCCTGGCCGTAGGCCGGGGCGGCGGGGAGGGCCGCGGCGGCGACAGACAATAGGGCGCCACCGGCGGCAAGCCGTTGAATACGCGTCATGATTGTTACCCGTTATCGGTTAGCGACGTTTTGCGTATTCAAGCGCGCAAGCCCCTTCCGGGTTCCCGGGGAGAATCCATCCGCGGCGTGCGGGCGGGGCGCGATACGGCGGGTCCGGCGGCCGGAATCCGCGCCGCGTCGCGGATTCCGCAGGCGCTCACATTCGGGGCGGGCGCACTGAATCGTCATGCATTTTGCCCTGACGCGGCAGGGGCGAATCGCTAGAACGGGCGCGCCCAGACTCCCGCCCAGACCGCCGCGTACGGACTTCTCCGCCCATGCGTTCGATCCGCGATCTCGCCTCCCTGATCATCGGCATGACCGTGCTGCAGCTGGCCGGCGGGGTGCTGGCCGTGCTGCTGCCGCTGGCGCTGGACGGGGCCGGAGCGCTGCCCTCCGCCATCGGTCTGGTGCAGGCGGGGTTCGCCGTGGGCTTCATGGCCGGGGCGATGGCCTCCACCGCCCTGATCCGGCGCATGGGGCCGATCCGCGCCTATTCGGCGGCGGCCGCGGCCTGCGCGGCGCTGACCCTGGCGCTGTATTTCCGCATCGACGCGCCGGCCTGGGCGGCGATCCGGGCGGTGCAGGGATTCAGCTTCGTCGTCATGTTCGCGGCGGCCGAATCCTGGCTGGCCGTGGCGGCGCCGCCGGAGAGCCGGGGCTCGGTGCTGGGCGTCTATCAGGTGGCGGTCAAAATCTCCCTGCTCGCCGGGCCTTTCCTGATTCTGGGCCTCGCGCCCACCTCCGCCGGGCCGTTCATGGTGGCCGCGGCGATCCTGGCGCTTTCGCTGATCCCGATCTGCGCGACGCGGCAGATCGAGCCGGCGCCGCCGCCGCTGACCCGGTTTCCGCTGCGCGCGCTGTGGGAGGCCGCGCCGGCGGCGGTGCTGGCGGCGTTCGTCGTGGGCGTGACCAATCAGGGGGTGATCGCGCTGCTGCCGGTATACGCGGCGCGGCTGGAGGGCGGGGTGGTGACGGCCGCGGCCTCCATGAACGCGGCGATCTGGATCGGCGGGGTGCTGGTGCAGTGGCCGGCGGGCCGGCTGTCGGACCGGATGGACCGGCGCACGGTGATCGCCGGACTCTCGGTCATTTCGGCGCTGGGGGCGTTCGGCCTGATGGCGCTGGGCGCGAGCGCGCCGCTGGCCGTGGCGCTGGCGCTGGGCGGGCTGTGGGGCGCGGGCGCGCTCAGCATCTATGGCGTGGCGGTGGCGCACGCCGCCGACGCGGCGCAGGGCCAGACCCAGCGGGCGATCGCGCTGGTGCTGCTGATCTGGGCGGCGGGGGCGGTGGTCGGCCCGGCGGCGGCCGGGGTGCTGATGCAGACGCTGGGCCCGCGCGGCATGTTCGCGGGCGCGGCGCTGGTCTCGCTGGGCCTGGCGGGCGCGATGATCGCGCGCCGGCGCCTGCGCGAAGCGCCGCCGGACGAGGAAAAGGCCCCCTACGAGCCGATCGGGACCACCAGCCCGGCCGCGGCGGCCATCGACCCGCGCGCGGTATCCTGAGACCGGAACAAGAATTCACGTTCAGGGCAAATCGGGCGTTGCCCGAATCGGTCAAGTCCTTATAAGTGGGGGCCACCGTCAAAAGCCGTCGCTGACCGCATGAACATCCACGAACATCAGGCCAAGGCCGTGCTGAAGGAATTCGGCGCGCCGGTTCCCCGTGGGCAGGCCGCCTACTCCGCCGCCGAAGCCGCGCGCATCGCCGAAACGCTGGGCGGCCCCGTCTGGGTCGTGAAGGCGCAGATTCACGCAGGGGGCCGGGGCAAGGCCGGCGGCGTGAAGGTGGTGAAATCCGCCGGCGAGGTGAAAGAAGCCGCCGCCGAGCTGATGGGCAAGGTTCTGGTGACCCACCAGACCGGCCCGGAGGGCAAGGAGGTCCGCCGCCTTCTGGTCGAGGAAGGGGTGGAGATCGAGCGCGAGCTGTATTTCTCCATGCTGGTCGACCGCGCCACGGGCTGGCCCGCCATCATCTGCTCCACCGAGGGCGGGATGGATATCGAGGCGGTCGCCGCCGAGACGCCGGAGAAGATCCTGACCCTGGCCATCGACCCGGCGACGGGCATCCAGAGCTTCCACGCGCGCAAGGTGGCGGTGTCCCTCGGCCTGCGCGAGAAGCAGTACGCCAAGCAGGTCAATTCGCTGATGCGTTCGCTCTACGCGGCGTTCATTCAAAAAGATATGAGCCTGCTGGAGGTCAATCCGCTGATCGTCACCAAGGCCGGCAATCTGCTGTGCCTCGACGCGAAAGTGTCGTTCGACGACAACGCCAGCTTCCGCCATCCCGAATTCGCCGATCTGCGCGACCAGACCGAGGAAGACCCCAAGGAGCGCGAGGCCAAGGCGCACGGCCTGTCCTATGTCGCGCTGGACGGCAATATCGGCTGCATGGTCAACGGCGCGGGCCTGGCCATGGCGACGATGGACATCATCAAGCTGTACGGAGCAGAGCCGGCGAACTTCCTGGACGTCGGCGGCGGGGCGGACACCGCGACCGTGACGGCGGCCTTCAAGATCATCACCCAGGACCCGCAGGTGAAGGGCATCCTGGTGAACATCTTCGGCGGCATCATGAAATGCGACGTGATCGCCGAGGGCGTGATCGCAGCGGTGAAGGAAACCGGCCTGTCGGTGCCGCTGGTCGTGCGCCTGGCTGGCACGAACGTGGAAAAGGGCAAGGCGATCCTGGACGCGTCCGACCTCGACATCACGCCGGCGGACGATCTGGACGACGCCGCGCAGAAAATCGTCGCCGCCGTGGGAGGCGACAAATGAGCGTCCTCGTCGACAAGAGCACGAAAGTCATCACCCAGGGCGTGACCGGGGACACCGGCACGTTCCACACCCAGCAGGCGCTGGAGTACGGCACCAACATGGTGGGCGGGGTGACGCCGGGCAAAGGCGGCCAGACCCATCTGGGCCTGCCGGTCTATGACACGGTGATGGAAGCGGTGCGCGAGACCGGCGCGACGGCGAGCGTGATCTATGTCCCGCCGCCCTTCGCCGCGGACGCCATCCTGGAGGCGATCGACGCCGAGCTGGAGCTGGTGGTGTGCATCACCGAGGGCGTGCCTGTGGCCGACATGGTGGAGGTCAAGCGCGCGCTGTGCGGGACGTCCACGCGGCTGATCGGGCCGAACTGCCCGGGCGTGATCACGCCCGGCGAATGCAAGATCGGCATCATGCCCGGCCACATCCACAAGAAGGGATCGGTCGGCGTTGTCTCCCGTTCAGGAACGCTGACCTATGAAGCGGTGGCGCAGACGACCGATGTCGGCCTCGGCCAGTCCACCTGTATCGGGATCGGCGGGGACCCGGTGAACGGGACGAACTTCATCGATTGCCTGGAAATGTTTCTTAGCGACCCGGAAACCGAATCGATTGTCATGATCGGGGAAATCGGGGGCAGCGCAGAGGAAGAGGCCGCGGAGTTCCTGAAAAGCTCGAAGGTGAAGAAGCCGGTGGTCGGCTTCATCGCCGGGCGCACCGCGCCGCCGGGCCGCCGCATGGGACACGCGGGGGCGATCATCTCCGGCGGCAAGGGCGGCGCCGAAGACAAGATCGAGGCGATGAAATCCGCGGGCATCGTCGTCGCCGACAGCCCGGCCCGTCTGGGGGCCACGCTGAAGGACGTGCTGAAAGGGTAGCACCATGGCCGGAAATGGCCGAAGCGAGATCAACGCAGCCTTGCTGGACACCAGTTTCCTGCAGGGCGCGAACGCGGCCTATGTCGAGCGGCTCTACGCCAGGTACTCGCGCAATCCGAACGACGTCGATCCGGAATGGCGCGATTTCTTCGCCCAGCTGGGCGACGGCGGCGAGGCGGCCGAGCGGGCCGCGGACGGCGCGTCCTGGCGCCGGCGCGACTGGCCGCCGCGGGTCAATGGCGAGCTGACCGCGGCGCTGGGCGACCAGCCGGTCATCAACGAGACCGCGCTGGAGGCGAAGATCGCCGAGCGCGCGCCGGACATCAGCGCCGAGGACGTGCGCGCCGCGACGCAGGATTCGATCCGCGCGCTGATGATGATCCGCGCCTACCGGATTCGCGGCCACCTGGCCGCCGATCTGGACCCGCTGGGCATCGAGGATTTCGGTCCGCAGCCGGAGCTGGACCCGGCAACCTATGGCTTCGACGCCGAGGACATGGACCGGGAGATTTTCATCGACCAGGTGCTGGGGCTGGAGACGGCCACGCCGCGCCAGATGGTCGACATCCTGCGCCGCACCTATTGCGGGACGTTCGGCGTGGAGTTCATGCATATCTCCAATCCGGAGGAGAAAGCCTGGATCCAGGAGCGGATCGAGGGGCCGGACAAGGAGATCAGCTTCACCGTGGAGGGCCGCCGCGCCATCCTGGGCAAGCTGGTGGAGACCGAGAGCTTCGAACGTTTCCTGCACCGGCGCTATCCGGGCACCAAGCGGTTCGGCATCGACGGCGGCGAGGCGATCGTCCCGGCGCTGGAGCAGGTGATCAAGCGCGGCGGCGCGCTGGGCGTCGACGAGATCGTCATCGGCATGCCGCACCGCGGCCGTCTGAACGTTCTGGGCGCGGTGATGGCCAAGCCCTACAAGAAAATCTTCCACGAATTCCAGGGCGGCTCGACGCTGGGCGGCGACGATTACGGCTCCGGCGACGTGAAATATCACCTGGGCAGCTCGTCCGACCGCGCCTTCGACGGCAATAACGTGCACCTGTCGCTGACCGCCAACCCCTCGCACCTGGAGGCGGTGAACCCGGTCGTTCTGGGCAAGGCGCGCGCGAAACAATTCCACGACCAGCAGGAAGACCCGGACGCGCCGCGCACCAAGGTTCTGCCGCTGCTGCTGCACGGCGACGCGGCGTTCGCGGGCCAGGGCATCGTGGCGGAGTGTTTCGGCCTGTCGGGCCTGACGGGCCACCGCACCGGCGGCACGATCCACTTCATCGTGAACAACCAGATCGGCTTCACGACCAGTCCGCGCTTCTCCCGCTCCTCGCCCTATCCGACGGACGTGGCGAAGATGGTGGAGGCGCCGATCTTCCACGTGAACGGCGACGATCCCGAAGCGGTCGTGTTCGCCGCCAAGGTGGCGACCGAATACCGCCAGCGTTTCGCCAAGGACGTGGTGGTCGACATCTTCTGCTATCGCCGGTTCGGCCATAATGAGGGCGACGACCCGACCTTCACCCAGCCCTTGATGTACAAGATCATCAAGGACCAGCCGACGACGCGCGAAATCTATAGCGACCGGCTGGTCGAGGAAGGCGTGATCACGCAGGACTCGCTGGAGTCCATGACCGGCGAGTTCGAGGCCTTCCTCGAAGAGGAATTCAAGAGCGCCGAATCCTACAAGGCCAACGAGGCCGACTGGCTGGACGGCCAGTGGCAGGGCCTGGGCCTGCCCGAAGGCGACGAGCGCCGCGGCGACACCGGCGTGGACGAGGACCGGCTGCGCACGCTGGGCCTGACGATGACCGACATCCCCGAGGACATCTCGGTCCACAAGACGCTGGCGCGCGTGCTGAAGGGACGGCGCGACTCCATCGAGCGCGGCGAGGACATCGACTGGTCCACGGCCGAGCATCTGGCCTTCGCCAGCTTGCTGGACGAGGGCTTCCCGGTGCGCCTGTCGGGCCAGGATTCGGGGCGCGGCACGTTCAGCCAGCGCCACTCCCACGTCATCGATCAGACGACGGAAGAGCGCTACACGCCGCTCAATCACCTGTCCGAAAACCAGGCGCATTACGAGGTGATCGACTCCATGCTGTCGGAGGAGGCGGTGCTCGGCTTCGAGTACGGCTATTCGACGGCGGCGCCGAACTGTCTGGTGATGTGGGAGGCGCAGTTCGGCGATTTCGCCAACGGCGCCCAGGTCCTGTTCGACCAGTTCATCAGCTCAGGCGAGCGCAAATGGCTGCGCATGTCGGGCCTCGTGATGCTGCTGCCGCACGGATACGAGGGGCAGGGGCCGGAGCACAGCTCCGCCCGTCTGGAGCGCTTTCTCCAGATGTGCGCCGAGGACAACTGGCAGGTCGCCAACTGCACCACGCCGGCGAATTATTTCCACATCCTGCGGCGGCAGATTCACCGCAATTTCCGCAAGCCGCTGGTGCTGATGACGCCGAAATCGCTGTTGCGCCACAAGCGCGCGGTGTCGCGCCTGGACGAGATGGCGCGCGGGTCGTCCTTCCACCGGGTGCTGTGGGACGACGCCGAAGCGCCGCACGGCAAGACGGAAATCCGCCTGAAGCCGGACGCCGAGATCAAGCGGGTGATCGCCTGTTCCGGCAAGGTCTATTACGACCTGCTGGAAGAGCGCGAGAAGCGCGGGCTGGACGACGTCTATCTGCTGCGGGTGGAGCAATTCTATCCGGCGCCGGCGCGCAGCCTGCTGACCGAGATGCGGCGGTTCAAGAACGCCGATCTGGTCTGGTGCCAGGAAGAGCCGCGCAACATGGGCGGCTGGACCTTCATCGAATCCACGCTGGAATGGGTGCTGCTGCAGGCCGAGGCCAAGGCGCAGCGTCCGCTATACGCCGGGCGTCTGGCGTCGGCCTCCACCGCGACGGGCCTGATGTCCAAGCACCTGTCCCAGCTGCAGACGTTCATGGACGAAGCGTTCGACTATTAGAGGGCCGGACAGGCCAGGAAGACACCTATGACGGAAATCGTTGTCCCGCAGCTCGGCGAATCGGTGACCGAGGCGACCGTGGGCAAATGGCTGAAGGCCGAAGGCGACGCCGTCGCCAAGGACGAGCCGCTGGTCGAGCTGGAGACCGACAAGGTCGCCATCGAGGTGAACGCGCCCGAGGACGGGGTGCTGGACCAGATCCTGGTCGCCGAGAACGAGACCGTCGAGGTCGGCGCGATCCTGGGCGCGGTGGCCGCCGGCAAGGCCGCGAAGAAGCCGAAGAAAGACAAGTCCGAGAAGAAGGCCGAGGCGAAAGAGGCCAAGGAGCCGAAGAGCGAGTCCGCGCCGGCCCCGGCTGACGAGCCTGCCCCGGCGCCCGCGCCGGCTGCGGCCTCTGGCGGCGGCGGCGGTCTGGTCGACGTGACGATCCCGCAAATGGGCGAGTCGGTCGCCGAGGGCGAGATCGGCCAGTGGCTGGTTGAAGAAGGCGCCAGCGTTTCGGAGAACGATCCGCTGGTGGAGATCGAGACCGACAAGGCCGCGATCGAGGTTCCAGCCCCGGCCTCCGGCGTGCTGGAGCAGCAGCTGGTGAAGTCCGGCGACACGGTCGAGGTCGGCGCCCTGATCGCGCGCATCCGCGAAGGCGCGTCTGCTGGCGCCGCCAAACCCAAGACGAGCGATACGGGCGAGGCGCAGCGCGCCGAGACGCCGGCGCCGAAGCCGGCCGATCCGAAGGCCGAAGCCGCGAGCGGCGAGCAGAAAGTGATGCCGGCCGCGCGTCGCGTGGCCGAGGAGAACCGTCTGGACACCGCCGCCATCGAGGGCACGGGCAAGGGCGGCCGGGTGACCAAGGGCGACGCCCTGGCCGCCATCGACCGGGCGGTCGAGGAAAAGGCCAGGCCGGCATCGGCCCCCAGCGCCAGCCGCGACCTGAAGGCGGGCGAGGAGCGGGTGAAGATGACCCGCCTGCGCCGCACCATCGCGCGCCGCCTGAAACAGGCGCAGGACACCGCCGCGATGCTGACCACGTTCAACGACGTGGACATGACCGCGGTGATGGAGACGCGCGCCAAGTACAAGGATCTGTTCGAGAAGAAGCACGGGGTGAAGCTGGGCTTCATGAGCTTCTTCGTGAAAGCCTGCGTGCACGCGCTGAAAGAGGTGCCGGCGGTCAACGCCGAGATCGACGGCGACGACATCATCTACAAGAATTTCTACGATATCGGCGTGGCGGTCGGGACCGAGGAAGGCCTGGTCGTGCCGGTGATCCGGGGCTGCGATGTGAAGTCGATGGCCGAGATCGAGCAGGCGATCAACGAGGCCGGCGCGCGGGCGCGCGACGGCAAGCTGTCCATCGACGAGATGCAGGGCGGCACGTTCACCGTGTCCAATGGCGGGGTCTATGGATCGCTGCTGTCGACGCCGATCCTGAACCCGCCGCAATCGGGCATTCTGGGCATGCACCGGATCGAGAAGCGGCCCGTCGTCGTGGACGGCAAGGTGGAGCCGCGGCCGATGATGTATCTGGCGCTGAGCTATGACCACCGGATCGTCGACGGCAAGGAAGCGGTGACCTTCCTGGTCCGGGTCAAGGAACAGCTGGAAGCGCCCGAGCGCCTGCTGCTCGACCTCTAGGGGGTCGCGCCGGGCCATTCGGGGCGCAGGCTTGTCTGGCGAGAGGGCGGGCGCCAAGCTTCCGCGCGAGGGACGACCCCGTGGAGGTTCGTCATGCGCACGATCCTGATCGCCGCCGCGGCCTGCCTGTCGGCGCTGGCCGTGCTGGCCGTTTCCGCCCACGCGCAGGCGCCTTTGCCGCAATTTCCGCATGCGCCCGGCGCCGAGCCTCCGTCCCTGATCACCGTGTCGCTGGCGCGCGCGCCGGGCGGCGCGGCGGTCGTGTCCAGCGTGCTGGATTCGCGGCGGACCGCGCATCTGCGCGCGCCGGCGGACGGCGAATACTGGCTGAGCGTGACCTCCGGGCTCGGCCCGCAAAGCGCCGTGCAGGTGATGACGCTGGAGGTCCGGCTGCTGCTGGAGGGCGGCGGGCAGGCCGATCTTCCCGTCTGTTCGGATTGCGCCACCGCCGCCGATCCGCTGGGCCTGACGCTGGCCGAGGGCGAGGTCGCGCAGGTGCGCGTGGAGGCCATCGTGGTCACCGGGCGCCGGACCCCGCGGCCCGAGACGAGCCCGTTCCGGCCGCTCGGCTGAGCGCGCGGCTGGCGGCTTGCGCGGGCAATCGCGCGCACTAGGCTCTGCGCCCGATACCAACCCGACACAAAAAGACCGGGAAGACCTGGGGAGAGATTTCATGCGCACGCTTCTGCTGTCAGCAATCGTTCTGGGCGGGGCCGCCCCCGCGCTGGCCGATCCGGCGCCGGGCGTCACGGTGATGTACGAGTATAATTACCGGCCGGGCGACCGCACGCTGACCGGCGAGGACGGGACGGTGACGCTGACCGCCGACCGCATGGGCCAGTACGACGTGATGGTGGCCGAGCCGCTGGAATACGACGTGGTTCTCTATGTGAGCGCGGGCGGCAGCGAAGCCTCGATGAGCCTGCCGGCCGACACCATCCCCGGCACGCGCAAGCTGAACTTCCAGCTGCCCGAGGGCGAGGAAATCGCCATCCGCGTCGAGACCGCGGGCGAATAGGCCCAAGCGGGGCGCGGGACTCCCTCCCGCCGAACTCCACCTGTGGTAGCATCCGTCCGTTCGCTCAAGGCGAAGGGGAGGATCGACATGACCGATGCGGCGATGCGCGCGCCCGGGGCCCGGGCGCCATGGCATTTCTGGGTGGTCGTGGTGCTGGCCGTGCTGTGGAACGGCTTCAGCGCATACGACTATGTGATGACCATGACGGAGAACCAGGCCTATTTCGACGCCATGGGCCTGTCGGCCGAACAGGTCGCCTATTTCACCAACATGCCGCTGTGGCTGGACTGCGCCTGGGCGCTGGCGGTGTGGGGCGCGGTGGCCGGCACGCTGTTCCTGATCGTGCGCAAGGCCTGGGCGGTCCCGGCCTTTGTCGTGTCCTTCGTCTTCATGCTGTGCTCCAGCGCCGTCTACCTGATGTCCGAGACGGTGCGCGCCTTCATGGGGACGGCGGGGATGATCACCATCGTGGTGATCGTGATCGTGGCGCTGTTCGAGATTTTCTATTCGCGCGCGATGGTGCGGCGCGGCGTGCTGCACTGACGGCAGAAATCAGGGCGTATCGGGGCCGGGGCCGTCATTGCCCATGTCCAGCCAGATGCGCCAGGGGCCGCCGTCGTCGCGGGTCCAGACCGTGACATAGCGGGTGCGCAGCACTTCGGTGCCGCCGTCCTCGCCGTCATAGAGGATCACGGCGATGCCCCAAGTGACGCCGAGATCGACGGAGACCCGCGCCTCCAGCGGCGCCCAGAACCATTGCGCCTCGCCGCCCGCCAGCGCGGCGCGCACCGCCTCCGGCCCGACGATGGGCGCGGCGCCCTCGGGGAAGATTTTCCCGTCCGGCAGGAAGCGGTCGGCGAAGGCGTCCGAGACATGGCGCGTGCGCGCGTCGGCGGCGAATTCCAGATCCGCCTGCATCAGGTCGCGCTGCTGGATCGTGGCGGCGTCCAGGGCGGCGGCGCGGGCGGCCTCCAGCTCCGCGATATGGTCGGCGGGCGTGCGCTCCTGCGCCGCGGCGGGCGAGACGCAGAGCGCGGCCAGGGAAAGGGCGAGCGGGGCGAGGATGCGTGAAGCCATTTGGGGAACCCGCCTGGGGATGGTGTAATCGGCGCATGATAGAGCGGGATTCCGGTCCCGACAGCCCGGACGGGCGCGGAACCCCCGCGCGCGCCCGGGAGTTGCCGCAACACCAAGAAACACAAGAAAAGACCGACACAATGCGCCTTCTTCCCGCCGCCTCCGCCCTCGCCCTTTCGGCCATGGCCGTGACCGCCGCAGGCCCCGCCGCCGCGCAGGCCGACGAGTTTCCGCTGTACAGCGCGATCGTCGAGGACCAGGCCGCCCCGCCGATTCCGGCGATCAATCTGGCGCTGGAGACCAACGGGATGGAGGTCGCCGCCGACACGACCGACGAGCTGGGCTATGCCGAGCTGCCGGCGGGCGAGCTGGGCGAATACGGCGTGTCGCTGCAGGATCCGGTGCCGACAGCCGCCTTCCTGCTGGTGGTCGCCAGCGGCCAGGAATGGGGCGTGGAGCTGAATCCCGGCCGCGGCGCGGGCCCGCTGGTCGAATTCCCGGCCGAGGCGGGCGAGATCGTGAAGGTCTGGCTGGTGGCCCTGGACGAGAACTACACGCCGAAGGAACAGGGCGAGCCGGTGGAGCTGACCCGCGGCGCGCCGCCGATCGAGGCGACGCACGCCGATCCCGATCCCGGCCCCACCGCCGGGCCCGATCTGGACGACTAGGCCAGGCTAGGCGCTTACGGCCATTTCACGACGGGCGGCATGGAGGACAGGATCGGCTCCATGTTGCCGCCGGTCTTCAGGCCGAACAGCGTGCCGCGGTCGTAGAGCAGGTTGAACTCCACATAGCGGCCGCGGCGGACCAGCTGTTCCTCCCGCTCGTCATCGGTCCAGGGCTCGCCCATGCGGCCGCGCACGATGCGCGGATAGACGTCGATAAAGGCGTCGCCGACATCCTTCACGAAGTCGAAATCGGCGTTCCAGTCCGCGCCCTGAAGATGGTCGAAGAAGATGCCGCCGGTTCCGCGCGGCTCGTTCCGGTGGGCGAGGAAGAAATATTCGTCGCACCATTTGGAGAAGCGCGGCCAGTGAGCGGCGTCGTGCAGGTCGCAGGCGCGCTTGGCCGCGGCGTGGAAGGCCCTGGTGTCCGGATGGTCGGGACGGCGGTCGGCCATCAGGACGGGCGTCAGATCCATGCCGCCGCCGAACCAGGTCTCGGTCGTGGCGATCATGCGGGTGTTCATGTGCACCGCCGGCACGCGCGGGGAGCGCGGATGCACGATCAGCGACACGCCGGCGGCCCAGAATTCGGGATTGTCGGCATCCGCGCCCTTCACTTGGGCGGCGAAGGCCGGGTCCAGCGGGCCGTGGACGCAGGAAAAATGCACCCCGGCCTTTTCGAACAGCCGCCCATGCAGCAGGCCGCCGACGCCGCCGCCCTGATCGGAGCCGCCATCGCCGCGGCGCCATTCATGCGCTTCGAACCGGCCGGGATCGCCGGGGAACAGCGCGGGATCGGCCGCGTCCTCCAGCGCCTCCAGCGCCGTCCAGATGCGGCGCTGCAGCGCCTCGAACCAGGCCCTGGCCTGGGTCTTTTTCGCGTCGATCGGCAGGCTGTCAGTCATACTGCGATGCCTGCCCCGCTGCGCGGATTCTGTCAAAGCTTCGCGGATGCGGCAAAATCGCTACCCCGGCGGGTTGAAAAACCCCTCAGCCCATTCTAATCGGCGCACGTCCAGGCCCTGTACAGGCGCGCTGCGACGCCGCGCCGCTGGCGCGCGCGGGCGCGCTTTTGTAGGGTTCTCACGCGACAAGGCGGGCGCGGCGTCCGGTTCCGGGCGCCGTCAGAAACGAGGCGGAAATTGAGCGACGCGACGGCTGGCCAGATCGGCGACCAGGAGCCGACCAGACGGGATTTCATTCACATCGCGGCGGGAGCAGCGGTCGTCGGCGGCGGCGTGCTGGCCCTGTGGCCGTTCATCGACCAGATGAACCCGGCGGCCGATACGCTGGCGCTGTCCACGACCGAAGTGGACATCAGCCAGATCCCGGTCGGATCGCAGATCACGGTGAGCTGGCGCGGCAAGCCGGTCTTCATCCGTCACCGGACGGAAGAGGAGATCGCCGAGGCCAACGCGGTGGACGTCAGCTCGCTGCGCGACCCGCAGACCGACGACGAGCGCCTGGTGCCGGACCCCGAGGGCGCGCTGCGCCCCGAAATCCTGGTGATGGAAGGCGTCTGCACGCACTTCGGCTGCGTGCCGCTGGGCGACGGGGCGGGGCCGTTCGACGGCTGGTTCTGTCCATGCCACGGCTCGGCCTATGACACGTCGGGACGTATCCGGCAGGGGCCGGCGCCGCTGAACCTGCCCGTGCCCCCTTACGCCTATCTCTCCGACAACGTGATCCGGATCGGATAAACGAACATGGCCGGACCCTCGACCTACGAGCCCAAGAGCGGCATCGAGCGCTGGATGGATTCTCGCCTGCCGCTGATCCGGCTCGGCTACGACTCCATGGTGGACTATCCCACCCCGCGCAATCTCAATTACTGGTGGACGTTCGGCGGCATCCTGACGCTGTGCCTGGTGATCCAGATCGTCACCGGCGTGGTGCTGGGCATGCACTATGTCGCCCATGTCGACATGGCGTTCGACAGCGTGCAGCGCATCCGCCGCGACGTGAACTATGGCTGGCTGATCCAGTATATCCACGCCAACGGCGCCAGCATGTTCTTCCTGGCCGTCTATCTGCACATCTTCCGCGGCCTGTATTACGGCTCCTACAAGCCGCCGCGGGAAGTGATCTGGATCCTGGGCGTGGTCATCCTGCTGCTGATGATGGCGACGGCCTTCATGGGCTATGTCCTGCCCTGGGGTCAGATGTCGTTCTGGGGCGCGGTGGTGATCACCAATTTCTTCACCGCCATCCCGCTGGTCGGCGACGCCATCACGACGCTGCTGTGGGGCGGGTTCTCGGTCGGCAATCCGACGCTGAACCGCTTCTACAGCCTGCACTATCTGCTGCCGTTCGTGATCTTCGGCGTGGTCGCGCTGCATATCTGGGCGCTGCACGTTCCGGGCAACAACAACCCGGCGGGCCTGAGCGTGAAGAGCCGCGCGGACACCGTGCCGTTCCACCCGTACTACACGGTGAAGGACGGCTTCGCGATCATCCTGTTCCTGATCCTGTTCAGCGTCTTCGTGTTCTATCTGCCGGACGCGCTCGGCCACGCCGACAACTATATCCCGGCCGATCCGCTGAAGACGCCGGAGCACATCGTGCCGGAATGGTATTTCCTGCCGTTCTACGCGATCCTGCGCTCCATCCCGAACAAGCTGATGGGCGTGCTCGCCATGTTCGGCTCCATCGGGGTGCTGGTGGCGCTGCCGTGGCTGGACACCTCCAAGGTGCGGTCCATGCGCTATCGCCCGACGGCGCGCTGGTGCTTCATCATCTTCGTGATCGCGTGCCTCGCGCTCGGCTATGCCGGCGCCCACAATCCCGAGGGGATCAATCTGTGGATGGGCCGCGCGGCCACGCTCTACTATTTCGTCTATTTCCTTCTGCTTCTGCCGATCCTGGGCCTGGTCGAGAAGCCCAAGCCCCGCCCGGCCTCGATCGCCGACTCGGTGAAGAGTCACGGCGAACCGGCGGCGACTCCGGCTGAATAGGATGACCATGAAGATGCGTCTTGTTTTCGCCGCCGCCGCTCTGCTGGCCGTTTCCGTTCCTGCGTTTGCGCAGGAAGAGGAGGCCGGCGCGGAAGTGGAGACCGAGGCCCTGGAGCCGGAGCACTTCCACTTCCATTTCGAGGGGCCGTTCGGCACGTTCGATACGGCGGCCGTCCAGCGCGGCTATCAGGTCTATCGCGAGATCTGCAGCGCCTGCCACAGCATGGAATACGTCTATTTCCGCACGCTGGGGCAGCAAGGCGGGCCGTTCTTTGACGAGGAATACCCGAACCCGAACGACAATCCGGTGATCAAGGCGCTGGCCGCCGAGTTCCAGATCGAGGACGGGCCGGACGATTTCGGCGACATGTATATGCGCGAGGGCCGGTCCTCCGACGCCTTCCCGTCGCCGTTCCCGAACCCGCAGGCCGCGGGCGCGGCCAATGGCGGCGCGGTGCCGCCGGACCTGTCGGTGATCACCAAGGCGCGCCATCACGGGCCGCATTACGTGGCCTCGCTGATGAGCGGCTATACCGATGCGCCGGCGGGCTTCGAGCTGCAGCCGGGCCTGTACTACAACCCGTATTTCCCGGGCCGTGCGATCGCCATGCCGCCGCAGCTGCGCGAGGGCGTGGTGACCTATGGCGACGGCACCGAGGCGACGGTCGAGCAGATGGCCGAGGACGTGGCCACCTTCCTGACCTGGGCGTCGGAGCCGAAGCAGCAGACGCGCAAGCAGACTGGCCTGGCGGTGATCATCTTCCTGATCGTGCTGGCGGGTCTGACCTACGGCTCCTACCGGGCGATCTGGCGTAATCTCCACTAGTCCGGGCGGCCGGATGGCGGGCGGCTGGAAGCTGGGCGTGCTGGGGGGCTCCGGCCTCTACGCCATGCCCGGCCTTCAGGACGTGCGCGAGACACAAGTCGAGACGCCCTGGGGCCTGCCGTCGGATTCCCTGATCGAGGGGGTATTGGACGGCCTGCCCGTCGTGTTCCTGCCGCGGCACGGGCGGGGGCATAAGCTCTCCCCCACGGACCTCAATTACCGCGCCAATATCTGCGCCCTGAAAATGGCGGGGGTGACGGACATCGTCTCCCTGTCCGCCTGCGGGTCGCTGAAAGAGTCGCTGGATCCGGGCACGTTCGTGGTGGTGGACCAGTTCGTCGACCGCACCTTTGCGCGGGCCAAGACCTTCTTCGGCCCCGGATGCGTGGCGCATGTGCAGATGGCCGACCCGGTGTGCGGGCGGCTGGCCGGCATGGCGGCGCAGGCCGCGCGGGCGGCGGGCGCGAAGGTCGTGGAGGGCGGGACCTATCTGGTGATGGAAGGCCCGCAATTTTCCACGCGCGCGGAATCGGCGCTGTACCGGTCCTGGGGCCTGGACGTGATCGGCATGACCAACATGCCGGAGGCGAAGCTGGCGCGGGAGGCGGAGCTGCCCTACGCGACCGTCGCCATGGTGACCGATTACGATTGCTGGCGCGAGGACCACGCGGACGTGGACGTGGCCGACATCCTGCGCGTGCTGCAGGACAATGCGCGCACCGCGCAGGACACGGTGCGCCATCTGGCCGCCGCGATGCAGGGCGCGCGTGAGCCGAGCCCGCAGGGCATCGAGCACGCGCTGGACGTCGCCATCATCACCCCGCCCGAGGCGCGCGATGCGGGGCTGGTCGAAAAGCTGCGGCCCGTTGCAGGGCGAGTGCTGGGCTGAACGCCTGCACGCGCCGCCCGCCGGTGCTATGACCACGGCGCGCTGAACGCGGGAGGGAGAGCATGCTGGAAATCGGACGCGGCGTTCTGGTCGTCATCGCCGGCTATCTGATCATGACCGTTCTGGTCATTTTCTCCTCCATCATTCTGGGCGCCTATTTTCCCGGGCCGACGGTGAACGAGCCGAGCGAGGCCTATGTCACGGGCAATCTGGTCTGCGGCTTTCTGGCGGCGCTGTTCGGCGGCTGGGCGACGGCGCGGATCGCGGCGATGCGGCCGCTGGCCCATACCGGCGCGCTGGTGGCGCTGCTGGTGCTGGTCGGCGTGGTGAGGATGACCAGCGCGCCGCTGGGCGGCCAGCCGGACTGGTACCCGGCGGCCATCGTGGCCATTGGGGCCGCAGGCGCGCTGATCGGCGGATTGCTGGGCGCGATGCAGCGCAAGCGCGTGCGGAGCTGACGCGCGCATTGGTCCACCGCCAGCGGTTTCTTGATTTCAAAGGCGCGCAAGCTAGGTTGCGCCAAATCTCCACCGGACAATTTCGATGAGCGCGCCGCTCTCCTTCCAGGACCTGATCTTCACGCTGCAGCGCTATTGGAGCGAGCAGGGCTGCGTCATCCTGCAGCCTTACGACGTGGAGGTGGGGGCCGGCACGCTGCACCCCGCCACGACGCTGAAATCGCTGGGGCCCAATCCGTGGAAATGCGCCTATGTGCAGCCCTCGCGCCGGCCGGCGGACGGGCGCTATGGCGACAACCCGAACCGGCTGCAGAAATATTACCAGTATCAGGTAATCCTGAAGCCGAACCCGACGGATTTGCAGGACCTGTATCTGGGCAGTCTGGACGCGATCGGCGTAGACCGCGCGGTGCACGACGTGCGCTTTATCGAGGACGACTGGGAGAACCCGACCGTCGGCGCCTGGGGCCTGGGCTGGGAGGTCTGGTGCGACGGGATGGAGGTCAGCCAGTACACCTATTTCCAGCAGGTCGGCGGGCTGGACGTCGCGCCGGTGTCGGGCGAGCTGACCTACGGGCTGGAGCGCCTGGCGATGTATGTGCAGGGCGTCGACAATGTCTATGAGCTGAAATTCAACGACGCCGGGGTGACCTATGGCGACGTCTTCCACGAGCAGGAAGTCGAGTTCAGCGCGTTCAATTTCAAACACAGCCATACCGAGGCGATCCTGAGCCAGTTCGAACAGGCCGAGGCACAGTGCGCGGCGCTGCTCGCGCTGGAGGATCCGCTGCCGCTGCCGGCGTTCGACTATGCGCTGAAGGCGAGCCACCTGTTCAATTTGCTGGACGCGCGCGGCGTGGTCAGCGCGACGGAGCGGCCGACCTATGTCGGGCGCGTGCGCGACCTGGCGAAGGGGTGCGCGGAGGCGTGGGTGGCGCTGGAGGCGGCGAAGCGTGGCGCCGACGCCCCCTCACCCCCGGCCCCTCTCCCACGAGGGGAGAGGGGAGAAAACTGATGGCTGAGTTTCTGCTGGAGCTGTTCAGCGAGGAGATTCCGGCGCGCATGCAGGAGCGCGCGGGCGAGGATCTGGCGCGCCTGCTGACCGAGAAGCTGACGGCGGCGGGGCTGAGCGTTCCGGCAGCGCAGGTGCATACCGGCATGCGGCGGCTGACGGTCGTGTTCGGCGATCTGGCCGAGCGGACCGAGGATGTGCGCGAGGAGCGCAAGGGGCCGCGCGTCGGCGCGCCGGAAAAGGCGCTCGCCGGGTTCCTGCGCGGGGCGGGGCTGGAGAGCGTCGACCAGTGCGAGACGCAGAGCGACGCCAAGGGCGAGTTCTATGTCGCCGTAGTCAACAAGCCGGGGCGCGATACGCGCGACCTGCTGGCCGAGATCGTGCCGTCGGCGTGCAACGAGATGCCCTGGCCGAAATCCATGCGCTGGGGGCAGCGGTCCGAACGCTGGGTGCGGCCGCTGAAGCGGATCGTGTGCCTGTTCGGCGGCGCGGTCGCACCGCTGGAATGGGCGGGCGTGGCGGCGGG
>CAJXKJ010000018.1 GCA_913055605.1 uncultured Euryhalocaulis sp. | reverse complement strand
ACATCGCGGGTGAAGCCAAGGACGCGGCTGACGATGGTACCGCCGCCGACGGTGGCGAAATGCTTGATCAGCGCCATGAGCGGTGGTCCCGCCGCGGGCGCGCGATCAGACGCGACCTCACGCTGCGGCTTCCTTCTGTTGCGGTCGGAAGACCTGCAGCAGATGACGGCGGATGGCGGCCTGCCGGTTGGCGTTGGTGATCTTCTGGCCGGTCAGGTCGGTCACGTAGAACACGTCGACGGCGCGTTCGCCGAAGGTGGCAATGTGGGCCGAGGCGATATTGAGATTAAGCCGGGCCAGCACCTCGGTCAGTTCGTGCAGCAGGCCGGTGCGGTCGAGGCCGGAGACCTCGATCACCGTGTAGCGGTTCGACCAGGTGTTGTTTACCAGAACGTCGGGCTCAACCGAAAAGGCGCGGATACGGCCCTTGGTCACGGTCCGCTGGCTGATCAGTTCCCCGATCTTCGCTTCGCCGGACAGGATCTTCTCGATCAGCCTGCCGATGCGTTCGGCGCGGCGGCGCTCGTCCTCGTCCTCGGGCAGTTCCCGCGACACGAAGATGGTGTCGAGCGCGAAGCCGTCGCTGGTGGTGAAGATCTGCGCGTCGACGATGTTGGCGCCCGAGGCAGCGCAGGCGCCGGCGATGACCGACAAGAGGCGCGGATGGTCGGGGGCGAAGACGGTGATCTCGGTGATGTCCTGAAACTCGTCTGTGCTGGCCCGCGTGGCGAGCTTGCGCTTTTCGCCGCTCAGCTCGCGCAGGAACCTGGCGTGCTCAATCTGGCGGGACAGGTCGGTGCGCACCCAGTAGGCAGGGTAGTGACGCTCGCAGTAGTCGTCGAACTCGGCCTGCGGCCAGTCCGACAGGGCCTCGCGCAGGTCGGTGCGGGCCTGCTCGATGCGGAGCTTGCGCTGGGCCTGGCTGTGGCCGCCGGCGAGGATCGGCTCGGTCTCGTAGTAGAGCGTGCGCAGGAGCTGGCCCTTCCAGCCGTTCCAGACGCCGGGCCCGACCGCGCGGATGTCGGCGACGGTCAGGATCAGCAGGAGCTTGAGCCGCTCGAGGCTCTGCACGGTGGCGGCGAAATCCTCGATGGTCTTGCGGTCGGCGAGATCGCGCGACTGGGCGATCATGCTCATGTCGAGATGGTGCTCGATCAGCCAGGCGACCGTGTCGGTATCGGCGGGTGAGAACCCGAAGCGCGGCGCCAGCCGGCGGGCGACGCGGGCGCCGGCGATCGAGTGGTCCTCCGGGCGTCCCTTGGCGATATCGTGCAGGAACAGCGCCAGATAGAGCACGTCGCGGTTCTGGATCGTATGGATGATCTCGTCGGCGAGCGGGTGTTCGCCGGCCAGCCGACCCTGCTCTATGTTGGCGAGCAGGCCGACGGCGCGCAGCAGGTGCTCGTCCACCGTGTAGTGGTGGTACATGTTGAACTGGACGAGCGCGACGATCTTGCCGAAATCCGGGATGAACCGGCCGAGCACGCCGGCCTCGTTCATGCGCCTGAGCACCACCTCCGGATCGTTCTTGGAGGTGAGGATCTTCATGAACAGGTCGTTGGCTTCCCGGTTTTCCTTCAGGTCGTGGTCGATCAGCTTGAGCGAGCGGCGGGCGAGCTTCAGCGCGTCGGGATGGAACGGCAGATTGTACTTGTCGGCGAGGTGGAACAGCCGGATCAGGTTGACCGGATCGCGCTCGAAGGCGAGGTCGTCGGCGACGTTGAGGCGGTCGGATTCGATGACGAAGTCGCCGTTGTCGCCGACCAGGCCGGGGCGACGCCGGCGGAAGCGCTGCATAAAGCGGGACAGCACCTGGGTGCGCTTGACGTGCTGCACCTCGAGCGCGTTGCAGAAGATACGGGTCAGGTCGCCGACGTCCTTGGCGACCAGGAAATAGTGCTTCATGAAGCGCTCGACGTCGCGCACGCCGGGATGCGGCGTGTAGTTCAGGCGGATCGCCATCTCGCGCTGAAGATCGAATGACAGGCGCTCCTCGGCCCGTCCGGTCATGAAGTGCAGGTGGCAGCGCACCGCCCACAGGAAGTCCTCGCACTTGCGGAACAGGCGGGCTTCGGAGCGATCGAACACGCCGGCCGACACCAGCGCTTCACCCGAGTCGGCGTGATAGAAGTACTTGCCGATCCAGAACAGCGTGTGCAGGTCGCGCAGGCCGCCCTTGCCGTCCTTGACGTTGGGCTCGACCAGATAGCGGGATTCACCCGACTTTGAATGGCGGGCGTCGCGCTCGGCCAGCTTGGCGGTGACGTAGTCCCGCTCCCGCCCCTGGATCGCCTCGCGGTACAGCCGCTCCATCAGGTTGTCGAACAGCGGCTTGTCGCCGGCGATCCGGCGCGCATCCAGAAGATTGGTCAGGATCTGCTGGTCGGCCTTGGCGCGCTTGATGCAGTCATCCACCGCGCGCGCGGCGTGCCCGACCTTCAGGCCGAGGTCCCACAGCATATAGAGCATGTATTCGATCACGCTCTCTTCCCAGGCGGACTGTTTCCAGCCGCGCAGGAACAGCAGGTCGAGATCGGAATAGGGCGCGAGCTCCCCCCGGCCAAAGCCGCCGACCGCCGCCACGCAGAACCGCTCGCCCTCGGTCGGGTTGCGGGAGCGGAAGACGTGGACCGTGGTGAAGTCGTAGAGCGCCTCCACCAGCTCCTCGGTCTCGCGCGCCATCATGCGCGCGGTCTCCAGCCCGGTCAGTTCGTGCGACCGGAAACGCTCCATCAGGGCGGCGCGGCTGGCCTTCAGTGCGGCGTCCAGACAGGTGCGGACATGGCCCCGGATTTCGCCGTCCGGCTTTTCCCGCGCGATGGCGGTCAGGTGTTCGCGCAGATTTACGCCGTCGATGGTCCCGTCGGCCTGGACGAAGCTCATCGCGCGCGCTCCGTCGCCATGCGCTTCAGCCGGTAGACCAGGTCCAGCGCGTCGCGCGGGGACAGGCCGTCGGCGTCCACATCCTCCAGCGCGGTTTCCAGCGCGCTTTTGGGCGCGGGCTCCGGCGCCGGGGCGGACGGGGCGAACAGCGGCAGGTCGCCGAGCGCCTCCTGTTTCGAGTCGCCTTCGAGGCGGGACAGCACGTCCTCCGCCCGTCGCGTAACCGCGGCCGGCAGGCCGGCCAGACGGCCGACCTGAACGCCATAGGATTTGTCGGCCGCGCCGGGGCCGACCTCGTGCAGGAACACGAGATCGCCTTTCCATTCGCGCGCCTTCAGCGACACGTTGCCCGCGGCGTCCATCCGCTCGGCCAGCTCCGTAAGTTCGTGATAATGCGTCGCGAACAATGCACGGCAGCGATTAACTTCCAGCAAATGCTCCGCCGTCGCCCAGGCGATGGCGAGCCCGTCGAACGTGGCGGTGCCGCGCCCGATTTCGTCCAGGATGACGAAGGCGCGCGGGCCGGCCTGATTCAGGATCGCGGCGGTCTCGATCATCTCCGTCATGAAAGTGGAGCGGCCGCGGGCCAGATCGTCCGCCGCGCCGACCCGGCTGAACAGCCGGTCGACGACGCCGATGCGGGCGCTGCGCGCCGGGGCGAAACAGCCCGATTGCGCCAGGATGGCGATGACCGCGTTCTGGCGCAGGAAGGTGGATTTACCGGCCATGTTGGGGCCGGTGACGAGCCACAGGCGCGGCGCGGCCTCCCCGGCACCGTCCAGGCGGCAATCGTTGGGCGTGAAGGGATCGCCCTCGGCGCTGAGCGCGCGCTCCACGACCGGGTGTCGGCCGCCCTCGATCTCGAAACACAGGCTGTCGTCCACCACGGGGCGGACCAGACCGGCGGTCTCGGCCAATTCCGCCAGGCCGCAGGCGACGTCCAGCCTGGCCAGCGCGTCGCCGGCGGCGCGCACGTCCCGCTCACAGCCGTCGGCGCGGGCGCAGAATCCGTCGAAGGCCTCCACCTCCAGCGCCAGGGCGCGGTCGGCCGCGCCCAGGATTTTCGATTCCAGCTCCGACAGCTCCACGGTGGAGAAGCGCACCGCATTGGCCATGGTCTGGCGGTGGCGGAACGTGTCGCTGAGCGGCGGCTTCATCAGGGCGTCGGCGTTTTTCGCCGTCGTCTCCACGAAATAGCCGAGCACGTTGTTGTGCCGCACCTTCAGGGCGGCGACGCCCGTTTCCTTTGCGTATTTCGCCTGAAGCCCGGCGACGATGCGGCGCGCCTCGTCGCGCAGGGAGCGCGCCTCGTCCAGCGCCTCCAGCCAGCGCGGGGCGATGAAATCCCCGTCGCTGGCGCGCGCGGGCGGCTCGGGCTTCAGCGCCTTGTCCAGATCGCGGGCGAGCTGGGCCAGTTGCGGCTTGTCGGCCAGCGACAGGGCGGAAAGCGCGGCCTCGACCTCGGCCGGCGGCCGGGCCAGCGGCGTCTCTGTGAACAGGGCGCAGATCGCCTCCCCCGCGCGCAGCGCGTGGGCGAGCGCCGCGAGGTCGCGCGGGCCGCCCCGGCGCAACTGCAGGCGGGACAGAGCGCGGGCGATGTCGCCAGCCTCCCGCAGCCGGGCGCGCACGCTCTGGCGCAGCTCCCGCTGGTCGGCGAAGAAGCCGACCCCGTCCAGCCGCGCCTCGATCGCCGGAACGTCCAGAAGCGGCGCGGCCAGACGCGCGGCCAGCATGCGTGCGCCAGGCCCGGTCACGGTGCGGTCGATGGCCGACAGCAGCGATCCCTTGCGCTCCCCGCGCTGGGTGCGGTCGATCTCCAGGCTGGCGCGGGTGGCCGGGTCGATGGCCATGAAGCTGCCCGCCGCGCGGCGCACCGGCGGGGCCAGCGCCGGCGCCTGCCCGGCCTGGGTCAGCTGCAGATAATCCAGCAGGGCGCCCGCCGCCGCGCGCTCGGCGCGCGAGAAATCGCCGAGCCCGTCCAGCGAGGCCAGGCCGAAATGACTTTTCAGCCGGTCGGTCCCGCCGCCGGCGTCGAACTTCACCGCGGGCAAAGGCGTCACGGCGACCTCGCCGCCGCGCAGCGCCGCCTTCAGCCAGGGCGAGACGGCGGCGGCCTCGTCCACGATCAGTTCGGCCGGCGCCAGGGCGGCAAGATCGGCGGCCAGCGCGCCGGTCTCCACCGGGGCGGCGCAGAACTCGCCGGTGGAGACGTCCGCCCAGGCGAGCGCCGCCTCCCCGCTCGCCAGCTTGGCGAAGGCGGCCACATAATTGGCCGCGCGCGCGTCCAGCAGCGCGTCCTCGGTGATCGTGCCGGGCGTGACGATGCGCACGATTTCGCGCTTCACCACGGATTTGGAGCCGCGCTTCTTCGCTTCTTTGGGGTCTTCGGTCTGTTCGCAGACCGCGACGCGGAAATTCTTGCGGATCAGGCGGGCCAGATAGGCCTCAGCGGCGTGGACGGGCACGCCGCACATGGCGATGTCCTCGCCCAGATGCTTGCCGCGCTTGGTCAGCGCGATGTCCAGGGCGGCGGCGGCCTTCTCCGCGTCCTCGAAGAACAATTCGTAGAAATCGCCCATACGGTAGAACAGCAGGGCGTCGCCCGCCTGCGCCTTGACCTCCAGGTATTGCGCCATCATGGGCGTCGCGCCCTCGGTCGGGCGCGGCAGGTCTTGAGCGGTCTCCGCCATGCCCGGAGGGTAGGCCAAGGGCGGGTGCGCGCAAGGGCGCGGACCGCGAGCGATTCAGGGCGTTTACAGGCCCTGAAGCGCCTGTCCGGGCGGCGAAGGCGGGCGGAGCGATTCTGGCGGGCCCCGCCCGGCCCTCGCCTTGCTGTCGCCCGGACCGGTGCACGGATGCATCACCTGCGGCCTGCGGCGCACGCGCCCCATTCCAACTTCGGCGGAAATTGCTTTAGGTTTGCGGACAACGCCGGGCGAAAGACCGGGCGGTCCAGGGAGAGAAACGGATGGCGCAAAAAAGGCGCGGGTTTACGGACGAGGAGGCTTTGGCCTTCCACCGCGCGCCCCAGCCCGGGAAGCTGGCGCTGAGCCCCACCAAGCCGATGGCCACCCAGCGGGATCTGGCGCTCGCCTATTCGCCGGGCGTGGCCGTGCCGGTGAAGGCGATCGCCGCCGACCCCGACCGCGCCTATGACTATACGTCCAAGGGCAACATGGTCGGGGTGATTTCCAACGGCACCGCGATCCTGGGCCTGGGCGATCTGGGGGCCATGGCGTCCAAGCCGGTGATGGAAGGCAAGGCCGTCCTGTTCAAGCGCTTCGCGGACGTGGACTCCTTCGACATCGAGGTGGAGACGAGCGATGTCGACGAATTCGTCGAATGCGTCGCGCGCATCGGCCACACCTTCGGCGGCATCAATCTGGAAGACATCAAGGCGCCCGAATGCTTCGTCATCGAGCAGCGCCTGCGCGACATGCTGGACGTGCCGGTCTTCCATGACGACCAGCACGGCACGGCGATCATTTCCGCCGCCGGCATCTTGAACGCCTGCGAGATCACCGGACGGCGGATGCAGGACCTGTCCGTCGTCATCAACGGCGCGGGCGCGGCGGCCCTGTCGGTGATCGGGCTGCTGCAGTCGCTGGGCGTGAAATCGTCCAACACCATTCTGTGCGACTCCAAGGGCGTGATCTATCGCGGCCGCGAGGAGGGCATGAACCAGTGGAAGGCCCCGCACGCCGCGGACACCAAGGCCCGCACGCTGGAAGACGCGCTGAAGGGCGCGGACTGTTTCATCGGCCTGTCGGTGAAGGGCGCGGTGACGCAGGACATGGTGAAAACCATGGCCAAGAACCCGATCATCTTCGCAATGGCCAATCCGGACCCGGAGATCACGCCGGAAGAGGCGCACGCCGCCCGCTCCGACGCCATCGTCGCCACCGGCCGGTCCGACTATCCGAACCAGGTCAATAATGTCCTCGGCTTCCCCTATATCTTCCGCGGCGCGCTGGACGTGCGCGCGCGCACGATCAACGAGGAAATGAAGCTGGCCGCGGTGCGCGCGCTGGCCGCGCTGGCGCGCGAGGACGTGCCGGACGAGGTCGCTGTCGCCTATCACGGCAGCCAGCTGAAATTCGGCCGGGAATACCTGATCCCGACGCCGTTCGACCCGCGCCTGATCTCCTATGTCCCCCCCTTCGTCGCGCAGGCCGCCGCCGACACCGGCGTGGCCCGCAAGCCGGTGGAGAACATGCAGGCCTATCGCCACGCGCTGGCGCGCCGGCTGGACCCCTCCGCGGGTCTGGTCCAGCGCGTGCAGAGCAGCGTGCGCGCCGCGCCCAAGACCATCGTGTTCGCCGAGGGCGAGGAGCCGTCGGTGATCCGCGCCGCCTACGCCTTCCAGAACCAGGGTCTGGGCAAGGCGATCCTGATCGGCCGCGACGACGTGGTGCGCCAGAACATGCGCGGCGTCGGCGTGGAGAACGAGACCTCGCTGGAAATCCTGAACGCGCGCCTGTCGGACCGGAACGCGCAGTTCACCGACTTCCTCTATGAGCGGCTGAAGCGCGACGGTTATCTGAAGCGGGACGTGCAGCGCCTGGTCAACAACGACCGCAACGTGTTTTCCGCCTGCATGCTGGCGGCGGGCGTGGCGCACGGCATGGTCACCGGGGTGACGCGCAATTACGACGTCGCGCTGCGCGACGTGCGGCTGGTGCTGGACGACAGCCCGGGCGAGCGGCCCATCGGCCTGTCGGTCGTGCTGGCGCGCGGACGGACGCTGCTGATCGCCGACACCAATATCGTGGAGTTCCCGAGCCCGGAGGAGCTGGCCGACATCGCCATCGAGGCGGCGCGCGCCGCCCGGCATCTGGGGCTGGAGCCCCGCGTGGCCTTCCTGTCCTATTCCACCTTCGGCAATCCGGCCGGCGAACGGTCCGACAAGATCCGTAGCGCGACGCAGATTCTGGACCAGCGGCATGTCGACTTCGAATACGAGGGCGATGTCGCCGCCGACGTGGCGCTCGATCCCGACCATCGCGGCATGTACCCGTTCTCCCGTCTTTCGGAGCCGGCGAACGTGCTGGTCATGCCGGCGATCCATTCGGCCAGCATCTCGACCAAGCTGCTGGGCGCGGCCGGCGGGGCGCAGGTTCTGGGCCCGCTTCTGCTGGGGCTGGAGCGGCCGGTGCAGATCTGCCGCCTGGGCGCGCCGGTCAGCGATATCGTGATGATGGCGACCATGGCCGCCTATGATGTCGGCGGCCGCGAAGGCCCGCAGGCCGCGATCGCCGCCGAATAGGGCGCGCCCGCCGGCAAGATCAGGCGGGCGCGGCTTCCTCCGGGTCATCGTATTTGGAAAGGCCCCGCGCCGCGGGCGGCCCCTTCCAGTAGATGAACAGCAGCAGCGCCGTGGCCGGGATCGTGAAGGCCGCGGTCAGCAGGAAGAAATCCACATAGCCCAGCAGGTCCGCGAGCAGGCCGGAGAAGCCCGCCGACAGCTTGTTGAACAGGGCGTAGAACGAGCTGAACAGCGCATACTGGGTGGCGGCGTTTGCCGGGTCGGTCAGGCTGGACAGATAGGCGATGAACACGGTGGTGACGAAGCCGCCGGCGACATTGTCCCCCACCAGCGCAAAGCCCAGGAACCACAGATCGTCCGCATCCCCCGCGCCCGCAAGCCAGGCATAGGTGGCGGTGGTGAACAGGGTGATGACCGCGCCGATGATCATCGCGCGCATCAAGCCGAAGCGGTAGGTGGCCACCCCGCCCAGAAACAGGCCGAAGATCGTGCCCGCCAGACCCGGCCCGCCCTGCACGAAGCCGATAAAGGTCTTGGAGAACCCCATGTCGGAATAGAGCGGACTGGTCATCACGCCCATGGTGAAGTCGCTGATCCGGTAGATCGCGACCAGGACCAGAACCGGGACGATCCAGACGCCGAGACGGCCCAGAACCTGACGGAACGGATCGATGACCGAGGTCGCCACGCGCGCGGCGAAGCTCCTGGCCTCCTGCACCCGGCGCGCGGCGTGATGCGGCTCCGGCATCACCAGGACGAGGCCCGCGCAGATCACCATGGCCAGCGCCATGACGGTGAAGGAGACGTGCCAATTCGTCCATTCGGCGATGGCGAGGCCGAAGGCGGCGAACAGATAGGCGCCGCGATAGCCGAGCGAATAGGCGGCGGCCATGTTGGCCTGCATCTCGTTCGACGCGGATTCGATGCGCCAGGCGTCGATGGAGATATCCAGCGTCGCGCCGGAATAGGCCAGGAACACCGCCCCGATCAGGACCGGGATCAGGCTGACCGCAGGGTCGGCGCGCGAGATGAACAGAAGGCCGATCACCGTGCCGGCGATGGCGGTGACCATCCAGGACCGGCGCTGGCCGAGCGCGGCGGTGAGGCCCGGGATGCGCAGCCGGTCCACGACCGGCGCCCACAGGAATTTCAGCGTGTAGGCTAGCGTGACCCAGTAGAAGAAGCCGATCGTGCTGCGCTCGATCCCCGCGTCGCGCAGCCAGTACGACATCTTCGTATAGACCATGTAGAGCGGCAGGCCGGAGGCGAATCCGAGCACCAGCATGGCTAGCATCAGGGGCTTTGCGTAGACCTTTGCGGTGTCCAGCCAGCTATGGCGGGGCGCTGCTGCGATGTCGGCCATACGGTGCGATTCCTGACGGGGAGCGTCAGGCCAGCTTCGCCTGCTTTTCGGTCTGCGTCCACTTTTGCAGCAGCGAGGCGACGCCATCCATGTCGATCGGCTTGGTCGCGAAATCGTCCATCCCGGCGGTGAAACAGGCCTGGCGGTCTTCCTCGAACGCGTTGGCGGTCAGGGCCACGATCGGCAGGTCGACATATTTGCCGCCCAGCGCCCGGATGGCCCGCGTGGCGGCCAGCCCGTCCTTGATCGGCATGCGGATATCCATCAGCACCATGTCGTAGGGCGCGCGGCGCACCGCGGCGACCGCCTCCGCCCCGTTGGCGACGATGTCCACGATACAGCCCTCGCCCCGCAGCATGGTGGAGGCCAGAAGCGCGTTCACCCGGTTGTCCTCGGCCAGCAGGATGCGGGTGCCGCGCACGCCCTCGCGGCCGCCGGAATCGGCCTTGGCCTCGGGCGGGCTGTCCCAGTCGTCGTCCAGCTCCGCCCCTTCCAGCCGCGCGGCCAGCGTGGCGAAGCGCACCGGCTTCAGCAGGTAGAAATCGTATCCGTTCTTCTTCAGCCCGCTGATCAGGCCGCGCTGATCGGGGCGCAGCAGCAGGCCGGCGAGCGCCACGGACTGAACCGCGTCTTTCAGGCGCGCGCGCCAGGCCGCGTCGACCAGCAGCGCCGCCTTGGGATCATTCATCGCCTCGCGCATGGCGGCGGCGGGCGTCGCGGCCGGGGTCGCCACGGCCCCCATCAGCTCGGCCTGTTCGCACAGCGCCTCGCGCAGCGCGGCGGAGCCGGCGGCGACGATCACGGTGCGGCCGTCCAGCCGCGCGGCGCGGCCGGCGTTGGCGTGCGCCACTTTCAGGTCGATGCGCGCGGTCATGCGCGCGCCGCGGCCCGGCGGGGTCTCGATCTCCAGATCGCCGTCCATCGCGCCGACCAGACGCCGCGCCACAACCAGGCCGAGGCCGGCGTTATCGGCGGCGGCGGCGTCCTCATCGCTCATCATCGACGGGTCGATCATCGAGATGCGCGCCTCTTCGGAGAAGCCCGGCCCGTCGTCGGTGACCGCGAACTCGATGCGCGCCAAATCGTCCTGATTGCCCGGCAGGCGGCGGACCGAAACCACGACCCCGCCCTTTTCGGTGCGGCGCACCGCGGCCCCGGCGAGGTTGAACAGGATCTGGCGCAGGCGGCTTTCGTCCCCCGCCACGCGGCCCGGCAAAGCGGGATCGACCACGGCGGCGATCTCCAGCCCCTTTTCGAAGGCCTTGGGCGCCAGCAGCTCGACCACCGAACGGACCAGACGGCCGCAGTCGAACTCGCTGCGCTCCAGCTCCACGGCCCCGGCCTCCAGACGCGCGGCGTCCAGAATGTCGTTGATCATGGCCATCAGATGCTCGCCGGATTCGCGGATCGCGCCGACATGCTCGGCCTGGTTGGCGGTCAGTTTGGAGGCTTCCAGCAGCCCGGCCATGCCCAGCACGCCGTTCAGCGGCGTGCGCAATTCGTGCGTAACGGCGGAGAAGAAGGCCTTGCCCATCCGGCGGGCGGCCAGCGCCTCGTCGCGGGCGCCGCGCAGGGCTTCCTCGCCCTCACGCCGTTCGGTGATGTCGCGGCCGATGGACAGGATGCGGCCGCTTTCCAGCGCGGTCTCTTCCCACTCGATCCAGCGGCGGCCCTTGCGCGTGGCGGTCTCGCCCTCATAGCGCCGGCGCTCGCCGGGCCCCGGGGTGCGGGCGCTGCCGAAATCGCGGCCCTGCCAGTCGTCCGGCGCGCCGCCGAACAGGGCGCAGAACGCGTCATTGACCCACAGCACCGCGCCGGATTGCGCGCGCAGCAGCGCCACTTCGCCCATGGCGGAAAGGATTTCGTTTTGCGGCTCTGACATCGACCGGTCCCCGTGCACCGGCAGACCCTAGGCCCGGGTGGTTAAGGCAGGCTCAACCGGGCGCGACAAACGGTCGCGAAAAAGTCTTCGCCATTTCAGCTGCTTGTGGGGTTCGTTCGGGCCCAGGGCAGGATGAAGGGCTGGCCGTCCCGCTGGCCCGACACCACGTCGACGCCATAGACGGCGCCGGTCCGCTCGGGCGTCAGCATCTCCGCCGGCGGGCCGTCGCCCAGAACCTCCCCGCGATGCAGCACGATGACCCGGTCCATGAAGCGGGCGGCTAGCGAGAGATCGTGCGTGACGGCCAGGACCCCCGCCCCGGCGCGGGCGCGCTTCTGCAGGATCTCCATCACATGGATCTGGTGATAGGGGTCGAGGGCGGCGGTCGGCTCGTCGGCGAGCAGCAGCGGCGCCTCCACCGCCAGCGCGCGGGCCAGCAGAACGCGGGTGCGCTCCCCCGCCGACAGGACGGAGACGGGACGGTCGGCCAGATGCGATGCGTCCGCGTCGGCGAGCGCGGCATCCGCCGCGGCGCGGCAGGCGGGCGTCGGCCCGCCAAAGGCGGCGCGGTGGGGAAACCGGCCCAGCATCACGATGTCCCGCGCGGTCAGGCGCCATTCCACGCGCCGGTCCTGCGGAAACCAGGCGACGGCGCGGGCCCTGGCGCGCGGATTCATGGCGGCGAAGGGCTGTCCGTCCAGCGTCACCGTGCCCGCGCTTCGCGAGCGCAGGCCGAGCGCGGCGCGCAGCAAAGTGGATTTGCCGGCGCCGTTGGGGCCGATCAGGCCCGCGAACTCCCCGCTGCGCAGGGTGAAACCGGCGTCCTTCACGATGTCGCAGCCCGCGATGGGGACGGTGATTCCGCGCGCCTCCAGCATCATGGCTCCAGCTCCACCCGCGCCCGGATGACGAGCCAGAGGAAGAACGGCGCGCCGATCAGCGCGGTGACGACGCCAAGGCGCAGCTCCCCGCCCGTGGGAAGCAGGCGGACCAGCACGTCGGCGGCGGTCAGCAGGGCCGCGCCGGCCAGCGCGCTGGCGGGCAGGACGCGGCCCGGACTGTGGCCAACCAGCGGGCGGACCAGATGCGGAACGATCAGGCCGATAAAGCCGATGACGCCGGACACGGCGGTGGCCGCGCCGACACACAGCGCCGCGCCGCCCACGACCAGCCAGCGCGTGCGGGCAAGGTCCACGCCCATGCTGGCCGCGGCGTCCTCGCCCAGAGTCAGCGCCTCCAGCGACGGGGCGCTGGCGGCGAGCAGCGCCCAGCCGGCCAGGATGAAGGGCGCGGACAGCCAGACATGATTCAGGCTGCGGTCGGTGACCGAGCCGAGCAGCCAGAACACGATCTCCAGCGCCGCATAGGGATTGGGCGACAGATTGAGCGCCAGCGCGGACAGCGCGCCGGCCAGGCTGGCGATGGCGACGCCCGCCAGGATCAGGGTCAGCACCCCGCCCCGCCCGGCCAGCCCCTGCAGCAGCAGCGCGCAGGCGAGCGCCCCGGCGATGGCGGCGAGCGGCAAGGCCAGCGGAATCACCGCCGAAAGACCGGTGTAGAGCGCCAGAACCGCGCCCAAAGCGGCGCTGGACGAGACGCCGATCACGCCCGGATCGGCCAGCGGATTGCGCAGATAGCCCTGCAGCGCGGCGCCGGCGAGGCCGAGCGTGGCGCCGACCATCGCAGCCAGCAATGTGCGCGGCAGGCGAATCTCCAGCGCGACGATCCAGGCCAGTTCGGTGTCGCCGCGGGCGAAGGCGCGCGGCAGGGAGAACACGCCCGCCGCGCTCGGCCCGATCAGGAGCGAGGCCGCAAGGAACAGGATCAGGAGGCCGGAAAGCAGGCCGAGGAGCAGGGGAAAGGACGGGGTTTTCACCGGTCCGCCCCGTGCGCCGCGGCGAGGATTTCGGCCGCGCGCAGCGCGGACGGCGCGCCGCACGCCCAGAGCCGGGACGGGATTTCGACCGTTTCGGCGCGCGCCGTCAGGCGGCGAAGGGCCGGGTGGCGCAGGGACTGGGTCGCCATGGCGGGTGGTCCGGCCGGGGCGGCGCTGTTGGAAATGAGGTCCGGATCGGCCAGCACGATCTGCTCCAGCGGCAGGTTCGCGGCGCCCTGCACGCCCAGCGTCTGCCCCAGCGTGCGGTAGCCGCCGGCGTTTGTGATCGCGGCGGCCAGCGTACCGGCGCCCGGCAGATAGAAGTTCGCGCCGATATCGGCGTAGACCGGCGCGTCGCCGGGCAGCGAGTCCCAGAGGGCGTCCAGCCGGGCGTCCATGTCCGCCACCAACGCCGCGGCGCGCGCCGTCTCCCCGACCGCATCGCCCATAAGCAGGATGTGGGCGCGCATGTCGTCGAAGTCGGCCTCCGGCGCGAAGTCGATCACCGCATAGCCGAGGCGCCGCAGAAGCTGGACGGCGGGGCGCGTAGTGAAGGCGCCGGCGACGATCAGGTCGGGGCGCTGGGCGATCACCTCCTCCGCCAGACCGTGATTGGCCGGCAGGGCGGCGGCGATTTGCTCCAGCCCCGGCGGGGCGCCGTCCGGCGCTTTCGACAGGAAGGTGATGGAGGCGATGCGTTCCGGCTCCACCAGGCGCATCAGCAGCTCATCGGTGCACATGTTCAGGGAGACGATGCGCATGGGCCGGTCCGGCGCCTGGGCCTGAATCTGGGCATGGGCGGCCGGCGCGGCGAGCAGCGCCAGCGCCAGGAGCGCGGCGCGGGCCCTAATGGGAGGACCCGCCGGACAGGCGCAGGCCGGCATAGATGGCGCGGCCCGGCGTGCGATAGGTCAGCGCCTCTTCGTATGGCGTGTTGAACACGTTCTCGATCCGGCCGAACGCCTCCACCCGGTCGGTCAGGCGCAGCGAACCGGCCAGCCGCACCAGCGTGTAGTCGCCGATCGCCGTGCGGACCGGGGTGAAGCCGCCTCGGAAATCATCGTCCAGCATCTCGCCATTATAGGTCACGCCGAGGGCCAGATGCGCGCGGTCGCCGCCGAAGCGTTTCACGATGTCGAAGCTGGCCATGTTTTCCGGCCGGCGCACCTCGGGATCGCCGCCAGCGTCCCGCGCGTCCAGCCAGGTCCAGGAGCCGAGAATGTCCAGGCCGTCCGCCGGATAGAGGCGGAGGGAGAGCTCCACGCCCTCCCGCTCGCTGCGCCCCGTATCGTTACAGACGGAGGGGAAGCAGGCGACGATCTCCCGATCCAGATCGGCGCGGAAATAGGTGAGGTCCACGACCGCGCGCCCGTCCGCAAAGGTCTGCTCCAGCCCCGCGTCCCAGCCGAACGCCTCTTCCGGGACCAGGGCCGGATTGCCGGTGAAGGTTCCGGGCGTGAAGCCGAACTGTTCGAAGAAACTTGGATTGGTCACGCCGGTCCCGAGACTGGCGTGCGGGCGCGAGCCGCTGTCCGGGATCACCCAGGACGCGGCGAGGCCGAACGTCTCCGCGTCCTCGAAATCCTCGTTGCCGTCATGGCGGACCGTGGCGGACAGATAGAGCTGGCGCGCGATTTCGGCGCGGTATTCGGCCCCGACGCCGGTCAGGTCGCGCGACTGTTGCGGGATTTGATCCGGCGTGAAGGGGTAGAGATTGCGGAACGTTTCCCGCTTCGCCTCGGCGAAGCCGGTCAGCGTGGAGAGGAATTCCGGCCCGCCAAAGCGCAGGGAGGATTGCAGGGCGAATTTCGTGCGCGTGGCCGCCGAGCCGAACGTTGCGGAGTCGGAGCGGGTGTCGGTATAGGCGCCCGAGACGGTGGTGACCCAGCGGTCTTCAATCGGGCTGAGCGTCGCGGAGCCGGCGGCGTTGAAATCCTCCGACTCCGTCACGGTGGCGTCGTCTACGGCGTAGCCCTGAAGGCCGGGGATTCCGGAAAAGTCGAACCCGTCGCCGCCGCTTTCCTTGTCGACATGGCGCAGGAAGCCATCCAGGCGCAAGGCGGGAGACAGCGCCGCGCCGCCGCGCAGATACAGGGTCAGATTGCTGTCGCCCTCGCGATCGTCCGTGGGACCGCCGCGCGAGATGTCGAAGCCCTGCGTGTCGCGATAGGCCGCGCCGGCGGCGATGAAGCGCGCGTCCGCGCCGATCCCGCCCGCGGCGGTCAGGGCATAGGTTTCGAACGAACCGCCCTCTCCGCTCAGCTCGTAATAGCGGCCGTCGACATCGCGGCGGGTGATGACATTGATGACCCCGCCAATGGCGTTGGAGCCGTAAAGGCCGCTCTGCGGACCGCGCAGGATCTCGATCCGCTGGACATTGGCGGACAGCAGCGTGGAGAGATCCGTCTCCCCGTCCGTGGCGGGGGAAACGTCGACGCCGTCCAGCAAGACCAAAGTGTGATTGCCCTCCGCCCCGCGGATGCGGACCTGGGTCAGGCCGCCGAAGCCGCCGGGCCGGCTGACCGCGAGGCCCGGCGTCTGGCGCAGCGCGTCGCTGACATAGTCATAGCCCCCGTCCCGGATCAGCGCGCCGTCCAGCACGGTGAGGGAGGCGCCGATCTTTTGCCGCTCCACCGGGGTCGCCGCGCCGGTCACCACGATGACGTCAGAGGCGCGGTCGCCGATTTGTGGGGCGGCGGGCGGTTGGGCGGTCTGGGCGAACGCCGGCGAAGCGGCGGACGCCAGAAGACCGGCCAGCGCCAGCGTGAGACGCCATTGCGCCTTCCCGGTTTGCGGCATGCCCCTTCCCCCAACTCGGTCCGATTGGAGCCGGCGAGCGTGGCCGTTGCAACCGGACCGTTCCGGCGATGTCGTGACGCCGACCCGCGGGCCGGACGCGCCCTATTGGCCGGCGACCATCCGGTCATAGCCGGCGCTGAAGCCGTCCAGCGGCACCGGCACGGCCAGGCCTTCCTGGTCCACCGACACGAAGCTGACGGTCATTTCCGACCCGGCGCGGAAGGAGGACAGAAGCTCCGGCGTCATGGGAATGCCGCCATAGGCGCCGCTGGCGTCGCTGGTCTGAACCGGCACGAGCGTGGGGGCGCCGCCGTCCACCGAAATCTGGACGCCGGACGGGAAATACAGGCCGTGCGGCAGCGCCAGCACCAGCGTGCGGCCGTCTGCGCCGTCCGGCTGGAGCAGCACGGTCAGCAGGCGCTGATTGTTCACGCCGTCGCCGACCAGAATGTTCCGGACCAGCGAGCAGCCGGGGTCCACTGCGCCCTCCTGCGCCTGCGGGCACACCACGTCCCACTGCGGAACATCCGCTGCGTCATCCTGGGCGAAGGCCATGGCCGGCGCGGCGATGGCCAGAACGGGCGCGAGCAGGGCCGCGCGGAAGCTCAGTCGAAACATGCAAATAACCTTTCGGCGCTGTGGGGCGGGCGGACCATAGGGCGCCGCCGCCGCTGCGTCATGGCCCGCAATCAGGACCCGCATCAGGGCCTAAAATCGTGACCGGAATCAGGCGGGCTCTTCGTCCGTCGCGGCGCCGGCCTGGGTCACGATCTCCCCGGCCTGCTGCCGGGCGATCAGATCCTCGATCGCCGCGCCGGTTTCGGGATAGGAGACGGTGAGCGTGCGCACGCCGCGCGAGACACGGCCCAGCGCCACGTCCAGCGCGGTGTTGCCGCGGTCGTCCCGGATATCCATGCGCAGGCCGCTTTCGCCCAGGAACACCACGACATCGGTCCAGCCCCAGCCGGCGGCGCCGAAGGCCGCGGTCTGGCCGTTATTCTCGGTCGCGGCGATGTCCGCGCCGATATCCAGCAGCGCCTGGATGGCGGCGATGGCGCGGTCCTGCGTGTCGGGCGTGTCGTAGACGCCGCGCGTGTCGCGGGCGAGCGTGCCGAAACCGGCGGCCAGCATCAGCGGCGTGACGCCGTTTTCGTTCGGCAGTTCGGTCAGCACGTCATATTCGGCCAGCAGTTTGATGGCGTCGACGTCGAACGCCTTGGCCGCGCGGGCCAGCGGCGTGGCGCCGATCGTCAGCTGGCCGTCCGCGCCGCGGTCGTCCTTGGTGTTGCGATAGCCGGGATTGAGCTTCAGCTGCAGGTTCGGGTTGGCGCCGGCCTCCAGCAGGATGCGCGCCAGCTCCAGCGCCGAGGTGTCGTCCGTGGTCGGCAGGTCGGCCCGGCCGCCATGGGGCAGCGTGTTCAGGTCGATCGCCGCATAGAGCGGGTTGCGGCCGCGCCAGTCCCATTTGTCGACATTGGCGCCGCGCCCGATCAACAGCTTCGCGGTGTCGAAATGGAAATTCATCGTGGCGATCAGCAGAGGGCTGACATTTTCCGGATTGCCCCGGTCGATCTCCGCCCCGCCGTCCAGCAGCGCATCGACGCAGTCCAGACAGCCCTCGCGCGCGGCCAGCAGCAGCGCGGTCCAGCCGCCGGAGGGCCGCCAGATATAGCGGGACTCCGCGGTGATCTGGCGCTTGTAGTTGTTGGCGGGGGAGCGGACGTTCGGGTCCGCGCCCGCATCCAGCAGGACGCGGATCATTTCGGGCTGTTGCTGGGCGGCGGCCCACATCAGCGGGGTCTGGCCGCGCCATTCGGCGGCGTTCACATCCGCGCCGTGATCGAGCAGCAGGCGCGCGGCCTCCACATTGCGGGTGCGGGCGACGACCATCAAAGCGGTCTGGCCGTCCGCGTTCGGCGCGTCGACATCGGCGCCGGCGTCCAGCAGCATTTCCAGAATGTCCGCATCGCCGCGGACCGCGGCCTCCTGCATCGGCGTGGCGCCGTAGAGATTGGCGGCGGATACGTCCGCGTCCTTGCGCAGCAGGCGGCGTACGAGGTCAGCGTCGCCGTTATAGACCGCCCAGTGCAGGGCCGTGGTGCCATCCGCCGACGGCGCGTTCACGTCGGCGCCGTCCCGGATCAGCTGTTGCGCCGTCTCGCTGTCGCCCGCCTGGGCGGCGTCGGCCAGCGGGCCGGCCAGGGCCGGACCGCCGGCGAGAAGGGCCGCGCACGCGGCGGCGAGAAGACGCGTCATGATCAGACCTCCGACAGCACGCCGTCCGAGTCTCCGAAAGACTCGATCGGCACGCCCGCCTTTTGCAGCAGCGTCAGGTGCAGGTTCGCGAGCGGCGTGCGCTCCGGATAGACCAGATGCTGGCCGCCCTTGATCGTGCCGGCGCCCTTGCCGACCACGGTGATCGGCAGCGGGTAGTGATCGTGGGCGTTCGAATTGCTCATATTGCCGCCGTACAGGAAGATGGCGTTGTCGAGCACACTGCCCTCGCCGTCCGGCATCTCGGCCAGCTTGTCCAGGAACTCCGCGAAGCGCTGCATGTGATAGCGCTGGAGGATCACCAGCTTGTCCATGTTCGGACGCTTGTTCTGGTGGTGCGACAGCGGGTGGAAGGCGTCCGCGATGTCGATATGGGTGTAGGCGGTGTTGGACACCTCCGCCGCCATCATCATCGTGGCCACGCGCGTGACATTGGCCTGATAGCCGATGGCGATCATGTCGAACATCAGGTTCAGGCGCTGGTCGAAATCCGGCACGCCGGTGGGCAGGTCCGGCAGGTCGTACTGGGTCAGGTCTTCCTGTTCGACCATCGCGACGCGGCGTTCGATCTCCCGCACGCTGTCCAGATAATTGTCCAGCACGACACGGTCCTGCGCGCCCAGGTCGCGCTTCAGCGTTTTCGCCTCGCCGCCGATCATGTCGAGGACGGAGCGAAAATCCTCCGCGATCTCGTCGCGCTCGTCTTTCGTGGCGCCGCGGCCGAACAGCGTCGCGAAGAATTTGCGCGGGCTGTACTCCATCGGCAGCGGGGTGGTCGGGTTGCGGAAGGAGATGGTGTTGCCGACGCTGCACCCATAGGTGCCGTCGCAGGCCGAATCCCCGCCGCGCGCCTCGATCGCCGCCTCCACGGACGGTTGCTTGGTGTCCTGCCCGATATGGGCGGCGGCGACCTGGTCGGCCGTTGTGCCGACATAGGGCGCGTGGCTGCGCCGCGGCGGCGCGCAGGACAGCCAAGTGCCCGGCGTGATCGCGTGCACCGCGGAGCTGACCGCCGATTTGTTGTCCAGATTGGAGACGACCGTCAGATAGGCCCGGTGCCGTTCCATCGGCGACAGGATTTCCGGCATGACGTAGTCGCGGCCGGCGGTTTCCGGCGTCCAGCGATCCATGATCGCGCCGTGCGGCAGATAGAAATAGCCCATGCGGGGTTTGGGGGCCGCGGCGGTCTGGGCCAGCGCGGTTCCGGCGGGCACCATCGCCTCCAGAAACGGCAGGGAGACGGCGGCGCCAACGCCCTGCAGCATCGTTCTGCGGGAAAGGTGTTTCTTGCGGATATACATCTGCGTGTCCTCCTGCCGCCTTACGGCTGCAACGAAGCTTCGTCGACGGGGCGGGGGTCGTCCGCCTCCGCCGACGCGGGAATGGTCTGCATGCGGAACGCGTCGGCCTCGATAATCCCCGTCACGATGGACGAGAAGCGATAGCCGTCCTGTTCCGCGTCGCGGACGATCTGGCGCACGACCGGCATGTCGTAATACTCCACCCGGCGGCCGAGCGCGTAGGTCATCAGGCTTTCGGTGAAGGTCTGCACGAACCGCTCCGGATGATCGGCCAGCGCGTTGCGCAGGTCGATCGGGCCGGTGATCTCGTGACCCGTGCCGGCCAGGACGCCGGTCGCGTCGATCTGCTCTCCGGCGAAGCGGTCGATATCGCGCCATTCGCCGATGGCGTCGAAATTCTCCAGCGCCAGGCCCAGCGGGTCGATCACGCCGTGGCACTGATTGCAGGACGGATCGGCGCGGTGCTGGGCCAGCCGTGTGCGCAGGGTCAGCGCGGCCTGGCCGGGCTCGTTATCCAGATTGGTCTCCACGCCCGGCGGCGGCGCGGCGGGCGGCGCGCCGATCAGCGTGTCCAGAATCCAGGCCCCGCGCAGCACCGGCGAGGTGCGGTTGGGATAGGAGGTGGACATCAGGACCGCGCCCTTGCCGAGCAAGCCCCAGCGCGTGGGGTCGTCCAGTTCCACGCGGCGGAAATTGGCGCCCTGGACGTCCGTCACGCCGTAATGGCGGGCCAGACGCTCGTCCAGGAAGGTGTAGTGGGCGTCGATCAGCTCCAGCACGCTGCGGTCGTCGAGCAGGACGTCCTCCAGGAACATCTCCAGCTCCACGCCGAAGGCCTCGCGCAGATCCTCGTCGAAATTCGGGAAGACGCGCGGGTCGGGATTGATCTGGTGAATCTTCTCCGCGCCCAGCCACTGGAAGCCGAAATTATCGACTAGCGCCTCGGCGCGCGGATCGGCCAGCATGCGGTCGATCTGGCCGCGCAGCACGCGCGCCTTGGACAGCTCGCCGGCCTCTGCCAGTTCGCGCAGCTCCGCGTCCGGTCCCTGGCTCCACAGGAAGAAGGACAGGCGGGAGGCCAGCGCCATGCCGTCCAGCGCGAACGCCTCGCCGGGGGCGAGCTGGTCCGGCGCCTGTTCGACGCGGTACAGGAAATTGGTGCTGGACAGCATCGCCATCAGCGCCTTCTGCACGCCGGTCTCGAAGCCTTCCTCCGCCGCGCCCGCGTCATAGAAGCCCATCAGGTTCTGCACCTCGCCATGGGTGGCGGGGCGGCGATAGGCCTGTTCCGCCAGGCGGGTCAGGATCTGTTCGGCGCAGGGGCGCTGCTCCGCCTCGCTGTCCGGATAGCAGGAGAAAATTTTGTTGCGGCTGGGCGTGTCGCCCACGCCCTTCACGTCGAACGGGCCGATGACGTTCAGCAGGGTGATGATCGGCACGTCGTCCATGCCGATGCCGTGCACCGGGTTCTGCAGGATGTCGTCGCCCTCAGCCAAAGTGTGGCCGATGAAGGCGGCGGTCAGCGTGTGCTCGCCGCTCTCCATCTCGAACGGAATGTTCTCGAACCGGCTGAGGATGCTCATCACCGCCGATTGCTGCAGCTGGTCGACGGCGCGCATGTCCTCTTCGCCGCCGACATCGGCGTGGAAGACCGGCTTGCCGTCGATGGCGAAGACCAAAGTGTGCGGAAGCTCCAACCAGCCGGTCGGATAGGCGCGCAGCAGGTCGCCGCCGCGCGAGCCGAGGCCGATGGTGAACTGATACTCCCCGTCCACCGGGAAATAATGCTCCACCTTCAGGCCGCCGCGGCTGCCGAGCGGCAGGCCGGCGACATGGACGTTCTGGTTCTGCTCGGCCGGGTTCAGATAGGTGACTTCGTCGGCGAAGGTCGCGCCGTTGCCGACCGCCGCGATGCTGATCTGGCGCGCCGCGCCGATATATTGATCCAGGAAGGTCGGGGAGACCTGAAGCACGTTGGCGACATTGGTGAAGCCGTCGCTTTCGGCGTCCGGCGGCAGCAGGTCCTCGACATCGACGTCGAGGTCGAACAGCGCCTTGATCTCGTTCTGATACTCGATCCGGTTCAGGCGGTGCAGCGTGACATAGCCCGGGCGCGGCCCGGCCTGTTCCGCGGCATGGTCCAGCGCCGACTCCATGGCCAGCGCAAAGGCCTCGACCTCGGCCGGGTCGGGCGTGTCCTCGCCCGGCGGGGGCATCAGGCCGCCATGCAGCTTGCGCAGCACGCTTTCCCAGATCTCGGCGTCCTCGCCGATCATGTCCGGGGCCATCGTGTCGAACGCCACGCCGCCGGCCCAGTCGGTGAAGTTGTGACACTCCACGCAATGGGATTCGAGCAGGCTCCAGTGCTCCTCGGAGATGGCGGCCGCGCCGCTGTCCGCGGCGTGCGCCGGGCCCGCCAGCGCGACCAGCGCGGCGCCAGAGGCCAGCGCGCCTGCTTTCAGGGCCGATGCGGATAGTTTTCGATCAGACGACACCGCCAACCTCATAAGAATGCGCCCACATGCCGGGATAGGCGTTCGTGACGAACAGGGTCGGGTCGCCCCATTCGGCGTCAAATTCCGCCGTGACGCCGGCGGCGAGCATTTCCTCCGCCCCCCGGCCCAGACGCACCAGTTCGAACAGCCGCTCCTTCACGGTGTCGAGCATCTGATGCTGGGCCTCCAGATGATCGCGGCCGACCAGCGGCCCCTTCTCCGGCACGATGCGCGTATTTTCCCCGGCGACCTGCAGCAGGGCTTCGGAGGCGTTTTCCATCGCCCCGATCCAGCCGCCGGTCGCATAATCCAATATCGGATAGTATCCCGAAGTTACAAGGCCGCCCGCAGCAAGTATTTCCGCATCGCGGAAATGGACATAGACATCGCCGTCCGTGTGGGCCTGCTTCAGATGACCGTAATGAATCTCCCGGTCCCCGATGCGCACCGAGCCGTCCGTATAGAAGGTGTCGGTCGGCAGCGCGGCCTCCGGCTGCGGCCGGTAATGCCGGTCCTGCCACGGCGATTCGAAATCGCCGGAGAGCCAAAGCCGCGTGTTTTCATGGGCATAGATCTTTGCGCCGCGCGCACGCACCGCCGCGTTGCCACCGGTATGATCGTAATGCCAGTGCGTGTTGAAGGCCGCCAGGACCGGCGCGCCGCCGAAATGGGCGTCGATCCGCGCCAGAACCTCCTCGATGGCGTCGGCCGAGCCGGTATCCACAAGAACAACGCCCTCGCCCGCGCGCGTGGCGAAGATGTTTCCGCCCGCGCCGGTGATCAGCGCCGAGCCGGGATCGACCGGAGTCAGGACGATTTCCGCATTCGCGGCCCGCGCGGTCCACGGCGCGCCAAGGGCGCCGGCGCCGCACGCCGCCGACAGCAGGAAATGTCTGCGGTCCATCATGTTCAACACATCCTCCCGGGCGCGACCAAGTATAACGCGCTCTTTGTTCTCCATTATCCTACAGAGGCAGGGCCAATTCAAACAGCGCACGCCGCAGCCCGCCGGTCTTGGATGCGCCGGGACATGCGCTAGGGTCGCCCGCGCCCGCCACGGGGCGGAGCGAGATGACCCGGAGGATCCTGAAAATGGCGAAGTTGAAGGCGACCGCCGGCGCGGTCAGCGCGCTGGCCCTGGCGGCGGCGGGACTGGCCGCGGTGATCGCGCCGGACGCGCTGGCCCAGGACGCCGCGCCGGACGCCGGGCAGGCCGACCGCGCGACGAGCTGGAATCCGGGCGATTTCGATTCGGCCTGGGCGCAGTATCAGGCGCGCGAAGCGGCCGCCGGCGGCGGCGCCCAGACCCCGCCGGATTCGGTGGACTGGTCGGGGCTGTGGGAAAACGATCCGCCCTTTTCCTTCACCCTGCAGCCGGGCGAGCCGCTGATCGGGCGGGGCTTTGCGACCGAGACGGGGATGAAACTGACCCCCCGCTATCAGGCGGAGCTGGAATACCGCATCCGCAAGGCCGAGGAAGGCGACGATTTCGACCCGCTGACCTATTGCCTGCCGTCCGGCTTTCCGCGCTGGCTGGTCGAGCCCTTTATGAAGGAGTTCGCGCCGACCGATCACATTACGTACCTGATGAACGAGGCCGGGGCGGAGGTGCGCCGCGTCTATACCGACGGACGCGGCCATATCCCGGAGGAGTTCGCCTATCCGATGTGGTTCGGCGATTCGATCGGCTTCTGGGACGGCGAGACGCTGGTCATCCATACCAACAACATCAAGGCGAACCTGCTGCAGCGGGAACAGCCGGCGGTCAGCAACCAGGCCGAAACGGTGGAGGAATGGACCGAGATCAGCGACGGCGTGATGCAGGTGAAAGGCAGCCTGTACGACCCCGAGGCGCTGACCGAGCCGTTCCATTTCGTCCGCTATTACCGCCAGGTGGCCAATCCGGACGGCGCGATCCGCATCGTTCACTGGTCCTGCGCGGAGAACCAGCCGGTGGTGCGCACCGCCGAGGGCGGGTCCAATTTCGGCGCGATCCCGGGCACCGAGCAGGCCGAGAATCTGAGCGACCCGGAAACATGGCTGGGCTTCGACGAGGCCGAGGAACTGGGCATTAATGACGAGTTCGGCGTCGAGCCCCTTCCCGAGACCGAGGACGAGGACGCCGGCGGCCTGCCCTTCCAGACCGGCCAGTAAGGACCGCGCCATCCGCGCAAACAAAAGCGCCGCGGCGAGCGATCGCCGCGGCGCTTCCAGTTTGGAACGCTGTTCTTGTTGTTGGTCTAGTAGCGGAAGCGGATCCCCGCGACGAAGCGGCGGCCGAGGGTGTCGTACAGACCCTCATTGGTGCCGTAGCCGGTGCCGCTGAAGCTCGACCAGCCCGGAACGAAGGCCGGATCGCGATCGAAGACGTTGGTGACGTTGAAGAACGCCGTCCAGTCGCCGCCGCGCGGGCCGCCGAAGTCGTAGGCCACGCGGGCGTCGGTATACATGACCGAGCCCTGGGTGTTGTTGGCGATGTCCACGCCCTCGACCCAGTCGACGTCATACACGCCGCCGCTGATGTAACGCTCCTGCAGGAACAGGCTGAACGGCCCCTTCCGGTAGGTGACGTTGAACGTGGCGCGCGAGTCCGGCGCCGAGCCCAGGCCGATCTGGCCGGTGGTCTCGGTCACCACGCCGTTGACGTTGGTGGTCGAGGTTTCCAGCAGCCAGGAGACCAGCAGACGGGCGCTGATGCTTTCGTCGCCGCCCAGCCAGTTGACGTCAGAGCGGTAGACCGTCTCCAGGTCGATGCCTTCATTGTTGGCCGCGCCGAGGTTGAAATAAGTGTCCAGAACCTCGGTGATCAGGCCGGTGCCCGGATCGCGGGTGATGCGGCTGCAGATATCGCCGCCCACGTCCGAACACTGGTCGACGATTTCCTGAACGCTCAGGAAGTCCATCGCGTCCTCGATCTCGATCTTATAATAGTCGAGCGAGACCGACAGGCCTGGGAGGTAGGACGGCTGGTACACGCCACCGACCGTGATGGTTTCGGCCTTTTCCGGTTCGATGTTCGGGTTGCCGCCGCGGATGCGGAAGGTGGTGTAGGTCAGGTCGCCCTGTTCGGGGTCGGTGACCGAGGTGCCCTGGCCCTGACGGTCGAACCGCTCTTCCAGCGAGCCGGCCCGCACGTCGCGGGACAGCGTGCCGCGCAGGCGCAGGTCGCTGTAGATCTGCCAGTCGAGGCCGGCCTTCCACGCCCAGATGCCGCCCGAGCCGGAATAGTCGGCGTAACGGGCCGCGGCGGTCAGGTTCAGCTGCTCGAAGCCCGGCGTGCCGGCGACCAGCGGGATCAGGGTTTCGGCGAAGGCCTCCTTCACGTTGAAGCTGCCTTCGTACTCGTCGAGGTTCACGAACTGGAACACCTCGTCCTGGCCAGCGAACGCGATCGGCACGCCGCGGATGCCCGCCGCCGCATTATTGGTCAGGGAGTCCAGAGCCAGCAGGTCGTCCGGCCCCAGCAGGTGTTCGATCGACTGTTCGCGGTAGGAGCCGCCGACGGCGAGCGAAACCGCGCCCGCGCCCCAGCCGTCATAGATCTCGCCATTGGCGGAGGCCTCGACCATGTGCTGTTCGGTCGTGGCGTCCACATACATGGAATCCGAGACCCAATCGACCGCGGCCTGGGAGGCGCGGCCCTTGCCGAGGAGGTTCACCGGCACGCAGCCGTCGAACATCGTGCCCGGGTTCACCACCGTGATGTTACAGACGATGTTGCCGTTGCCGTCGCGCACAGCGTCCACCGCCAGCGGCAGCTTGTCCCGACGCACGAAGTTTTCGAAATCCAGATGGTTTTCGTTGCGGCCGCCCTGGTAGTGGGCGTCGACTTCCCAGCCAGCGAACATTCCGCCGTCGATCTGCCAGTTCAGGCCGGTCGTGAAGGAATAGGTCTGGTTTTCCAGGATCAGGCGGTCCTGCGCGATGTCGGCGGCGGTGTTGTACCGCTGGAGCCGGAAGGAATTGATGCCTTCGGCGTCCATCGCGGCCTGGATGTCGGCCGGCAGATACGGGTTGCCGCTATAGATGGTCGCCGCCCAGATCGAGTGGCCGAGCGGCAGCGTGCCGACGCTGTTGGCGTAGTTGTAGCCGTACAGGCCCTGGACGTAGAGCCGCAGATTGTCGGTCGCTTCCCATTCCAGATTGGCGAACAGGCTGGCGCGCTTGGAGTCCGGCACGAAGGAGCCCGAGCGCGTGCCGTCCGGGAACGCCTCGGTGCTGACGGTCGGGTCGAAATCGGTGGCGTTATAGCCGCTGCCGCCGCTTTGCGACTGGGTGCCGGTGCCGACCGCGGCCGGGTTGCCGAACACGAAGGGCGAGGTGCTGCCGTCCGGGTTGAACATCAGGCGGTTGATGGAGGTGCCCGGCGCGTCGATCACGCCGCCATCGGTGTAGATGGTGGAGTTGACGTTCGGCAGGACCAGGTATTGCGGGGCGGTGCGGCTGGCGGTCCAGGCCGGGTTCGTGACAAGGCCTTCGCCGGTGTACCACTCGCGGCCGTCCAGATTGTCGATCCGGTCGGCTTCGTAATAGTCGCCGGACACGACCAGGTGCAGGCGGTCGTTGAGCTGGGTGCCCGCGGTCAGGCCGATCTCGAAATTCTCGTTGTCGCCGCGGTCGGTGATCCCGGCCTGGGCGTGGCCCTTCAGGCCTTCGAAATCGGTATCGAGGATGAAGTTCACCACGCCGGCCACGGCGTCCGTGCCGTAGGCGGCCGAGGCGCCGCCGGTGACCGTCTCGACCCGCTCGACCAGGTCTTCCGGGAACAGGTTCACGTCCACATTGCCGAGGCGGTTGGACGGAACGACGCGGCGGCCGTTCAGCAGGACCAGCGTCCGCTTGGAGCCGATGCCGCGCAGATTGACGTTGGAGGCGCCGGCCGAGTCGGCCTTGGACGCGGCGGTGTTCGGGCTCTGGTTGTTCAGGAACTGCGGGATCTGGTCCAGCGCGTTGATCAGGTTGCCCGGAGCGATGTTTTCCAGTTCGTCGGCCTGGATCACCGTCACCGGCGTCGGCGTCGACATGCCGGTGGCGCGGATCCGCGTGCCGGTCACCTGAACGACGTCATCGGCCTGTGCGGCGGCGGTACCGGCCATGCCAAGGCCGACAGCGACGGCGCACACACCGCATTTCAGGCTGGCTTTGAATTGAGCACGCGTATTCCCAACGAACATGGCGTCGGACCCTCCCCTCTCTCTTTGTTATGCGATCCCATTAGCCGGGACCGACAGCGCGGGGAACCTACGCAGGAAGTTTGAGAGGTCAAACCGAAAGGGGCAGTAACACTGCTACATTACGGACGTTTAATGAAACGCCATTAATTCATTACGTTAAGCAACCTTAAGCTGTATTCTGAAATACTTTCCGTATACCGGAAAATTCTTGGCGTTATCCGGACTTCTTCCGGATACCGGAATTCCTGGCAACCTTGGATGAAACGACCATGGGCGCGGCGGCGACCGCCATCGGCCCGAGCGTTATCGTGATAGCCAGGACTCTCGGAGCGCCCGCACGAGCGCATGTATGGCGACGGCCACGGGAATCCCCAGCAGCGCCCACGATACAAACCGCCAAAGTACGTGCTCGCCCGCCAGCGCCATGACCAGACCGACTGCGGTGAGCGTCGCCAGCACGATCGGCCAGGTCCATTGGCGCCGGAACGGTCGGCCGGTCATGCGGGGGGCCTGGAGACGCCGCGGGACGCACGCCGGGACGCCCGGCTGCGAGGACGCGCCAGCCAGAGATACAGCCCGCTCGCCAGGATCGTGATCGTCATCACGTCCAGCACCGCCCAGATCACCTTCAGCGGCAGTCCGCCATAGTCGCCAAAATGGAGCGGACGCGAGACCTCGATCATTTTCAGATACCAGGGCATGTGCATCACGCCCGCCATCTGGCCGCTATCGGCGTCCACCAGGGCAACGGCTTCCATGTGCCGCGTCAGCGGGCTGCGGCCGACGAACCAGACCATATAGTGGCCAGAGGCGCCGTACGGATTGCCGGGATAGACAATCTGGATCGGGTCGTGGTCCGGCAGGGCCGCCCGCGCCCGCCCCAGCGCATCCGCCGCGGACGAAAGCCGGGCCGGCGTCGGTTTATCCGCGTGATCGGCCAGCGCCGCGGGCACATCGACGGCCAGAAAGCGCTCGAACAGCGGCGCTTCGAGATTGTTCAACGCGCCGGTCAGGCCCACCACGCCCACCCAGACCAGCGTCACGATTCCCAGCACATTGTGAATGTCCAGCCACCGGGTACGCGCGGCGCCGGCGCGGATTTCGCCAAACGCCATCCGCCGGGTGAACGGCCCGTACAACGCGACGCCGGACACGAGCGCGGCGACGAGGCAAACGCCCATGGCCAGCATGAAATACTGGCCGGGCATGCCCAGGAACATGTCCAGATGGAGCCGATACATCAGGTCGATGAAGCCGGATGAGGGCGGCGGCGCCTGTCCCGACCGTTCGCGCTCCGCGCCGGTGCGGGCGTCAAATCCGATATAGGGCTGCCCGTCCGGATCGGCGACATAGGCCGCCCATGACGGCGCCAGGCCCACAAAGGTTTCCGGATGGTCCGTGGCGAACGAAACGGCGGTGACGAGATGGCCCGGCCATTCGCCACGCGCCGTTTCGATCAATGTGTCCAGGCCGACCGGCGGGCGGTCCGGCGGAACGTCTTCAAACGCCGGCGCCGGAGCGGTCCAGCGGAGGATTTCGTCCTGGAAGACCAGGGGCAGGCCGGTGACGCACAGCATCAGGACGAACGCCGTGCAGATCAGGCTCGTCCATGTATGGACGACCGACCAGGCCTTTACCATCCCCGGCCGCATTTACGATCAGAACGCATAGCGGAGCGACGCCACGACGTTGCGGCGCAGGCCGACCGCGCAGTCGGCGCGATAGCCGCAAAGCGCATAGTAGCGTTTGTCGAACACATTCGTGGCGCTGACGGACAGCGACCAGCGCGCCTTTTCCAGCGATGCGAACGCATCGACCACCGTATAGTCCGGCGTTTCCTGGCGCAGCACGTCCGGCGGCGCGGCGATCGCTTGTTCCGTCGATCCGGTATAGCGCGCGCCGCCGCCGACGCGCAGGTCGAGCCCGTCGCCCAGCGCCCATGTGCGGGAGATCCAGAGCGAGGCGATATGTTCCGGCACGCCGATGATCGGGAGCCCGATTTCGAGCGGCTCCGAGCTGCCGCTGACCTCCGCGTCGACATAGCTGTAGGCGCCGGACAGTTCGATCGCGCCCGGCAGCGCGAGGGTCGCCTCCAGCTCCAGTCCTTGCGCGTGCACTTCGCCGATCTGCAGCAGATTATTCGGATCGGCCGGGTCGTTCACCAAACGGTTCTGGCCGCGAATATCGAACGCGGCCAGCGTGACCAGGGACCCCGCAGCCGGGCTCCATTTGACGCCAGCCTCGTACTGCACGCCGCGCTCCGGCAGGAATGGCTGGCCCGCCACATTCACGCCGACGACCGGTTGAAAGGACTCCGAATAGTTCACGTACGGAGCCAGATTTTCCGTGGCGTCGACGATCAGCCCCGCGCGGAACGAGGTGACATTGTCTTCCTGGGCCGGCGATCCGACGGTCTCTGTTTTCGCGTGGTCGCGCCGCACACCGAGCATGAGGGTGGCGCGATCACGATAGCGAATCTGGTCCTGTGCGTAGACGCCCAATTGCGACGTCACCTGCTCGGGAATCGGCAGATAGGTCAAATTCTGCGGAACGCCGCTATAGACGGGATCGTAGATGTCGATCGGCGCGACCGTCGTGTCGGCGTAGCCGCCGGTCACTTCGTCACGCTGATAGTCCACACCCGCCAGCAGCCGATGTTCCAGCGCGCCCGTCCCGAACGCGGCGACGACGCTGTTGTCGGTCGCGATCTTCGCGAAATCGTAGAAGGTGTTGAACAGCGAACGCGACAGCAGCCGGCGGTCCGCGTCGAGGAACGGGTTTTCCTCGCCGCTATAGACGTTGGGATAAATCTGCTCGTCCTGCTGCTCGGCCTCCAGATAGCGGGTGTTGCTGCGCAGCTCGAGCCAGTCGTTCGCCTTGTGCGACGCCAACAGCGTCACCGACGCCTGTTCCTTGTCGAAGCGATTATTGTCCGGCTCGCCCAGGAACGTGTCGTCGCGCATGCGGCGGCCCGGCGGGGCGTCCAGTGTCGCCTGGCTGGGAAGGAACTGGGAAATCGAGCGCGCCTTGTCGTTCTGGTACAGGGCGATCAGCGATACGTCCGTCCGTTCGTCCGGGCTCCATCGCAGGGACGGCATCAGGAGCAGGCGGTCGTCGCGCCCGTAGTCGATCTGGTTGCCGGCGTCGCGCACCACCGCCACGAACCGTCCCGCCAGCGCTCCGCCCAGAGGGCCGGTATAGTCGAATTGCGCCTGTTTCCGGTCGTAGCTGCCATATTCCAGCCCGACCTCGCCGCCAGCCTCGAAGCCGGGCAGCTTGGTCACCGCATTCAGCAAGCCGCCGGGCGAGCCCTGGCCATAGAGCACCGAGGACGGCCCGCGCAGCAGCTCGACCCGCTCCAGCGTGAACAGCTCCACGCGGGGCGCGTAGAAGCCACTGGGCCGCTGTATTCCGTCTTGATACTCGCCGAGACTGAACCCGCCGCGCGCGGTCGTATAGTCGAAGCGATAGTCGGTGCCGTTCGGCTCCGGCCGCACGCCGCCGGAATAGCGCAGCGTCTCCTGCAGGAACCCGGCACCCTGCTCGACGAACTGCGTGGCCGGGATGATGCTGATGGATTGCGGCGTCTGCATGATCGGCGTCGCCGTCTTGGTCGCCGTGACCGCCTCCCCGGTGACCAGCACGATATCCGGCGCGCCTCGCGCTTCGTCGGCCTGGGCGGGCGCCGGCGCTGCGGGCGCCGCCGCCGGCGCCGGATCGGAACGCCGCACGATCATGATCGCGCCGCTGCTCGACCGGCGGGCTTCCAGCCCCGTTCCATCCAGCAATTGCTCCAGCGCCTGATCTGGCGTCAGGGCGCCGGAGACCGCCGGCGCGGCGAGCCCGCGCACCAAATCGGCCGACGCGACGACGGACAGATCATAGTGCTGGCCAATGGCGGTCAGCGCCTGCTGCAGCGGTTGCGCCGGCAGGTCGATCGGCGCCGCCGATTGCTGCGCCGACGCAGCGCCCCCCGCCAGCAGAGCCACAGCCGACACCGCAGCCAGCATCACATGGCGGCCGCGCGCAATATTTCTCATCACAGTCATGGATTTACCCCCAAAACGTCCAGAACTCGCGACTGCGTATTAGTCGCATTTCGGTCCAAGGACGCTTGGCTCATCCGTTCGGTAACCCTGCCGCGCAAAAAAATCAGGGCGCGGCGCGCAGCTCGACGCCGCCCGCGCTGTCGTCCACCCGCAGGGCGAAGATTTCGGTCAGCGCCGCCAGCATGGAATCGATATCGCGGCTGTCGAAAGTGGCCGACACCCGCAGATCCCCGATGGCCGGATCGGTCAGCCGCACAGGGCGTTCCGCATACCGGTTGGCGTCGGCAATGACTTCGGACAGGGCGGCGTCCAGATAGACCAGACGGTGATCGCGCCAGGCGCCGACCTGTTCCGGATCGATGGCGGACGGGGCGTCCAGGCCCCCTGCCCGCGTCGCGGCGATCTGCCGTCCTGCAAGGAGCCGCGCGGCCGGCGACGACGGCCAGGCCACGCCGACCACGCCTTCGGCCACCGACACCCGCGTGACCGGCCCCTTGAGCTGGACGTCGAACTCGGTTCCCAGCGCGCTCGCGCGCAACTCGCCAGCGACGACATCGAACGGCCGCTCGGCGTCCGGCGCGACGTCGAAATACGCCTCGCCCGTGCGCAGGATGATCGTGCGCGCCGAGGCGGTAAACGCCGTCTCGATCGCCGAGCCGCCGCCCAGCGTGACCAGGCTGCCATCGGCCAGGGCAATTTCACGGATCTCGCCGGCTTTCGTCGCGTGGGCGGCCACGACCGGTTGCTCCTCTCCCGCCTGGTCAGGCGCGATGGCGAGAAACACGACCAGGGCGGCGCACGCCGCCAGAGCGAACCCCGCAGCCGGACGCCATGCCATATCCTGCAGGGCGCCAAGCACGGCGAAACCCGCGGACCGCGCGCGTTCGCGCAGCGACGGCCGGAAGAACGCCGCGTCCAGCGCGCCGGCCGGCAGCGTCCCGAGTTCGCTCCAGAATTGTTCGGCGCGCGCAAAGGCCTCCCGGTTTTCCGGCGCGGCGTTCAGCCAGTCGCCAAACGCCTGCCGTTCGGCGGGCGTCGCCGCCCCGTCCGTCATGACCGCCCGCCAGTGCAGCGCGGCCTCCATGCGGCTTTGTTCATCCTTGCTCATCGGGGGGCGGGCGCGGCGTCAGCTCGTAAGCGCGGAATAGAGATCGGCGGCGGCGCGGGCCACATGCTTGGTGACCGCCGGGCGCGAGACGCCCAGCCGCCGGGCCGCTTCGGCGTGGCTCAGACCTTCGATCCGCGTCAGGATAAAAGCGCGCCTGCGCTGTTCCGGCATATTGCGTAGCGCCTCATTCGCGATTGCGACGTGTTCTTTCCCGTCAAGGACGCGCTCGGGCGTCAGAAGGTAACCGTCCGGCCCCGGAAAATGCATCGCGGTTTCGGCGGCGTGCCGCTCCCGGACTTTCAGGGCGCGTTTTTCGGAAATCGCGATGTTGCGGGCGATGCGCCAGACGAACCCCGCCGGGTTCTCAATGTCGCGCAGATCGCCACGCGCGAAGATATTTTCGAAGGCGCGTTGCGCGATGTCTTCAGGCTCTGGAGGACCGGCCCCGAACGTGGAGCGAAGGTGGCCGACAAGGCGGTGGAAATGGGTTTCGTAAAGAGCCTTTACCGAATGATGCGCACTGGCCGCCTCTGCGCGGGAGACAGCTGCAGGATTTGTGCGCTCAAAGCCCAACGCGGTTCTCGTTTACATTTTCAGGCGACGCGGCGCCTCCGGTCATACCGGGACGCCCAGTTACTGCGGAGCTTCATGGCCTAGTTGAGAATAATTCGCAACAGAGTCACGGGCCGGCGGACTGTGCCGCCGCGATCTAACGCGCCCGCGTCCGTAGATTTGAAGCGGGAGCCGGCGCGGCGGGGGCGTGCGGCGGGACGCGGCGGTGGGATAGGGCTTCGGCGATGTGGACGCGGCGCACCGAGGGCGCGCCGTCCAGATCGGCGATGGTGCGGGCGACGCGAAGCGTGCGGTGATAGGCGCGCGCGGTCAGGCCCAGCGTCTCGGCGGCCTTGATCAGCAGGGTGCGGCCCGCCTCGTCCGGCGCGGCGCAACGGTCCAGCGCCTCGCCCGACAGCTCCACATTGGTCCGCGCGCCGCCGGCGTCTGCGCCCCGGCCTTCCTGCATCGCGCGGGCGGCGGCGACGCGGGCGGCGACCTCCGCGGTGCCTTCCGCCGGCGGAGGCAGCGCCAGATCTGCGGGGGTCACCGCCGGCACGTCGATCTGAAGGTCGATGCGGTCCATCAGGGGGCCGGAAATGCGGGCCTGATAATCGATGGCGCAGCGCGGGCCGCGCCGGCAGGACACGCCCGACGCCCCGCCATCGCCGCAGCGGCAGGGATTCATGGCGGCGACCAGCTGGAACCGCGCGGGATAGCGGACATGGGCGTTGGCGCGCGCCACGCTGACCTCCCCGGTCTCCAGCGGCTGGCGCAGGGAATCCAGAACCTGGGGGCTGAACTCCGGCAATTCGTCCAGGAACAACACGCCGCGATGGGCCAGTGAGATTTCGCCCGGCTTGGCGCGCACGCCGCCGCCGACCATGGCGGCCATGGAGGCGCCGTGATGCGGCTCCCGGAACGGGCGGGAGCGGGACAGCGCGCCCTTGTCCAGAAGCCCCGCCACCGAATGGATCATGGAGACGTCCAGCAGCTCCCGCGCGCTGAGCGGCGGCAGCAGGCCGGGCAGGCGCGCGGCCAGCATGGATTTGCCGGCGCCCGGCGGGCCGACCATCAAAAGGTTGTGGCCGCCGGCGGCGGCGATCTCCAGCGCCCGCTTGGCGGCCTCCTGCCCGCGCACCTCGCGCAGGTCGGGAACGGGCCCGTCCTCCCGCAAGGGACCGGGCGCGGGCGGGGACAGGACCTGCGTGCCCTTGAAGTGATTGACGATCTGGATGAGCGAAGCCGGCGCGAGGATTTCCATGTCCCCGGCCCAGGCCGCCTCGGGCCCGCAAGCCGTCGGGCAGATGAAGCCGAGCCCCTCTTCATTGGCCAGCATCGCGGCCGGCAGGGCGCCGGAGACCGGCGCCAGCGTTCCGTCCAGCGACAGCTCGCCGAAGGCCGCGAACCCGTCGAGCGCGTCCTGCGGGATGACGCCCAGAGCGGACATCACCGCCAGCGCGATGGGCACATCGTAATGGCTGCCCTCCTTGGGCAGGTCGGCGGGGGCCAGGTTCACGATGACGCGCGATTGCGGCAGGGCCAGGCCGATGGCGGCGAAGGCGGCGCGCACGCGCTCGCGCGCCTCGCTGACCGCCTTGTCGCCCAGGCCGACGACGGCGAAGACCGGCTGGGCCGCGGCGGCGCACTGGACCTGAACGTCCACCCGGCGCGCCTCGGCCCCTTCGAACGCGGCCGTCACAACCCGTGCGCCCATGCCCTCGCCTCCGTTTCGCCCGGTAAAGCCAAGCATCCCGGCGCCGGGAGATCAAGAACAAAATGAGAACTTTCGGGCCGCCCCGATTATGAGACCGCTCTCAGGACGGCCCGCCGGACCTGGTCTAGAGCTTGATCCAAAAGGCGATCCGGGAGGGAGACATGAAACGATATCTTGCGGGCGCTGCGGCGCTGCTGGCGCTGGCCGCGTGCGGGCCGTCCGGGGAATCCGGGACCGTCGCCGAGGAGACGGCGCCGGCGGCCGAACCGGCTGAAACCGCCGGCGAAACGGCCGACGCGGGTCCAGCCGGATTCGCCCAGGTGGATGCGGCCCGGATCGAGGCGGCCGACCCTGCCCAGTGGCCCACCTATGGCGGCACATACAAGGAGCAGCGCTACAGCGCGCTGGACCAGATCACCGCCGGCAACGCCGGAGAGCTGGGGCTGGCCTGGTACGCCGATTATGACGGCAAGACCGCCAAGGTGATGCAGGAAGGCACCCCGCTGTTCATCGACGGCGTGCTGTACGTCTCCACCGCCTGGTCCAACGTCTACGCCTTCGACGCGCGGACGGGCGAGCGGCTGTGGCGCTTCGACCCGGAAGTTCCGAACGAATGGGCGGTCAATGTCTGTTGCGGCCTGGTCAATCGGGGCATCGCGGCGTGGAACGGCAAAATCTATGTCGGCACGCTGGACGGGCGCCTGATCGCTATCGACGCGGAGACCGGCGAAGCGGTCTGGTCGGAAATGACCATCGACCAGCAATGGCCCTATTCCATCACCGGCCCGGTGCGCGTGGTCGACGGCAAGGTGCTGGTGGGAAGTTCCGGCGCGGAATTCGGCGTGCGCGGCTATCTGGCCGCCTATGACGCCGAGAGCGGGGAGCAGATCTGGCGGTTCTACACCATCCCCGGAAATCCCGCGGAGGGGTTCGAGAACGCCGCGCTGGAAATGGCCGCCGACACCTGGACCGGCCAGTGGTGGCGCGTCGGCGGCGGCGGCACGGTGTGGGACGCCACGACCTACGATCCCGAAACCGGCCTGATCTATATCGGCGTCGGCAACGGCAGTCCGTGGAGCGCGGTGGAGCGCAGTCCGGACGGCGGCGACAATCTGTTCCTGTCGTCCATCGTCGCGATCGACGCCGACACTGGGGAATATGTCTGGCACTACCAGACCACGCCCTGGGAGACGTGGGACTATACCGCCACCCAGCACATCATGGTCGCCGACATCGAAATCGGCGGCGAGGCCCGCCACGTCGTGATGCAGGCGCCGAAGAACGGTTTCCTCTATGTGCTGGACGCCGCGACCGGCGAGCTGCTGCGGGCCAGTCCGTATACGGAGATCAACTGGGCCGACGGTGTCGACATGGAGACCGGACGGCCGATCATCCGGCCGGAGGCGCGCTACGACGTCACCGGCGTGCCGTTCAACAGCCTGCCCGGGCCGCAGGGCGCCCATGCCTGGCACCCGATGGCGTTCAGCCCGGACACCGGCCTGGTCTATATCCCGACCCAGGACGCCTATTTCTACTGGGCGCACGACCCGGACTGGGAACCGCAGGAAGTCGGCTTCAATCTGGGCGTCCAGTTCCCGCCGCCGCCGCTGCCCGAAGGCGAACCGACCGGTTTCCAGGGGCATTTGCGCGCCATGAACCCGGACACCGGCGAAATCGTCTGGTCCAGCGACTTCAATCAGGGCCCGACGGGCGGTGCGCTGGCCACAGCCGGCGGCCTGGTGTTCCAGGGCAATGGCGCGGGCGCCCAGTTCCGCGCCATGGACGCATCCACGGGCGCGGTAGTGTGGAGCACCGAAGCCCAGACCGGGGTTTTCGCCGGCCCGATCAGCTATGAGCTGGACGGCGAGCAATATGTGGCGATCAACGCCGGGGCGACCGACCAGGGCGATTATTTCGCCCCGACCTATGGCCGGCTGCTGGTGTTCAAGCTGGGCGGGACGGCGACCCTGCCGGAGGCCGAACCCTATACGCCGCGGCCGCTCGCGCCGCCGCCGGCCGAGGCGCCGGAGGAGATCGTCCAGGCGGGGCTGGAGCATTATGGCGATCTGTGCGCCAGCTGCCACGGGGCGGAGACGGACGGCCGCACGCGCGGCGCCACCTTCCCCGACCTGCGGCGCACGCCGCTGCTCTACACCCAGGACGGGTTCGACGCCGTGGTGCTGGACGGCGCCCGCGCCGACGCCGGCATGGTCGGCTTCTCCGCCCAGCTGACGCCGGAAGATACGCAGGCGTTGCGGGCCTATCTGATCGCCAAGGCGAACGACGATCTGGAGGCCCAAAACGAACGCTGCGCCGCCGATCCCGGCGGGTTCGGCTGTCCCGGCGCGGATGAGCCGGCCGTCGCGGACAGCGACGGCGGCGCCGGCGCGCATGTCGATCCAACGGCGGACGACTAGGCGCTTTCGTCAAAACGGAAAGCTGAGGCCCGGCGGAGCGATCCGCCGGGCTTTTTTTCTGGCGTCCGGCGCGCCCGATGCGCACTCGACAAATCGGCTTGCCGAGATTTATGAGAACATTCTCATAATTTCCGGACCCCGCCTGAAAGAAGCGAGGCCATTTGAAGAGATCGCTTCGGGAGGGAAGCCTTATGCGGAAGATTTCATGGATTGCGGCCGCGTCATGCGCGGCGCTAGCCCTGACGGCGTGCGGCGAGGGGAACGACGCCGCGGAGCTGGAGGCGCCGGACGCGCCGGCGGCCGAAGCCGAGGCGCCCGCCGCTGGCATGGCGGAGGCCGAGCCCGAGACAGAGCCGGCGGAAAGCTGGGATTTCGCCAATGTCACGGCCGAGCGGCTGGAGAACGCGGAGTCCGAACCCGGCCAGTGGCTGACCTATGGCGGCACCTATAAAGAGCAGCGGTTCAGCCAGCTGGACGAGATCAACACCGAAAATGTCGGCGATCTGGGCCTGGTCTGGTACGGCGACTACGACACCAATATCAACCAGCAGGGCACCCCGCTGTTCGTCGACGGGACGATCTATGTCTCGACCGCGCGGTCCAAGGTCTACGCTTTCGACGCGCGCACCGGGGAGCAGCTCTGGTTCTACGACTCCATGTTCGACCCGGCGGTGGCCCAGCATGTCTGCTGCGGCCTGGTGAACCGGGGCGTCGCGGCCTTCGAAGGCAAGATCTATCTGGGCACGCTGGACGGCCGGCTGGTGGCGCTGGACGCCGAAACCGGCGAGGTCGTGTTCGACCGCATGGTCGCCGACCAGAGCGCCTCGGAATCCATCACCATCGCGCTGCGCGTGGCGGACGGCAAAATCCTGCTGGGCGTGGCGGGCGGCGAATACAAGGTTCGCGGCTGGATGGGCGCGTTCGACCCGGACACGGGCGAGGAGCTGTGGCGGTTCTGGACCGTGCCCGGCAACCCGGCCGACGGGTTCGAGAACGAGGCCATGGAAATGGCCGCCGAGACCTGGGTCACGCCCGGCTGGTGGGAAGTCGGCGGCGGCGGCCCGGTGTGGGACTCCATGACCTATGATCCCGAGACGGGGCTGGTCTATTTCGGCGTCGGCAACGGCACGCCCTGGAACGCCGAGCACCGCGATTCCGGCGGCGGCGACAATCTGTTCCTGGCGTCCATCGTGGCGGTCCATATCGAGGACGGCTCCTACGCCTGGCACTACCAGGAAAATCCGTGGGAGACCTGGGACTATGACGCCAATCAGGGGATCACGGTCGCGGACCTGGAGATCGGCGGCGAAACCCGCCATGTCGTGATGCAGGCGCCGAAGAACGGCTTCTTCTATGTGCTGGACGCCTGGACGGGCGAGCTGCTGTCGGCCAAGCCCTTCGCCAACATGAACTGGGCGAACGGCGTCGGCGAGGACGGCCGGCCGATCGAGGTTCCCGGCGCACGCTATGACGTGACGGACGAGGCGTGGAACATGCTGCCCGGACCGGCCGGCGCGCATGCCTGGCACTCCATGGCGTTCAGCCCGGAAACGGGGTTCGCCTATATCCCGACCCAGGACATGTACATGGTCTTCGAACAGACCGAGACGTTCGAGAAGAGCGAGACCGGCTTCAATCTGGGCATCCAGTTCCCGGCCTCCCCCGAATATTACGAGCAGAACCCGGACGCCCCGCGCGGCTTCACCGGCTTCCTGCAGGCGTTCAATCCGACCACGGGCGAGGTCGCCTGGCGGACCGACGACGCCGGCCCGGCCACGGGCGGGGCGCTGGCCACCGCCGGCGGTCTGGTCTTCCAGGGCGGCGGCGGCAACGAGACGGTGCGCGCCTTCAACGCGGAGACCGGCGAGAAGCTGTGGGAGTTTGACGTCCACACCGCCGCCCTGCCCGGCCCGATCAGCTATGAGCTGGACGGCCGGCAATATGTGGCGTTCAGCGTCGGCGGCACGGCCCAGGGCGGCTATTTCGCCCCGGCCAACGCCCGCCTGCTGGTGTTCGCCCTGGGCGGGACGGAGCAGCTGCCCGAGCCGGCGCCGTTCGCCCAGCGTCTGCTGGACCCGCCGGTCCAGACCGCGTCCGCCGAGACCATCGATGCGGGCCGCGAGCTGTACGGCGAGAATTGCGGCGCCTGTCACGGGCCGGACGCCACCGGCGGCCGCGCCAACCTGCCCAACCTGACCCGCACGCCGCTGCTGGCCTCCGCCGAGGGCTTCGAGGCGACGGTGCAGTTCGGGCGGGAGCAGCTGGGCATGCCGGCGTTCGACGGTCAGCTGGACTCTGACCAGATCGCCCAGATCCACGCCTTCGTGATCGACGCGGCGCACACGCAAGTCGAGCTGATGGCCCAGCGCGGCGGACCTGGCGGGCCGGGCGGCCCCGGCGGCCCGGGCGGCGATGACGAGGCCGAAGGCGACGGGCTGCACGACAACCCGGACGACGCGGCGGCCGGCGACGGCCTGCACGACAATCCCGACGACTAGAGCGGCGGGATACGCGTCAAAGACAAAGGCCCGGCGGATCGCTCCGCCGGGCCTTTTCTTTTAGGTCCGAGACCTGAGGACTGAGCCGGTGGCTCACCCTGCCCTCGCGAAATCCGCTCGGGCGTTCGGCGCTCGGAACGCGACGCGTTCCGTCCGCCAACGCGGACCGCGCCTTACCCCATATAGATGGTCTTGGTTTCCAGATAGGACATCAGGCCTTCCGGTCCGCCTTCGCGGCCCATGCCGGACTGCTTGAAGCCGCCGAAGGGCGCCTCGATCGATTTCAGCAGGCCGTTGACCGTGATGTTGCCCGTGCGGATGCGGCGGGCGACGTCGTAGCCGTGCTCCTTGTCGCCGGCATAGACCGCGCCGTTCAGGCCATAGGTCGTGTCGTTGGCGATGCGGACGGCCTCATCCTCGTCCTTGTAGGGGATGAAGCTGACCACGGGGCCGAAGATCTCTTCCTGGGCGATGGTCATGGAGTTGTCGACGTCCGCGAACACGGTCGGCTCCACATAGAAGCCGCTGTTCAGGTTCTTCGGACGGCCGCCGCCCATGACCAGGCGGGCGCCTTCGTCCCGGCCCTTCTTGATATAGCCTTCGACGCGGTCGCGCTGACGCTGCATGGAGAGCGGGCCCATATGGGTCGTCTCCTCGAACGGGTCGCCGACATTCAGCTTGCCGATCACGCCGGTATAGGCGTCCAGCACCTCGTCCTTGCGGCTTTCCGGAACCAGAACCCGGGTCAGGCTGAAACAGACCTGGCCGGTGATCGGCATGGAGTACGGCACCAGCGACTGCAGGGCCTGGCCGATATCGGCGTCCTCCAGAACGATGGCGGCGGACTTGCCGCCCAGTTCCAGCGACACGCGCGCCAGACGGTCCATGCAGGTCTTGGCGATGTGCTTGCCGGCGGCGGTGGAGCCGGTGAAGGCGACCTTGTCGATCTGCGGATGGCGGATCAGGTAATCGCCGGTCTCCCGCCCCGCCGGCAGGATGTTCAGCACGCCGGCCGGCAGGCCGACCATTTCGGCCACTTCCGCCATGATCCAGGCGTCGACCGGGGTTTCCGGCGACGGCTTGGCCACGATGGTGCAGCCGGCGGCCAGGCCCGCGGCGATCTTGTAGGCCAGCAGAACGGCCGGGGCGTTCCACGGCGTCACGGCGGCGACCACGCCGGCCGGTTCGCGCGCGATGCGGGCTTCCATGCCGTTGGACAGGATGCGGGTTTCGACGAAGTCGAACTCCTTGGCCATCTTGCCGTAATAGTGGAACAGTTCCGGCACCTCGGCCGAGGCCTTGGAGGACAGGAAGATCGGGCAGCCCATCTGGCCGGTCCAGGCCTCGCCCAGCAGCGGCAGGCGCCGTTCCAGCTCGTCGCCCATCTTGATCAGCAGGTCGCCGCGCTCGGCCGGCGTCATTTTCGGCCAGGGGCCGGTTTCGAACGCCTTGCGGGCCGCGGTCACGGCCTTTTCTATGTCGGCCGGGGTCGCTTCCTTGTAGGTCAGCAGCACTTCTTCATTGTGCGGATTGACGACCTGCAGATCGGCGCCGCCCTCGGGCTGGGTCCATTTGCCGTCAAGAAAAAGGGAGGTTCCCCGGCTCTTGATGGTCTCGATTTCGGTCTTCAGAAGTTCCATTGCGGTATTCCTTCCCCATTCTCTGGCCCCATTTTAGCGCGCCTTCGGCGCAATTGGGACCGTTTCTCTGCGCCCTCCGCCCGTTTCAGGGCAGCTGACCGGGCACGATTTCGTAATCTCCGACGACATCCAGCTGAACCGTGACCGGGTCCAGGCTGTCATTCATCAGATACCAGCCGTGAATGCCGTCGAACGGGGCGGTCATGACGCCCGATTCCGCCGCGCCGCGGCCCCGGCGATAGAACATCACCGTGCCCGGCGCGTCTCCGACCCGTTCGGTATGGCCATGAAACTCGGACAGCAGGGCGTCGGGGTCCGAAAGCCCTTCCGCCGTCCAGGAATAGGCGATCGTTCCGCCCTGTTTCATGTCCAGCTTGTATTCCAGCGCGCTGTAGGCCGGGACGGGGATGGAGATGCGCTCCCCGCCCTCGACCTCGGCGCCCTCGCTATAGACGCCGTCCGCGAGCGGGACCTCGATCCAGTCGGTTGCGGGCGGCGCGGTCTCCGGCTCGGCAGGCGGGGCGGCCTCGATCTCCGCGATCAGGGCGTCGGCGTTGAATTCCTCCGCGCCGGCGCCGGGGGCCGACGCGGTCTGGTCGCCCTGCCCGCAGGCCGCGCACAGGAGCGCGGCCAGGGCAAGAGCCGGAACGGCGCGCGCGCCCATCCTATTTGCGGGCCGCCTTCGCGGCCTTCTTCGCCGGCTTTTTGGCGGTCTTCTTGGCGGCTTTCTTCGCGCCCTTCTTGGCGCTCTTCTTCGCCGCCTTGGCGCCCTGCTCCTTCAGCGTGGAGACGCCCTTGTCGCTGTAGTTCTGCAGGCCCGGACGGAATTTCTTGTCGTCCAGGAAGGCCTTCATGGCGCCCTTGCGGTTGTTGGCGCCGCCGAAATGGATGGCCTCGGAAATCTTGGCGTAGAGATAGTCGGCGGAGGTGTCCCAATCCATTTCCGCGATCCGCTTCACGGTGACCTTCACCCCGCGCAGCGTGGTGTCGTTCTTTTCCATCAGCGTCTTGGCCAGTTCGCGCGTGCGGGCCTTCAGGCGGGACAGCGGCACGGCCTCGTTCACCAGGCCCATCTCGGCGGCCTTGGCGCCCGAGAACGGCTCGCCGGTCATGGCGTAATAGAGCGTGTTGCGCATGCCGCACATGTCGACCATGGCCTTGGACGCATTGCCGCCCGGGATGATGCCCCAGTTGATCTCCGACAGGCCGATCTTGGCTTCCTCGGCCGCGATGGCGAGGTCGCAGGCTGCCAGCGGGGCGAAGGCGCCGCCGAAGGCGTAGCCGTTGATCATGGCGATCGTGGCCTTCGGATACATGCGCAGCCAGCGCCACTGCCATTCCTCGGTCTCGCGGCGGACCTGCAGCAGGGTGGTGTCCGGCTCGTTGTCCGTGGCGCGGAAATAGTCCTGCAGGTCCATGCCGGCGGCGAAGGCCTCGCCCTTGCCGCTCAGGACCAGCACGCGGCAGCGGTCGTCGGTGGCCAGATATTCGATGGTCGCGCGCATCTCGCGGTTCAGCTCGATGCTCATCGCGTTGCGCTTTTCGGGCCGGTTGAAATAGACCCAGGCGATCCCGTCCTCGAACTCCACCAGGACGGTCTTGCCCCAGGGCTCTTTGCTCGCTGCCATCTGTTTTTTCTCCGTTCTTCGGCCGGCGCTCTCTAGCGCGCCGGAAAATCCTTGTCCGCCCAGCGGCGCTCCGCGGCGTCCCAGAACAGGGCCGCGCAGTCGACGCCGGAAAACCGCTTCAATTCCTGTACGCCGGTCGGGCTGGTGACGTTGATCTCCGTCAGCTTGCCGCCGATCACGTCGATCCCGACCAGAACCAGTCCGCGCTGTTTCAGCACCGGACCGATCGTCTCACAAATCTTCATGTCGTGGTCGTCCAGGCCGGATTTTTCCGCCTTGCCGCCGACATGCATGTTGGACCGCGCCTCGCCCGCCTGGGGCACGCGGTTGATCGCCCCGGCGGCCTCGCCGTCGATCAGGATCACGCGCTTGTCGCCCTTCGACACGTCGGGGAGGTATTGCTGGGCGATCACCGGCTCGCGCGAGCGTTCGAAGAACAGCTCCAGCAGCGCCGCCAGGTTCGGGTCCGCGCCCTTCAGCGCGAACACGCCCGCCCCGCCATTGCCGTAGAGCGGCTTCACGATCACGTCGCCCATTTCCTTGCGGAAGGCGCGGATCTCCGCCACGTCGCGGCTGACCAGCGTGGCCGGGCCCAGTTCCGGGAAGTCCAGCACCATCACTTTTTCGGGGCTGGAGCGGACCCAGAACGGATCGTTCAGCACCATCGTGTCGGGGGCCAGTTGCTCCAGAACATGCGCGGCGGTCAGATACGCCATGTCGAAGGGCGGGTCCTGACGCATCAGCACGATGTCGGCGTCCGCACGCAAATCCAGGCTTTCGGCCGGCGCGAAATCGACATGGTTTCCCCGCTCCCGCCGCAGGGTCACCGCGCGCGTGCGGGCGCGGATCGCGCCGCGGTCCCAGACCAGCTCGTTCGGGTGGAAGACGCAGACCGAATGGCCGCGCGCCTGCGCCTCCAGCGCCAGCGCGAACGTGGTGTCGGCGTCGATATCGACCCCTTCGATGGGGTCCATCTGAATGGCGACGCGCAGGCTCATGCGGGGATGTTTCCTCGGGGCGGACTGCCGGAGGGCGTTCTAGCCGCGCGGGCGGCGTTTTCCCAGCGTCGATGTGGGATTCCGGTCGGACCTAGCCACGCGCATCGCGATGCGATGCGTCACTGCGCAGCCGTCTCCTGGCCTTCGATCCGCACGTAAGTGACGACGCGGTCGACGCCGTTCACGCGGGCCGCGGTCTGGGCCGCGCGCTCCAGCTCTTCGCCGCTGCGCGCCACGCCCAGCAGATAGACGACGCCGTTATTGACCTCGACATTATAATTGATGCTGCGCACCTGGCTGTCGCCCAGCAGGGCGGCGCGAACGGCCTGGCTGGTCAGCTCGTCCTGGGCGTTGGCGCCGGTTGTGGCGCGCTCGCCCACCGTGATCTCGTTGGCGACCTGGCTGACCGTATCGCCGGTCCAGGCGATGCGCTCGGCCTCGATCCGGTCTTCCTGCCGCGGGACCTCGCCGGACAGCAGGACGATGCCCTGCGTCACCTCCACATCGACGCCGTCCAGGGCGAAGGCGGAGCGTTTCATGCGGGATTTTATGCCGCTGGCCGCGTTGTAGTCCGCGATGGCTTCGGCTGTGCCGCCGCGGCTGATGACGCCGACCGCGCCGCAGCCGCCCAAAAGCGCGGCAAGACAGGCGGCGAGGCAGGCTGTGCGAATCATTCCGCCATATTAGGCCAAGCGCGCGCCTATATCAGCGCCGTCAGGTGCGCCGCCTCCGGCCGCCAAGCGTCGCGCAGATGGCGCGGCCAGCCGCCGGGGCGTGACAGGATCAAGTCGTAGCGGATGTCCAGCACCGCCAGAGCCGGCCGCTGGCTGCGGAAGGCGCTGGCGGCGCGCACGATGCGGTCCTGCTGGCGCAGCGTCACCGGCTCCCGCCGCGCGGTTTCGCCGGCCAGCACCTTTACCTCCACAAAAGCGAGCATGCGGCCGCGCCGGGCGACCAGATCGACCTCCCCTGCGCCACAGCGGAAGCGCCGGGCCAGAATGGAATAGCCCTTGAGGCGCAGCAGCCAGGCGGCGATCGCTTCGGCGCGGCGGCCGCGCGCCTCCGCCCCGCGCCGCCCCGGCTTCCCACGTTTCACGCGCCGTCCTTCAGCGCCAGCGCGCGGGCATAGACCTGACGCTTCGGCAGGCCGCTGGCGGCGGCGACCTCGGCCGCCGCGTCCTTCACCGTGCCGCGGGCGAGCGCGCGGTCCAGCGCGGCGTCCACCGCCGCGGCGTCCCAGGCTTGGCCCGCCTGCGGCGGGCCGACCAGCACCACGATCTCCCCTTTCGGGGCGCCGGCCTCCGCATAGTGGGCGGCGAGATCGGCCAGCGGCGCCCGGCGCGTCTCCTCGAACGCCTTGGTCAGCTCGCGCGTCACGCAGGCCTCGCGCGGGCCGAACGCCTCCGCCATGTCGGTCAGGCTCGCGGCCAGACGCGACGGGGCCTCGAAAAAGATCAGCGTGGCGGGGACGGCGGCCAGCTCCGCAAATGTCTGGCGGCGGGGGCCGGCCTTGTGCGGGGCGAAGCCCGCGAACAGGAAGCGGTCGGTCGGCAGGCCGGAGACGGCCAGCCCCGCCAGCGGGGCGGAGGCGCCGGGCGCGGCGTAGACCGCGATCCCCTGCTCCGCCGCCTCCTTCACCAGCCGGTAGCCGGGATCGGAGACCAGCGGCGTGCCAGCGTCGGAGACCAGCGCCACGCGTGCGCCATCCGCCAGCTGGCGCAGGATTCCGGGCCGGACCTCCTGCGCATTGTGTTCGTGATAGGGCGAAAGCCGCGTTTTCACCCCATAAGCGTCAAGAAGCCGCCGCGTGACGCGCGTATCTTCCGCCAGAATGACGTCGGCGGCGGTAAGCGCGTCCAGCGCCCGGAAGGTCACATCGCGCAGATTGCCGATCGGCGTCGCCACGATATACAGGCCGGGGCCGAATTGCTGTAAAGGCTGCGGCCAGGAACCAATCGTCTCGTCTTTGCTTTGTTCGGGCGGCGCCATGATGTTTGACACCTTCTCATTCTTTCGCCGCCCCGGAAACGCCCCGGACGCGCACCGGCCTCCCGCCGGCAAGCTGACCGCCAGGCTGCGCAACGCCGTGCTGGCCGTGGCGCTGGCGGGTCTGGCCGCCGCGTGCGCCAGCGCGCCGCCGCCCCCGCCGCCGGTCGTTGTCCCGCCGCCGCCCGAGCCCACGGCGCCGGAGCCCGAAACCCCGATCCGCCCGGACCGCACCGAAGTCCCCGATTTCGGCGTGACTCCGCCGCATATGGAAGGGCGGGAGCTGGTGCGCGTGGCGCTGCTGCTGCCGTTCACCCATTCCAGCAGCGCGGTGCGGACCGAGGCCGGCTCGATGCTGAACGCCGCCGAGCTGGCGCTGTTCGAGCGCGGCAACGAATCCATGCTGCTGATTCCCAAGGACACCGGCGGCACGCGCGCCGGCGCCGAAGCCGCGACGCGCAACGCGCTGCAGGAAGGCGCCGATGTGATCCTGGGCCCGCTGTTCGCCCAGGCGGTCAGCGGCGCGGGTTCCGTCGCGCGGCCGCGCGGCATTCCGGTCATCGCCTTTTCCACCGACCGGTCGGTGGCGGGCACGGGCGTCTATCTGCTGAGTTTTGCGCCGGAGCCGGAAGTGCGCCGCGCGGCCAGTTTCGCCGCCTCGCGCGGGGCGACGTCCATCGCCCTGCTGGCCGCCGACAACGCCTTCGGCCGGCGCGTGGCGGACGTGCTGCGCGAGATTTCGCAGGCGGGTGGGCCGCAATTCTTCGAAGCGGCTTTCTATCAGGCGAACAATTTCGACCAGGCGACGGCCGCCATCGAACGGCTGGCCAGCGCCCGCGCCGCCGGGGCGTTCGACGCCATCTATATCAGCGACTCGCCGGGCGCGCTGCGGGAGCTAAGCTCGGTGATCCGCTCCAATTCGCTGTCGGCGGGCGATCTTATGGTTCTTGGGCCCGATTCCTGGCGCACCGATCCGCAGGCCGGCACGGTCGGCGTGCTGGACGGCGCCTTCATGGCCGGACCGGACCAGAGCCAGCATTCGGCTTTCGCCGCGGCGTACCGTGCGGCCTATTCCGACAGCCCGTCGGATTTGGCGAGCCTGGCCTATGACGCGGTCGCCGTGGCGGCGCAGCTGCGCGGCGACGATGCGGACTGGGGCACGCTGGAAAACCGCAGCGGCTATCTGGGCGCGGACGGCCTGTTCCGCCTGCCGCCGGACGGCGTGGTCGAACGGGGTCTGGCGGTCTACGAGCTGGGCCCGGCCGGGTCCTTCGTGGTGGAGCCGGCGCCCTCCCGCTTCAATCTGGGCTTTTAGGCGTTTCGGGCTCGAAGGGCGGGCGCGGATCGGGCCGGTCGTCATTGCGTTCGGGTATGCCGTCCACGACATGGCCGTCGTCGTCCAACAGGCCGTCGCGCGCCATAACCTCGCCCAGCGTCGTCCAGGCCGCCCGGGCGCGGTCGATATAGCGCTGATTGTTCAGAACGTCCGGATCGTCGCGGAATTCCTCGAACAGCGCCTCGACCGTGTCGTAGTCGTGCTTGCGGAAGGAGGATTCCATCCGCGCGGCCTGTGACGGCAGGACGCCCAGCGCCTCCAGCGAGCAGCGCGCCGCCTCCAGCGAGGAGCCGAACATTTCCCGCACCGCATAGTCCGCGCCGGCCGCGCGCAGGCGGTAATATTGCAGGCGGTCATAGGCGCGCGCGACGATGGTCACGTGCGGATGGTGGGTCTTCACGAACTCCACCAGCTCCAGCGCCCGGCCGGGATTGCCGAGCGCGATGACCAGCACCTTGGCGTCCTCGATCCCCGCGGCGACCAGCATGTCGGGCCGCGTGGCGTCGCCATAGAAGCTGGGCACGCCGAAATTGCGCAGCAGCTTCACCTGGCCCATCGAATGGTCCAGCACGACGGTGTCGAAGCCGCTGGCGCGCAGCATCCGGTGCACGATCTGGCCGAAGCGGCCGATGCCGACGATGATCGCCGTGCCGCGTTCGGTGACCTGGTCCGGCTCCTCGTCATCCACCCCGCGCATCAGATGCGGCCGCACCACGCGCGCGTACAGGATGAACAGGCCGGGCGTGGCCAGCATCGACAGCACGATCGCCGCCGACAGGATATTGGCGGTCTCCTGCGGCAGGACCGCCGCGCCGACCGCGAACGTGAGCAGCACGAAGCCGAATTCACCGGCCTGGGCCAGGCCCAGCGCCACCAGCCACCGGTCCGTCGGCTGCAGGCCGAAGGCCCGGGCGACCGGATACAGGACCGCGATCTTCAGCAGGATCAGTCCGACCACCCAGACCGCGATCCGCCCCGGCGTGTCGGCCATGACCGACAGGTCCATCCCCGCGCCCACGGTGATGAAGAACAGGCCGAGCAGGATGCCCTTGAACGGCTCCACGTCGGACTGAAGCTCGTGGCGGAACTCGCTGTCGGCCAGGACCACGCCGGCGAGGAACGCGCCCAGCGCCGGCGACAGGCCGACCATCGCGGTCAGCCAGGAAATCGCCACCACCATCAGCAGGGCGACGACGGTGAACGTCTCCTGTGCGCGGGTCTGGGCGACGGTGCGCAGGACCGGGCGCACGGCGAACCGGCCGAACAGGATGACGATGGCGACGACCGAGACCGTTGCCACGGCCTGGGCCCAGGCGGGCAGGCCGCTGATCGCGCTTTCGCCCGCGCCGTGGCCGCCGGCGGCGTCCGCCGCGCCATGGGCGGCGGCCTCCACCCCCGAGCCGGCAAGAAGCGGCATGATGGCCAGGATGACGATGACGAAGACGTCCTGGAACAGCAGGATGGCGACGCTGGCCCGCCCGCCCTCGCTTTTCAGCAGGCCGCGCTCGGACAGGGTCTGCAGCACCATGGCCGTGGAGGACAGCGCCAGGATCAGGCCGACCGCCAGCGCCGCGCGCCATTCATGGCCCAGCACCATGGCCAGCGCGCCGAGCGCCAGGGCCGAGCCCGCCACCTGCAGCCCGCCGAGACCGAGGAGGCGGGAGCGGAGCTCCCACAACAGGCGGGGCTGCAGCTCCAGCCCCACCAGGAACAGCATCAGGATGACGCCGATCTCGGCGAAGCTCTGAAGGGTTTCGGTCTCGCCGCCGACCAGGCCCAGAAGCGGACCGATAATGATCCCGGCCAGCAGATAGCCGAGCACCGATCCCAGCCCCAGCCGCTCGGCCAGCGGCGCCATCACCCCCGCGGCGCAGAGATAGATGAGCGGCTGGAAAAGAACGTCGTCCACGGCGAAAAATCCCTTCTGCGCCCATACTATGACCAAGACCGCGGCCGCGGCGATACGCAAATCGAACCGGGCGGTTATGCGCGGACGCGCGGGCCCGCGCAGGACGATTGCACGGCGCCGTGAAACGGGCATGATCGACCCGATGGTCAGCACAGTTTCCGCGTTTCTCGATGCGCACTCGGCCGTCATCGCTTTGGGCGTGATCCTTGCCGTTTTCGTCGCCTTCTTCGCCGAATGGCGGCCGCCGGAGGTTGTGGCCTCCGCGGGGGCGGCAGCGTTCCTGATCCTCGGAATTCTGACGCCGGACCAGGCGGTGGGCGTGTTCTCCAACAGCGCGCCGATCACGATCGGGGCGATGTTCATCGTGTCCGGCGCCCTGCTGCGAACCGGGATTCTGGAGGCCGCCAGCCGGCGCATTGTGGCGCTGGCGGGGAATTCGCCCCGCGCGGCGGTCGGCGCGGTCCTGGGCGGGGCGACGGTCGCGTCCGGCTTCATGAACAATACGCCGGTGGTGATGGTGCTGGTCCCGGTGGCCCGGCGTCTGGCGCGCAAGCTGGGGGCCGCGCCCTCCCGCCTGCTGCTGCCGATGTCCTATGCGGCGATCATCGGGGGCACCTGCACGCTGATCGGCACGTCCACGAACCTGCTGGTCGACGGCGTGGCGCAGGATCTGGGACTTGCGCCTTTTTCCATGTTCGAGATCACCGGCATGGGCGTGCTCGTGGCGCTGGTGGCCGGGGCCTATCTGTACATCGTCGGGTCGCGGCTGGTGCCGGCGCGGTCCTCGCTCAGCGACGTTCTGGAGCAGGAAAAGAAGCCGCGCTTCATCGCCGAAGTCGTGGTGCCGCTGGATTCGCCGGTGATCGGCAAGGCGCTGGAGGACGTTCCGGTCTTCCGCAATCCCGATGTCACGGTGGTGGACCTGCTGCGCCACGGCGCCTCGCGCCGCTATTCGATGAAATCGCTGACGCTGGAGGCGGGCGACCGCGTGCTGATCGAGACCCCGGCGGCGGAGCTGATGGGCATCCGCGAGAGCGGGAAGCTGGCCGTCGGCGGGCGGGAGGAATTCCAGCCCGTGTCCTCGCGCGAGCTGGTGGTGGTGGAGGCGCTGATCGGGCCTGGCCGCGGCCTGCTGGGCCGGGCGCTGCGGGATCTGGACCTGCCCAGCCGGTTCGGCGTCTTCCCCCTGGCCCTGCACCGGCGCGGCCGGAATATCGGCGCGGAATTCGAGGCCGAGCCGCTGCAGGTCGGCGATACGATCCTGTTCGAGGGCTCGCCGGAGGCGGTCGGCCGGCTGGCCACGCGCTTCGACCTGCTCAGCCTCGCGGAATCCTCCGAGCGGCCGTTCCGCCGCCGCCGGGCGCCGGTGGCGCTGGCGACGCTGGCCGGGATCGTCGTGCTGGCGGCGCTGGACGTCCTGCCCATCGCGGCGCTGGCCCTGATCGGGGCGGCGGCGGTGATGCTGACCCGCTGTATCGACGTGGACGAGGCGATGGCCTCCATCGACGGCCGCATCCTGGTGCTAATCTTCGCCATGCTGATCATCGGCGCGGGGATGGAGCAGGCCGGCGCGGTTCGGCTGATCGTGGACGGCGCCGCACCGCTTCTGCGCAGCGCGCCGCCATGGCTGATCCTGGCCTGCGTCTATGCGCTGACCTCCATCCTCACCGAGACAGTGACCAATAACGCGGTGGCCGTGGTGGTGACGCCGGTCGCCGCCTCGCTGGCCGCCGATCTCGGCTTCGACCCGCGCCCGTTCGTGGTGATCGTAATGTTCGCGGCCAGCGCCAGCTTCGCCACGCCGATCGGCTATCAGACCAACACGATCGTCTATATGGCCGGCGGCTATAAATTCAGCGACTTCCTGCGCGTCGGCCTGCCGATGAACATTATCGTGGGGATCGCCACCGTGGCGCTGGTGCCGATGTTCTGGCCGCTGGTCTGAATGTCCGGCTGAGTCTCAGCCCGCCGTCTTGGTCGGCGGCGGCATGCGGTTCCAGGCGTCCAGCGCGGCGATCTTGTAGGCCTCCGCCAGCGTCGGATAGTTGAACGTGTTCTCCACGAAATATTCCATCGTGCCGCCGAGGCCGAGGACCGCCTGGCCGATATGGACCAGCTCCGTCGCGCCCTCCCCCACGATATGGGCGCCCAGAAGGCGGTGCGTCTCCAGAGAGAAGATCAGCTTCATGAAGCCGCCGCTGACGCCCATGATGTGGCCGCGCGCGGTCTCCCGGAACCGGGCGACGCCGCACTCATAGGCCTCGCCCCGGGCGCGGACTTCCTCTTCCGTCTCGCCGACCGTGGAGATTTCCGGCACCGAATAGATGCCATAGGGGAAGAATTCCGGCGGCGCCTCGGTCGGCTGGTCGAAGGCCGCGCGCGCCGCGATCCGCCCCTGCTCCATCGAGGTGGAGGCGAGCGAGGGAAAGCCGATCACATCGCCGCAGGCGAAAATGTGCGGGACCTCTGTGCGGAACGTCTTCGGGGCGACCTTCAGGCGGCCGCGCTTGTCGGCGGTCAGGCCCGCATTGGCCAGGCCCAGCCCCTCGACCGCGCCCTGGCGGCCAGCAGCGTACAGGATCATTTCGGACCAGACCTGCCGCCCGTCCTCCAGCTGGACCAGACAGGCGTCCTCGGCCTTGCGCTCCACGCTTTCGACCTTCGCGCCCAGGCGGATCGTGACGCCGCGGTCGCGCAGATCGTGCATGAATTCATCGACCAGCTCCCGGTCGACGAACTGCAGCAGCGAGTCGCCGGCGTCCAGAACCGTGACCTTCACGTCCAGCGCGCTGAAGATGGTGGCGTATTCGATGCCGATCACGCCGCCGCCGATCACCGTCAGGCTGCGCGGCAGGCGCCTGATCTCCAGAATCTCGTCGGCGTCCACGATGGCGTCGTCGAACGGCACGCTGTCCGGCCGGTAGGGTTCTGTGCCGACCGCGACAATGAATCTGTCGGCGGTCGCGCGCACCATCTCCCCGTCCTCGCACGCGATCTCCACCGTGTTCGGATCGACGAAGCGCGCCGCGCCGTGCGCGACCTGCACATTATTGCGTGCGAACTGGTGCTCCAGATTCTCCACCTCGTGATCCAGCGTCATGGCCAGGCGCTGCATCAGGTCCTCGGCGGTGATCTTTTCCTTTACGCGGTAGCCGCGCCCGTAAAAGCCGCGCTCGCGCCAGCCGGACAGGTTCAGCACCGTCTCGCGCAGCGTCTTGGACGGGATCGTGCCGGTGTGGACGCAGACCCCGCCGACGCGACGGCCCCGGTCGATCATCAGGACCGATTTCTTCAGCTTGGCGGCCTGCACCGCGGCGCGGCGCCCGGCGGGCCCGCTGCCGATGATGATCATGTCGTAATGGGTCACGGACAGCTCCCCCCAAGAGCGGCCAGCGCCGGGGCGATCCCCGGGCGGCGTCTTCAGGTTCCTGTCGATTGTCCGGCCTGTAAAGCGGGATGTGGCGATATCGGGGAAATGGCTGGCGTTCCCGGCGGGATTCGAACCCACGGCCCCCGGATTAGGAATCCGGTGCTCTATCCATCTGAGCTACGGGAACGCACGCCCGCGCGTATATCAAGCGCCGCCGCGAGCGCCTAGGCGCGGGGCTTCCCCGCCTCCATCGGCACAAAAAAGAACGGCGGG
>CAJXKJ010000017.1 GCA_913055605.1 uncultured Euryhalocaulis sp. | reverse complement strand
CGGCCATAGTTCGGATTGGCGCCATAGCGCGTCCAGCCAAAGCCATAGGGACCATGTCCCAGACCGGGATTGTAGTATCCATGGCTGCGATAGTGCGGTGAGTAGCCGTAATGATAGACGCTGATCCGCGTGCTGGCGCCATACCCGTAGGCATAGTCATCATACCCATAGCGGGCATTGTTGGCATAGCGGATATAGCCTGACTGGTCCCGCGTGAACATCAGGCCGTGTTCGGCTTCGGTATATTCATAGATCGGGCGCACCGATGTCAGTTCCCGGTCGAGGCCGTACCAGCCAAGATCCTGCACATCGCCGCGAATGAACACGCAGCGACCCGTGAAATCGCTGTGCTCACACAGCTCCCAGGCCCCGGAGAGCACAGCCACCGATTGGGCGCGGTCATTGAAATAGAATTCGTTCAGTGAATAAACGGGCTCAAAGACTTCTCGCACTTCGCCCCGGAAATCCTCACCGCTGAACAGCATCAGTCCGGCAGGCTGGTCGCTGGTCTCATATTGCGCCGCTGCTGTCCCCACTACAGTCAGCGGAAGGGCAAGGGCAGCGCCGAAGCGGATCAATCTGGCAAGCATGGGCAGTTACCTCAGTGTTTCGGTAACCTTTATGGCAGGGCGCGCCTGAACACGCGGCAACATGGGTCAATCCGGCCGGTCACCGTCTTCTGCCGGGGCGGCCCAGTCCTCCAGCGTGGGGATCACGATCCGGCCGGCAGCGAGATCCACAGTCGGCACATCGACCAGGGTGAAGGGCACCAGCACCGTTTCACCACCGGCCGCAAGACGCACTTCCAGCAGGTCGTCGGCGCCGAAATTCTGCACGGCCTTCACCGTACCGGCCGGCACATTGCCGCCGGAAAAGACGCTGAGACCAACAAGGTCTTCAATGTAGAATTCATCTTCCTCGGGCGCAGGCAGCTGCGCGCGCGGCACATGCAGCAGCGTGCCGCGCAGACCGTCCCAGTCTTCCTTCTGTTTCTGCTCTGCCGGGCGGACAATGAAATGATCCTTGCCCGGCCGCGCCGAACGGGGCGTCAGCACGGGCTTTCCGGCCTCGTCCAGCAGGGCGCCATAGGTAAACATGGCGTCCGGGTCAGCGGTGAAACTCTTCACGCGCACATCGCCGCGCACGCCATGCGCGCCCTTGATGACGCCCACAACGATCAGCCGGTCAGGATTGGAAGTCTTGCTCATCCCGCCTCTGTAGCGGGCGGGATGAGGAGTTCAAGCAGGCATCAGCTGTCTCAGCGCCAGCCATCATAGGCGCGGATGGAGGAGATGTTGTCATTCATGCGGATCGGCTTCAGATCGCCTGCCCCGCCTTGCAGCACTTCACAGCGGCCGCGATAGTTCGCGTGCTCGCACACCAGCCAGGTGCCGCCCGTCACGAGGAAGGAGCTGGCGCGGTCATTGAAGCGGTACTGGCTGAGGTCGGCCACATCATGGCTGATCTCGATGGCCTGCCCGCGTTGGGCCGAATCCTGGAACAGGACCAGATCCCCGCCACGGCGGCCCCACCCGCCCCGGCCGGGCCGGTCGCGATGTGCCACAGGGCGCAGGGACGAGACATTGTCATTCAGACGGTAGGCATTGAGGCGCGGCGTGGAGGCGTCAACGATTTCACACCGGCCCCGGAAATGCGCATCCGTGCACAATTCCCAGACACCGTATCCGATGGAAATGGATGAGGCGCGATCATTGAAACGCAGGCGGGCCAGGTCCGGCTCGGCGCCGCGAATGCGGAGGCCGTCGCCATGGAAGCCGGCATCGGCATGAAGGATCACGCCCTGTCCTCCGCCGCGCCAGGAGGCATCGTGATAGCGGCCCCGGTCCGCACTGGCAGGAAGGGCAAGGGCCGCCAGGCCAAGCGCGGCCAGCGGCAGGGTGATGGACAATCGGGTCTTTGCCATATCGGTCTCCATTTGGTCTCTCCTGTCTAGGAGAAGCGACCTGAACACCGGTCTGGTTCCCTGTTGCGCGCCATTCAGGCAGCCCGCCTGACGCTCACGAAAAAGGCCGGCACCCGCAAGGGGCACCGGCCATATCCCGAGACTGGCAGGCCAGTCTTATTCCGAAGCGGCTTCCTCGGCCGGCGCTTCTTCAGCAGCCGGAGCTTCTTCAGCGGCTTTGGCTGCTTCAGCCGCATCAGCCGCTTTCTGGGCTTTCTCTTCGGCACGTTCCTTGGCTTTCTTGCCCGGCTCACCCTTTTGCGGGTTGTTGCCATGCTCCCAGCTCACCAGCGGCTTGCCGTCGACTTCGATCTTCGACAGGAAGCGGGCGACGCGGTCGGTCGGCTGGGCGCCCTTGCCGAGCCAGGCCTTGGCCTTTTCGCCGTCGATCTTCACGCGGTCCTCGCTGTCTTTCGGCAGCAGCGGATTCCAGTGGCCGACCTGCTCGATAAAGCGGCCATCGCGCGGGCTGCGCGAGTCGGCGACGACGATCTTGTAATAGGGGCGCTTCTTGGCGCCGCCACGGGCGAGACGAAGTTTCAGAGACATGGTTCTACGTTCCTTTGAGTAAAGACTAGTCGAGGGAGCCCGCGCCGGCGTCCGGCATGGGCGAAGCGGCGAGCGCCGCGGCCAGCAGGGCCTGCGGCGAAAATTTCTTGCCCATCAGGGCCATCGAGGTGTCGACGACATCGCCCTGGGCGTCCGTCTTCACGATCGCCGGGCCGTTGGCCGTCCAGATGAATTTCGCCCCGCGGGCGGGAAGGTCGCGCATCACTTTTTCTCCTTCGGCATGCCGAGGGGCAGGCCGTCCGGGCCGAGTGGGCCGCCGAGGTTTGCCAGGTCCTTGTCCGAAAGGCCGGAGCCGGAGCCCAGGCCCGGCAGGCCGCCGCGCGCCGCGGCGCCCTGCAATTGTTTCATCGCCTGCCGGGACATGCCGGGGGGCATGCCGCCGCCCGGACCGCCCATGCCGCCGCCCATTCCCCCCATGGCGTTCATCACGCCTTTCATCCCGCCCTTCTTGCCGGCCTTCTTCATCACGTCGGCCATCTGGCGGTGCATTTTCAGGAGCTTGTTCACCTCCGGCACCTCGACGCCGGAGCCGGCGGCGATGCGGCGCTTGCGCGAGGCTTTCAGGATGTCGGGCTTGGCCCGTTCCTGCGGCGTCATGGAGGAGATGATGGCGCGCTGGCGCTTCAGGATGCTGTCGTCCATGCCGCTGGCGGCCATCTGGGCCTTGGCCTTCTGTGCGCCGGGCAAGAGGCCCATCACGCCGCCGAGGCCGCCCATGTTCTGCAGCTGGGCGAGCTGGTCGGAGAGGTCCGAAAGGTCGAACTGACCTTTCTTCATCTTCTGGGCGAGCTTTTCGGCCTTGTCCTGGTCGACCTGGGCGCTGGCCTTTTCCACCAGCTCCACCACGTCGCCCTGGCCGAGGATGCGGCCGGCCAGACGCTCCGCGTCGAAGGCCTGAAGCGCGTCCAGCTTTTCGCCGGCGCCCAGGAATTTGATCGGCAGGCCGGTGACGGCGCGCATGGACAGCGCCGCGCCGCCACGGGAGTCGCCGTCGATCCGGGTCAGGACCAAGCCGGTCAGCGGCAGACGTTCATGGAAGCGCTTGGCGGTCTCCACCGCGTCCTGACCGGTCAGGGCGTCGGCGACCAGCAGGGTTTCGGAGGGGTTCGCGATCTTCGCGATCTGCTCCGCCTCGCCCATCAGGTCGTCGTCGACCGTGGTGCGCCCGGCGGTGTCCAGGATCACGACGTCATAGGAGCCGAGCTTTGCGGCGTTCAGGGCGCGGCGCGCGATGTCGGTCGCGCTCTGGCCCTCCACGATCGGCAGGAAGCCGACGTCGGCCTGCGCGGCGAGCTGTTTCAGCTGCTCCATCGCGGCCGGGCGGCGGGTGTCGAGCGAGGCCAGCAGGACCTTTTTCTTGTCCCGCGCCTTCAGGCGGACGGCGAGCTTAGCGGCGGTGGTCGTCTTACCGGAGCCCTGAAGGCCCGCCATCATCACCGCCACCGGCGGCGCGGCGCGCAGGTTCAGCTCCGGCGCCGGCTCGTCCCCGCCCAGCGTCTTCACCAGAGCGTGGTGGACGATGGCGATGACCTGCTGGCCCGGCGTGACGCTGCGCAGCACGTCCTCGCCCACCGCGCGCTCGCGGACGCTGGCGACGAAATCGCGCGCGACGGGCAGCGCGACGTCGGCCTCCAGCAGGGCGATGCGGATTTCGCGCAAAGCGCGGTCGACATCCCCCTCGCTGAGCGCGCCGCGCCCGGTGAGGGAGTCGAAGACCCCGCCAAGTTTTTCCGACAACGCGTCGAACATCACGCCCCGCAAAATCGCTTCGCACAAAGCAGTAGCGCCCCGCTGAGCGAAAACTCGCCGAGCGGGGGACCTCGCCAGCCTCAGGGGCCGGTCAAGGCGAAGGCTTCACCTTCGCGCTAGAGCGGCGGGACATAGGCCGGGATGCGTTACAAGTCAACGCCCGCGCAGGTTTCAGGCGGGGCGTTTCAGCCGGTCCAGAATGACCGGCAGACGGGCCGCCAGCCACAGCGCCGTGAGCACATTGCCCAGGAAAAAGAGGGCGATTACCAGCGGGATTTTCCACCAGCGCGGCTCCAGCAGCAGGATCAGGGCGGCCGAGACGGCGAAACCGAGATAGAGATCGACGCTGGTGACGATCCCCCAAGGCGCGCCGAGCAGGAAGCCGAAGGCCGCGCCGGCGTCCCCCGCCCCCATGGCCCAGACGATCAGCCCGGCCAGGACCAGAGCGGCGAGCAGGAAGGCAAGGCGGATCAGGAGCATCGGCCCCTCCGTCAGAGGATTTCGGCGATGGCGCGGATCGAGACGAACGCGCCCACGGCCATGACAATGGCGGAAAAGATCCGCTTCAGCCACGGACCGGCGCCGATGCGCCGGGCCAGCGCCGCGCCGGCGAAGCCGCCGGCGGCGCCGCCGAGGGTGAACAGCGCGGCGGCGCGCCAGTCGACCCAGCCGTCCAGCGCGTAATTGGCCGCCGTGGTCGCGCCGAAGGCAGCGACGGACACCAGCGAGGAGCCGACGGCGCTGAGCAGCGGCATGGACGTGGCGGCGACAAGGCCGGGGGCGACGAGGAAGCCGCCGCCGATGCCGAAAAACCCGCTGGCCGCCCCGGCCGCCGCGCCGAAGCCGGCCAGGCGCGGCAGAAGGCGGCGGGCGCTGGCGCCGTCCAGATGCACATCCGGATCGTCGCCCCCTGCGCGGCGGCGCAGCGTGAGAATAGCCACGGCGATCATCACCCCGCCGAACAGGGCCAGCAGGGCGTCGCCGTCTGTCTGTTTGCCGAGCGTGGAGCCGGCGGCCGCGCCGGCCGCGCCGGATGCGGCGAAGACCAGCGCGCAGGGCCATTTCACCGAGCCGCCCCGCGCGTGGCCGGCCAGACCCAGCAGCGCGGTGGCGGCCACCGCGACCGCCGCGGTGCCGATGGCCATATGCGGATCGGCCAGGGAGGGGGACAGCGCCCCGACGCCGTAGAGCAGAAGCGGAACGGCCAGGATCGACCCCCCGCCCCCGATCAGGCCGAGGATCAGTCCGACCGCGACGCCCGCAACGAGCGCGGCGATGTCGGCGGGGATCATCGGTTCGCCTCAGGCCGGAACGCGGTTCCAGGGCGCGCGGGACAGGAGCGAGGCCATCATGCAGGAGCCGCTGATTCCGGCGAGGGCGAGCCCCGCCCCCACCGCGCCGGACAGCGCATAGAAGGCCGGATGGACGAAGGCGCCCAGCAGGACGCCGGCCAGGACGAGCCCGCCCACCGAGATCTGCACTTGGCGGATGATCTCGATGGGCCGGGAGCGGTCCTGCTCGACGGGAAGGCCGGCGGCCTTCCAGGCCTCAAGCCCGCCGTCCAGCAGATAGGCGCCCTCGCCCGCCGCGGCGGCCAGCGCCTCGGCGTTGCAGGACGTGCGGTTGCCGGTGCGGCAGGTGAAGATCACCGGCGTCTGCGCGCCGCGCGCCGGACCGGCGCCGCCGATCCGGCTGAGCGGGTGGTGGCCGGAGCCGGCTGGGCGTTCGCGCGCCCGCTCATCCGCCTCGCGCACATCCACCAGCAGCGCGCCGTTGCGCATCATCTCCGCAGCCTGCTGCGGGGTCACGGTTTTCAGCATGGTCGTCTCCTTCACGCCCGCCGGCGGCGCCATTACGGGCAATAGATGTCTTTCAGGGTCGACAGGATGCGGGACACGCGCGCGTCGCCGATGCGGTAGAAGACCGTCTGGCTTTCGCGGCGCCGGACCACGAGCCCGGCGTCCCACATCTTCGCCAGATGCTGGCTGAGCGCGGACTGGGACAGGCCCACGCGCTCCGCCAGCACGCCGACGGACAGCTCCCCCTCCACGACCAGGTGGCAGAGGATCAGTAGCCGGCCCTCATGGGCCAGCAGCTTCAGCATGTCCGCGGCCTCGGCGGCGTTGGCCGCCAAATCCCGGATCTTCTCTTTGCGTATTGCGGCGGCTTGCGTCATGTCGCGCCCCTTCTTATTTCAGCGCTTGCTAATTTAGTAATATCTAATATATTGTCAAGCACGAGACAGAAGGAGGACGCGCCATGAACGCCAAAGCCTCGACCCACCGCCCCGACATCGAGGCGTTCTTCGACGACGCCACGAACACGGTGACCTATCTGGTGATCGATCCCGCGACGAAGCGCGCGGCGATCATCGACCCGGTGCTGGATTTCGATGCGGCCTCCGGCAAGGCGGACGTCGCCGGGGTGCGCCGCGTGCTGGACGCCGCGCACGCGGCGGGGGCGGAGATCGAATGGATTCTGGAGACCCACGCCCACGCCGACCATCTGACCGCCGCGCCCTATGTGAAGGCGCAGACCGGCGCGAAGGTCGGCATCGGCGAGCATATTCGCGACGTGCAGACGATTTTCCGGCCCGTCTTCAATGTGGAGGTCAGCGGCGACGGCGCGGAGTTCGACCATCTGTTCGCCGACGGCGAGCATTTCCGCATCGGGACGCTGGACGTGGAGGTGATCCACACGCCCGGCCATACGCCGGCCTGCGTCACCTATCTGGTGAACGGCGAGGCGGCGTTCGTGGGCGACACGATCTTCGCGCCGGATTACGGCACCGCGCGGGCGGATTTCCCCGGCGGCGACGCGCGCACGCTGTACCGCTCCATCCGCAAGCTGCTGAGCCGGCCGGACGAGACGCGGATCTATCTGTGCCACGACTATCTGCCGGAAGGCCGGGACCAGTATGTGTGGGAAACCACGGTCGGCGAGGAGAAACGCGCCAACACACACGTGCATGACGGCGTCAGCGAGGACGCGTTCGTGGCGATGCGGGAGGCGCGGGACAAGACGCTGGCCGCGCCGCACCTGCTGCTGCCCTCGATCCAGACCAATATCCGCGCCGGGCATTTCGCGGAGGCCGAGGATAACGGCGTGCGCTATCTGAAACTGCCGCTGCGCCTGTCGGACGAGGCGGCGAAGGCGGCCTAGTCGGCTTCTGGCATGTTGGAGGACGGGACCAGCTCAACGTGAGCGCGCTGCACCCAGCCGGTCCTTTCCTTTCCACTGAGGAAGTCAACCCAAGCAACGCAAGCCCACGGTGCACTCATTTCACGAATCGTCACGTCCTGCCCCCGAAAGATCACGCCAAGAAAAGCTCCCGAGGGATTGTCCATCACCGATGTCGTCTTAGTTACGCGCCAAAGCTGCCCACGCAGGTCGATTTCGGGGGTGTTAAGCTGCGGCTCAATCCGACTCCGAGGGGCCGCAACGGGCTCATCTTTCGGCGGAGCTATTGTAACGATTAGCGATGCGGCCCCTAGGAGCAGCCCGGCCGTCGTCATGTGAAACTGTAAGGAGTTCGATTTCCGCTGCCGGCGGTCGGCTTCCTGCTGCCCCGCCCTAGCCTCTCTCGCCTCATCGGCGAGTCTCACAACGGCTTCTTCGAGTAGTTCAAGCCTTCCCGCGATGGCCTCATGGACATTGAACAGTCGATCACTCTGCGGCTGACGGATTGGCCCAATGTCGGCGATCGCTCTTCTGAATGCCTGCTGTTGATCTACAACACTGCGTATAGCCCCGAACAAATCAGCCGGGGCCATGGCATCCATCGTCGGCAACTGGCCGACCAAATGATCAAACCCATGCAAATCCAGCGTATGAAAACGCGATATGGACGAAATGACGTTGTCAGGCCCCATTTCGCGGAATCGAAACGCCGCCTGTTGCGCTGCGAACAATATTTCAGTGGTCGTTCTTAACTGGCCGGCAGGATCGGTCACTCGCATCCAATCCAGCGCTTTGCGCGCCTGATAGGCCGGATCAGTCATCCAAGCCTGCTGCAGCGCTTCGCGCGCATGGTAGGCGAGGTCGGTTGCACGGAAATGCGCCTCCGCCACTTCCGCCGCAGAGCTCATTCCCAATGCGATGGCCCTCAAGCCGGTGGGGTCTATCATCGCGTGCCGTTCGGCTTCGCGGCGAAGCTGTCCGGCAACTCCGAACTCGTCGAGACTTCGAAACGCATCAGCCGCCGAGCCAGCACGGCGGGAGAAATCCCGAATTTCTGACAAATCCATGTCTTTCACTCCATCGCGCGCTCGATGATCAAAGAAAAAAAAGCTGCGACGCGAGAATCGCAAAGAGACCAGCTTTCATAATACCGCGGCACGGTACCCGGCGGGGAAATTCGAGCAGTAATCCCTCGCGACTCGGCGGCTACACCACCGCGTCGTGGCGGTAGGTCTTCTCGTCCAGCTCCCCTTCCCATTTGGCGACGGCGACGGAGACCGCGCCGTCGCCGGTGACGTTGGTGAGCGTGCGCATCATGTCCAGCGGACGGTCGAAGGGCAGGATGAAGCCGACCATGAGGGCCGTCTGCTCCGGCGTTGCGCCGATCGTGGACAGGACCGTGGCCAGCAGGAACAGGGAGGCGGACGGGATGCCGGCCGCGCCGATGCTGGCCAGGGTCGCGGTCATGGCGACCAGCGCATAGTCGGCGAGGCTGAGATCGAGGCCGAAGGCCTGTGCCGCGAACAGGGCCAGCACCCCCAGATAGAGCGAGGTGCCATCCATATTGATGGTCGCGCCCAGCGGCAGGACGGAGCCGGCGATGGCGTTCGGCACGCCCAGATTGTCCCGCGCGCAGGAGATCGTGACCGGCAGGGTCGCGGAGCTGGACGAGGTGGAATAGGCCACCGCCTGCGCGTCGAACATGCCGCGGAAGAACTGGCGCAGCGGCAGGCGCAGAACCAGCCGCACCAGCCCGCCATAGACCAGCCCGATATGGATCAGGCAGCCGAGATAGACGCACGCCGCCAGCAGGGCGAGCGAGGTGAAGGTGGACAGGCCCTGCGTCGCGGCCAGCCAGGTCATCAGGAAGAAGACGCCGACGGGCGCGAGCTCCATCACCCAGTGGGTGATTTTCAGCATCACCTCTGCCCCGGCGGTGATCACGTCGGCGACGGGTTTGGCGGCCTGGCGCATCACCAGCAGGGCGACGCCGAGCAGGATGGCGAAGAAAATGACGGCCAGGATGTCGCCGCTGGCCAGCGCGGCGAACGGATTGGCCGGGATGATGGCTATCAGGCGCTCGGCCACCGTCGGCGCCTCGCCCGCCAGCGCCGCCGGGGCGACGCCGGTGAAGTCGACGCCCGCGCCCGGCCGCAGGACCGCGCCCATGACCAGGCCGATGACCACGGCGAACAGGGTGGTGACCAGATAGGCCCCGATGGCGCGCAGGCCGATGCCGCCGAGCTTGGCCGGCTCCCCCATCGCCAGCACGCCGGCGGCCAGCGTGGTGAAGACCAGCGGCACGACCAGCATGCGAATGAGCTGGACGAAGGCGTCGCCGAACGGGCGGAACCAGGTCGTGGTCAAGGCCGTGGCCGTGTCGGCGCCGAGGGCAAGCCGCAGGATCAGGCCCAGCGCGACGCCGAGCGCCAGCCCGACCAGCACGCGCTTCCACAGCGTCGCGCCGAAATAGCCCGCCAGAACGCCCTTTGCCTTCGCCATGCCCGCTCCCCGCTTTCGCCGCTTTCCCCGTGCTCGCACGAAGTCTATGCGCCGCGCGGCGGCGTTCCTAATCCGCCCCGGCGGCGAGCCCGCACCAGTCCAGTTCGGCGGGCGTGTAGTCCGGATGATCGCCCATCAGATCGCCCAGAACCGAATCGATGCGCCGCCGCACGTCGTCCGCCGCCGGATAATGCTCGGCCGGCTGGCACGGCCGGGCCAGCATGTACCGGTCCGGATCGGGCGCCACCTCCCGCCCCTGCTCCATCGTCTGGTCCAGCACGCGCAGCACCGCCCCATCCGGCGCGACATAAACCCGCCCCTCGCGCGTCAGGGACGGCGCGTCATAGCCCTGGGCCATGTTCGGCGAGGCCATGCCGATCAGGATGAAGGCGAGGCTGCCGTCGGCGCGGAAACAGGAGGTCTCCGCGATCTCCACCAGCCCGTCGATGAAGACGGTGCGGTTCAGGACCGCGGGCTGTTCGAAGCCGCCATCGGTGAATTCGAAGAACTCGCCATAGCCGCCGTCATGCAGGCGGCGCCAGCCGGTCCAGCCATCGAAAAACATCTGCTGGGTCTCGACGCAGGCGTCCCAGGCGGCGCGGACCTCGTCGATCGCCGCGTCATCCTGCGCAGCGGCGGGCGCGGCCGGAAACGCGGGGCAGGCCGCCAGCAGGGCGGTGACTATGCGCATGATCGTCCCTTCCGTTTCTCCGCCCGCAGAGACGGTAGTCGGGACGGCGCGGTCAGAACAGGCTGGGCTGGATCGTGTCGGCGGGTTTCACGAACAAATCGGTGCGCACGGCCGTGCGCTCTTTATTGAGGCCGAGGCGCCGGCAGGCGGCGTGGAAGCGGCGGGAGATGAGCTGGGCCATCGGGCCGGTTCCGCGCTGGCGCGCGCCCCAGTCGGAGTCGTAGTCCCGCCCGCCCCGGCTCTGGCGCATCAGCGACATGACGCGGGCGGCGGCGTCCGGCCGGGTGGTCGCCAGCCATTCCTTGAACAGCGGCGCGATCTCCATCGGCAGGCGCAGCAGGACATAGGCGGCGGACAAGGCGCCGGCGGCCGCCCCGCGCTCCAGCAACGCCTCGATCTCATGCTCCGTCAGGCCGGGCACGATCGGGGCGGTCATGATGGTGACGGGGACGCCAGCTTTTGAGAGCTGTTCGATGGCCCAGAGGCGGCGCTCCGGCGTGGCGGCGCGCGGCTCCATATCCCGCGCCAGCTTGCGGTCCAGCGTGGTGACGCTGACCGCCGCGCGCACCAGGCCCTGGGCGGCAAGCGGGGCCAGCAAATCCAGATCGCGGACGATCAGCGCGTTCTTGGTGATCAGCAGGACCGGGTGGCGGTGCTTCAGGAAGACTTTCAGCAGGCCGCGCGTGATCTCCTTGTCCCGCTCCGCCGGCTGGTAGGGGTCGGTATTGCCGCCGATGACGATGGGCACGGGCCGGTAGCGCGGGCGGGCGAACGCGGCCTCCAGCAGTTTCGCGGCGTCCGGCTTGAAGAAGATGCGGGATTCGAAATCCAGCCCCGGCGACAAGCCCCAATAGGCGTGGCTGGGCCGGGCGTAGCAATAGATGCAGCCGTGCTCGCAGCCCTGATAGGGATTGATCGAGCGGTCGAAGGAAATGTCCGGCGAATTGTTCGTGCTGACGATGCTTTTGGGGTGGTCCGGCGTCAGGATGGTGCGCAGGCGTTTGGGTTCGTCGCCGCTGTCCCAGCCGTCATGGAAGATCTGTCGCGCGTCCGGCTCGAACCTTCCGGCGATATTGGAGCGCGCGCCGCGGCCGCCGGGGCGCAGCGCCTCCGGCAGCGTATCGGGGGTCAGACAGGGGCGCTCATGCTCGGCCATCCATAGGATGATAGTCCTATGCCGAGAACATAACAAGAACGATGCTCATGATCGGCATCATGCAGAGCCACAGGAACGGCGCCGGCGGGACCGGCGTTTTCTGGACGTCGGATGAGAAGAAATGGAGGCGACCATGCCCGCCAAATCCGCAGCCCAGCAGAAAGCCGCCGGGGCGGCCCTGTCCGCCAAGCGCGGCGACACCAAGGTCTCCGAGCTGAAAGGCGCATCGAAGTCGATGTACGACTCGATGAGCGAGTCCGAGCTGGAGGATTTCGCCGAGACCAAGCGCAAGGGCAAACCCGAGCACAAGTCGAAGGACTAAGGCCGAAAGAACCGAGGCCTAGTCGTAGTCGACCGGGCCGCGCCCCTTTGGCGCGGGCAGCACCGATTTCACATAGGCCGCGCCCGTCCAGGCCGAGAGCGCGGCGGCGATCCAGAGGAGGACGGCGCCGGTGCGGAACAGGCCGGGCGCCGCGGCGCCGGTGAGCGGACCCAGGCCCGGCGCGGCGAGAAGGAAGCCGATCGCGGCGAGTTCGGCCGTGGTTTTCCATTTGGCGAGCTTGCTGACATGCAGGGTGCGGCGCTGGTCGGCGGCGAATTCGCGCATGCCGCAGATCAGGAAGTCGCGCCCGACAATGACGACCGCAGGCAACAGCAGCGAGGCGAGCAGCAGGCCGTCGACCGCCAGCGCCAGCAGGACGCCGGCGACCAGCACCTTGTCGGCCACCGGGTCCAGCGCCCGGCCGAATTCGGTCACCGCGTTCCAGGCGCGCGCCAGCTTGCCGTCGAAATAGTCCAGCGCCGCCGCCGCGATAAACAGCACAAAGGCGGCGATCCCCGCCCAGGCCGTATCCATCACGATGAACAGCGCCACCGGCAAAGTGAGCGCGATCCGCAGAGCGGTGAGAAGCGTGGGGACCTGCCGGCGAAAGCCGTCAGGCGCCGTCGTGGAACCAGTCATAAATCTTCCTCGCCAAGGCGGTTGAAACGCCCTCGGTCCGTTCAAGGTCCGCCAGCGCGGCGCGGCTGACGCCCCGGGCGCTGCCGAAGCGGGCGAGCAGGGCGCGTTTCCGCTCCGGCCCCACGCCCGGAATTTCGTCCAGCGGGTTCTGTTTTGCGGCCGCCGCACGCTTTGCGCGGTGCGCGCCGATGGCGAAGCGGTGCGCCTCGTCCCGCAGGCGCTGGACGTAATAGAGCACCGGATTGGCCGGCGGCAGGCGGATCGGCTCGCGGCCCGGAATATAGAAGACCTCCCGCCCCGCATTGCGATCCGGCCCCTTGGCGACGCCGACCAGCGGAATGTCGCTGAGACCCAGATCGGCCATCACCGCCTCGGCCTCCGACAGCTGGCCCTTGCCGCCGTCGACCAGGACGAGGTCGGGGCGGGCGGCCGCGTCCCCTTTCTCCAGTTCCTTGGCCAGGCGGCCGTAGCGGCGGGACAGGACCTCGCGCATCATCGCGTAGTCGTCGCCGGGGGTCAGCGTCTCCGACTTGATGTTGAACTTGCGGTACTGGTTCTTGAGGAAGCCCTCGGGCCCCGAGACGATCATCGCGCCCAGCGCGTTCGTGCCCATGATGTGGGAGTTGTCGAACACCTCCACCCGCTCCGGCGGGGCGTCCAGGCTGAAGGTCTCGGCCACCGCGGCCAGGATTTTCGCCTGGGCCGCGCCTTCGGCCATTTTCCGGCGCAGCGCCTCGCGGGCGTTCGTCTCCGCCTGGCCGACCAGGCCGCGCTTGGCGCCGCGGGCGGGGGCACGCACCTCCACCCGCTGGCCGGCGCGCAGGGTCAGCGCTTCGGCCAGCAATTCCCGTTCCTCGAAATCGACATTGACCAGGACCTGTTTCGGCGCGGGCTTGTCGTCATAGAACTGGGCGAGGAAGGCGGCGAGGATGTCGCCCGCCTCCGCGTCCTTGTCGTGATGCGGGAAGAAGCTGCGATTGCCCCAGTTCTGGCCGGCGCGGAAGAAGAAGACCTGGACGCAGGAGCGCCCGCCTTCGGCGGCGACGGCCACGACGTCCGCCTCGGCAACGCCTTCGGGGTTCACGCCCTGGGTCTCGCTGACCGCGCTCAGCGCCCGGATCCGGTCGCGCACCGCGGCGGCGGTTTCGAAATCCATCCGCTCCGACGCGGCGGCCATTTCCTTTTGCAGCCGCTTCAGCAGCGTATCGGAGCGGCCGGAGAGGAAATCCTCCGCCTCCCGCACCAGCACGGCGTAGTCTTCGGTGGAGATTTCGCCGACGCAGGGCGCGCTGCAGCGCTTGATCTGGTGCAGCATGCAGGGGCGGGTGCGGCTGTCATAGACGCTGTCCGAGCACGTTCTGAGAAGGAAGGCCTTCTGCAGCGTGTTCAGCGTGGCGTTGACGGCGCCGGCGCTGGCGAAGGGGCCGAAATAATCGCCCGTGATGCTGCGCGCGCCGCGATGCTTCAGCACCTGCGGCGCGTCATGGTCCCGGCGCAGCAAGATATAGGGATAGGATTTGTCGTCGCGGAGCGTGACGTTGTAGCGCGGCTTCAGCCGCTTGATGAGGTTCGCCTCCAGCAGCAGGGCCTCGGTCTCCGTCGCGGTGACGACGAACTCCATGGACCACGTGGCGCGGATCATCGCGGCGATGCGGTTCGTGTGGCCGCCGGACTTGGCGTAGGAGGTGACGCGCTTTTTCAGGTCGCGCGCCTTGCCGACATAGAGGACCTCCTCCCCCTCCCCCATCATGCGGTAGACGCCGGGCTTGCCCGGCAGGCGCTTCACCTGGTCGGCGATCAGCGCCACGCCGCGCAGGGTCGGGCCGGCGTCCACGCCCGGCATGTCGCTGCCCAGGCCCATGTCGCCCGGCTCCGGCCGGCGCACGCCCTTCGTCGCCGAGTCCTTGGGCGCGGCGTCCTCGTCTTGTGCGGCGGCGCCGTTTCCGCCATTAGCGGCGGCGCCCCCGGAACGGTCGGAGAGGTTAGGCATGACCCGGAAAGTCGCCCTCGTGACCGGCGCTGGCAAGCGTCTGGGCCGGGCGATCGCAGAAGCGCTGGCCGAAGACGGCTGGTCGCTGGTGATTCACTATAACCGCTCGCGCGACGAGGCCGAGCATCTGGCGGAGCGGACCGGCGGCCGGACCGCGGCGTTCGATCTTGAGGATTCGCATGGCGTGAAAGGCTTCCTGCGGGCGCAGGGGCGGATCGACGCGCTGATCAATTCGGCCTCCATCTTCGAGCCGGACCGGCCCGAGGACGTCACGGCCGACAGCCTGATGCGCAATCTGAAGATCAATCTGATGGCGCCGGTGCTGCTGGCCTCCGCCATGGCGAAATTTCACGCCGGCCGCAATTCGGGCTGTGTCGTCAACCTGCTGGACCAGAAGCTGTTCAACCTGAACCCCGACTTCTTTTCCTACACGCTGTCGAAATACGCCCTGCTGGGGGCGACCGAGACGATGGCCATGGCGCTGGCCCCGCGCGTGCGGGTGAACGCGGTGGCGCCGGGCGTGACGCTGCCGGTGAAGGGGCAGAGCGAGAAGGAATTCCACGCCGCGCACCGCATGAACCCGATGCGTGGCGGCGCCACGCCGGAGGACATCGTGCGCGCGGTGCGCTTTATCCTGGATACGCCCAGCATGACGGGCGAGACGATCACCGTGGACGGCGGACAGCATCTGGACGCGATGCGCAGCGACGTTCTGTACAAAGCCACAGAAAAGGACGTGACAGAAAAGGACATGGACGAATGAGCAGCCCGCGCAGCCTGATCGAGCAGGCGCTGTCCGGCGCGGTGGAGGGCGAGATCGTCGTCTACCGTCTGGAGGATCTGTGCGTGGAGGCCAGCATCGGCATCTACGACTATGAACGCGAACGCCGCCAGACGATCCATGTCTCGGTCACCGTTTTCGCGAACCTGAGCTGGGACCGCACGGACCGAATCGGGCAAGTTCTGGACTATGACTATCTGCGCACGAACATCGAGAAGATGATCGAGGAGCGTCACTTCAACCTGCAGGAGACGCTGTGCGAGGCGGTGCTGACCCTGGCGCTGGAGCCGGAGAAGGCGCTGGCCGCCACCGTCGAGGTGCAGAAGACCGACGCCTACGCCAACGCCCAGTCGGTCGGATGCACCATGTTCCGGCGAAAGGCGGCCTGAGGCCGTGGCGGGACGCGCGGCCGCCGAGCGCAGCGCGCTGCAGCTGGCCGTGTCGATCGCCGCAATCGTGCCCGTGGGCGCCGGCCTTCTGGGCGTCCTGACGGGACAGGATTTCCTGTCCGGCGAGTCCGATCTGAGCGCGGCCGGGGACGGCCATGTCCGCTATCTGTCCGGACTGCTTCTAGCCATCGGGCTGGGCTTCTGGAGCGCGGTTCCGGGCATCCACCGCAAGGGCGCGCGGTTCCGCATCCTGTGCGCGCTGGTGATCGCGGGCGGGCTGGCGCGGCTGTACGGCTTCATCCTGAATCCGAAGCCGGAGACCGAGACCCTGTTGCCAATGGCGATGGAATTGCTGGTGACCCCGACTTTGCTGCTGTGGCGGGAGCGGGTGGCCGGCGGGGCGCGGCTGTTCGGGCGCTAGGCGCGCCGCCGCACGCCGCAGAAAATCAGACTTTTTCGCTGATCCTGATGGCGGCGCGGCAGCCGGCCTTGATCAGGCCGGTCAGCAGGCCGTAGCCGGGCGCCTCCCGCGATCCTTCGGCGATGGCGGTGTCGCGGTGCTCCAGCTCTTCCTCGCGGAATTTCGTGAAGGCGGCGGTCAGCTCCGGCTCCGCGCCATCGGCCTCCAGCTCCACGATCTGGGCGGCGTAATGCTGCTCGATCACCTCCTCCACCGCTTCGGTGCAGGCGTGGGCGGCCTTTTCCCCGATCAGGGCGGTGGCGGCCCCGAGAGCGAAGCCGGCGGCGTCCCAGACCGGCGCCAGCGCCGTCGGGCGGACGCGGCGCTGGGCGATCAGCGTATCGAAGGCGTCCAGATGCTCCTGCTCCTGCGCCTCCATCTGCGCGATCTCGGCGGCGGCGCGGCGCGTGGCGGCGGCGCGGCCGAGCACCGCGCGCTGGCCCCGATAGATCGCGACCGCGCCATATTCCCCGGCGTGGTCGACGCGGATCATCTCCGCAATCCGCTGCGCGCGGCGGGAATCGCCGGGGGCGCGGGGGCGCGGGTTGGTCGGGGGCGTGGTCATCGGCGGCGTGCGCTCCGGCCTCAGTGGAAGAATTTTCCGCGCCGGCGCGACAGCGCGCCGCCGGCGGCGACCGCCGCCAGCAGCAGCGACGCCAGGAAATTATAGCCCGCCAGCGACACGCCGAAGAGCGTCCAGGCCGCCTCGTCGCAGGGCACGGCGCGGCTGGGCCGCGACAGCGATTCCAGCAGGTCGGCGCTGTTGATGACCCCGCCGCCGGCCTCGCAGGGCGGCGCGGGCCACCAGTGATACTCGACGCCCGCGTGATAGCCCGCCAGCGCGGCGCTGCCGAGATAGACGACGGCCAGCGCGATGACCGCGATCCGGGCGAATCCGGAGGTGGTGGGCCGGGTGGTCAGCAGCAGCGCGGCGGCGGCGACGGCCAGAGCGAGCCAGTGAACCTCCCTCTGATGCAGGCAGAGGGGACAGGGGACGTAGCCGAATGCGTCGAAGATATGGACCGCAACCAGCAAAACGGCGCTCGCCGCCAGGCAGAGCGCCGCAGCCCGTGCGGGGGTGAGTCCGCGCCTTGTCATGGCGCGCACTCTAACCATGCAAGGCGGATTTGGCGAAGGCGATAAATCGCCGCTTCCGCAGGCCGGGGGCAGCGCCGCAGATTGACCGGGCCCGCGCCCAAACTATGGTCCCCGCGCAGTCTGCGGGTGTGGCGGAATTGGTAGACGCAGGGGATTCAAAATCCCCCGTTCGCAAGAACTTGCCGGTTCGAGTCCGGCCACCCGTACCAGGATTCGCCGCGCCGCGGCGGCGGATCGTCCCATCCGCCCGGACCAGGGCGCCCCGATCAGGAATCATGCTGTCCATCCTGGCCCTCGTGCTGCCTGTCTTTGCGCTGATCCTGGCCGGTTGGCTGGCGCGGCGCGTCGGGATTCTGGGCCCGGCGGCGACCAGCGAGCTGAGCCGGTTCGTGGTCTGGCTGGCCCTGCCGGCGCTGCTGTTCGACATCATCGCCAATGCGGACTGGGCGGAGATCTGGCGGCCGGGCTTCGTCGCGGCCTTCGGCCTGGGCGCGGCCGCCGTGTTTGCGGTCACGGTGGTCCTGCGGCTGCGCGGGCCGCGGCCGCTGGCCGACTCGGCGATCGACGGGCTGAACGGGGCCTATCCCAATACCGGCTATATGGGCTTTCCGCTGCTGGCCGCGGTGCTGGGCGAGGCGGCGATGCCGCTGACCCTGATCGCCACGGTGATCACGGTCTGCGTCGTGTTCGCCGCGGCCATCGTGCTGGCCGAAATCGGGCTGCAGGCCGAAACGCGACCGCACCGGCTGATCGGCAAGGTGGCGCTGTCGCTGGCCCGCAATCCGCTGGTCGCCGCGCCGGTGCTGGGCGCGGCGTTTCCGCTGGCGGGCTTTGCCGTGCCCGCGCCGGCGCAGAGCTTCCTGACGCTGCTGGGCGGGGCGGCGTCGCCCTGCGCGCTGGTCGCGCTGGGCCTGTTCCTGGGCGAGAAGCGCGCCAGCGGCGCGGGGACGCATGGCGGGACGGCGCTTCTGGTCGGGCTGAAACTGCTGGCGCAGCCGGCGATCACCTGGGTCCTGGCGGCGCTGGTCTTCCGCCTGCCGCCCTTCGCGGTGCACGCCGCGGTGCTGCTGGCCGCCCTGCCGACCGGGACCGGGCCGTTCATGCTGGCCGAATTCTATGGGCGGGAGGCGGACGTCACGTCCCGCACCATCCTGATCTCCACCATCCTGTCTTTGATCACCATCGCCGCCTATCTGGGCGTCGCACTGTAGCGCGCCCTCACCCCACCCGCTCGATCAGCGCCATCGCCGCGGCGGGATTGGCGGCCTTGCAGCCGCTGATGACGTAGAGAAAGACGTCGCGCGATTTCGCCGCGACGGGTTTGCCGACCGTCTGCAGATCCGAGGGCGTGTGGCCGCCGGCCCAGCTTCTGGCGCGCGCGGCCCAGTCGTCCAGCGCCTTCGGCGCGTAGCCGGCTTTATAGCGCTCCTGCGTGCCCATGATCCGGGCGTAGACGAAGTCCGCCGTGGCGTCCGCGATCTGGGGATATTTGCTGTCCCCCGCCATGACGATGGCCGCGCCATGCTTGCGGGCGAGCGCGACGAAAGCCGGGTCGGCAAAGCTGTCGTGCCGGACCTCCAGCGCGTGGCGGACGGTCACGCCGTCCACGGTCTTCGGCAGCAGCTCCAGAAAGGCGGCCATGTCGTCCGCGTCGAATTTCTTGGTCGGCGCGAACTGCCAGTTGATGGGGCCGAGCTTGTCGCCCAGCTCCGTCACGCCGCTGGCGAAGAAGCGGTCGACGGATTCGCCGGCCTGGGCCAGTTCCCGCCGGTTGGTGGCGAAGCGGGGCCCTTTGACGGCGAAGACGAAGCCCTCCGGCGTCTCGTCCCGCCATTTGCGGAAGCTGGCCGGTTTCTGGGAGCCGTAATAGGTGCCGTTGATCTCGATCGAGGTCAGGGCGCGGGAGGCGAATTCCAGCTCCCGCTTCTGGGTCAGGCCCTCGGGATAGAAGGTACCGTCCCGCCAGGGGGCGAAGGTCCAGCCCCCGATTCCGACCCGGATATGTCCTGTGCGTGCACTCATGGACCCCAGTATCGCGGATTCGCGTCCGGAGCGTGAAACCCTCCAACCCTTTGCGCGTTCTGCAGGTTAACCGGTTTTATGCAAATTGCCGGTCGGACGGGGCGACCGGCGCATGACAGCAGCCGGCAGGGGCGAGGATGGATGGCAGCTGAGGGCCGCCAGGACAATCTGCTGGACAGACCGAACGCGCCCGGAGAGGCGCGCCTGCGCGCGCTGGAGGCCGAGAATGCGCGCCTGGCCGACACGATCCGCACGCTGACCGCCAGCGAGGGCGCCGCGCCGGCGGCGCATGCGGTGCCGGAGGCGGAGGCCGAACATTTCCGCATCATGGCGGACAACATCCCGCAGCTGGCCTGGATGGCCGACCAGTCGGGCTGGATCTTCTGGTACAACAAGCGCTGGTACGACTATACCGGCACGACGCTGGAACAGATGGAGGGGTGGGGCTGGAAGTCCGTCCACCATCCCGACCATGTCGACCGGGTCGTCGAAATCTTCTCCAGCGCCGTGGCCCGGGGCGAGCCTTGGGAGGACACCTTTCCCCTGCGCGGGAAGGACGGGAAATTCCGCTGGTTCCTGTCGCGCGCCATGCCGATCCGGGACGAGTCCGGAAACGTCGTGCGCTGGTTCGGCACCAATACCGACGTCACCGAGACCCTGTCCGCCGAGGCCGCGCTGCGCGAGACCGAGGAGCGCCGGCGCCTGGCCACCGAGGCCTCCGGCGTCGGCTCCTGGGACCTGAACCTGGCGACCGGCGTCCTGCTGTGGGACGAGCAGTGCAAGGCCAATTTCGGGCTGCCCCCGGACGCCGAGATGAGCCTGGAGCGGTTCTATTCGCTGATCCACCCTGAGGATCTGGACCGGGTGCGCCGGGCGGTGGACGACGCGACCGACGACGGCGTAATGCGGCCCTATGACATCGAATACCGCGTGATTGACGCCGCGACCGGACAGGAGCGCTGGATCGCCGCGTCGGGACGGACCCTGACCGACGACAGCGGCCGGCCGTTGCGGTTCGCGGGCACGGTGCTGGACATCACCGACCGCAAGGACGCCGAACATAACCAGCATTTGCTGATCAACGAGCTGAACCACCGGGTGAAGAACACGCTGGCCACCGTGCAGGCCGTGGCGGCGCGCACGCTGGCCGGGGCGGCCTCCCTGCCCGCGGCGCGCGAGGCGCTGAGCAGCCGGCTGGTGGCGCTGGCCAAGGCGCACGACATCCTGACCGCCGAGAACTGGGAAGGCGCGGAGATGGAGGAGATGGTGCGCAGCGCCATCGCCCCCTATCGCGAGCACCAGAGCGACCGGTTCGCGGTGTCCGGACCGTTCGTGCGCATCTCCCCGCTGAAGGCGCTGGCGCTGTCCATGGCGCTGCACGAGCTGGCGACCAACGCGATGAAATACGGCGCGCTGTCCAGCGACGAGGGCAGGGTCGCGATCGAATGGGACTGGTACACGACCCCGCAGATGCGCCGCCTGCGCCTGACCTGGCGGGAAAGCGGCGGGCCGCAGGTGAGCCCGCCGAGCGGCACCGGCTTCGGCACGCGGCTGATCCAGCAGGGTCTGGCCGGTCAGCTTAACGCACGGGTGGATATGGACTATCGCCCCGAGGGCCTATGGTGCACCATCGACGCCCCGCTGCTGCATGTAGACAGGAAAACGCCCCGATGACCGAGGCCGCCCGACGTATTCTCATCGTCGAGGATGAAATGATGATCGCCCTCTATCTTGAGGATCTGGTCACCGACCAGGGCCACGAGCCCGTCGGCCCGGCCATGCGGCTGGAGCAGGCGCTGGAGCTGGCGCGGGACGAGGCGCTGGACGCCGCCCTGCTGGACGTGAATCTGGGCGACTCCAAATCCTTCCCGGCGGCGGAAATCCTGCGCGACCGCGGGGTGCCGCTGCTGTTCCTGACGGGATACGGGGCCAGCGGCCTGCCCGAGGAATGGGCGTCCAACCCGACGCTGGAAAAGCCGTTCGAGCCGCATCATCTGGCCGGCGCGCTGAAAGACCTTCTGCCCGCTTAAGCGCGGCTGCGCGCCGGGCTAGACTGCCGCCATGGATGGGGGAAAACGCGAACCGGCGGGGCGCGCGGCGCGGGCCGGCCTGTGGCTGGGCCTGGGCGCGGCGCTGGCGCTGCAGCTTGTCCCCGTCCCCGAGGGCCTGACGCGCGAGGCCTGGATCGTGGTCTCGCTGGCCGCGCTGATGGCGGTGTGGTGGGCGACCGAGGCGATTCCGATTCCGGTCACCGCGCTGCTGCCGCTGGTGATCCTGCCGCTGTCCGGCGCGCTGCCGATGGCGGAGACGGCGTCCCACTACGCAGAGCCGACCGTGTTCCTGTTCCTGGGCGGCTTCATCATCGCCATGGCGATCGAGCGCTGGCGCCTGCATGCGCGCATCGCGCTGAATATCGCGGTGCGGTTCGGGGCGCATCCGGGGGCGCTGATGCTGGGCTTTATGGCCGCCGCCGCCGCCCTGTCGATGTGGATCTCCAACACCGCGACGACGATCATGCTGGCGCCGATCGCGATCCGGGTGGCGATGGACGCCGAGGACGACGGCGCGGCGGGGCCGGGCTACGCCCCGGCCTTGCTGCTGGGCCTGGCCTACGCGGCCAGTATCGGCGGCATGGGCACGCCGGTCGGCACGCCGACCAATCTTCTGGTCATGGGCTGGCTGGCCGATAACGGCGCGCCGATCAGCTTCGCCCAATGGGTGCTGGTCGGCACGCCGCTGACCTGGGCGATGATTCCGCTGGCCTGGCTGGCGCTGTCCCGCCGGGTGAAAACCGGGCCGGACGCCAGCGCCGCGGCCGATACGGTGCGCGCGCATCTGGACGCGCTGGGCCCGATGACGGCGCCGGAGCGGCGGGTGCTGATCGCCTTCGGCTGCGTCGCGGCGGCCTGGATGCTGCGCCCGCTGCTGAACCAGATTCCGGGCCTGTCTTTGCTGTCCGACACCGGCGTCGCGATCATCGGGGCGGTGGCGATGTTCCTGATCCCCGCCGGGGACCGGAGCGGGGCGCGCCTGCTGGACTGGGAGACCGCGGTGCGCCTGCCCTGGGGGGTGATCCTGCTGTTCGGCGGCGGGCTGGCGCTGGCCTATTCGATCGAGGCGACGGGCCTGGCCGCCTGGCTGGGCGGGGTGATGGGCGTGGCGGGCGGCTGGCCGCTGATCCTGCTGGTCGGGGCGCTGGTGACGCTGGTCCTGTTCGCGACCGAGCTGATGAGCAATGTCGCCACGGTGTCCGCCCTGCTGCCGGTGTTCGGCGCGCTGTCCATCGCCAGCGGCGCAGACCCGGCGCTGATCGCCGTGCCGGTGGGCATGGCGGCGAGCTGCGCCTTCATGCTGCCGGTCGCGACGCCGCCGAACGCCGTGGTGTTCGCGAGCGGGCGGGTCACTGTGGCGCAGATGATCCGGGCCGGGTTCGCGCTGGACATCATCGCCATCCCGGTCATCACGCTGATGATGCTGGTCCTGGCCCCGCTGGTTCTGGGCTGAGGCGGCCTCCCGCCCCGTCGCCGAACCGACACAAACCTGTCACGCAACCGCCGGAAGAAGTGTCACGAAAGCGAGATATTCGGGCAGGAGACACACCTCTTTCTTCCCCCGGATTTCCATGCTTCGCGTCCTTTTCCCGCTTGCCGCCCTGTTGTGCGCCGCGCCCGCTTTCGCCGGCGCGCCGGTCCAGACCGGCCCGTTCGCCCTGGCCCCCTCCACCGACGCCCAGCCGCGCGGCGCGGTTCTGGTGATCGACAGCGCCGCGGGCTGTTCGGCCGAGGCCGCCGCCGCGCAGGCGGCGCTGGCCGCCGCGGTCGGCAAGACGGTGGGCGTGGTCGCCGGGACGGATGCGGCCTGCGGCGCGGCCGCCGCGCTGCTGCAGGATGGCGGCGCGGACCTGGCCTTCGCCAGCGACGGCGCGGTTCTGGGCGAAGCGGGCGCGCCGAACGCCTGGCTGGCCCGGCGCCGCGAGGCGGGAATCGTGGTCTGGGACATGGCGGCCTATCGCCAGCTGAACCTGCCCGAAGGGCGTCAGGTTCTGGGCGTGTTCGAGGACCGGCCGGACACCGCGACCCTGATCGAGACGGCGCTGGCGCGCCTGTCGCAGGACCCGGACGGCTTCTTCCTGCTGGTCCAGGCAAGCGATCTGGACGACGCGGCGCGCGGGGCGCTGGACGCGGCCCGGGGCGCGGGCGCGTCGGTGATCGCGGCGGGCGGCGACCGTTTCTCCGCACTGGAAACCCGTTAGGGGATTTCCATCGCGGGCGCGGACCGCGTATGAGGCGCGGTCATCATGTCCATGCGCCCCGACCAGAACCCCCGAGATACGCTGCGCCGCCTGCTGGACGCCGGCCTTGAAGCCGTCGCCCCCGCGCGCGCCCTTCCCCCGCATCTGCCGCCGCGCCCCGCATCGGGCCGCGTGCTGGTCCTGGGGGCCGGCAAGGCCTCCGCCTATATGGCCAAGGCGCTGGAAGACGCCTGGGCGCCCGGCGAAAACGACCTGCCGATCGAGGGGCTGGTCGCCGTGCCGCCCGGATACGAGGCGGACACGCGCTGGATCGAGGTGACCAACGGCGCCCACCCGACGCCCGACCATTCCAGCCGGATCGCGGCGGAACGGGCGCTGGCCGCGGCCGAACAACTGGGCGAAGGCGATTTGCTGATCGGCCTGATTTCGGGCGGCGGATCGGCGGTCTGGTGCGCCCCGACCGAGGGCGTGAGCCTGGCCGAGAAGCAGCAGATGACGCGCCGGCTGCTGGCCAACGGGGCGCCGATCTCCGAAATCAACGCGGCGCGGGCGCGGGTGTCGCGGATCAAGGGCGGCGGTCTGGCCCGCGCGGCATGGCCGGCGCGCACGCTGGCCTTCGCGATTTCCGACGTGCCGCACGACGATCCGGCGCTGATCGCCTCCGGCCCCTGCGCCCCGGCGGCGGGGACCGAGAAATCCGACCGGGCCGAGACCGTACTGATCGCGCGGGCGGGCGACGCCCTTCAGGCGGCGGAAAAGGCCGCGCAGGAGGCCGGGCTGAAGGTCGTGGTGCTGGGCGAGCATGTGGAAGGCGACGCGCGGGACGTGGCGCGCGAGCACGCCGCGCTGGCCCTGCGCCATCGCAATGCCGGGGACGGGCCGATGGTGCTGCTGTCCGGAGGGGAGCTGACCGTGACGGTCACCGGCGAGGGACGCGGCGGGCCGAACAGCGAATATGCGCTGGCCCTGGCGCTGGCGCTGGAAGGCGCGGAGGGGATCTGGGCCCTGTCGGCGGACACCGACGGCTGGGACGGCAATTCGCAGGTCGCCGGCGCGATGATCGGCCCCGACACGCTGGAGCGGGCGCAGACGCTGGGCCGCAGCGCCCAGGCGGCGCTGGCCGCCAACGACGCCGCCGGCCTGTTCGCCGATCTGGGCGATCTGGTCGACACCGGCCTGACCGGCACGAATGTCTCGGATTTCCGGGCGATCCTGATCGCCGGCTGAGCCGCGCCGGACTCTGCGCCGGACTCCGTGCTTGCCCCCGTGCAACAGATTTGTATACTGAACGGGACTACGGGGTATCCCGTTGTCGGTTAGCGACTAATCTTCTTACGGCCCCTTCGGGGGCCGTTTCTTTTTTGTCCGCTGGCCCCCTCCCCCGCTCCCGGTTTCGCCGCGCCGCCCGATGGCTCACAATGGGCGAAAATCCGCAAAGCAGCGCCAGGGAGCGACGCACCATGACCATCAAGACCTCCACCGTGCCCTATGAGCACGCGGGCGATTCCCTGAACGGCTTCCTGGCCTGGGACGACGCGGCGGGCGAGCCGCGCCCGCTGGTCCTGGTCAGCCACGCCTGGGGCGGTCAGACCGATCAGGAGCGCGAGATCGCGAAATATATCGCGGGCCTCGGCTATACCGCCTTCGCGCTGGATCTGTTCGGCCGCACCGGCAAGGACCGCGACGAGAACCGGGCGCTGATGACGCCCTTCCTGGAAGACCGCGCCAAGCTGCAGAGCCGCATGACGGCGTCGCTGGAGGTCGCGCGCGCCCAGGCGCCGGCGGCGCACGCGGCGGCGGCGATCGGATTCTGTTTCGGCGGGCTGTGCGTGCTGGACCTGGCGCGGATCGGGACGGATTTGAGAGGCGTGGTCAGCTTCCACGGCCTGTTCCACAAGCCCGATGTCGGCAAGGCGGAGACGATTCCCGCCAAGGTTCTGATCCTGCACGGCTGGGACGACCCGATGGCGCCGCCGGAATCGGTGCTGAGCATCACCGAGGAGATGACGGCGGCGAAGGCGGACTGGCGCCTGCACGCCTTCGGCCACACCATGCACGCCTTCACCAACCCGGCCGCCAACGATCCGGATTTCGGCACGGTCTATAATGAGCGCGCCGCGAATCTGTCCTGGAAGGCGATGGAAGACTTCCTGACGGAGATCCTCTGAGCGCAAGGAAAGGAGCGGCCGGAACGCGCCCATGAGCTTTTTCGGCGCCCTCGCCCGCGAGTTCGACTATGTCACCGGGATGCTGCGCGTGCTGCGCCGCTATCAGGCGGTGGCGCGCCATCCCAAACGGCTGGTCCCCGACCATCTGGCCGAATCCTGCGCGCGCTGGCCGGGCAATGTCGCCCTGATCGACGACGGGGCGAGCTGGACCTATGCGGAGCTGGACGCCTACGCCAACCGGGTGGCGAACTGGGCCTTCGCGCTGGGGCTGCGGCGCGGCGACGTGGTCGCCCTGTTCATGCAGAACCGGCCCGAATTCCTGGCCATCTGGTACGGGCTGACCAAGATCGGCGTGGTTCCGGCGCTGCTGAACTATCAGCTGTCCGGCCACAGCCTGGAGCATTGCATCGAGATCAGCGGCGCCAAGCGCGCCATCGCCGAGGACGGGCTGGTCGAGACGCTGCGCCACGCCGCGCCGAATCTGGACATCTGGAGCGCGATCCGCCCGCACAAGGGCGTGCACGATTTCGGCCGGGCGCTGAAATCCGCACCGGCGCAGGCGCCGGACCGGTCGCGCCTGGAGGGCCTGACGATCAGCGATCTGTGCATGATCATGTTCACCAGCGGCACGACCGGCCTGCCCAAGGTCGCGCGGATGACCCATTCGCGGGCGCTGGGATATTTGACCGTGTTCGCCGCGGCGGCGAAGGCGCGGCCCGACGACCGGATGATCATGGTGCTGCCGATGTATCACGCCACCGGCGGGCTGTGCGGGGTGGGCGCGGCGCTTTCGGCCGGCGGGGCGGTGATCGTGCGCCGGCATTTTTCCGCCAGCCGCTTCTGGCGCGACGCCAAAAGATTTGGCGCGACCATGTTCATGTATGTCGGCGAGCTGTGCCGATTCCTGATGGCGCAGCCGGCGGGCGAGGCCGAGAGCGATCACGGCATCCGCATCGCCATGGGCAACGGGCTGCGCGCCGATGTCTGGAAGCGGCTGAAGGCGCGCTCCGGCATCGCGGAGATCGTGGAATTCTATGGCGCGACGGAGGGCAATGTCGGGCTGATGAATATCGACGGGCCGGCCGGCGCCATCGGCCGGGTGCCGTCCTATATGCGCAAGCTGTTCAATGTCGCGCTGATCCGCCACGACGTGGAGACCGGCGAGGCCGTGCGCGGCGCGGACGGGTTCTGCATCCGCACCGATCCGGGCGAGGTCGGCGAGGCGATCGGGGAAATCCGCAAGAACGACCCGCGCTATCGCTTCGAGGGCTATTCCGACAAGGCGGAGACCGAGAAGAAAATCCTGCGCGGCGCGTTCCGGCCGGGCGACGCCTGGTTCCGCACCGGCGACCTGATGCGGCGCGACGAGCTGGGCTATTTCTATTTCGTCGACCGGGTCGGCGACACGTTCCGCTGGATGGCGGAGAACGTGGCGACCGGCGAGGTGGAAGAGGCGCTGTCCGTCTTCCCCGGGATCGAGGAAGCCATCGTCTATGGCGTCGTGGTGCCCGGCTATGAGGGCCGCGCCGGCATGGCCGCCATCGTGGCCGACACGAAGCTGGACCTGGACGCGCTGGCGAAACATCTGGACGCCGAGCTGCCGCCCTATGCGCGCCCGGTCTTCCTGCGCTTTTCCCGCAGCGCGGCGACCACCGGCACGTTCAAATACCAGAAGAGCGATTTGAAGGCCGACGGGTTCGATATTTCGCGGATCGACAATCCGGTCATGTACTGGACCGGCGAGGCCTATGCGCCGCTGGACGAGGCGGCCTATGACCGCATCCAGAATGGCGAAATCCGGTTTTAACCCGGGCCCGGCCAAAACTGCCCGGTCGGTTCTGCCGCCGGCGCCCTTGGCGGGAAACAAATTGTTTAAGTTTCAAAATCTTACCGCTGGCCCGCGCCTTGCTCCCGTGTCTCCAAACCAACGGAGACGCCCCATGCAACGCCAAAGCCGCATTACGCCCGAGGACCTGGCCGAGATCGCCTGGATGCTGGTGGACCGGCACGGCGGCAAGGCCGCCGTCTATGCCGCGCAGGCCGTCGGCGAAATGGAGGCCCAGGGCGACGAAAAGCGCGCCGGCGCCTGGCGAGCGCTGGAATCGGTGATCGGCGATGCGCTGAGCGGCCGGCTGCCGCGCGAGGGCGTCACCACGCACTGAGGCCCCCTCCCCTGAACCGGGGGGAACCGAAATCATTGATTTCTGTTAGTTTCGGCCGATGCAGCCGATCCCCCCAGCGAAAATCCTGGAATTCTGGCAGGACGCCGGGCCGGAGGCCTGGTTCGCCGCCGATCCCGAATTCGACGCCCGGATTGCCACGGCGTTCGGGACCGAGGTGGGGCGCGCCTGCGAGCGGCTGGCGCGCGGCCCGCATCCCTGGGAAAGCGCGGCGCGCAGCACGCTGGCCCTGCTGATCCTGACCGACCAGTTTCCGCGCAATATCTATCGCGGCCTTTCGGCGGCCTGGGCGTGCGACCGGCTGGCGCTGGGCGTGGCGCGCCGGGCGCTGGGCGCCGGGCTGGACAAGGAAATGGGCGGGGCGATGCGCATTTTCTTTTACCTGCCGTTCTGCCATTCCGAGACGATGGAGGATCAGGATCGTTCGGTTTCGCTGATCGCCGAGGCGTTCGGCGACGGCGAGTTCCTGCGCCACGCGCGCGCGCACCGGCGCGTCATCCGCAAATTCGGCGAGTTCCCGGAACGCAACGCCATTCTGGGCCGGCCCACCAGCGAGGAGGAGCAGCGCTGGATCCGCCAGGGCGGCTATGGCGGCGAGCTGGCGCGGGGCGGCGAGTGACGGCGGCCTATCAGGCAGACCCGCGCATCCTGGACCTGGGCGAAGGCTTTTATGATCCGGTGGAGGCGGCCGAATTCCCGCAAAGCCTCCTGCGCTGGCGCAATCAGCGCTGGGCGGAGGCGACGGGCCTGGGCGGCCTGAGCGATGCGGCGTGGGCGGCGCATTTCGCGCGGTTCGAGCCGCTTGCCGACAATCTCTCCCCCGCCCTCGCCCTGCGCTATCACGGCCACCAGTTCCGCGCCTACAACCCGCAGATCGGGGATGGGCGCGGCTTTCTGTTCGCGCAGATGCGGGACGAAGCGGGGCGGCTGCTGGATCTCGGCACCAAAGGGACGGGCCGCACGCCCTATAGCCGCACCGCGGACGGGCGGCTGACCCTGCAGGGCGGGGTGCGCGAGGTGCTGGCCGCGCAGCGGCTGGAGGCGCTGGGGGTATTGACCTCCAAGCCGTTCTCCCTGTTCGAGACGGGCGAGGATCTGATGCGCCATGACGAGCCGAGCCCGGCGCGGTCCGGCGTTCTGGTGCGCCTGTCCTGGTCGCATATCCGGATGGGCACGTTCCAGCGACACGCCTATGAGGAAGCGCCGGAGCGGATCGCCGCGCTGATCGATCACTGTATCGCCGCCTATTATCCGGAGCTGGCGGCGCTGGAGGGCGAGGCGCGCACGCTGGGCTTTCTGAAGGCGGTGACGGACGCCAGCTGCCGCCTGGCGGCAAGCTGGATGGCCGCGGGTTTCGTCCATGGCGTGCTGAACACCGACAATCTGAACGTCACGGGCGAGAGTTTCGACTATGGCCCCTGGCGCTTCCTGCCGACCTATGACCCGGCCTTCACCGCCGCCTATTTCGACGAGACGGGCCTGTATTCCTATGCCCGCCAGCCCGAGGCGGTGCTGTGGAATTTGCACCAGCTGGCCGGGGCGCTGACGCTGGTCTGCGAGGACCAGGACGCGATGGCGGAGATCCTGGACGGGTTCGCGCCGCTGTACGAGCGGCTGATCGTGGAGGCGTTCTGCGTGCGCATGGGGGTGGCGGTTGCGGACGACCGCAACCGGTCCACCGACCTGCTGCGCGCGATGCTGACCTTCCTGCGCCAGAGCCAGGCGGGGTGGGAGCGGTTCTTCTATGACGTCTTCTGCGGCGTGGCGTCCGAAGCGCGGCTGAAGGACAGCCCGCAGGCGGACAAATATGCCGGCGAGCACTGGGACGCGTTCTGGACCCTGCTGGCGGCGCACGAGCCGGCGCGGCCCGAGCGCCTGAACCACGCCTATTTCACGCGCGGGGCGCCGGCGACCATGGTCTATGAGGACGTGACGTCGTTATGGGCCAGGATCGCGGAGGCCGACGACTGGTCCGGCTTCGACGCCGCGCTGGCCGATATTGAATTGATGCGCGATGCGCTGGATCTGAAGCCGGCGGCGGAGACCAGCGGACGGCCGCAGGACGGCCTGCCCTGAACGTCTCGGACCGCCGCTAGCCGGCGCCGGTCATTTCGCGCCATCGCCGGGCCAGAGCCGCGCCGCCATCGTTTGGCTGGCCGTCATAGGTGAGCGCGTCCGGCGGGATCGCCACCCAGGCCTGCTTGCTGCGCGTCCAGATATGGCCGGCGGGTTTCAGCCAGGACGTGTCGTCCAGAGACCCGGCCTTGACGTTCAGCGTCTCCGCATAGGCCGCGCGGCGGTGAAAGAGGCGGGAGCCGCAGGCGGGGCAGAATTCGCACCGGCATTCGCTGGGCGCGCCAGCATCGCGCACGAATGTCGCGGTGTCGCCCGTCACGGCAAGGTCGGCGGCGCGCACGCGCAGGGATTCGCCGAAGCCGGACGCTGACTGTTTCTGGCATTCGGTGCAGTGGCAGACATAGAAAACGACCGGCGGACCGCTGAGCGCGTAGCGCACCGACCCGCACTGGCAGCCGCCGGTCAGCGGAAGTGGGGGCAGCGCAATTTCCCGCATCGGTTCAGCTTCGCCCGATGGGCGCTTCGGAATCCAGCCCGGCCATGCCGGGCGCGTTGTAGCGGTCGCCGCGGATCGCGCCTTCGGGCATCGCCGCCTCGATAGCCGCGAGATCGGCCGCCGAAAGTTTCATATCCATCGCCGACACCGCATCGGCGAGCTGGGCGCGGGTGCGCGCGCCGATCAGCGGGACGACATCCTCCCCGCGCGTGACGACCCAGGCGAGCGCGAGCTGGGCGACGCTGAACCCCATGCCGTCCGCGACCGCGCGCAGGCGTTCAACGGCCTGCAGATTGTGCGCGAGGTCGTCGCCGGCGAAGCGCGGCGACATGTTTCGGAAATCACCCGCCGCGCCGCCGCGATCCGGGGTCCATTTGCCGCCGATCAGGCCGCGCGCCAGCACGCCATAGGCGGTGAGCCCGATCCCGAGGCCGCGCAGCGTGGGCAGGATGTCCCGCTCCGCCATGCGCACGGCCAGAGAATATTCGATCTGCAGGTCCGCAATGGGGTGGACGGCGGCGGCGCGGCGGATCGTGTCCGACCCCACCTCGCTGAGCCCGATATGGCGGACATGACCGGCGGCGACCATCTCCGCGATCGCGCCGACCGTCTCTTCGATGGGCACGTCCGGGTCGAGGCGCGCGGGGCGGTAGATGTCGACATAGTCGGTCTTCAGCCGGCGCAGCGAATAGGCGAGCGCGGCCTTTACCGTGTTCGGCCGGCCGTCGAAGCCGATATGGTGGCCGTCCGGCGATTTCTGCGCGCCGAACTTCACGCTGAGCACGACGCGGTCGCGCCGGCCGGCCAGCGCCTCGGCCAGCAGCATCTCGTTATCGCCCATGCCGTAGAAATCGCCGGTGTCCAGCAGGGTGATCCCGGCGTCCAGCGCGGCGTGGATCGTGGCGATGCTCTCGGCGCGGTCGGCCGGGCCGTAGACGTCCGACATGCCCATACAGCCGAGGCCGAGGGCGGAGACCTCCGGTCCGTTCTGGCCGAGCCGGCGCGTGCGCATTATCCCGCCCGGGCCTCTACTTGGGCTTGGGCCTGGGCCCTAGGGCTCAAGCTCGACGTCCCAATAGAGATAATCCATCCAGCTTTCGTGCAGGAAATTGGGCGGGAATTTGCGTCCCTGCCCCTGCAGCTCATGCATGCTGGGCTGGTGCGGGACGCGGCGGGGAAACATCTTCGCCTCCCGCATCGAGCGGCCGCCTTTTTTGAGGTTACAGGGCGCGCAGGCGGTGACGATGTTCTGCCAGGTGGTGCGGCCGCCGCGCGAGCGCGGGGCGACATGGTCGAACGTCAGATCGTGCGGACTGCCGCAATAGACGCAGGCGAAGCTGTCGCGCAGGAACACGTTGAACCGCGTGAAGGCGGGCGGGCGGTTCTGCGGGATGAAATCCTTCAGCGAGATGACGCTGGGCAGGTTCATCGTCATGGAGGGCGAATGGATCTGGTGATCGTATTCGCTGACGATGTTCACGCGGTCCAGGAACACCGCCTTGATGGCGTCCTGCCAGGGCCAGACCGAAAGCGGGTAGTAGCTGAGCGGCTGATAATCCGCGTTCAGCACGAGGCACGGCCAGCCCCGTGGCGGATGCGCCGTCACCTGCACGGCCGCCTCCGGTCAGGTGTCGTCTGTCGGGCGCAGGTCCAGAAGACGGAGCCTCCCCTAAGCGCCGGCGGCGGCGATTCGCCCCCGGTCCGTGGCCGACTTTAAGCGCCGTTTTGTGGCGCGGCCATGACATTGTGCGCCCCCGGCGGAAGGTTCAAGTCCCCGCTGAAGGCGTCGCGCATCATCGCCGCGGCGATATGCAACCCGTCCGGCCCGATCGTGTGCTGGAGGTCGGGCGTCAGGTTGACCGCGACGCCGAGGCCGAGCCCGGCCAGAATCTGGGCGGCGCCGGGCGTGGCCTGCACCGGCACGACGGGGTCGGCCTCGCCATGCGCGAGGAAGATGGGCGGGCGGGCGGTGATCTCCGCCTCCAGCGTCTCCACGTCCGGCAGGGCGCCGGAAAAGCCGACGATGATGGCCGGGGCGCTGGCGCGGCGGAGGCCGGTCTGCAGCGACAGCATCGTGCCCTGGCTGAAGCCGACCAGCGCCAGGTCGGCGTCGGTGAGGCCGGTGCGCGCAAGCTCCGCATCGATGAAGGCGTGCAGAGCGGGCGCCGCAGCGCGGGCGCCGCGCGTCATCTCCTGAAGGTCCAGCGCGCTGATCGGAAACCATTGCCGCCCGCCGGGCACGCCCGGAACCTCGTCCGGCGCGTCGGGCGCGACGAACTCGGCGTCCGGCAGCACCGTGGCCAGAGGCTGGGCGAGGCCCATCAGGTCCGCCCCGTTGGCGCCGTAGCCATGGACGAAGATGACGAGCTGTTTCGGGGCGCCGCCGCTGGCGGGGGCCTGACGCTGGGCTTGGAGTGTCATGCATCGGGCGTATCAGGCCCCGCGCGCCGCGCCAAGCGCATCGGCCCGGCGGCCCCGACTGCCTGCGCCACTGCGCGATGGGCGGCGGGCCGGCTTGCCGCTACAACTCCCGCAATGAACGGGCCGACAGAGACGGGCCGCCGGGGCCATATTCTGGTCGTCGACGACGACGACCGGATCCGCCGCCTGTTGCGCGACTATCTGAAGGCGCAGGATTTCCGCGTCACCGCGGCCGAAGACGCAGCACGAGCGCGGGCGCTGATGGCGATGGTCGATTTCGACCTGGTCGTGCTGGACGTGATGATGCCGGGCGAGAACGGATTCTCCCTGACCCGCAGCGTGCGGGAGACGTCGCAGACCCCGATCCTGCTGCTGACCGCACGGGGCGAACCGGGCGACCGGATCGAAGGCCTGTCGGCGGGGGCGGACGATTATCTGTCCAAGCCGTTCGAGCCGGAGGAGCTGGTCCTGCGGATCGACGCCATCCTGCGCCGCGCCGCGCCGCGCGCGAAGCCGGAGCGGGTGGCGTTCGGCGCCTGGGAATACGAGCTGGGCGCGCCGGACGTGCGCCGGGGCGAGGAGTCGGTGCGCCTGACCAGCGGCGAGGCGGCGCTGCTGACCGCGCTGGCCGGGCGGCCGGGCGAGCCGGTGTCGCGCGAGGCGCTGGCCGCGCGCACCAGCGGCGGCGAGGCGCGCAGCGTCGACGTGCAGGTCACCCGCCTGCGCCGGAAGATCGAGGCCGACCCGCGCGCGCCGGTCCATCTGCAGACCGTGCGGGGGGCCGGATACATGCTGGCCGCGCGGGCGGCGGGCGCCGGGGGAGACGGCGCGTGATGGATCTGGGCCTGAAATCCATCCTGCCGCGCGGCCTGTTCGGGCGGACGCTGTTGATCATCATCCTGCCGGTGGCGATCATGCAGGTCGTGGTCGTCTATATTTTCTTCGACCAGCACTTCGAGACGGTGAATTCGCGCCTGTCCGAATCCACCGCCGGGGACGTGGCGTTTCTGGTCAGCGCGTTCGAGGACGATCCCGAGGCGTTTCCGGCGGTCGCGCAGGATTTCTACGAGACCACGGAGATGTCGGCGGAGTTCGCGCCGGGCGAGGCCCTGCCCTCTTCCATGCGGCCGGCCTTCTTCACCGCGCTGGACCGGACGCTGCGCGGAGCGCTGGACAGGAATCTGGACGGGCCGTTCTGGTTCGATACCACGCGCTATCCCGCCTATATTGACATCCGCGCCGAGACCGATGGCGGAGTGCTGCGCATCATCGCCCAGCGCGACCGGGTGTTCGCGCCGACGGGGTTCATCTTTCTGGTCTGGCTGGTCGGGGCGTCGATCCTGCTGACGGCGGTCAGCATCCTGTTCATCAAGAACCAGGTGCGCGCGGTGGTGCGCCTGTCGGCGGCGGCCGAGGCGTTCGGCATGGGCCGCGACATCGAGGGGTTCAAACCGGCCGGCGCCACCGAGGTGCGGCTGGCCGCGCAGTCCTTCCTGGAGATGAAGGACCGCATCCGCGCCCATATGGACCAGCGCACCGCCCTGCTGGCCAGCGTCAGCCACGATCTGCGCACCCCCCTGACCCGGCTGAAACTGGAACTGGCCATGGCGCCGGAGGGCGAGTGGCGCGACCAGGCGCGCGGCGAACTGGACGAGATGGAGGAGATGCTGGACGAGTATCTGGCCTTCGCCCGCGGCCAGGGGGAGAATGATCCGGTCGAGGCCGATATCGGCGTGATCGCGCGGCAGGCCGCCGAGGCCGCCGCGCGCGGCGGGGCGGAGATCGCGCTGGACAGCGAGGCGGAGGGCGAGGAACTGGCCGCGCCTGTCCGGGCGCTGGCGCTGCGCCGCTGTATCGCCAATCTGCTGGATAACGCCGCCGCGTTCGGACAGCAGATCCGCATGCAGGTGCGCCGGGCGGGCGACGCAGTGGAGATTCTGGTCGACGACGACGGGCCCGGGATTCCGGCCGAAAAGCGGGAAGAGGCGTTCACGCCGTTCAACCGGCTGGACGCGGCGCGAAACCAGAACCGGCGGGGCGTCGGGCTGGGCCTGGCCATCGCGCGGGACGTGGCGCGGGGGCATGGCGGCGACGTGACTCTGGAGGATTCGCCGCTGGGCGGCCTGCGCGCGCGGCTGCGAATCCCGGTCTAGGGGCGCCGAAACCGGTGTGCGATAACGTATCTGCGACTTGCAGCGGGGCGCGGAACCCCCAAATATTGTCTCAAATCCCGCCGCACGTACGCGGCGGGGCGTTGGGCCGCTTTACAGAAGGAACGACCCTGAAATGGCTTTGAATCGCAGTCAGATCCGGCAAATGGCCGCAGGCCGGGAGATGGACGCCTCCATCGACCAGGGCCTGCGCAGCTACATGCTCGGCGTCTACAACTATATGGCGGTCGCGCTGGCCGTGACGGGCGTCGTGGCGCTAGTCGCCGCGAACATGTTCTTCACGGGCCTGGCCGGCGACGGCCCGGTCGGCCTGACTGCCGCTGGCGCGGCGGTGTATCAGAGCCCGCTGCAATGGGTGATCATGTTCGCGCCGCTGGGCTTCGTGCTCGCGCTCAGCTTCGGCGTGAACAAATTCTCCGCCTCCACCGCGCAGATCCTGTTCTTCGCCTTCGCGGCGGTGATGGGCCTGTCGCTGTCCTGGATCTTGGCGGCCTATACGGCGGCCTCCATCGCGCAGACCTTCTTCATCAGCGCGGCGGCGTTCGGGGCGCTGAGCCTGTGGGGCTATACGACCAAGCGCGACCTGACCGGGTTCGGCACGTTCCTGTTCATGGGACTGATCGGCCTGATCATCGCGATGGTCGTGAACATCTTCCTGCAGTCCGCCGCGATGGAGTTCGCGATCAGCGTGATCGGCGTGCTGGTGTTCGCCGGCCTGACCGCTTTCGACACCCAGCGGATCAAGCTGAGCTATTATGTCGGCGACGACGGCTCGGTCGCGAAGAAGAAGTCCATCCTGGGCGCGCTGGCGCTGTATCTGGACTTCATCAACCTGTTCCTGTTCCTGCTGCGCTTCATGGGCGACCGCCGCTAGACGCGACAGGGCAGTCAGTGTTGAACGCCCCGGCCCGGCCGGGGCGTTTTCGTTTGGAGCGAGGGCAGGATGAGCAGCGGGGGCGAGGATTCAGAGCGCAAGGGCGAGCGCGTGGCCAAGGTTCTGGCGCGTGCGGGCGTCGCCAGCCGGCGCGAGGCCGAGCGCCTGATCGAACAGGGCCGCATCAGCCTGAACGGGCGGACGCTGACAACGCCGGCAGTGCTGGTCGGGGACGGCGACGAGCTGGCGCTGGACGGCGAGCCGGTCGCCGCAAGACAGCCCACGCGCCTGTGGCGCTATCACAAGCCGCCGGGCCTGGTGACCACGCACCGGGACGAGAAAGGCCGCCGGACGGTGTTCGACGCCCTGCCCGGCGATCTGCCGCGCGTCATCTCCGTCGGCCGGCTGGACGTGAATTCCGAGGGCCTGCTGCTGTTGACCAATGACGGGGAGCTGGCGCGGGCGATGGAGCTGCCCGCCACGGGATGGACGCGGCGCTATCGCGTGCGCGCCTTCGGCAAGGCGGACGAGGCCGCGCTCGCCCGCCTGAAGCGCGGCGTGGAGGTCGAGGGCGTGCGGTACGGCCCCGTCGACGTGAAGATCGAACGCGAGACGCCATCCCATCTCTGGCTGCTGGTCGGCATCAAGGAGGGCAAGAACCGCGAGGTGCGGAAGGTGCTGCAGTCGGTCGAGCTGGCGGTGAACCGGCTGATCCGCATCTCCTACGGCCCGTTCCAGCTGGGCAATCTGGAGCCCGGCGAGGTGGAGGAAGTCACCGGAAAGGTGCTGCGCGAGCAGGCGCCCAAATCGGCGCGGGCGCTTTTCGCCTCCGGGGGAACCGGACGCCGCGCCGGACGCTAAAGCCCGGCGAAACGGGCGGCCGGATGAAAATCAAACCAGCACTGGAAACGATGGCGCGCACCGGCCTGGCGGCGCGGGGCGCGGTGTATCTGCTGACCGGGGGGCTCGCCATCTGGGGCGCGACGCTGGGCGGCGGCGATGCGGAGACCGGGCCGTCGGAGGCGTTCCGGTCGCTGGAGACCGCGCCGATGGGGCGGGTGCTGGTGGCGGCGATCGCGCTGGGCCTTCTTCTGTATTCGCTGTGGCGCTGGATTCAGGGCGCGGCCGACGCCGACCGGCGCGGCGACGACGCCAAGGCGCGGATCGAGCGGCTGGGCATGGCGGCCTCCGGCGTTTCCTATTTCCTGGTGGCGCTGGCGGCCGGCGCGGTGATTTTCGGCCGCAACGAATCCGGCGGCGGCGGCGCGACGCAGGCCTTCGCCGAATGGATCCTGAACCAGCCTTTCGGCGTGATCGTGCTGGGCGCGGCGGGGCTGGCCATGGCGGCGCTGGGCGCGGTGCAGATCTGGCGCGGGGGCACGCGGCAATACGAGAAGGGGCTGCAGATTCCGAAGGATTCCCGCTGGGTGACGCCGGTCTGCGTGTTCGGCGTTGCCGGGCGCGGGGTGCTGTTCATCCTGATCGGCTGGTTCCTGATCTATGCGGCGGAGGACGCCGACCCGGACGAGGCGATGGGGGCGGCCCAGCTGATGGGCTGGCTGCGCGCCCAGCCGTTCGGACTAGTCCTGTATATCGCGGCGGCGGCGACGCTGCTGGGCTATGCGGTCTATAGTCTGGTGCAGGCGCGCTATCGCAAGATCGGCGCGGACGTCTGACCAAGGGGATTGTCCGGAAGCATGCGGATCGCATCGGGCCGGTTTCGCGGCGCATCCATCGCCGCGCCGAAAGGGCGCACCACGCGCCCCACATCCGCCCGCGCGCGCGAGGCGGTGTTCAACATCCTGACCCATGCGGAGTTCGCGCCGGCGATGGAGGGCGCGCGGGTGATCGATTTGTTTGCCGGGGCCGGGGCGCTGGGGTTCGAAGCGCTGTCGCGCGGCGCTGCCTTCTGCCTGTTCGTGGAAACCGACGCCGCGGCGCGCGGCGCAATCCGGGAGACAGCCGACGCGCTGGGCGTCATGGGCTGCACCCGCATGCACCGGCGCAGCGCGACCGACCTGGGGCCCAAGCCCGCGGGGCTGGGCGCGCCTTTCACCCTGGCCTTTCTGGACCCGCCCTATGAGCAGGGACTGGCCGCCCCGGCGCTGGAGGGCCTGACGCAAGGGCGCTGGCTGGCGCCGGATGCGCTGGCCGTGCTGGAGGTGGGGGCGCGGGAAGAGATCGAGACGCCCGGCTTCGACCTTCTGGACACGCGCGACTACGGCGCGGCGAAAGTGCTGTTCCTGAAACCCCAACCCGAGGAGAGCGCATGAGCGGCCTCGTCATCCCCGTCATCTATGGCTCCTATCGCCGCGACCGGATGGGAATCCGCGCGGCGCGCTTCGCCGTGTCGCGTCTGGCGGCGATGGGGCATGAGCCGGTTCTGGTCGACGCCAAGGCGACCGGCGTTCCGATCCTGGACCGGATGTACAAGGAATATGCCGATGGCGAGGCGCCGCAGGCGCTGGAGGAGCTGGCGAAGCTCTATGACCGGGCCGACGCCTTCGCGATCGTGGCGGGCGAGTACAATCAGAGCCTGCAGCCCGGGCTGAAGAATTTGCTGGATCATTTTCTGGAGCACTATTTCTGGCGGCCGTCCGGCATCGTCTGTTACAGCCAGGGCGCGTTCGGCGGGGTGCGCGCGATGACGGCCTGGCGGCCCGTGCTGGCCGAGATGGGCATGCCGGCGATTTCCTCCAACGTTCCGGTGCCGCGCATCCAGAACGCGCTGAGCGAAGACGGCGAGCCGCAGGGCGACGCGGCCGAACGGCTGGAAAAGGGCTTTTCGAAATTCGCCGCCGATCTGGTCTGGTGGGCGGAGGCGGCGAAGGCCCAGCGGGCCAAGGGCAAGCCGCCTTACTAGATCAGCGCCGGCCGAACAGGCGTTCGATATCGGCCAGTTTCAGTTCCACATAGGTGGGGCGGCCGTGATTGCACTGGCCGGAATGGGGCGTGGCCTCCATCTCCCGCAGCAGGGCGTTCATCTCCTCCCCGTTCAGGCGGCGGCCGGCGCGGACGCTGCCGTGGCAGGCCATGGTAGAGCAGACATCCTCCAGCCGTTCTTTCAGACCGAGCGCGGAGTCGAATTCCTCCAGATCGTCGGCGAGGTCGCGCAGCAGGCTTTGCGCATCGACCTTTCCGAGCAAAGCCGGGGTTTCGCGCACCGCGACGGCGCCCTGGCCGAACGGTTCGATGATCAGGCCGAGCTCTTCCAGCTCGCCCGCGCGCTCCAGCAGGCGGCGGGCGTCGCCGTCCTCCATGTCCACGATCTCGGGGATCAGCAGGGTCTGGCGCTCCACCCCCCGCGCGGCCAGTGCGGTCTTCATCCGCTCATAGACGAGCCGTTCGTGCGCGGCGTGCTGGTCCACGATGACGATGCCGTCCTCGGTCTGGGCGACGATATAGGTCTCGTGCACCTGGCCGCGCGCCGCGCCCAGCGGCCGCGCGATGGCGGGCGCCGCCTCGGCGCCGGGGGCCCCGGCGGCCTGGTCCCGTTCCATGGTCGCGACCGACGGGTCCGACGTCTCGACCCGGCCGGAAAAGCCGTCGATCAGCTCCCGCATGCCCTGCGGCGGAATGGGCTCCGGCCGGTAGGAGCCGTAATTGCCCGCGCCGCCGCGCCAGGGCGCGCCGGAGACGCCGGACGGCGCGCCCTCAGGCCGGGCGCGGCCGAGCGCATAGCCGGCGGTGGAGGTGGAGGCGCGGTGGCCGGCGGCGGCCAGCGCGTGGCGCAGGGCGCCGATCATCAGGCCGCGGACCTCCCCCGCTTCGCGGAAGCGGACCTCCGCCTTGGCCGGGTGGACGTTCACATCGACATATTTGGGGTCGACCTCCAGGAACAGGGCGACGACCGGGTGGCGGTCGCGCGCCAGGAAGTCCTGATAGGCGGCGCGGACCACGCCGGTCAGCAGCTTGTCGCGCACCGGACGGCCGTTCACGAACAGATACTGGTGGCGGTTGGAGCCGCGATGGAAGGTCGGTACGGCGGCGAGGCCGGTGACGTGCGCGCCCTCCCGCGCCGCGTCGATGGAAAGCGCGTTGGCGGCGAAATCCGAGCCGATGATGGCGCCCAGCCGCGCCAGACGCGCCGCGGCCGGATCGCCGGTTTCGGGGCGCAGCGTCATCTGCGCCCGGCCGTTCTGGACCAGGGAGAAGCCAACGTCTGGCCGCGCCATGGCGAGGCGGCGGACGACGTCGCTTACCGCCATGGTCTCGGCGCGCTCGCCTTTCAGGAATTTCAGCCGGGCCGGGACGGCGTAGAACAAATCCCGCACCTCCACCCGCGTGCCGTGCAGGCCGACCGCGGGCGCGGGCGCGGGCTCGTCCACCGCACCGCCCTCCACGGTCAGCTTCCAGGCCCCCTCGCCCGCCTGCTGGGATGTCAGGGAGAGGCGCGCGACCGAGCCGATGGAGGGCAGCGCCTCCCCCCGGAAGCCGAGCGAGCCGATGGCGAGAAGGTCGTATTCGCCGTCCTCGCCGGGGGCGAGCTTGGAGGTGGCGTGCCGCTCCACGGCCAGGACCAGCTCGTCCGGCGACATGCCCTGGCCGTCGTCGGTGACCGAGAGGAGGCGCATGCCCCCGGCGTCGCAGCGCACCTCGATGCTGCGCGCGCCGGCGTCCAGCGCGTTCTCGATCAGCTCCTTGGCGACAGAGGCCGGACGCTCCACGACCTCGCCAGCCGCGATGCGGTTGACGGTCTCCGGCGGAAGACGGCGGATCGGCATGGGCGCAGGGTCCGCCCCGCGCCCGATTCGTTCAAGCCTGGCTTACGGTCTGTCCACAAAGCAGCGTATTATCGCGGCGGTGTTTCCTTCGATCCGCGAGCGCTATCCCGATGATATTTAGGCGGCGTCGCACGCCACCCATCCCGGAACGCCCGTTTCCAACGCCGGAACTGCTTTCAGGCATCCGGCGTCTCATCGATTGCGAGAGAACGACGACGTACACGAAAGCCGAAATTGGCGAACTGGACGAAATTGCTCATTCCGTTCGCACCGAACTGCTGCGGTGCGACCCCGATCTCACCCGCATCGATCCATCGATACTCGAATTCACCAAAAGCATCGATATCGGCGCAATTTCGCGAGGATGGCGGGAAGCCAAACTCCAATATGCCGAAGAGGCTCTGACTGAACTCGAGCGCCAAGCGTCATCGAATTCAGATTCAGACGCCTAAGCGGTAGAGGCTCGAATCAGAGGCCCGGCAGCTTCAGCCCGCCGCCGCGGCGCTGTTCGATCTCCACCGGCTCGCCGCCCGTGGTCTCCAGGATCGATTCCAGACGGCGCAGACGCTCGGCCTCGGTTTCGGGGTCCAGCGGATCTTCGTCCAGATCGACATCGTCGGAGCCCTGCCAGAACAGGATGCGGTTGGCGAAGGATTCGTTCTTATAGACCACGCCGGCGGTTTCCCGCTCGATCTGCGCGCGGATGGAGGAATCGGTGCTGAGCCCGCCGGCCTCGGCCACCAGAGCGCGTTCGCCCGGCGACTGGTCGGTATTGGCCACCGTGCCGAACATGGCCTGACGCGCCTGGGCGGAGGCGTTGACCTCCTGCGGGCGCGGCTCGCCCGGACGAGGCGGCAGCAGGCTGTATTCCGGCGGCACCACCAGCGGGGCCTTGGTGACCACGGCGAATTCGTCCGGCACGGACTTGCCCATGCCGAGCGCGCTGCGCATGCCGCCACAGCCCGTCAGGGCGAGCGCCGCCAGCGGCACGAGAATCATCGCAGGTTTCATGTCCGGGCCTCCTTCACACGCCCCCGTGCGGTTTCTAGCGGAGAGCGGCGCGCCGACCAAGCGCCCAGCGCGGCTCAGGATTTTTCGTCCCCGTCGCGGGCCAGCAGCGAATCCAGCAGCATCAGCGCGACCCCGACCGAGATGCCGGCATCGGCGATATTGAACACCCAGGGGAAGAAGACGTCCGAGAAATCCAGGAAATCGGCGACCGCGCCATGGACGATGCGGTCGATGGCGTTGCCGATCGCCCCGCCGATCACCATGCCGAGCGCCAGCCCCAGAAGCGGGCGCGGGGTGCGCGACAGCCACCAGGCGAGCGCCGCAGAGGCGCCGAGCGCGAAGACGACATAGGCCCAGCGGCCGAACCCGTCGCCGGCCTGCAGCATCCCGAAGCTGACGCCGCGGTTCCAGACCATGGTCAGGTCCATGACCGGCGACAGATCGACATGGCCGCGCCGAGGCAGCTCATAGACGTGCAGCGCCCAGGCCTTCACCAGCTGGTCCAGCAGAATCACCAAGGCCGCCACGGCCCCGCCCATCAGCGGCATGCGGCGCGGGCCGGACAGCAGTCCGGTTCCCTGAGCCGGGGGCTGAGCCGGAGGGGGCGCCTCAGCCTGCATGGGCGGCGTCCCATTCCTTCAGCGCCCGGGCGTCGCGCGGGGTGACGTCCGGATAGGCGGGGTCGGCGGTTTCCGGATCGAAGAATTTCCAGGACCGGGCGCATTTCACGCCGGGCGCCTTGGCCGGGACCACGGCGATGTCGTCCACCCCCTCCAGCCGGAAGGCGCCGTCCGGGGCCGCGCCCTCGGCCAGGGCGGCGCCCGAGGCGATGCAGAGCTCGGCCAGGAAATCCTCCCGGCTGTCGTCCCCGCGCTGGCGGTCCAGCGCCGCGGCGTAGTCGCCGCTGGCGACATGGATGGCGGGCGCGGCCTCCAGCGAGGCGCCGATGCGTTTTTCCCGCCGCTCCACTTCCAGCGCGCCGGTGACCGCGCGGCGAAGGCGGCGCAGCACGGCCCAGTCGGCGGCCAGCGCCTCGTCGCGCCAGGACTCCGGGGTGTCCGGGAAGGTGCGCAGATGGACGGAGTCGGTGTCCGACGGGAAGCGGGACAGCCAGACCTCCTCCATCGTGAACACCATGATCGGGGCCAGCCAGGCGGTCAGGCGGCTGAACAATTCGTCCATGACCGTGCGGCAGGCGCGCCGGCGGTCCGAACCCAGCGGGTCGCAATACAGGACGTCCTTGCGCACGTCGAAATAGAACGAGCTGAGGTCCACCGCGCAGAAATTGAACAAAGCGGTGAAGGCGCGGCGATAATCATAGACCTCGTAGGCCTTGCGCACGATGGCGTCGACCTCCGCCATCCGGTGCAGGATCAGGCGTTCGAGCGAGGGCATGGCGTCCGGCGCCACGCGCTCCGATTCGTCGAAATCCTTCAGCGCGCCGAGGAGGTAGCGCATCGTGTTGCGCAGCTTGCGGTAGGAATCGACCGAGGAGCCGAGTATCTCGTCCCCGATGCGCAAATCCTCGGTGAAGTCGCTGCTGGCGACCCAGATGCGCAGGATCTCCGCGCCGTATTTGTCGGCCACCTCCAGCGGCGAGACCGTGTTGCCGGCGGATTTGGACATCTTCATGCCCTTGCCGTCCATGACGAAGCCGTGGGTGAGCACCGCCTTGTAGGGCGCGCGGCCGCGCGTGCCGCAGGCCTCCAGCAGCGAGGACTGGAACCAGCCGCGATGCTGGTCGGAGCCTTCCAGATACAGGTCGGCGGGCCAGCCCATGTCGCGGGCCTCCAGCACGAAGGCGTGGGTGGAGCCGGAATCGAACCAGACATCCAGGATGTCGGTGATCTTGGTCCACTCCTCGGTGGAATAGGCCTCGCCCAGGAAATGCTCGGCCGGCAGTTCGAACCAGGCGTCCGCCCCGCCCTCGCGCACCGCCTGCACGATGCGGGCGTCGACATCGGCGTCGCGCAGATAGTCGCCGGTGGACTGGCAGACGAACAGGGTGATCGGCACGCCCCAGGCGCGCTGGCGGGAGATCAGCCAGTCGGGCCGGTCCTCCACCATCGCGGTGATGCGGTTCTCCGCCACCTTCGGCGTCCATTGCGTGGCCGCGATGGCGTCCAGCGCCTTGGCGCGCAAATCCTCGTCGTCGTCCAGCGCGATGAACCATTGCTCGGTATTGCGGAAGATGACCGGCGCCTTGGACCGCCAGGAATGCGGGTAGGAGTGGGTCAGCTTTCCGCGCGCCAGCAGGGTTCCGTTTTCGATCAGCGCCTTGATGACGGCCTCGTTGGCCGGGCCGTCCTGGCCGGCCTTCTTGCCCTCGGTGCGGATCACCTCCAGCCCCGCGAAGACCGGGACGTTCGGCGTGAAGGCGCCGTTCTCGTCCACCGTCTTGGGGATCTCGTGATGACCGTGGGCGCGCCAGACGATGTAGTCTTCCTGACCATGGCCGGGGGCGGTGTGGACGAAGCCTGTGCCGGCCTCCTCCGTCACATGGTCGCCGTCCAGCAGCGGCACGGCGTAGTCCCAGTGGCCGTGCGCCTCGGCGAGGTCGCGGAACGGATGGGCGCATTCCACGCCGCGCAGATCGCCGGCGTCCGCCACGCGCGTCCAGTCGCTGATCTTGGCGGCGTCGGCCACCGACTGGGCCAGGGCGTCGGCCAGGACCAGCCGGTCGCCGGGCTTTGCCCAGGGCGTGAACTGGCTGTCGTCCACGGCCTTCACTTCATAGACGCCGTATTCGATGGAGGTGGACCAGGCGACGGCCTTGTTGCCCGGGATGGTCCAGGGCGTGGTCGTCCAGATCACGATGTCCGCGCCGTCCAGAACCTCCGGCCCCTGCACGACCGGGAAGCGGACCCAGATCGTGTGGCTGACGTGATCGCGGTACTCGACCTCCGCCTCCGCCAGCGCGGTCTTTTCGACCGGCGACCACATCACGGGCTTGGAGCCGCGATACAGCATGCCTTTGTGGGCGAACTTCAGAAGCTCCTCGACGATGTCGGCTTCGGCGTCGAAGGCCATGGTCGTGTACGGGTTGTCCCAGTCGCCGCAGCCGCCCAGGCGCTTGAACTCCTCCCGCTGCACGTCCAGCCATTTCTGCGCGAAGTCGCGACAGGCGGCGCGGAATTCGCCGGTGGGGACGTCTTCCTTCTTCTTGCCTTTGGCGCGGTAGGCTTCCTCCACCTTCCACTCGATCGGAAGGCCGTGGCAGTCCCAGCCGGGGACGTAGGGCGCGTCGAACCCGGCCATCTGGCGGGAGCGGACCACCATGTCCTTCAGCACCTTGTTCATCGCGGTGCCGATATGGATGTGGCCGTTGGCGTAGGGCGGACCGTCGTGCAGCACGAAGCGCGGCCGGCCTTCCGAGGCGGCGCGCAGCTTTCCGTACAGATCCATGTTCGACCAGCGCGCCAGCCATTCGGGCTCGGCCTTGGGGAGGCCCGCGCGCATCGGGAAACCGGTTTCCGGCAGGAACAGCGTTTCGCGATAGTCGCGGCCGCCGGATTCAGCCTGCTTGCTCATTTTTCGAAGATTAACTCGTTTTACGGGACGGCGGGGAATGCATGCAGCTCCGGCTCAGCGCGCGGCTGGCCGGCCGGTAATGATGCAAATGCCGTAAGCGAAGCGGGTCATCGGACGGACCCTTTAGCAGGGGGGCGCCGCGCGCTCCAGCCCCGGCGCCTAGACGCCCAGCAAAGCGCGGCATTCCTCCACGTCGCGGGCGATCTGGGCGATCATCGGGTCCAGCCCGTCGAATTTCCATTCGGTGCGGATGAAGTGGTGCAGGGCCACGTCCAGCCGCTTTCCATAGAGGTCGCCTTCGAAGTCCAGCAGGAAGGCCTCCAGCAGCGTCTCCAGCCCCTCCGCGATGGTCGGGCGTTCGCCCAGATTGACCGCGGCGGGCAGCCAGTCCCCCGCCCCGTCGATGCGCGCCCGGGCGGCGTAGACGCCGTATTGCGGGCGCAGCAGGTCGCCCATCCTCAGATTGGCGGTCGGGAAGCCATAGGTTCGGCCGATGGCCTCCCCGTGGATGACGACGCCGTCGGCGATCCAGGGCCGGCCGAGGATTTCGGTGGCGGTCTCGCAATCGCCCTCCCGCAGCGCCTGGCGCACGCGGGTGGAGGACCACGGGTCGCCGTCGCCGACCGGGGCGACCGACGACACGCCGAAGCCGTATTCGGCGCCCAGCTCCGCCAGGCGCGCAGCGTTGCCGGCGCGGCCCTGACCGAAGCGGAATTCGGCCCCCGTCACGACATGCGCCGCACCCAGCCCGGCGGACAGGACGTCGCGCGCGAAGTCGGCGTCGGACAGCGAGCGGAAATCGGCGTCGAAGGGCAGGACATAGAGGATGTCGACGCCCTCGCCCGCCAGCGTCTCGGCCCGCAGCCGGTCGGTCATCAGGCGGAAGGGCGGGGCGTCCGGCTGGAAGAAGCGGCGCGGATGGGGATCGAAGACCGCGGCGGCGGTGGGAACGCCCAGCCGGCCGGCGGCCTCCCGCGCGGCGGCGAGCACGGCCTGATGGCCCTGGTGCACGCCGTCGAAATTGCCGATGGCCACGGCCGCGCCGCGAGCGTCGTCTGGAAGGCCGCGCCAGCCGGAAACGATCCGCATGGCTGGGTCAGTCCGCCGGACGGCGGTTCACCTTCACCAGCGTCTCGCCTTTCACCACGGCCTTGCCGCCGACGAGACACTGGCACTTCATGGTGACGCGGCCGGTGCCCTCGTTGATCTCGCCAACCTCGACGCGGGCGGTCACCGTCTCTCCGATCCGCACCGGACGGCGGAAGCGCATGTTCATCTCCAGGAAGACCGCGCCCGGCCCGGGCAGCTGGTTGCCCAGGACCGCGGACAGATAGGAGGCCGAGAGCGCCCCGTGCGCGATGCGGCCGCCGAAGATCGTGGTCTTTGCGTATTCCTCGTCCATATGGAGCGGGTTGAAGTCGCCGCAGACCTCGGCGAAGGCGCGCACCGCCGCGTCGTCGACCAGATGGTCGGACTCGGCGCTCATGCCGACTTCCAGATCTTCCAGATAGAGCTGTTTCACCGCCACGCGCGTCTCCTCAGGCGCTGCCCGGCGCCGGTTGTAGCGTGCGAGGCCCCCAAGGCAAACGCGCGCATCACCAGGCGAGCGCAGCGGCGGCCCAGCGGGCGTGCGCCCCGGCGCGGGCGAGCTCCGCCGCCACGGCCCGGGCGTCCGCCCCGCCCTCGCCCAGCGCGCCGCGATGGACGCCCCCGGCGATGAAATCCACGTCCAGCCCGGCGGCGTTGCCGCCGGCGACGTCGGTGGCGATGCCGTCGCCCACGACCACGATCCGGTCCGCCGCCACCGGGGCGCCGGCGATTTCGGTCAGGCGCTGCAGCGTCAGATCATAGATCGGCCGGTGCGGCTTGCCCGCCATGACGACCGTCCCGCCGGCCTCGGCATGGATTTGCGCCAGCGCGCCGGCGCAGGGGATCAGCCGGTCCCCGACATGGACGACGATGTCCGGGTTGGCGCAGACCATCGCCAGACCGCGCGCCGCCGCGCCGTCCAGCAGGGCGCGATAATCCTCCGGCTGTTCGGTCATGTCGTCGTTCAGGCCGGTGCAGGAGATGAAATCGGCCTGGTCCAGCGGCGCGTCGATCAGGTCGAGACCGCGATAGATGGGCTCGTCCCGGCCGGGGCCGATCTTGAAAAAGCGCTGGCCGGCGCGCTTTTCCAGCTCCGCCCGGGTGACGTCGCCGGAGGTGACGATGGCGTCGCACACCCCGTCCGGCACGCCGATCTGGCGGAACTGGGCGGGGATTTCGGGCGACGGCCGGGGCGAATTGGTGATCAGGACCACCGGCCCCCGCTCCGCCCGGAAGCGCTGCAGCGCCTCGCAGGCGGGCAGAAAGGGGCTGCGGCCGTTATGGATCACGCCCCAGACGTCGCACAGCAGGGCGTCGTAATGCGGCGCGATCGCGCCGAGATCGGCGATTTCCGGATGGGTCATGGCGCCCGCGTCTAGCGCGCCAGCGTCATCTCGTCGATCAGCCAGTCCGCATTGTCGACATAGTCCATGACCCACAGCATGTAGCGGGTGTCGACATGGATGGTGCGGGTGATGTCCAGCGCGAAATCCCAGTCCGAATTGATCGATTCATACGTGCCGTCGAACAAGAGGCCGACTAGCTCCCCCCGCCCGTTGAAGGTCGGGGAGCCGGAATTGCCGCCGGTGGAGTCCAGCGTGGAGAGGAAATCGACCGGCACCGAGCCGATGCTGTCCAGCGCGTAGTCGCCGTAATAGCTCTGCGCGATCAGCTCCAGCTCGCGCGCCGGGGCGTTGAACGGGTCCTCGCCGGTGTGTTTTTCGGCGATGCCCTCCAGCGTCGTGAACGCGGTGTAGCAGAGACCGTCGCGCGCACAGGCGGGCGCCACCTCCCCATAGGTGATGCGCAGGGTGGAGTTGGCGTCGGGATAGACCGGGCGGCCGAGCGAATCCTGCCAGGCGGTGATCGCGTCCATATAGCGGGGCTCCAGCGCCAGCATCGCGCCGGAGAGGGTCTTGCTCTCTTCCTCGATGGCGATGTCGGTGTCGTAGAGCGCGACGGCCAGGCGGATGAACGGGTCGGCGGAGGCCTCGAACTCTTCGGGGCTCGCCTCCATCCAGGCCAAACGCGTTTCGGGGTCTGTCAGGCCGGTTTCGGCGTAATAGTCCGCCAGCCGGGCGGCCAGGTCGCTGGACGAGGCGTCCGGCGTCAGGCCGAGCGCGGAATCGTAGGCGGCGACGCGGCCGGACTCCCCGGCCTGCCGGTACTCGTTCAGGAAATAGAGCCAGGCGGCCAGATCGACGTCGGCGTCGAAGCGGCGGTCGATCTGCTCCAGATCGTTGCGGAAGAAAGTGATGTCCCGCTCCTGATAGCCGGGCTCGCGCTCGGCGTCCGGCTTCTGGCGCTCTTTGGCCAGGCGGTAGAGCGACTGGGCGGCGGACAGCAGCGCCGGGCGCGTGATCTGGCCGTACCAGAAATGCCGGTCCTGCACCGCCTGGGCCTTGGCGATCTCCACGTCCATGTCCGCGACGGCCTGGGCGTAGCGGCCGACGCGGTCCGGATCGGCGGCGATCCAGGCGTCCAGCTCCGCCTCGCGGGCGGCGCGGCGGGCTTCCAGCCCGACCTTTTCCGCGCCCTCCAGCTGGCCGCCATAATTCTTCGTGGCGTTGTTGATGGAGGCGAGAAGCGAGGCGTAGGCGATGCGGGCGTCGGGATCGTCCTCCGACGCCGCCATGATGGTATCGGCCCAGCCCTCATAGAGCGCCTTGCGCAGCGGATAGGAGCGGCCGAAGGCGTCGCGCACCTCCGCCAGGCGGGCGTAGCGGGAGGTGGAGCCCGGATAGCCGGCGGCCATCACGAAATCGCCCTCGCCCAGCCCGGCGGAGGAGACGGTCAGGAACGATTCCGGCTCGTAGGGGACATTGGCCTCGGAGAAATCTGCGGGCTGGCCGTCCGGCCCGACATAGGCGCGATAGAAGGACCAGTCGCCGGTATGGCGCGGCCACATCCAGTTATCGATGTCGCCGCCATAGGTGCCGATGGCGCGCGGCGGGGCGTAGACCAGCCGCACGTCGCGGATTTCCAGCCGCGTGATCAGGCGGAATTCCTCCCCGCCATTGAACATGGCGACGTCGCAGCGGACGCCCGGCGTCTCCTCGCAGGATGCGATCAGGGCTTTGCGGCGGTCCTCCACGATCTGGTAGCGCTCGCGCGGCGGCGTCTCGCCGGTGAGGCCCTCCATCACCACGCCGGTGACGTCCTCGATCTGCGTGGTGACATAGACGCGGCTGCCCGGCGCGGCGGGCAGTTCGCCCGCCATGTCGGGGGCGAGGAAACCGTCCTCGATATAATTGTGCTCGGCGTCCGAATTGTACTGGATCGAGCCGTAGGCGCAGTGATGGTTGGTCACCACCAGGCCCTGCGGCGAGACGAAGGACGCGGTGCAGTTGCCGAGGCTGATCACCGCCTGCATCGGCCACTGGGTCAGCTCGGACAGCTGCTCCGCCGGAAGCTCCAGCCCCTTTTCGGCCAGTTCGTCGGCCAGCGCCGGCATCTGGTCGGGCCGCCACATCCCCTCGGCCGCATAAGCGGACGAGGCGGCGAAAGCGAGGGCGGGAAGACAGGCGAAGCGGCGGAAGGACATGGCGGCGACCCACATTGCAGAGAGGGACCGCTTGTATAGCGCGTTAACTCGCGGCGCGCAGCGGTGTGACCACAGAGGCCGGCGCGGGGGCCTCGCCCATCGCGGAATCGCGGATCGGGCGGGGCTCGCCGAACAGATGGCCCTGGCCGAGCCCGACATCGAACTCCAGCACCTCCACTACAGTGGGCTCGTCCTCGATCTTCTCTGCGATCAGCTCGATCCCGAAGCGGGCGAGGTTTGCGGCGTAGTCCTCGGCCGCGACGCCGCCGATCTCCCCGCCCTCCGCCAGCGCCTGGGCCAGCAGGCGGCCGGGCGCCTTGAAGAATTTCACGCCGGCGCGCTGCATCTCCTGGAAATCGGCGTCCAGCGACTCCACGTGGTCGATGGAGAAGCGGAAGCCGAAATCGTGCAGGCGGGCGATGCCGCGCGCGGCCTCCAGCGAGCGGGTCTCGAAATCGTCCTGGCCGATCTCGAACACCAGCGAGTCCGCGAGGTCCGCGTTGCGGCGCATGAAATCGATGAATTGCGGGAAGAAGTCCGGATCGGCCAGCGAGTCGACCGAGACATTGCAGAACACGCCGACGCGCCGCTCTTTCTGCGCCAGCTTGCGCACGATCTGTACGCAGCGGAACAGCAGCATATTGTCGATGGCGGTCAGCAGGCCGGCCTCCTGCGCCACGCCCAGGAATTCGCCGGGCGTTATGATCTCTCCGCTGGCGCGGCGCAGGCGGGTGAAGCTCTCATAATGGCGCACGCGCCGCTGGGGCAGCGTGACGATCGGCTGGAGATAGAGGTCGACCCGGTTCTCCTCCAGCGCGTTGCGCACGGTCTGCAGAAGCTCGCCGCGGCTGCGCCGTTCGGTCTGGCTGGCGGCGGGGGCCGGGGCCTGGTCCGACAGGCGGCGCACCAGATCCTCCAGCACCTTCATTTCCGACATCAGGACGCGTTCGCGCTCTTCGCCGCGCGTGTCGGGCTCGCTCTCGATCCGCTCCAGCCGGGCGGCGGTCTCGTTCTTCAGGGTCTCGTGCGCATCGTGCAGCGATTTCAGCTGCGCGGTGAGCGCAGCGACCGCGCGCCGGTTGCCGCCCGCGGCGTGCATGTCGGCGCACAGGATCAACAGCAGCCCGCCGGCGGCCAGGCCCGCCGTCGGGTCGACGCCCGCAAGCCGCACCAACCCGAGCCCCAGCACGCCGGAGGCGAGCGCATAGGTGCAGGCAATCATGATGTCGAGAATGCGCATGGCCGCGCGCCCCTCTCCCGCAAACGGTTTCCGCCAGCGGTCAGGGTGGCGCGGTTATGGTTGATGGCGCGTTAACTATGACGCGCGACTAGCCCTCCGCCGCCTCCAGGGCCACGCCGGTATAGTTTTCGGCGACCGATTTCGCCCCGGCCTCGCTGGAGGTCAGATAGTCCAGCTCCGCCACCTGCATGCGGCGATTGAAATCGTCGTCGGAGAATTTGTGGGTGAGCATGGTGAGCTGCCAGGAGAAGCGTTCGGCCCGCCAGACGCGGCGCAGGCAGCGGTCCGAATAGGCGGCGAGGCCCGCGGAGTCCTTTTCGCCGTAGAATTGCGCCAGGGCGTCGGCCAGCACGCGGACGTCGGCGGCGGCGAGGTTCAGCCCCTTTGCCCCGGTCGGCGGCACGATGTGGGCGGAGTCCCCGGCCAGGAACAGCGCGCCGAAGCGCATCGGCTCGGCCACGAAGCTGCGCAGCGGGGCGATGGATTTTTCGATGGACGCGCCGGTGACCAGCGGCTCGGCCAGCGAGGACGGCAGGCGGCGGCGAAGCTCGTCCCAGAAGGCCGCGTCGCTCCATTGCGCGACGTCGTCCTCCAGCGCGCACTGGATGTAATAGCGGCTTCGGCTCATCGAGCGCATGGAGCAGAGGGCGAAGCCGCGGTCGTTGCTGACATAGGTCACCGCGTGCGGCGACACCGGCGGGGGGTCGGCCAGCACGCCCAGCCAGCCGAACGGATAGACCAGCTCATAGGTCTTCAGCGCCGACTCCGGGACCGACGCGCGGCAGACGCCGTGATAGCCGTCGCAGCCGGCGATGACATCGCAGTCCAGCGTGTGGGTCAGGCCGTCCTTTCGGTAGGTGACGCGCGGCGCAGCCGTGTCGAAATCCAGCGGCGTGACGTCCTCCGCCTCGAACACGATGGTCCCGCCGCGGGCGGCGCGCGCCTCGAACAGATCGTGCTGGATCTCGGTCTGGCCATAGATGATGACGCTGGCGCCGGTATGGGCGGTGAGGTCGATCCGTTCCTCCCGCTCCCCGAAGGCCAGGCCGATATGGTCGTGGACGATGCCCTCGCGCTTCATACGCGCATCGACCCCCGCGCGGGTCAGCAGGTCCGCCGTCCCCTGCTCCAGCACGCCGGCGCGGATGCGGCTTTCCACATATTGGCGGGTGCGCCGCTCCAGCACGACATTGTCGATGCCCGCCAGATCGAGCAGCTGCGACAGGAGCAGGCCGGAAGGGCCCGCACCGATGATTGCGACCTGTGTCCGCGCCATGTCCGGGCCGTCCCTGAACCGCGCGCGCCGGGGGCCGGCGCGCCTGACCGCGAGCCTAGGCGGACCGCGCGCGCACGCCATGGACGGAGCGCGCGAAAACTTGTACTTTTCGTCGACCTAACTCGGCACGAGATACGGCGCGCGCCATGGCGAGAAGTCCTGAAATCGATACGTTTTTCCTGTATGGAGAGCCGCCGCGCCCGGCGGGGGAGCGGTTCGCGCATTTGGAGTTCCTGGAGGTGCGCAGCCGGCCGGCGGACTGGAAAATCCAGCCGCATTCGCACGCCGACCTGCACCATGTTTTCGAGATTTCCAGCGGCGGCGGGGTGATCCACGCCGACGGCGCGCAAATGGAGTTCGCCGCGCCGCAGGCCATCCTGGCGCCGGCCGGGGCGGTGCACGGCTTCCACTGGGTGGCGGAGACAACGGGGCGGATTCTGACGTTTTCGGAGGCTTTTTTCCGCCTGATCGCCGGGCGGGAGCCGGCGCTGGCGCAGATGGCGGGCGAAGGCGTGTGGGCGGCGCCGTTGCACGGAGCGCGGCTGGGCGATGCGATGACGGCGCTGGGCCGCGAGCTGTCCTGGAACACGGCCGGACACGACATGATGGCAGAGGCGCAGCTTTCCATCGTGCTGGTGGAGGCGCTGCGCCTGCGCGCCGAGGCCGAGCGCGCCTCGCACGCCGCGCCGGGGCCGCAGGCGGTGCTGGTCGCGCGCTATCGCCAGCTGGTGGAGGCGCATTTCCGGGCGCACCCGTCCGTCGAATGGTGCGCGGGGGAGCTGGGCGTGAGCCCGGGGCGGCTTCGCCTGGCCTGCCGGCGGGTGGCCGGGGCGTCGCCGGTGCGCATCCTGCAGAGCCGGCTGGCGCTCGAGGCGCAGCGGGTGATGCGCTATTCGGACATGAGCATCGGCGAGGTCGCGCACTATCTGGGCTTCAGCGACCCGGCCTATTTTTCCCGCTTCTTCACGCGCGAATGCGGCGCGCCGCCCCGGCGCTTCCGTGCGGAAGCAGCGATGACGGCGCCTGCTGAATGAGGCGGCGCGCCGGACCTTGCGCGCCGCGCCGCGCTGGGTTCAACAGGACCCTGTCGAGGATAACGGAGCGAAAATGATCCAGCGGATGACCGGCGGGGACGCCATTGTCAGCGGCCTGAAGGCCCATGGCGTGGATCAGGTTTTCGGCCTTCCGGGGGTGCAGCTCTATGGCCTGTTCGACGCGTTCGCGCGGGCCGGCATGAAGGTGATCGGCGCGCGTCATGAACAGGGCAGCGCCTATATGGCGTTCGGCGCGGCGCGCGCGACCGGAAAGCCGCAGGTCTGCGCGGTGGTGCCGGGGCCGGGCATGCTGAACGCCTCCGCCGCCATGCTGACCGCCTATGGCGCCAACGCGCCGGTGCTGATGCTGACCGGACAGGTGAGCGAGGCGTTCCTGGGCCGCGAGCGCGGGGCGCTGCACGAGATGCGCGACCAGCTGGGCGTCATGCGCGGCTTCACCAAATGGGCGGCGCGGATCGAGCATCCGAGCGAGGCGCCGGCGATGATCGCGCGCGCCTTCCAGGAAATGACCAGTGGGCGGCCGGGCCCTGTGGCGCTGGAGGCGCCCTGGGATTTCTTTACCCAAGCGGCCGGGGTTCCGGAGGCCTTCACCCTGCCGCCCCTTCCCGCGCCGGACCCGGACCCGGACGCCATCGCCGAAGCGGCGGCGCTGCTGAACCATGCGAAAGCGCCGATGATCTTCACCGGCGGCGGCGCGCAGGACGCGGCACAGCGCGGCGACCGACTCCGGCCGGGCCACCGTGGCCGGCTCGAAGGTCAACCCACCGGACCAGTTGCGCCAAGTCGTGGTAGCGGTGACAGACGGCGAGGTCACAGCGCCGCCCGCAGCGGGTCACCGGGGCGGCGGGTGCGGCGACGCGGCCGGGCGAGGTCCCGCCGGCCCCGGCCCAGCGCATCCAGCATCCCCCAGCATCCCGGGATGTCGTGCAGCTCGATGTGGCCCATCCCCTCCGAAACGGCCGGGTCGATGATCAGATCCCCGTCGTAGGGGTCGAGACCGAGCAGCACCCGCAGGAACAGCAGCGTCGCGCCGGCCGAGGTGGCATGCGGGCTGCCCGCGGCGGAGTACGGGACGGGGTACTTGGTCAACGACCGGTCGTAGCCGGCGAAGCACTCGGGCAGCCGGGCCCCGAAGTACTGCGACGCCTCCAGCACCGCCCCGGCCACCCGGGCCGCCTCCTCCCGGTAGCCGTACCGCCACAGTCCCCAGGCGATCAGGGAGTTGTCGAACGGCCAGACCGAACCGGTGTGGTAGCCGACCGGGTTGAACCGCCGCGCCCCAGTGGCGAGGGTGCGGATCCCCCAGCCGCCGAACAGTTGCGGACCCATCAGGTGCCGCACGACCGACCGCGCCTTGGTGGGTTCGGCGATGCCGCTCCACAGTAGGTGCCCGATGTTGGAGGTGAGC
>CAJXKJ010000016.1 GCA_913055605.1 uncultured Euryhalocaulis sp. | reverse complement strand
TCATCGGCGTTGCCGCCAGCCCCGCCGCCGCCCGCGCCAAAGCCGCCCGCCCCGCCGGAAATATCGTTGTCGCTGCCGCTGTCTGCGCCGCCGCCGCCGCCGCCGCCGCCGAATGCGCCTGCGCCGCCCAGTTGCTCCGCCCCGGCGCCGCCGCCACCGCCGCCTTCGGACTGTCCGGCCTGCCCGGCGGCCGTCGACATCCCGCCGTCGCCGCCGGCCGCGCCGCCGCCCGCGCCGCCCGGCCCGAACGAGGTCCCGCCGTTTCCGCCATCGTCCGCGGCGGCCAGACCGCCGCCGCCGCCGCCGCCGCCGTCGGGGCCCGGTCCTCCGGCGCCGCCGTCGCCCTGCATGCCGCCGCCGCCGCCGCCGCCATTTTGCCCGTCCCCGCCAGCGCCCAGGAAGCCGCCGCCACCCCCGCCGCCGCCGTCCCCGCCGCCATCGCCCCCGGTTCCCAGCGCGCCGCCGCCCCCGCCCCCGCCGCGCAGACCGCCGCCGCCACCGTCCCCGCCGGCTCCGTAAAGGCCCCCGCCGCCGGACCTCTGGCCCGCGCCCGCGTCGCCGCCCAGGCCGCCGCCGCCCTGGCTGCGGTTGGCCGTGCCGGCGCCGCCGGTGGCGCTGTTGCCGGCCATCAGGCCCAGATCCATCGTCACATTGACGTTCTGGTCGACGAAGATCGCCCCGCCCGCGCCCATGCCGCCGCCGGAGCCCGCGCCGCCCGCGCCCGCGCCGTTCTGGACGTTCAGATTGCTGATCGTGACGCTGGGCGCGCCTGCCGTGGTGGGGCTGGAGGATGAGGCGAAGAAGGGCCGGAACGCCCCGCCGCCGTCGATCGTATGGCCGCCGCCATTGATGGTGACGCTTTGCCCGTCATCCAGAACCAGCGGCGCGACCGGGCCGGTCATGGCGAAGTCGGCGGTGATGGTGACCGAATGGCTGCTGGACCGGTCCAGCGCCATGGACTGCATCACATTGTAGAAATCCGTCGCGCTGCCGACGGTGAAGTCCGCGCCCTGGGCCGGCGTCAGATAGAGGGCGAGGGCCGTCGCCGAGACGCCGGCCGTCAGCGCCGCCCGGCGCGACGCGCGCACCGCCTGCCGTTCCCCCAAGGCCATCGCCGCGCCCCCTTCGCGCAGACAGAGCGGCGCCGCCGCGATACGGCGCCCCCGAACGCTCCCGATGCACCCGTGTTATTGCTGCGCCTGTGACCGGCGCATGTGCCGGCGCCCCTGTGTCCCGCACAGCGGCGGGGCGCCGCCAGGAACAGCGCCCGATCCACAAGTCATTGTCAATAAAAGCGAATTTTTCAACCGGCAGGGGATTCCCGCGGGAAGGGAATGGTGGGCGGTGACGGGATCGAACCGCCGACCTACTGGGTGTAAACCAGTCGCTCTCCCAGCTGAGCTAACCGCCCCCGGCGGCCGCGATAATATCGCGGACGCAGCGTTTTATCGCCACCTCGACGGCGATCTCTTCGTTTTCCACCGACGCCATGCGCGGCACGGCGCGCCCGTCCGCCCCCACGCCGGTGACATGGATCGCGACACAGCCCATGCCGGCGGAGGTCAGCAGCACCGATCCGCGCAGCCCGGCGGCCTTCAGCGCCGCCTTCGCCTCGGCCACCGCCTCGGCGTGCGCCTCCATCAGCGGGGGACGCGCTGGCGGCATGGCCGTCCGGTCCCCGCGCCTACTCGTCTTCCGGCTCGGCCAGCGCCGTCGCCGGCATCCGCTCCATGCCGTAGCAGCCCAGCACCCGCGCCTGACGCGTCTGTTGCGACAGCGCGCCCAGCGCCTTCACCACGCGCGGCTCGTTGATGTGGCCCTCGAAGTCCGCGAAGAACATCTCTTCCCACGGATTGCCGGCGATGGGCCGCGACTCCAGCTTGGTCAGGTTGATGTCGGAGTCGCTGAACGCCGCCAGCGCCCGCACCAGGCTGCCCGGCTTGTCCAGCGTCCAGAACACGATGGACGTCTTGCACGGCAGCTCTTCGGGCGGCGGCGCGGCGGAGCGCGCAACGACGATGAAGCGGGTGTAGTTCTCCGCATGGTCGGCCACGCCGGTGACGATGACGTTCAGGCCGAACAGCTGCGCGGCCGACGCGCTGGCCACCGCGGCCACGCCCTCGCCCTCGTCCATCGCATGGCGGATCGCGCTGGTGGAGGACGCGGCATAGCGCTGGATGATGTCGCTGCGCCGGGTCAGATAGCGGCGGCACTGGGCCAGCGCCTGGGGATGGCCATAGACCACCTTCACCGGCGCCAGCGACGCCGCGCGCCCGACCAGGCAATGCTCCACCCGCTGGTGGTGCTCGCCCACGATCTGCAGGCTGTTGTCCAGCAGCAGGTCATAGACCTCGCTGATCCCGCCGATGATCGTGTTCTCGATGGGCAGCAGGCCGTAATCGGCCGTGCCTTCGGACACCGCCTTCACGATGGAGCCGAAATCGCGGCAGGCGTGCGGCTCGAACGCGCTGTAGCGGTCGGCGAAATGCGCCTCCGCGGCCTGGTGGCTATAGGTCCCCGGCCCGCCCAGATAGGCGACGACCGGATAGTGCTCGTCCTTGGTCGACACGCGCGCGTCCAGCACGCCGCGCTGGGTGCGCAGCGATTCCTCGATGAACAGCTGGGCCAGCCGCTCGGAGAAGCTCTGAGACAGGCCCTCGCCGCGCGCCTTGTCCACGAACGTGCCGATCACCTCGCGCTCGCGCGCCTCGTCGCGCACGGGCAGGCCGGCCTTGTGCTTGGCCTCCGCCACGTCCAGGCCGATCCGCCGGCGCTCGCCGGCCAGTTGCGCGATCTGCGTGTCGATCTGGTCGATCCGCTCGCGCAGCTTGCCAAGGCCGCTATCGGCCACCGTCGTGCTGTCGCTCATCATCTCCACTCCGCCAGTGCGGCAAAAGAAAAGGCCCTCCCGGTCGGGAGGGCCTTGCTTTTGCCTGCTGCGCGTAGGCTTAAGCGGCGCCCCCCGGACGGGATGCGTTGCTAAAGCCGAAAAACTGTCCGCGCGAAACCATGGCGCTGCTTTTGCCGGGCCGGACGCGGTCCGTCAATGCGTAATCATCTGCTCGGCGTCCTCGCCCTCGGCGTCCTTGCCGGCGGCGATTTCGGCCGCGCGGGCGTCCGCCTCGGTCCATTCGATCGGCGTCAGCGCCTCGGTCAGTGCATGGCGCAGAACCTCGTCCACCGACTCCACCGGGATGATCTCCAGCCCCTCTTTCACATTGTCGGGGATTTCGACCAGATCCTTCTCGTTGTCCTTCGGGATCAGCACCGTCTTGATGTCGCCGCGCAGCGCGGCCAGCAGCTTCTCCTTCAGGCCGCCGATCGGCAGCACCCGGCCGCGCAGCGTGATCTCGCCGGTCATGGCGATGTCCTTGCGCACCGGAATCCCGGTCAGCACGGACGCCATGGCGGTGATCATCGCCACCCCGGCCGACGGGCCGTCCTTCGGCGTCGCCCCTTCGGGGACGTGGACGTGGATGTCGGTCTTGCGGAACACCGGCGGCTTCACGCCCAGCAGCGTCGCGCGCGACTGGACATAGGAATTGGCCGCGGAGATCGACTCCTTCATCACGTCGCGCAGATTGCCGGTCACGGTCATGCGGCCGCGGCCGGGCATCTGCACCGCCTCGATGGTCAGCAGGTCGCCGCCCGTCTCGGTCCAGGCCAGCCCGGTCACGACGCCGATCTGGTCTTCCTTGTCGGCCATGCCGTAGCGGTGTTTCCGCACGCCCGCGAAGTCGTGCAGGTTCTCGGCCGTCACCTCGATGGACTGGATGTCCCCGGCGGCGATCTTCCGCACCGCCTTGCGGCACAGATTGGCGATCTCGCGCTCCAGATTCCGCACGCCCGCCTCGCGGGTGTAATAGCGGATCAGGTCGCGCAGGCCGTCGTCGGTCAGCGAGAACTCGCCGTCTTTCAAGCCGTGGTTCTCCTGCTGCTTGGGCAGCAGGTGACGGCGGGCGATCTCGACCTTCTCGTCCTCGGTGTAGCCTGCGATCCGGATGATCTCCATGCGGTCCAGCAAAGGCTGGGGCATGTTCAGGCTGTTCGCCGTGGTGACGAACATCACGTCGGACAGATCGTAATCGACTTCCAGATAGTGATCGTTGAAATGGCTGTTCTGCTCGGGGTCCAGAACCTCCAGCAGCGCCGCAGACGGGTCGCCGCGGAAGTCGTGACCCATCTTGTCGATCTCATCCAGCAGGAACAGCGGGTTGTTGCTGTCCGCCTTTTTCAGGCTCTGGATGATCCGGCCGGGCATGGAGCCGATATAGGTCCGGCGGTGGCCGCGGATTTCCGCCTCGTCGCGCACCCCGCCCAGCGACACGCGCACGAAGTCGCGCTCGGTCGCCCGGGCGATGGACTTGCCCAGCGAGGTCTTGCCGACGCCCGGCGGGCCGACCAGGCACAGGATCGGGCCCTTCAGTTTCCCGGTGCGGGCCTGGACCGCCAGATACTCGACGATCCGCTCCTTGACCTTCTCCAGGCCATAATGGTCGGCGTCGAGGATTTCCTCGGCCTTGACCAGGTCGGAGCTCAGCTCCTTGTTCTCGCCCCACGGCAGGGACAGCATCCAGTCCAGATAGTTCCGGACGACCGTCGACTCGGCCGACATCGGGCTCATCTGGCGCAGCTTCTTCAGCTCCGCCTCGGCCTTGGTCCGCGCCTCTTTCGACAGCTTGGCCTTCTCGACGCGCTCGGCCAGTTCGCCCAGCTCGTCGTTGCCGTCCTCGGCGTCGCCCAGCTCGCGCTGGATCGCCTTCATCTGCTCGTTCAGATAATATTCGCGCTGCGTCTTCTCCATCTGGCGCTTCACGCGGCTGCGGATTTTCCGCTCCACCTGCATGACGCCGATCTCGCCCTCCATCAGGGCGAAGACGCGCTCCAGCCGGCTCTCCAGATTGGTCTCGGACAGCAGGGCCTGCTTCTCGGAAATCTTGACGCTTAGATTGGCCGCGATGGTGTCGGCCAGGCGCGCCTCGTCCTCGATCGACTCCACATTGGCGACGACCTCGGGCGGGACCTTCTTGTTCAGCTTCACGTATTCGCGGAACTGGTCGACCACCGCGCGCATCAGGGCGGCGGTCTCTTCCGCGTCGCCGCGGTCGTCGGCCAGGGTATCGATGGCGGCCTGATGGAACTCGCCCTCCGCGTCGTATTCGCGGACCTTGGCGCGCTCCTGGCCCTCCACCAGCACCTTCACCGTGCCGTCGGGCAGTTTCAGCAGCTGCATCACCGTGGCGACGCAGCCGATATCGTACAGATCGTCGAAGCCCGGCTCGTCCTCGGCCGGGTCGGTCTGGGTCAGCAGCAGGATCTGGCGGTCATTGCGCATGACTTCTTCCAGCGCGCTGACCGATTTTTCGCGCCCGACGAACAGCGGCACGATCATGTGCGGGAACACGACGATGTCGCGCAGCGGCAGGACCGGCAGCTTCTTGTCCTGCAGATCGTCCTGGATCTCGTTCTGGTCGGAAGGATTTTGGGGGTCGGTCATAGATGTTCCTTCGCCGCCTTCAGCGCCCGTGAACCCGAACCATAGCGGATTCGGCAACCGGCGCCCGGACGGATGAGCAATAAGTCGGGGACAGATGTGGCGTCGGCGCCCGCGCCATTCAAGCGCGGCGGGGCGCCGTCGCGGAATATCAGGACGCGGCGGGCTTTTGCTGCTGCTCGCGGCGCTCCGAATAGATCAGCAGCGGCTGGGCGTTGCCCTCCACCACCTCTTCGGAGACCACGGCTTCCTCCACCCCTTCCATGCCCGGCAGGTCGAACATGGTGTTCAGGAGGATGTCTTCCATGATGGAGCGCAGGCCCCGTGCGCCGGTCTTGCGCGCGATCGCCCGGCGGGCGATCGCCGACAGCGCCTCTTCGGAGAAGGTCAGGTTGACGTTCTCCATCTCGAACAGGCGCTGATACTGCTTCACCAGCGCGTTCTTCGGCTCGCACAGGATCTGGATCAGGGCCGCCTCGTCCAGGTCGTGCAGGGTCGCGATGACCGGCAGACGCCCGACGAATTCCGGGATCAAGCCGAATTTCAGCAGGTCTTCCGGCTCCACCTGGGACAGGATCTCGCCCATGCGGCGCTCGTCGTCCACGTCCCGGACGTCCGCGCCGAAGCCCATGGCCGAGCCGCGTCCGCGCTGGGAGATGATCTTGTCCAGCCCGGCGAACGCGCCGCCGACGATGAACAGGATATTGGTGGTGTCGACCTGCAGGAATTCCTGCTGCGGATGCTTGCGCCCGCCCTGCGGCGGCACGGAGGCGACGGTGCCTTCCATGATCTTCAGCAGCGCCTGCTGCACGCCTTCGCCCGACACGTCGCGGGTGATCGACGGGTTGTCGGACTTGCGGCTGATCTTGTCGATTTCGTCGATATAGACGATGCCGCGCTGGGCCCGCTCGACATTGTAGTCGGCCGACTGCAGCAGCTTCAGAACGATGTTCTCGACGTCCTCGCCGACATAGCCGGCCTCGGTCAGGGTCGTGGCGTCGGCCATCGTGAACGGAACGTCCAGGATGCGCGCCAGCGTCTGGGCCAGCAGCGTCTTGCCGCAGCCGGTCGGACCGACCAGCAGGATGTTGGATTTCGACAGCTCCACGTCGCCGGACTGGGCGGCGTGGTTCAGGCGCTTGTAGTGGTTGTGGACCGCGACCGACAGCACGCGCTTGGCGCCGCTCTGGCCGATCACATAGTCGTCCAGCACGTCGCAGATTTCGCGCGGGGTCGGAACGCCTTCCTTGGACTTGACCAGGGAAGACTTGTTCTCCTCCCGGATGATGTCCATGCACAGCTCGACGCACTCATCGCAAATAAAGACCGTCGGCCCGGCGATGAGCTTGCGCACTTCGTGCTGGCTCTTTCCGCAGAAAGAACAGTAAAGCGTGTTCTTGGAGTCGCCGTTGGTCGTCGACTTGCTGCTCATTTCTGCTCCTGCCCCACCGCGCTGCGGCGGTTCACCCCGCTCATTTCGGCCAATGTCCCATCACAAGGGTTGTGATTTCGTTGCCGAACCATGACATTCGACCATCACCGCGCCCGCCGATCAAGCGTTCGCCGCCGCAGCATGCAGCTTTGGCGCCGAAAGACGCCGCGCGGGCCGGAAATGGCGCCTCAGGGCGCTCAGCCTTCCTCCGCGGCGGTCCGGGTTTCGTAGACATGGTCGACGATTCCGAACGTCTTCGCCTCGTCTGCGGTCATGAAATGGTCCCGGTCCAGGGTTTTTTCGATGGTCTCGTAATCCTGGCCGGTATGCTTGACGTAAATCTCGTTCAGCCGGCGCTTCAGCTTCACGATATCCTCGGCGTGCCGCTCGATATCGGAGGCCTGGCCCCGGAACCCGCCTGAGGGCTGGTGCACCATCACCCGCGCGTTCGGCAGGGCGATCCGCATGTCCTTCTGCCCGGCGCACAGCAGCAGCGATCCCATGGACGCCGCCTGGCCGATGCACACCGTCGAAACGGGGCTGCGGATGTATTGCATCGTGTCGTAGATCGCGAGGCCGGACGTCACCACGCCGCCCGGCGAGTTGATGTACATCGCGATCTCTTTTTTCGGGTTCTCCGACTCCAGGAACAGGAGCTGGGAGGTGATCAGGGAGGACATGTGATCCTCCACCGGCCCGGTCAGGAAGATGATCCGTTCCTTCAGCAGGCGGGAGAAGATGTCATAGGCCCGCTCGCCCCGGCTGGTCTGCTCGACCACCATCGGGACAAGGTTCATCACCGCCTCGTGCGGGTCTCTCATCGTCAGCACTCCCCTTCCCGGAAACCTGTGCGCCGCGAACGGGCGCGAATCGAAGATATCTTATATCGAATGGCCCATGGGGCCTCGCAAGGGGCGGTGGCGGTTAATGCTGCACAGCGCGGCTCACTCGGCCGGGCAGTCGCCATAGATCTGGACCATGATCCGGGCCGACTCCGCCACGCTCGGCATGCCGAATTCGGCGCGCAATTCGTCCGCCACGGCCAGGTCCTCGGTCGGCTTCGGCGTCCACGCCCCGCCCTCGCAGTCGAAATTGGTCGCGTAGCGCTGCATGCCGGTGTCGGCCAGCAGCAGGTCGTCGACCAGCAGGGCGTATTCCTCCCCGTCGAACGTCCCGGCGCGCACCATCGGCTCGATCTCCGCCACCACGGCCGCCTTGAATTCCGCGTCGTTCGTATGGCTGACGATCAGGAAGGCGTCCTGCGCCGCCTTGGGGCTCAGCGCCGCCAGCTCCGCCCAGTCCATATCCTCCAGGATGGCTTTCAGCCGTTCGGTATTCTGCCCGCCGACCCGGGCGAAATGGTGCGTGGTCCGGTCGATATAGTCCTGGCGGACCGCTTCGCTCGGCGCCTGCTGCATCCGGGCGATGAACGTCGTGCGCAAATACTGGTCCCGGGCCGCCATCGCGGCGATGTCCGCCACGATATCCTCGCCCGCTTCGAACGCCGCCTCGAAATCCGCGATCAGGGCGTCCGCGTCCGGGGCGTCAGCGTTCGGGGCGTCCTGGGCCGCGACCGGGCCGGCAAGCGCGGCCAGGATCAGCGCCGCGCCGGTGATGCGTGCACGCATGGGCCTGCCCTCCGGTAAAATCCCTCGGGGGAAGGCTCCGCCCGTCAGCCCTGCGGCGTCAAGCATGTCCGGACAGGAAACGTCACTGCCGGGACGCTTTTTCGGCGTCGCCTAGTGCTCGGTTCCGCCCGCGCCGTGGTCGGGCTCGCAAATCCGGGCTTCGAAATTCCAGACCCCGCCGGACGCCGCGCAGGCCGCCTCCGGCCCCTCGCCGTTCCAGCGCACCAGCGCCGCGATCAGGAACACGGCGATTGCGGCCGCGGCCGCCCCGCCGATCCACAGGACCAGCCGCGTTCCGCGCGTGGTCCCCCGGGCCAAGCCCTATTCTTCCTCGTCGGCGGCCTTGGCCTTCTTGGCGGCTTTCTTCTTGGCCGGCTTCTTGGCGGCTTTCTTCTCGCCGTCCTCGTCCGCCGCGGCCTTCTTGGCCGCCTTTTTCTTGGCGGGCTTCTTGGCCGGCTTGGATTCTTTGGCCTCGGCGCCCGGCGCCTCGTCGTCGGCGAACAGGTCTTCCTTGCTGACCGTCTCGTCGGTCACGTCGGCCAGTTCGAGGATATAGTCGATGACCTTTTCCTCGTAGAGCGGCGCGCGGACCTGGGCCAGCGCCTGCGGGTTCTTCTGATAGAACTCCACCACCTGCTGCTCCTGGCCCGGATAGCGCATGGCCTCCTGGTTCACGGCGCGGGCGATTTCCTCGTCATTGACGCGCACATTGCCCTCGCGGCCGATCTCGGCCAGCACCAGGCCAAGGCGCACGCGGCGCTCGGCGATCTTTCGGTAATCGTCCTTCAGCTCGTCCTCGGACTTTTCCTTGTCCTCGTCGTCCAGATTCCCGGCTTCGATATCGGCCTGGACCTGCTGCCAGATGGCGCCGAATTCCTGCTCCACCATGTTCACGGGCAGTTCGAAATCGTGCAGGCCGTCCAGCGCGTCCAGAACCCGGCGCTTGGCGCGGGCGCGGGACTGGCCGGCGTATTCGCGCTCCAGATTCTTCTTCACCGCGTCCTTCAGGGCGTCCAGCGACTCCAGGCCCAGATTCTTGGCCAGATCCTCGTCGACGGCGCTTTCCTTCGGCGCGGCGACCTCGCTGACCTTGATGTCGAATTCCGCCGGCTTCCCGGCCAGCGGCTCATGGCCGTAATCCTCGGGGAAGGTCACATTGATCGTGCGTTCCTCGCCCGCCTTCATGCCGGCGATCTGGTCTTCGAAGCCCGGGATGAACCGGCCCTGGCCCAACACCAGATCGGCGCCCTCGGCCTTGCCGCCCTCGAACTCCTCGCCGTCGACGCGGCCGACGAAATCCATCGTCACCCGGTCGCCGTCTTCGGCAGGCCCGTCCTTGGCTTCAAAGGAGACATTCTGTTCGGCGATCCGCTTCAGCGAATCCTCGATCTCTTCGTCGCCGACTTCCGCGACCGGCCGCGTAACCGTCAGATCCTTCGGATTGGCCGGCTTGAAGTCCGGCATCACGTCCAGATGGATGTGATAGACATAGTCCGCGCCACCCTCGATCACCTGGTCCATGTCGGACTCGGGATGGATGTGCGGGGCGCTGGCCTGGCGCACGCCCTGGTCGGTCAGCGCCTTCTCGGACGTCTCCTGCGTCACTTCCTGGACGACGTCGCCCATGATCGACTTGCCGAACACCTTGCGGATATGGCTCGCCGGCACCTTGCCGGGGCGGAAGCCCTTCAGGCTGACGCGCGGCTGGATCTCGGCGATCTTGGCCGTCAGGCGCTCATCCAGCTCGGTCGCCGGAATGGTGATTTCATAGACCTTGTTCAGGCCCTTGGACGACTCAAGTTCGACGACGTTCATGGCGTTTCTCGAAAGATGTGATTTCAGGCAGGACGCGGGATCGCCCGCGATTTCAGGCCGGGCCTTATGTCAAATCCCCCCAGCCCGCGCAACGGGCGGGTGCTCCGCTTCCTGCTCCGGCCCCGCGGCCCCGCTCGCCTCCGCCGGGCGCAGGGCGACCAGGTCGCTGCCCGCCGGGGCCTGGAACAGGCGCAGGCCGAATTCCGGCAGGATCGCGATCAGATGGTCGAAAATGTCGGACTGGATGTATTCGTAGTCCTTCCAGGCCGTCGTCGCCGCGAAACAATAGACCTCCAGCGGCAGGCCCTGCGGCGTCGGCTCAAGCTGGCGCGCCATCAGGGTCAGGATGTCCGACACGTCCTCCCGCCCCTTCAGATAGGCGACGATATAGGCTCGGAACGCCCCGATATTGGTCTGGCGGCGCATATTCACCGGCGGCTTGCCGTCGGCCTCCAGCGCCGCGTTCCACTCCCGCAGCTCCTTGTCTTTTTCATCCAGATAGTCGCCCAGCACGCTGAACCGGCGCAGGTTTTCGACCTCGCCGTCGCGCAGGAAGCCGACGCTGTTCTGGTCGATCAGCAGCGGCCGCTTGATCCGCCGCCCGCCCGCCTGGGCCATGCCGCGCCAGTTGCGGAAGCTCTCGTTGATCAGCTTCCAGGTCGGGATGGTGACGATCGTCTTGTCGAAATTCTGCACCTTCACCGTGTGCAGGGCGATGTCGATCACGTCGCCGTCCGCCCCGGCCGAGGGCATCTCGATCCAGTCCCCCACCCGCAGCATGTCGTTGCTGGTCAGCTGGACCGAGGCGACCAGCGACAGGATCGTGTCCTTGAAGACCAGCATCAGGACCGCCGCCAGCGCCCCCAGCCCCGACAGCAGCAGCAGCGGGGACCGATCCATCAGCGCCGCGACCATCAGCACCGCCGCGGCGCAATAGATGACGATGCTGACGACCTGCAGATAGCCCTTGATGGGCCGCGTCCCGGCGTCCGGCCGGCGCTGATAGACCGAATTGGCCAGGTTCAGCGCGGCGGCCACCGCCATGGCCAGCATCAAGACGATAAAGGCCACGCAGACGCGCTGGACCAGCGCCGTCATCGCCTCCCCGACATGGGGCACGCCCTCGACCCCCGCATAGACCACCAGCGCCGGCACGATATTGGCCAGCCGCCCGATCACCCCGTCCATCACCAGCGGCGTCTGGTCGTTCTCCAGCGTGGCGGCCAGAATCCGGCGCAGAATGCCCAGCAGGATCCGCTTGGTGATGAAATTGGCCACCGTCGCGGCCAGCGCCACGGCGGCGACGCCGATTAGCGTCTCGGCCCAGGGATAGGCCTCCAGATACGTCAGAACGTCCCGAACCATGTCCATGGCCGGGGGTCTAGGCGCCGAAGCCTATGGGGGCAACCGCGCGGCCTGCGCCCGGTCAGCTCCGGAGAATCTTCTCCATCGCCTTCCCCTTGGCCAGTTCGTCGATCAGCTTGTCCAGATAGCGGATTTCCCGCATCAGCGGTTCGTCCACCTCTTCCACCCGCACGCCGCACACCACGCCGGTGATCAGCGACCGGTCCGGGTTCATCCCCGGCGCCTCGGCGAAGAAGGTCTCGAAATCGGTCTTGTCCGCGATCACCGTCTCCAGCCCCTTCTGGCTATAGCCGGTCAGCCAGGCGATGATCTCGTCCACCTCGGCCTTGGTCCGCCCCTTCTTCTCCGCCTTCGCGACATAGAGCGGATACACGCTGCCGAAGCTCATCGAATAGATGCGGTGCTTTTTCATCGCGCCAGTCCGGAATGGGCGTCCGCGTGGCCGAGCCACGCGAAGCCGAAAGCGAGTTGGTGCGGATGAGAGGACTCGAACCTCCACGGGTCACCCCACTGGAACCTAAATCCAGCGCGTCTACCAGTTCCGCCACATCCGCAGGCCGACCGCGCTTGTCCGACGCCGCGCCGCGCTAATCAAGGCCCGGGGGCCGGTGCGGCTTTCGCGCAACAGGCGAATCGGGGAAACTTGGCCGCCCGGAACCTGGACCGGGATCGTTGGTTAATTGTGACGGTCGTCGCAGTCGGACAACGGGAAACACGCCATGCTTCGCAAACCGCGCCCTGCCCTGGTCGTCACCCTCGGCGTCGTGTTCGCCGCCGTCACTACCGGCGTCGTCGCCGCGGCCGCGCTCAAACCCGTTCCCACCACCATCTATGTCGCGCCCCTGCCGGCGGAGAATGTTCCGGCCAGCCAGGTCGTCGGCCTGAAGGTGAAGGGGATGGACGCCAGCGCCCGCCTCTACAGCATCTCGACCGACGCCGACGGCATGCCGACCGCCTTCGCGGTGGAGCGCTCGCACTGGATGGGCCTGAAATCGGACATCGTCACCGTGTCGCCCAAGGACATGGACTACGACCCGGCCCGCAAGCAGCTCGTCCTGGCCAGCACCAACTAGGCTATCTTCAGCTCAGTGGATGGTGAGAACGCCGTCCACCGCCCGCCACTCGGCCGGCGTGATGAGGCGCTTGTGCGCCACCCGCACTGAGTAGAGCGGCCCTTCCAGCTCCCGCGCCCAGAAATCCAAAAACCGTTTCAGCGTCGGGAAATCGGGCGCGACGTCGTATTCCTGCCAGACATAGGACTGCAGCAGCGCCGGGTGGTCCGGCATGCGGTAGTGGATTTCCGCTGTGGTCAGGCCATAGCCCTGAATCTGGAGAAGAAAGTCGCGTCCGGCCATTGGCGCCTCCGTGGCTGACGGGCCCAACGCCTCCCCCTGAACGGTCCGCTCTCATCGCCGGCGGCGGACTTTCAACTCCATGATCCTGCTCAGGGATTCGCCCGTGATCAAGACCGCTCCGGGCCATGCGAAAACCGGGGGCCGCACGCCCCTTTTCGCATTTGCGGCATAATCGCGAAGCACATAGGAGTGACAGCAGCATGTGCTGCCGCCCCCGAAGCGGGCGGTCTAACAGGACAGGCGGCCCCGCCCCTCTCCGCGCCGGCATGCTTCAGACCTTGAACCGACGCCGTCCCCGGACGGCTGGCGCGCACCGCGCGATGCTGGAGACCTGTGTGACTCTTTCCGATTTCCGCCGCGACTGGCTGTTCAATCTCCGGGGCGACATGCTGGCCGGGCTTCTGGTGGCCCTGGCCCTGATCCCTGAGGCGATCGCTTTCTCCATCATCGCCGGCGTCGATCCGGCCGTGGGGCTCTACGCCTCCATCGCCATCACCATCGTGATCGCTTTCGCCGGCGGGCGGCCGGGCATGATCTCCGCGGCCACCGGCGCCATGGCGCTGGTCATGGTCACGCTGGTGCGCGAGCACGGCCTGCAATACCTGCTCGCCGCCACCATCCTGTGCGGCCTGCTGCAGATCGGCGCGGGCTTTCTGAAGCTGGGCGCCCTGATGCGCTTCGTCTCAAAATCCGTGGTCACCGGCTTCGTCAACGCACTCGCCATCCTGATCTTCCTGGCCCAGATGCCCGAACTGATCGGCGTGCCGGAGATGACCTATGTGATGGTCGCCGCGGGCCTGGCCATCATCTATCTCTTCCCGCGCCTCACCCGTGTGGTCCCCTCGCCGCTGGTCTGCATCGTGGTCCTGACGGCCGTGGCCCTGACCTTCGGCATGGATCTGCGCACGGTCGGCGACATGGGCGAACTGCCCTCCACCCTGCCGATGTTCCTGCTGCCGGACATCCCGCTGAACTGGGAGACGCTCCAGATCGTCTTCCCCTACTCCGTCACGCTGGCCATGGTCGGCCTGCTGGAATCGATGATGACCGCCACCATCGTCGACGAGATGACCGATACGCACAGCGACAAGAACCGCGAATGCGCGGGCCAGGGCGTCGCCAATATTGTCTCCGGCTTTTTCGGCGGCATGGCCGGATGCGCCATGATCGGCCAGTCGGTGATCAATGTGAAAGCGGGCGGCCGCGGCCGCCTGTCCACGCTGTGCGCCGGGGTCTTCCTGCTGATCCTGATCGTCGCGCTGGGCCCGCTGGTCGCCCGCATCCCGATGGCCGCTTTGGTCGCCGTGATGATCATGGTGTCGATCAGCACCTTCAACTGGGCGTCGCTGCGCACCCTGGTCACCCACCCCAAAAGCTCCAGCTTCGTCATGCTGGCCACGGTGGTCGTGACGGTCGCCACGCACGATCTGTCCAAGGGCGTGTTCACCGGCGTGCTGCTGTCGGGCATCTTCTTCGCCCGCAAGGTGGCCAAGGTCGTCCGCGTGGAGTCCGCTTTGTCGGAGGACGGCCGGACCCGCGACTACACCGTGCTCGGCCAGCTCTTCTTCGCCTCGGCCGACCAGTTCGCCGCCGCCTTCGACACGAAGGAGGACGTGGACCGCGTGCGCATCGACGTCACCCGCTCCCATTTCTGGGACGTGTCGGCCATCGCCGCGCTGGACAAGGTGATACTGAAATTCCGCCGCCGCGGCGTGCAGGTGGAGGTCGCGGGCCTGAACGCCGCCAGCGCCACGATGATCGAGAAATTCGCCATCCACGACAAACCGGGCGCCGCCGAAACCGCGCCCGGCCACTAGGGCCAGTCAGACCGGAACCAGCGGCCGGCGCGGCCCTTCGGGCAGGACAACCCCGATCGCATCGCCCGGCCGCACATCGCCGCCAGCGATCACGACCGCCATCACCCCGGCCTTGCGGATCAGATTGCCGTCCGCGTCTTTCTCCAGCGTCGCCGCCATCAGGCCCGGCGCGAACCGGTCCATCTGGACGCACGGATTGCGCAGGCCCGTCAGCTCCACCACCGCCTCCCCGCCCAGTCGCAGCCGCGTTCCCGCCGGCAAGGACAGCAGGTCGATCCCCCGCGTGGTGACGTTCTCCCCCATATCGCCCGGGCGGATCGTGAAACCCTTGTCCGCCAGCTCGGCGAACAGCTCCTCATGCATCAGATGCACCTGGCGCAGATTGGGCAGCGAGGGGTCGAACCGCGCCCGGGAGCGATGCTTCATCGCCTCCCCGCAATGCCCGTCCCCCTCCACGCCCAACCCGGTCAGCAGCCGGATGACAAGCGCATTCGTCTTGCTGAAATGATGCCCCTTGTGAAGGCTGACGGCGGTGACGGCGGGCATTGCCCGCCCCTCCTACACCCCCGCCGCCTCGACCAGAAAGCGAATAGCCGCGAGAATGCTCGTTGGCAGCCCGGTCTATTCCGCTCTGGGGATGAGGTCCTCAAAAGGGCCCTCCAGCACAAAAACGATCGCTGAGACTAAGGCGAACCCGTAACATATCCGCAGGAACAGCTTTTGTTGTTTTTCTGACAACTTAATAAACTTCGTCAGCACTTTCCCACCGATCAGCCCCCCGATTAAGCTGGCGATAGTCCAGTAAAACCACATTTTGAAAACGATATTTCCACTTATGATATGGGTAATGACTGCTGCCACGCAAAGAATCGTCTCCAAAAAACGTGCCTGAATTGTCACCCACAAAATGTCGCTAGCTTTAGGCTGGTGAATGCGTATTAGCGCTACAAGGAGGAGCGACAGCCCCAAGCCCACATAGCCTCCAAAAAGGCCAACCGCGAACGCACCGAGCTTGAACGTGCCTCTCGGCAAATTCTGCAAACGCGGCGCGGTCTCCGCTAGCCCCATTGCGACCACGACCATTATGACCAACCAGAAGCGATCTAGGTCTGATTCTGATAACAGACGAGCGCCAATAATCGTACCTAGGAGAAATGGCCATGAAATTCTAAAGCAATAATCCCAATCTATACTACCTCGAGTGGAGATTGTTGTGCCTACGCCGCGAACGAGAGATCCAACTTTAATATTGCCAACATGGACTCCCACAGGTGCGCCGGAAAATACCCAGCCAAACAGAGGCAAAGACAGGAACATCGTGCCGCCCGTGATTGCCCCAAGAGCGCTGATAGGCACCCCCATCACCAGCAACCAGATCGCATCGCGGTCGAAACTGGTTCGGATCAGCTCAGCCAGTCCGGCGAGGTCCATGCCTTTCCCCCTTGCCTACAGCGTCCAGGACGCGTCCAGCACGCCGAGCGCTTTGGCCAGTTCCGCAAGCCCCCACAGGGCGTACCGGCCCAGATCGACCCCCAATGACCCCGAAAGGCTCCATGCGTAATGCAGGATCGTCAGCGGGATGATGATCAGGAAGTAGCAGAACACCGACATGAGGGCCGCGACCCCCGGCGTGATCCAGAAATAGCCCTCATCCGAACAGGCCTCGACGGCCCGGATCGTCCATCGCTCCAGCATCGGAATCTGCGTGATCAAGACCGTGGACAGACAAAGATAGATATGGAGCGCCGTCGGCACGAGCGTGGAGGCGAACACGAAGATCAGCCAGTAATACGCGCTCGCATTGTCCCTGAGCGCGGAGAAGATCGCCTCGATATCGAACACCTGTTCGCCGTTCCCGTCCCGGATCAGGGAGTAGGAAAGGATGACCAGCGCCGCCAGCAGGAAGAAGGAAACGATGCTGGCCACCGCATCGATCACCGCCTGCAACAGGAACGAGTCGTTCTTCAACGCCACGCGCAGGCGATGCCGCGTGAAGCCGAACGAAAAGAAGTCCAGCAGGCCGTTCACGATCGGCAGAAAGCCGACCATCATGAACAGCTTGGTCTGAATGTCGTCCCGAGGGATAGAGGCCGCCAGCACGATCTGGATCACATAGAGAAAGGCCACGAACCCGAGGCCGGCAAGGTACCGGTTTCGGGGCGCGACCCTGTTCCGGATCACCGAATATCCGACCCACCCGGCCACCACCAGGAACGCCAGGGGGATATTCGCGCCGGCCGCGATGATCAGCGCCACGCCGATGGCCGCGCTTCCCGAGACAAGCGTCGCAAAGACGACGGCGACGATCAGCAGCGTGACAACCGGCGTCTCGATCGCGGCCCAGATGATGACGGCCGCCACGATCACAATCCCGACCGGCAGGAGCCGCCGCCCCCGCCGCTCCGGCTCGCCCAATTCCTTCCGGACGTGACCGGGGGACAGGCTGTCGTCGAAACCGGGCTTCATCCGGGCCGCGATCAGGAACGCAACGCCGACCAGGGCCGCGCCCACCATCGCCAGCCTTTGGAAATCCCGGCCGTCTTCCGGAAGGATTTCGATCGAGCCCAGCGAAATGGCGTTACCCGTAAGCCCCCACTGCATCAGCACGAGAAGCGCCGGGTAGATCACCGCGAGGGACAGGTTCAATTCCAGAAGGTCGACGGTCCACGCACGCCGCAGGGACGTCGTCTTTTCCGGCTCCGCCGCGACGATCTCTCTGGAGACCTTGGAGTCGATCCAGTCCAGAACGAAGCACAGGGAGTCGACATAGTGGCGTTTGAAAGACCCACCCTTCAGCCAGTTCAGGGAGCGAAGGCGGCTGCCTTCATTGCCCAGCTGCCTCATCATGCCGGGCATGACGACAAAGACGGCCATCGCCGCCCCGATCGCCATCACCCATTTCGGGATCAGCCCGAAGAATGTCAGGTATTCGAATGCGTCCAAAAGACTTCCGCGCCCCCCGCGCCTTAGTCTCTGTCAGGCGCTCGCGCGCCGCCCCCATTGGTCTTTCTAGCGGTGCGGGGAGCACCTATCCAGCTTGGACAGGCCAATCGCATCGTTGAACACGGGCGACCGCGTAACAGGCAGCGATCAGACCCCCGCCGCCTCCGCCAGGAAGCGCAGCACGGTGTCCGCGCCGGTCAGGCGCTCTTCGGGCGTGTCCCATTCGCCGCGCACCACGATCTTGGAGTCGGGGCGCAGCTTCCAGTTCGGGTGTTTCTGGACCAGGCTGACCATGATCGCGGGGTCCGGCGCCGCGCCGTCGCGGAAGGTCAGCACCGCGCCCTTCGGCCCGGCGTCCAGCTTCTCCACGCCCAGCTGTTTGCACAGCGCCTTGATCCCGACGACCTGCATCAGGGATTTCACCTCGTCCGGCAGCGGCCCGAACCGGTCGATCAGCTCGGCGGCGAAGGCCTCCCGCTCCTCCCGGTTCTCCACCCGCGACAGCCGGCGATAGAGCTGCAGGCGCAAATCCAGATCGGGCACATAGTCCTCGGGGATCAGCACCGCCGCGCCGGCGTTGATCGCCGGGCTCCACTCGCCCTGATCGGCGGCGGACGGCTCGGCGCGCAGGCTGGCGACCGCCTCCTCCAGCATCTGCTGGTACAGCTCCACGCCGACGTCCTTGATATGGCCGCTCTGCTCCTCGCCCAGCAGATTGCCGCCCCCGCGCAGGTCCAGGTCGTGGCTGGCCAGCATGAAGCCCGCGCCCAGCGAATCCAGGCTGTGCAGGACCTTCAGCCGCCGCTCCGCCCCCGTGGTCAGCGTCTGGTTCGCCGGCGTGGTCAGATAGGCGTAGGCGCGCTGTTTCGACCGCCCCACCCGGCCGCGCAGCTGGTACAGCTGGGCCAGGCCGAACATGTCGGCCCGGTGAATGACCAGCGTGTTGGCCGTCGGGATATCCAGCCCGCTCTCCACGATGGTCGTGGACAGCAGCACGTCATAGCGGCCCTCATAGAAGGCGGTCATCGCCTCCTCCAGCGCCGTCGCCCCCATCTGGCCGTGCGCCACCACGAAGGTCACTTCCGGAACCTGCATGCGCAGGAATTCCTCCAGCTCCGGCAGGTCGGCGATCTTCGGCGCGACAAAGAAGCTCTGCCCGCCCCGGTATTTCTCGCGCAGCAGCGCCTCGCGGATCGTCACCGGATCGAACGGCGCCACATAGGTCCGCACCGCCAGCCGGTCGACCGGCGGGGTGGAGATCAGGCTCAGCTCCCGGATCCCCGTCAGCGCCTGCTGCAGCGTGCGCGGGATCGGCGTGGCGGACAGGGTCAGGACATGCGTGTCGGTCCGCATCTCCTTCAGCCGCTCCTTGTGCTTCACGCCGAAGCGCTGCTCCTCGTCCACCACCAGCAGGCCCAGATCCTTGAACCCGACCTGTTTGGACAGCAGCGCGTGCGTGCCCACCACGATGTCGCAATGGCCGGTCTTCAGCATCTCGCGCGTGGCGGTCGCCTCCTTGGCCGGGACCAGGCGCGACAGCGGCCGCACCGTCACCGGCCAGCCCCTGAACCGCTCGCTGAACGTCTTGTAGTGCTGGCGCGCCAGCAGCGTCGTCGGCGCCACCACCGCCACCTGCCGGCCCGACATCGCCATCACGAACGCCGCGCGCAGCGCCACCTCCGTCTTGCCGAACCCGACATCGCCGCAGATCAGCCGGTCCATCGGCTTGCCCGCGGACATGTCCGCGAACACGTCCTCGATGGCGGCCAGCTGATCCTCGGTCTCCGAATAGGGGAAGCGGGCGGCGAACTCGTCATAGACGCCCTCGGGCGCGCTCACCGGCTCGGCCTCGTGCAAGGCGCGCTGGGCGGCCAGCTTGATCAGGGCCTCCGCCATGTCGCGCAGGCGCTGTTTCGCCCGCGCCTTACGCGCCTGCCAGGCCGCGCCGCCCAGCTTGTCCAGCGCCGCCTCGTTGGAGTCCGCGCCATAGCGCGACAACAGCTCGACGTTCTCGACCGGCAGGAACAGCTTGTCGCCGCCGGAATATTCCAGCTCCAGACAGTCGTGCGGCGCGTCCATGACCGACAGCGTCTTCAGCCCGACATAGCGCGCGATGCCGTGGTCGACATGGACCACCAGATCGCCGGGGCTCAGCGCGCTGACCTCGGCGATGAAATTCTTCGCCCGCTTGCGCCGCGCGCTGCGGATCAGCCGGTCGCCCAGAATGTCCTGTTCGGACAGGGCGGCGGCCCCGTCGGTCTCGAACCCGTGCTCCAGCGGCAGGACCGCCGCGTACACGCCCTCGGCCGTTCCCTCTGGAATCTCGTCCCAGCTCTCGACGGGGCGCAGCTTCGCCACCCCGTGCTGGGCCAGCACGTCGGCCATCCGGTCCGCCGCGCCCTCGCTCCAGGCGGTCAGCAGGACGCGCTTGCCGGCTTTGCGCAGCGCCTCGATATGGGCGGCGGCGGCGTCGAAGACGTTCACGCCCTCCTGCGCCCGCTCGGCGGCGAAGCTGCGCCCTTGCCGCCCGCCCAGATCGACCGCGTCCGGCCCGTCCGCCGCGAACGGCGAAAAGCGGCGCAGGCCGGAAACCGCCAGACCGGACTCCCAGTTCGCTTCGGTCAAATACAGCGCCTCGGGCGCCAGCGCGCGATAGGCCGGCGCGGCCAGCGCCCCATCGCCCTTCGCCATCTCGGCGGCGTGCGCCCGCGCCTCATGATAGTCGCGGATCAGGGCCAGCCGGTCGGCCCAGGCCTCTTCGGCCTGATAATCCAGTGCGATAAGCGCATCTTCTCCGAAATAGGAGAAAGGCGTTTCGGTGCTCTCGTAGAACAGCGGCAGCCAGTGCTCCATGCCCTGGATGCGCGCGCCGGCGCTCACCGCCTCATAGACCGGATCGTCCATCCCCCGGCCCAGCGTTTCCAGATAGTTGCGCCGGAACGTTGAGATCGTGTCGGAGGTCAGCAGCGCCTCGCTGGCGGGCGACAGTTCCAGCCCCTCCAGCGCCCCCTCGGACCGCTGCGTCTCGGGATCGAAGGCGCGCAGGGCGTCCACTTCGTCGCCGAACATGTCCACCCGCACCGGCGCCTCGGCGCCCGGCGGGAACAGGTCCACCACCCCGCCCCGCACGGCGTAGTCGCCCCGCTCCATCACGGTGCCGGAGCGCGAATAGCCGTTCGCTTCCAGAAACGCCGTCAGCTCCCGCTGGTCCAGCCGCGCGCCGACCTTCGTCGCGAAACTCGCCGCCGCCATCACGCTGCGCGGCGGGGTGCGCTGGCCCACGGCGCTGACCGTGGCGATCACGATCAGCGGATCGCCGCCCCCGTCCTGCCGCCGCGCCAGCGCCGACAGGGTCGCGGCCCGCTGGGCGGCGACCTCCGGGCTCGGCGACACCCGGTCGTATGGCAGACAGTCCCAGGCCGGCAGGCGCTTCACCTCCAGCTCCGGCGCGAAGAAGGCGCAGGCCGCCGCGAACGCCGCGGCGCGGGAATCGTCGCGCGCCACGAACACGCTGACCCCGCCCCGCTGGCGCGCCGCGGCGCAGAACGCCATGGCGTCCACGCCCTCCGGCGCGCCGCCGACGGTCAGCGCGCCGTCCGCGCGCGCGATGCGTTCAACCGGATCGGCCATGCCTCAGTCCCGCGCTATGCCGCCATCGGCGACGAAGGCGCGCATCTGGTCCAGAACCCGCGTGCGATGCTCCGGCGGGGCCTCGGACCGGCCCAGCGCCCAGGAATAGATGTCCTGGTCCGGCGCGTTCAGCAGGTCCTCGAACTCGTCCAGCTCGGTCTCGGCCATCAGATGCAGGCGCGCACGCGCAAACCCGCCGATCAGCAGATCGGCTTCCTTGAATCCCCGGCGGCCGGCGCGATAGCCCAGCCGCTTGATGCGGTCCTGACGCGATTCCGAAGGCATGAGCGGGCGGATATAGGCGGGAAGACCGCCGCCGTCACGCCGCCGCTCTGCTATAGCGGCGCGATGACGCCCTTTCTCCGCATGCGCATGGACCTCGGCTCCGCCCCGCAGCGCCCAGCCTGGCCGGCGGGCTACGCCCCGCGCAAATTCGTCCTCTCGGACGCCGCGGCCCTGCACGCTCTGCTAGCGGAGGCCTATGAAGACGGCGGCGGCGCCATCGGCCCCCTGTCCGACTGGCGCCCCGCTTTACTCGGCGACGCCGAATTCGACCCTGCTTTGGCGTTCCTCGCGGAAGAGGAATCGACCGGCCGCATCGCCGGCGCCGCGCTATGCTGGACCCCCGGTTTCGTGAAAGATGTCGCGGTCGCCCGCACGGCGCGCCGGCGCGGCCTCGCCTCCGCCCTGATGCAGGCCGCCTTCGCCGCCTTCCGCGCCCGCGGCCTGTCCCATGTCGACCTGAAGGTTCGGCCGGACAACGCCTCCGCCATCGCCCTGTATCGCAGCCTCGGAATGTATGAGCCTCCGCCGGACGAACGCTGAAATCCCGACTTTCGCTTGGCGACTCGCCCCGTTCGCGATATTATCGAATTTCGATATTCATGCGGGAGCGCGCGATGCGCTGCGGATCTTCGTCCTGGAAAGCCTCTGGCTCCTGCGGAGCCCCATTCGGTCCGGACCCGTTCGGTTTCGGCCGCATCCACCGCTACGTTCACCACAACATCCATCAGGCCCATCGCGACATGCACCGCCAGATGCGGCGGGACCAGCGCGCGGCCCATCTGCGCCAGAAGCGGCGCTGGCGCGACATGAAGCGTCAGAGCGAATGCGGCCCCTGGTGGGTCTGGATGATCGGCCCGATGGCCTTCTTCGTCTTCCCGGTGATGTTCGGCGCCGGCTGGCGGCCGTCTTTGCCCAATCTCGACCTCGCCGGACTGGCCATGGCGCCCCTGCGGCCGATCTCCGCCGGCTTCGGCGACCTGCTGGGCGTCAGCCCCGCGGCGGCCGGCGCACTGCTGTTCGCCGCGCTGGTCATCAACGCGGGGGCCGCCGTGCTGGCCCTCGCCATCTCCCGCCGCCGCGCCTGAGCGCCTGAGCGAACAGCCCGGTCCCGGCCGGGCGTCCCGGTCTGCTAAGAAGGCGGGCGGAGGACCGAGTCAGCGTCGATGCGCCCCGAAATCCTGTTTCCCCTGTTCGCGGACCTGGAGACCCTGCCCGGTCTCGGCCCGAAAATGGCGCGGCTGGTCGCCCGCGCCACCGGCGGGACGCATGTCAAAGACGTCCTGTTCCACGCCCCGACCGGCCTGATCGACCGCAGCGCCCGCCCCGGCGTCGCCAACGCCGCCGACGGAACCGTCTGCACGTTCGAGGTCACGGTGGACCGGCATTTCCCGCCGGAGAAGGGCGGCCGCCGCCCCTATCGCGTGCGCACCAGCGACGAGACCGGCTTCCTCACCCTGGCCTGGTTCCACGCCCGCCCCGACTGGCTGCGCAAGCAGCTGCCGGAGGGCGAACGCCGCATCGTCTCGGGAAAGGTCGAGCGGTTCGGGGACGAGATCCAGATGCTCCACCCCGACCATATCCTGAAGCCCGAGGAGGCCGAGGAAATGCCGGCGGTGGAGCCGGTCTATCCCCTCACCGCCGAGCTTTCGCCGAAGACGATGCGCAAGGCCGTCACCGCCGCGCTGGAGCGCGCGCCGGACATGCCTGAATGGCTGGACCCAGCCCTGAAGGACCAGCGCAAATGGCCGGACTGGCGCGCGGCCGTCGGCGCGGTCCACGCGCCGGAACGGTCGCTGGACCTGGAGCCGTCGGCCAAGCCGCGCGAACGGCTGGCCTATGACGAATTGCTGGCGCACCAGCTCGCCCTGAGCCTGGCCCGGACCCAGCGCCGGGGCGCGGCGGGCCGCCCCCTGTCCGGCGACGGCGTCACAGTGCGCGCGGTCCTGTCCTCCGCCCCGTTCAAGCCGACAAAATCCCAGACCGAAGCCTTCGCGGCGATCGAGGCCGACATGGCCGAACCGGTGCGGATGATGCGGCTGCTGCACGGCGATGTCGGCGCCGGGAAGACGTTCGTGGCGGCGCTGGCCGCCGCCCGGGCGGCGGAGGCCGGGGTCCAGACCGCTGTCATGGCCCCCACCGAAATCCTGGCCCGCCAGCACGCCGGCGCCTTCGCCCGCTTTCTGGAGCCTGCCGGTCTTACCGTCGCTGTCCTGACCGGCCGCGACAAAGGCAAAAAGCGCGAGGCGATCCTGGAGCGGCTCGCGGGCGGGGAGATCGACGTCGTCTGCGGCACCCACGCGCTGTTTCAGGAGGGCGTGGAGTTTCAGGATCTGGGCCTGGTCGTGGTCGACGAACAGCACCGCTTCGGCGTGTCGGACCGCGCCCGGCTCGGCGCCAAGGGCGCGCGCCCGGACACGCTGGTCATGTCCGCCACGCCGATCCCGCGCACGCTGGCCCTGTCGGTCTATGGCGACCTCGACGTCTCCGAACTGCCGGACAAACCTGCCGGCCGCCGCCCCATCACCACCAGCGCCGCCCCGATGGAGCGGCTGGACGACGTGGTCGCCGCCGTGGAGCGCGCCTGCGCCAAGGGGGAGCGCGTCTACTGGGTCTGCCCGCTGGTCGAGGAATCCGAACTCAGCGACCTGACCGCCGCCGAAGACCGCCAGCGCGACCTGAAGGCGCGCACAAAACTCGCCGTCGGCCTGGTCCACGGCCGGATGAAGCCCGCCGAGAAGGAGGCCGCGGCCGAGGCGTTCCGGGCCGGCGAAATCCAGGTCCTGGTCGCCACCACGGTGATCGAGGTCGGCGTCGATTCCCCCGACGCCACGGTGATGATCATCGAACACGCAGAGCGGTTCGGCCTCGCCCAGCTGCACCAGCTGCGCGGCCGCGTGGGCCGCGGCGACAAGCAATCCTCCTGCCTGCTGCTCTATCAGGGGCCGCTCGGCGAAACCGCCCGCGCCCGGCTCGACATCCTGCGCGAGACCGAGGACGGGTTCAGGATCGCGGAGGAGGATTTGCGTCTGCGCGGCTCGGGCGACCTGCTCGGCCTGAAACAGACCGGCTTCCCCTGCTTCCGCTTCGCCGACCTGTCGCGCCAGGCCGACCTCTTGCGCGTGGCCGCCGACGACGCGCGCCTGATCGTGGAGCGCACGCCACAGCTGGACGGCGCGCGCGGACAGGCGCTGCGCGCGCTGCTCTATCTGCATGAACGGGACGAAGGCGTGCGCCTTCTGCGCGGCGGCTAGTAATCGCCCTCGCGCGCCTCCGGCGGCGGCGGCGGAACCGGCGACGGGTCGGGCATCTCCTCGCCCGGCGCGACCAGCCCCGCCGAAACGATCATCTTCGCCCCGTCCTCGACGCTCATTTTCAGCGTCTTCATCCGGTCGCGATGCTCATAGATCAGGAAGCCGCTGGTCGGGTTCGGCGTCGTCGGCACGAACACGCCGACGAAGCCCGGCCCGAGCGCCGCGGCCACCTCGCCCACGGCCGCCCGCGTGACGAAGCCCAGAACCCAGGTCCCGTCACGAGGATACTGAACCAGCACGACCTCCCGGAAGGACTGCTCCCGCTGCAGCATGAAGGTGGTGATCAGCTGCTTCACCGCCTTGTAGATATTCCGGATCAGCGGCACCCGCTCGACCAGACGATCGGCCCAGGCCAGCGCCGCGCGCCCGGCATAGTTCGCCGCGAAGGCGCCCAGCGCCGTCAGGAACATCACCGCGAACACCAGGCCAAGGCCCGGCACCGCGAAGGGCAGATAGGTCTCGGGGTTATAGATCGGCGGGATGATCGGTTTCACGACCCGGTCGACGAATCCGACCACGGCCAGCACAAGCCACAGCGTCACCGCGATGGGCATCACCACCACGACGCCGGTCAGGAAATTGTTGCGCAGGCCGCGCATCAGATCCATGCGCGTGGAGGTCTTGTCCTCCGGGGGCGGCTCGAAAACCACGGCGCTCCTTCCACTCGTGCGCCCCGTTGATACCCCGCCCGTCCCCCGGCGCAAAGCAAACGCCGCCGTTCACTGCCTTGATGCGGTCATTTGGCGGTGGTCATCTGTGCCCGATGTCCGGCCTGCTCGCCTTTCCCCGCCGCCACTGGCGCCTTCTGACCGCGCTGGCGTCGCTGATTCTGGTCGCCGCCGTGGTGATTCTGGCGGTCGCCCAGCGGGATAATGTCTTCGGCACGCTGAACGACCCCGGCACCCCCTTCCAGATCTGGGAGCCGCCGGACACGCCGGATTACGCCCTGCCCGAATCCTGGGCGCTGCTGCCCGGCCTGACGGAGACCGACCGCGTCGCGGTCTTCTTCGTCCACCCCACCACCTATTCCGGCGGCGGCAACTGGAACGCGCCGATCGACAAGGCGCTGTCCCGCCGCTCGCTGGACCGGGTGATGCTGCCGAACTACGCCCTGCCCTTCTCCTCCGCCGGGCCGGTCTTCGCGCCGCGCTACCGCCAGGCCTCGCTCTATTCCCTGCTGACCAACCGCGACGACGCGCGCCGCGCGCGCAGCTTCGCCTATGCCGACGTCGCGCGCGCCTTCGCCGCGTTTCTGGAGCGGATCGGGCCGGACCGCGCCTTCATCCTGGCCGGCGTCGGCCAGGGCGGCCTGCACGCGCTCGGCCTGCTTCAGGACTCCGTGGCGCCGGACGAAGAGCTCCGCGACCGCATGGTCGCCGCCTATGTCATCGAATACCCGCTGCCCGCGGACCTGTATCAGACCGTGCTGTCGCCCCTGCGCCCCTGCCGGCGGGAGGCGGATTTCCGCTGCGTCGTCGCCTGGTCCTCCGCCAAGGCCGACGACACGCGCCGCATCTCCTATCTGACGGAGGAGCTGATGGTCTGGGGCCCGGCCGGCGCGATGACGCCGCTGCCCGGCCGGCCGCTGCAATGCCTGAACCCGCTCCTGTGGAACTCCACCGAGGATTTCGCCCCCGCCCGGCTCAATCGCGGCGCCGTCGCGGCGGAGGGGATGGAGCCCGGCGTCACCCCCAGCCCTGCCCCCGGCCAGACCAGCGCCCAGTGTCAGGACGGCCTGCTGCTGATCGAGGAGGCGCGTTCCCGCCGCTTCCGCCGCCCCGTCGCCCTGGCCGAGCGCTACCGCGTCGCGCCCTACAATCTCTTCTACGAGGACATCCGCGCCAACGCCGCTGCGCGGACGACAGCCGCCATCGCGCGCATGGATGACGAGGCGCGCTACGCCGACCCGATCGAGGAAGAAGTCGTCATCGACGCCGCCCCGATCCACCGCGTGCCCGACTAGATTCCGCCCCGGCGCGTATGAAAAGACCGCCCTCCCGGGGCGGTGTGGAACGCCTCTTCGCCGGTTTCGGGGCGCAATTTAGAAAAAGCGCATCCATGGCCATCCCTGACGCCGGCACGGCTAAATGCTTCCACTTGCAGGGAGTCCCGCCGCGATAGGCCGAAACGCCTAGCGATAATTAAGTCGTTCCGGGCCCGGATTCGCCAATCCGCGAAACACTTTTGTAAGCCGTTTCGGGCAGGTTGCCGGCCTCGGGGAGAGGTATTCATGCGGGACGACGCGGCTGATCTGCAGCGTATCGTGGACCACGCGCCTGTGGGCCTGTTTGCGGCTGGCCGCGACGGGTCGCTGCAGTCCGCGAACGGCTTCTTTGCGCGCATGCTCGGCTACGCCTCTCCTGAGCAGGCGCTGGCCGCCGTGGGCGACCTCAGCGACATTTTCGCCGACGGCAATCGCTGCGACGCGCTACTGGCTGACGCCGAGCGCGGCGAGCATGGCGACGGCGCAGTGCACAAGCTGGTCCGCAAGGACGGCGGAGAGATTTACGTCACGATTTTCTGCAGCCGGTCCGAAGGCGGCGCCGGTCCGCGCTATTTCGGCGCGGTGCATGAGGCCGTGGCAGCCGCCGACCCCGCGCCCGACCGCCAGCGCGACCTGTTCGCCAGCCTCCCCGTCGCCATCTACCGCATCGGTCCGGACGGCCGCGCCCTCAGCGGCAACGCCGCCTTCCTGAATCTGTTCGGCTTCGACGACGAAGCGGCCATGCGCGAAGGCTTCCGCGCCGAGGGCGTGTACGCCGACCCGGAACAGCACGCGCGCCTCCGCCGCGATCTGGAAATCTATAGCCGGGTCGAGGGCTTCATCTCCCAGGTCCTGGGCGTCGAGGGCAAACGCTGGATCAGCGAGACCGCGCGCACCGTTCGCGACGCCGATGGCGAGATCGCCTATTTCGAGGGCGTGATGGAGGACGTCACAGCCCGCAAGGAGGCCGAGGCCCTGCGCCGCGTCGCCGAACAGGCCGAGCGCGCCAACCGCATCAAATCCGAATTCCTCGCCTCGATGAGCCACGAGCTGCGCACGCCGCTGAACGGCGTCATCGGCGCCGCCCACGTGCTGAAGCGCTCGGTGGCCGAGGACAAGGAGCGCCAGCTCGCCGACCTGATCGTCACCTCCGGCGAAGGCCTGCTCGCGATCCTGAACGACATTCTGGACCTGGCGAAAGTCGAGGCCGGCCGGCTGGAGCTGGAAATCGACTCCTTCGACATCCACCGCATGGTGGAGGAAGCGGTGTCGCACTGGCGCCCGCTGACCATGGAAAAGAAGCTTCGCCTGAACGTGGAGATCGCCGACAGCGTCCCGGCCGTCCTGCGCGGCGACGGCCGCCGGATCCGCCAGATCCTCGGCAATTTCATGTCGAACGCGCTGAAATTCACCGAAAAGGGCGACATAACCGTGGCCTTCACCGCCCGGCCCGACGGCGCCTGCACGCGCCTGCGCTTCGAGGTCCGCGACAGCGGCAAGGGCGTGCCCGCCGACGCGCGCGCGCGCATTTTCGACAAATTCTTCCAGCTGAAAGACACCTCCCGCGGCAAGGGCGGCACGGGTCTGGGGCTGGCGATCTGCAAGGAGTTCGCCTCGCTGATGGGCGGCGAGGTCGGCTGCGACGCCGCCCCCGAGGGCGGCGCCTGCTTCTGGTTCTCCGCCCCGCTGCACCTCCCCGAACAGGACCTGCAGGAACAGGACGCCGACGTGGCCGAGGTCTCCACGCTCAGCGGCCTGCGCATCATGGCGGCCGAGGACAACGCGATTAACCGCCGCGTCCTGTCCGCCCTGCTGGAGAATTTCGACTGCACGCCGGTCTTCGCCGAAAACGGCCGCCAGGCGCTCGACACGCTGCTGTCCCAGCATTTCGACGTCGTGCTGATGGACATCCAGATGCCGGAAATGGACGGGATCGAGGTCGTGAAGCGCCTGCGCGCGCATGAGGAGGCCACAGGCGCGGTGCGCGTCCCGGTCGTCGCCCTCACCGCGAACGCCATGGAAGGCGACCGCGAATCCTATCTGGAAGCCGGCATGGACGACTTCGTCGCCAAGCCGATCGACCCGGTCCTGCTGCTGCAGACCATCGTCGGCGTTTCGTCCAGCGTCACCGCCGCGGCCGCCGACGCGGCCTGAGTCGCGCAACCGCTCTAATCCGCACAGCCGCGCTGGGCGGTTGAACCGCGCGCCGTCACTCCCTACGTAGGGCTTTCACCAAAACGAAAGCAACGAAGGAGCCGGCGTGCGCCAATACCGCCCCGCAAGACCCCGCCTTGATATCAACGCCATCGGCGCAGCCGGCGAGATTCTCGCCATTGTGGCGCCCGGCTTCCGCGCGGGCGATCTGCACGCCGCGACGGGCAAAGCCCAGCAGGATGGATACGCCGTGCGCATCGCCAGCACGGCCGACAGCCTGGTCGAGGGCGAGGGGGACAAGGGCGACACGCTGAGCTTCGTCGTCGACGCCAAGCCCGCCGACTCCGATCCGGCCGAATTCGCCGGCCTCGTCATTCCCGGCGGCGACCGCCATATCGATACGCTGGCCGCCGACGCCGGCGTGGAGCGTCTGGTCCGCAGCTTCGTCGAATCCGGAAAGCCGGTGCTCGGCTGGCGCGAAGGCGCCCAGCTCCTGGCCAGCTTCTCCCCCGCGCCCGACACGGTGCGCAACGCGGACGTGGCGATGGCCCTCAATGGCGAGGTCTATCCGACCGAGAGCGAGGAAGGCCGCGACGACGCCGCCATCCTGTTCCGCCAGGCGCTGGAGCTGAAACCCGAAAAGGTCGCCTGACCTTCGGGCTCCCGATTACGGCGCTTCGTCCAACCGGGCGCCGACAGCCTCTATCGCCGCCTTCGTGATCGACTGGCGAGTCTTGAAGAAATCCGCCCAGGGATCGGCCTTCAGCGCCGACAGCCTGCGGCGGATATTTTCGATTGTGTAGGCGCCGCCGCCCTCCAGCCCGTCCAGCTCGTCCCAGCGCAGCGGCGTCGCGATCGTCGCCCCGGCCCGCGCGCGCGTGGAATACGGGGCGACGGCGGTGTTCATCCGGTCATTGCGCAGATAGTCGACAAAGATGCGCCCGACGCGCTTCTTCTTCGCCATCGTCGCGACATAGCGGGCGCTGTCGGTCTCGGCCAGGCGCTCGGCCACCGCGCGGGCGAAGGCTTTGACCTCCGGCCATTCGCGCCGCCGCGTCAGCGGCGCCACCACGTGCAGGCCCTTGCCGCCCGTGGTCTTCAGGAAGGTCTGCAGCCCGACCGCCTCCAGAACGCCCTTCACGTCCCGCGCGGCCTGTTTCACCGCCGCGAAGTCCAGCCCCTCGTCCGGGTCCAGGTCGAAAATCATCATGTCGGGCTTTTCGAAATCGTCGGTGCGCGCGCCCCAGGGGTGCAGCTCCAGCGCGCCGATCTGCACCGCGGCCACCAGCGCCGCCTTCGTGCCGACCAGCAGATAGTCGCCCTCGCCTTCGCGCTCCGGCACCGTCACCGTGCCCAGCTCCGCCGGCGTGCCCTTGTGCGCATGGCGCTGGAAGAAGCATTGCTTCGCCCGCCCCTGCGGACAGCGCACGATGCTCACCGGCCGGTCCTTCAGGAAGGGCAGGATGCGGTCCGCGACCTCCAGATAATACTCGGCCAGTTCGCGCTTGGTGACGCCCTGGTCGGGATACAGCACCCGCTCGGGATGGGTCAGGCGCACGCCGCCGACGCGGATTTCGCCGTCTTTTCCGGTCTCGCCGGCCGATGCCTCTTCCGATGCCGTCTTTGCGGATTTGTCCGGGTCGTCCTTCGGCGTCTCCTTCACGATCGACCTCGCTGACTTGTCCTCGCGCCGCGCGATGAAGGACGGATGGCGCAGCCGCCCCTCCTTCGTCCATTCCAGAAACTCAACCTCGACGACCTGTTCCGGCTTCGCGAACACCGCGCCCCGCGCGTCCGCTTTCGGGATTTCGGAATAAGGGTTCTTCGCCTTCGCCGCGTCCAGCCGCTTTTTCCACTCCCGCGTCTGCGCCTGGGTAAAGCCGGTCCCGACCTTGCCGGCATAGACAAAGTCCTCGCCCTCCCAGACGCCCAGCAGCAGCGACGCGATCCCCCGCCCGTCCTTCTCGGACGGCGAATAACCGCCGACCACGAATTCCTGCCGCCGCACGCATTTGGTCTTCACCCAGGACGTGCTGCGCTTGTTCACATATTTCGCGTTGGCCTTCTTGGAGATGATCCCCTCCAGCCCGGCCTTGCACGCCTGCTGATAGAATGCCGACCCCTTGCCGGCGACATGGTCGCTATAGCGGACATGGCCCAGCACCGGCTCCTTGCCGAACAGGCCGCGCAGCACCTCTTTCCGCTCGGTCAGCGGCTTCTTCGTCAGATCGGCGCCGTCCAGCTTCAACAGGTCGAACGCGAACAGGGTCAGCCGCTCCTTCGCCCCCTCGCGCATCGCGTTCTGCAGGCGCTTGAAATCCGTCTTGCCGGCGTCGTCCAGCACGCAGACCTCGCCGTCGATCAGCGCCGAGTCCGCGTCCAGCTGGTCCAGGTCCGGCGCAATGGCCGCGAACTTCTCCGTCCAGTCATTGCCGTTGCGCGTATAGATTTTGGTCGCGCCCTTCCCGATCGCGCAGATCACGCGATAGCCGTCGAACTTGATCTCGTGCAGCCAGTCGCCGCCCTCCGGCGCTTCGTCGACCAGCGTGGCCAGCTGCGGCTTCATGAAGGCCGGGCGCGCCTTGGTCCGCTTGCGCGGGGCGGCGGACTTCATCGCCTTCACATTCTCCTTCACGCTCTTGTTCGAATGCCAGACGGCCGACGCGCCCTCGGCGATCTCGTCCATCGACCGCCCGCTCGTCACGCTGGTGTCGAATTCTTTCACCGGCTGTGCGCCGTCGCTGGCCGCCTCGTCGCCATGCTTGATCAGCAGCCAGTTCTCCCGCCCGCGCTCCACATTCATGCGCACCAGCGCCCAGGAGCCCTGCAGGCGTTCGCCCTTCAGCGTGAATTTCAGCTCGCCCTTGTCCAGCCCCGCGTCGACATCGCCCTCCGGCTCCCATTCGCCGCGGTCCCACAGCATCACCGTGCCGCCGCCATATTCGCCCTTGGGGATCGTGCCCTCGAAATCGCCATAGGCGACGGGGTGATCCTCGGTCCGCACCGCCAGCCGCTTGTCCGACGGGTCCAGGGACGGCCCCTTCGGCACCGACCAGGACAGCAGCACCCCGGCGTGCTCCAGCCGGAAATCGTAATGCAGGCGGGACGCCGCGTGCTTCTGGATCAGATAGGACCGCCCAGCCTTTTTCGGCCGCCCGCCTCTGGGCTCGGCCGTCTTTTTGAAGTCGCGCTTCTCGTTATAGGCGGTGCGCGGGCGGTGCTTCGTCCTGGCGGCCATGGCTTACGCTCTCTTGCGGGCCGCCTTTTTCGCCGGCGCCTTTTTCGCGGATTTCTTCGCCGGCTTCTTGGCGGACTTCTTCGCGGCCGCCTTGCCCGCGACGCTCTTCTTCAGCGCGTCCATCAGGTCGATCACATTGCCGCCGCCGGTCTCCTCGCCCTCGTCGATATCCTCCACCGACTTGCCCTTGCGCTTGGCCTCGATCAGCTCCTGCAGCGCCTCGGTATAGCGGTCGTGGAATTCCTCCGGATGAAACGGCCCGGTCTTGCGCTCGATCAGCTCGGTGGCCAGCGACAGGGCGTCCTTGTCCGGCTTGGCGTCGATGTCGTCGAAATAGGATTCGGCGTCCCGCACCTCGCGCGCAAAGCGCAGCGTCTCCAGCAGCAGGCCGGACCCGCACGGGCGGATGGAGGCCAGCCGGTCCTTGCCGCGCATCGCCACCTGCCCGATCCCGATCATCTTGGTCTTGCGCAGCGCCTCGCGGATCACCGCATAGGCCTCCTCCGCGATGTCGCCGTCGGGCACCAGGTAATAAGGGCTGTCGTAATAGAGCGGGCTTATCGCGTCGTGCTCGACGAACTGGACCATCTCGATCGTCTTCTTGGACTCGACCTTCAGATCGTCCAGCTCCTCCTCGGACAGCAGGACGTATTTGTTCTTCTCGATCTCGAAGCCCTTGATGATCTCGTCCCGGTCCACCGGGCCGATGCCGGGCGCCACCTTCTGATAGCGGATGCGCTTGCCGGACGGTTCGTGGATCTGGTGGAGCGAGATGGTCGCGGCCGGCGAGGTGGCGTTGTACAGCCGCACCGGAACGCTGACGAGCGACAGGCGCAAATGGCCTTGCCATGTGGGTCTGGGCGCCATGGGGTTCTTGATCGTCTGCCTGTCCGGCAAAGCGCCGGAATTCAACGGCATCAACGCGGGGTGCGGATCGCCGGTTCCGGCCGCCGAAACGGCCGGGACGGTCGCCCGTCCCGGCCGCCGTTGAGCGCAGCGGTTTCAGGTCAAGTTTTGGGCGGCCAAGACCCGTCGCCGCCGAGCGCGCTCAAGCGAACAGGCGCCGCCCGCGCCCGACCTGTATTGATTTAGAATAATGTTTTTGGCGCTTAATTAAACGGGGCAGACGCCGATTTTGGCCTCTGTCACTGTTTTTTTTGGAACCCCTTCCCGTCCCCGGTCCTTGTGGCCCTTGGGGCGCGCTCCTAAAAGCGCAGGGACGGTATCGCGGGGAGGTCCATGACCGAAGAATCGAACGAACTCAGCACCTTGGTCGCGGTCCTCCGCGCCGATTACGACGCCATTCTGGACGAATGGCTGGCGGCGCAGTCCGACGAAGGCGTCCGCCGCACCGAATTGTTCAGCGAGCGCGAGATCCGCGACCAGAGCCGTTCGGTCCTGTCGGCGATCCAGGACGCCCTGACCGGTAACGGCGAGTTCCGCCTCGAAAGCGAGGACTGGGAGCCCGTAAAGGACCTCCTGAAGACGATCAGCCAGGAGCGCGTCGACCGCGGCGGCACGATCGAGGAAAGCACCCGCTTCATCCTCACGCTCAAACAGCCGATGTTCGAGCATCTGAAGCGGCACTTCCGCAGCCGGATCGAGGATCTGCTGGACGAGATCTGGCTGTCCAGCCGCATCATCGACCAGCTCGGCATGTACACGATGCGCGTCTTCCTGGAGGAGCGCGACGCCGTCATCCGCCGCCAGCAGGCGGAGATGATGGACCTCTCCACCCCCGTGGTTCAGGTCTGGGACGGCATCGTCGCCCTGCCCCTGATCGGCACGCTGGATTCCGAGCGCGCCCAGATGGTGATGGAAAACGTGCTGGAGGCGATTGTGGAGCGCGAAGCCCTGATCGCCATCATCGACATCACCGGCGTGCCGGCGGTCGACACGCTGGTCGCCCAGCATTTGATCAAGACCGCCGCCGCGATCCGCCTGATGGGCGCCGAATGCGTGATCTCGGGCATCAGCCCGCGCATCGCGCAGACCATCGTCCATCTGGGCGTGGACATGCCTGAGGTCGTCACCCGCGGCTCGCTGGAAAGCGCCCTTCAATACGCCTTCCAGACGATCGGCCTGACGGTCCGCGGGAAATGAGCAGGCACGGCGCCGATCGCGGAGCGCCCATCCTGGCGCTCGGGCGCAATCTGGTTGTCTCCATTCGCGACGATCTGGACGACCAGGCGATTGTCGAACTGCAGGACCGCCTGACCGAGGAAATCTCCCGCCGCCGGGCGGAGGGCGTGATCATCGACGTCTCGCGGCTGGACGTGGTGGACACGTTCGCCGGCCGCATGATCGGCGCGCTGGCCAAGATGTCCCGCATTCTGGACGCGCGCACCGTCGTCGTCGGCGTCCGTCCGGCCGTCGCCATGACGCTGGTGGAGCTGGGCATGACGCTGGGAGAGGTGGAGACCGCGCTCAATCTCGACCGGGCGCTGGAAATTCTCGCCGGTTCGAAATCCAGGTGAGATGCCCCCTGCTCCGGCCAAGCGTATCCGTCTGGCGTCCACGTCCGACATCGTGAATGCACGGCGCGCCGCGCAGGCGATGCTGGAGGCCGCAGGCATGCGCCAGATCCGGATCACCCGCTTCTCCACCGCGATCAGCGAGATCGCGCGAAACACCGTCACCCATGGCGGCGGCGGCATGATGGAGCTGGCGCATGAAGCGTTCGACGGCCGCCGCTGGCTGACCGCGACCTTCACCGATTCCGGAGCCGGAATTGCGGATATCGAACAGGCGATGAGCGACGGATTCAGCACCGCGAAAAGTCTCGGGCTGGGGCTCGGCGGAGCAAAACGCCTCGCGGACGCGTTTGAGATCGAAAGCACACCCCAGGGAACCACGGTCAAACTCGCGTGCCGCCTTACCTGATAGACATCCCCATGACCGACCGCAGCCAGGTCGGCTTCGCCCGGCGCCAGGCCGAGCGGATCGCCGTCGAGTCCGGCCTGTCGGACGACGACGCCGCCCGCGCGGCCCTGATCACCGTGGAGGCGGCGACCAATATCATCCGCCATGGCCAGGCCGGGTCGATCCTGCTCAATCCCGCCCCGCCCGGCGCCGCGCCCGCCGTGCTCATCGTGGCGGCCGACACCGGCCCCGGCATCGCCGATCTGGAAACCGCCCTGGCCGACGGCCATTCCAGCGCCGGCGGCATGGGCGGAGGCCTGGGCGCCATCCGCCGCATGTCCGACTGGCTGGACATCTATACCCGCCCCGGCCGCGGCGCGGTCGTCGCCGCCATCGTCGGCGAAGGCGCATCGGACTCGCTCGCCCGGGCCTGCGGCATGCTGGCGCCGATGCCCGGCCTGACCGTCTGCGGCGACGGCTGGGACGTGCGGCGTCAGGACGGCGCGCTCTGGGCGCTGATGTGCGACGGGCTCGGCCACGGCGAAAAGGCGGCGGTCTCCACGGAGGCCGCCATCGAGGCCTTCCAGCGCGACTCCCTGTCCAGCATGACCGACCTCATCGGCCGGCTCGATGCGGCGCTGCGCCGCCATCGCGGCGCCGCCGCCCTTGTCGCGCGCCTGTCGCCGGACGAGGCGAAAATCCAGGCGGCCGGCGTCGGCAACATCACCGGCGCGATCGTCGATCCGGACGGCCGCGTTCAGCGTCTGGTCAGCCAGGGCGGCGTGATCGGGGGGGAGGCGCGCGCGCCCTCGCCTCTGGACTATGATTGGGGCGAGGAGTCCGTACTTGTCATGGCGACCGACGGCCTGCGCACCGTGCACGATTTCGCCGCCTGGCCGGGCCTGTTCCGGCACGGGCCGCTGACCATCGCCGCCACCATCTATCGCGACCTGGCGCGCGGCAGCGACGATACGGGGCTGCTGGCCGTCAAGGCGAGGGCCGCGTGAAAATCCCCATATCCCGCCTCCGGGTCGCGGACGATCAGGATCTCGTCCGCGTCCGGCGCCATGCGCGCCTGATCGCGGAGGCGGCGGGCCTGCCGATCCAGGACCAGACCCGCCTCATCACCGCGCTCAGCGAGATCGCGCGCAATGCGGTCCAGCACGCCGGCGGCGGCGCGGTGGACTTCATGCTGCGCGGCGGCGAAGCCGACACGATGCTGGAGGCGCGCGTCTATGACGAAGGCCCCGGCATCGCCGACGTCCAGCGCGTGATGAGCGAACGGTTCGCGGACCGCGGCGCAAAGGGGCTGGGCGTCGCCGGTTCCCGCCGCCTGGTCCAGCGTTTCGAGATCGAGACCGGCGACAACGGCTCCAACATCACGCTCGGCATGCGCATCCCGCCGGGCGAGCGCCGCCGCATCCAGACCATCGCGCAGGAGGCCGCGGACGCCCTCGCCGAGGCCGCCTCCGAGGACCCGCATGAGGAGCTGGTGCGCCAGAACCGCGCCCTCGCCGAAAGCCTGGCGGAGAAGGACTTCCTGATCCGGGAAATCCATCACCGCGTGAAGAACAATTTCCAGCTGATCTCCAGCCTCGCCCGGCTCCAGGCCCGCCGCGCCGAGGGGGTGGAGGCCAAATCCCTGCTGGAGTCGCTCGCGGTGCGCATCCGCGCGCTCGGCCTGGCGCACGAACAGCTCTACCAGTTCGACGACCTGTCCCGCGTCAATCTGCAGGCCTTCGTCAACCAGCTCTGCACCAGCCTGGAGTCCGCCTTCGTCACCCCGGGCCAGGAGGTCCATATCCACTGCCAGGTGCGCGACGACCTCGTGCTCAATCAGGACGAGGCGATGGATGTCGGCGTCATCCTGAACGAGCTGGTGACCAACGCCATCAAGCACGGCTTTCCCGGTGACCGTTCCGGCGACGTCACCATCGCCAGCGAGATGACGGACGATGAGCTGATCCTGATGGTCAGCGATAACGGCGTCGGCAATCCCGACTTCTCGAAACTGGCGCTGGATTCGGAATCGCTCGGCATGCGCCTGCTGAACAGCTCGGTCCGCAAACTGAATGGGGAGGTCGAATTCCTGGACCCCGAACAGGGCGCCGCGGTGCGCATCACCCTGCCCCGCGCCCGCGGCAAGAGCCGCGCCTTCCAGGCCGTGATCTAGCCTTCCCTGCCGGCCAGCCAGCGCCGGATCGCCCATCCCGCCGCGCCCTTGTACATCGCCTGCGCCGCCTCTTCCGGCGCCATCCAGACCAGTTCGTGGTCCGGCTCCTCCACCGCGCCGGCCGGCCCGGTCTCGCACGCTTCGAAAAAGACGCAGAGATTGTTCACCGGCCCGGACGTGTGGTTCTGGACGAGCTGGTTAGCGCGCGCGAATTCGGCGCCGGCCTCCACGCTCAGCCCCGTTTCCTCCCGGAACTCACGCGCCATCGCCTCGGCCTCGCTCTCGCCGGGGTCCAGCGCCCCGCCGGGCAGGTCGTGATCGTGCGACCCGTCCTCGCGCGTGATGCGCGCCACGGCGATCCGGCCGTCGTCCCGCACCAGCACGCCGAACGCGCTCGGCCGGTCGCGATAGACCGTGCCGGGGATCGCCTCGCCGAACTGCGGAACGCCGCTCATGCCGGGCTAACGCACAGATCCGCCATGCGCTCCGCCTACACCTCTCCGATGAAAGAAATTATCCGCGCGCGCGCAGCGCGCCGATTTCCTTGGCGTAGTCCCGGGCCGAGACCGCATCCAGCACGATCTTCACCGCATCGCGCACGTCCTGCGCGGTGACCGACCGGGCCGCCGGAGAGGCCGTAGCGGCCTTCTCTGCCGCCTCGCAGCAGGCGGCGAGTCCAAACGCCCCGATGCCGCGCGCCGACCCCTTCAGGGAATGCGCGGCGGAGGTCCAGTCCTCCATCTCGGCGTCGTGGGTCAGAAGGCGCAGCCACATTTCGGTCTGCTGGCGGAACAGGTCGAAGACCTCGGCCTCCAGCTCCACATCGCCGCCCGTATAGGCGGCCAGATGGTCGAAATCGATTGGCTGTTCCATCGCGGAAAGACTGTCCTTCGCGCCGGGTTGCGCCCCGGTTAACGCGCGCCCCGCACACCGGCTGGAACCTGAAGCTGCAATTCATCGGCGCTTCATAGCGTTTCTGGGAGTTTAACCATCAGAGGGACGCTGAGCGACTCGAACGAGGTCAATCATGCGTTGGAAAACAAAACTGATAACGGCGGCTGCGGCGGCGTGCGCCTTGGCCGCGCTCGGCGCCGGCCCGGCCAGCGCCCAGGTCAATTTCTCCCTGAATCTGGGGACTTATGGCGGGCCGTTCAGAGCCCCTGCGAACTGCTACTGGACCCGGTTCGACCGCGGCCCGGTCGATGTGGTCCAGCAGGTCTGCCGCGACCGCTATGGCAGAACCTATGTCGTCCCCGGCTCCCGCTACACGCTGGTCGACCGGAACCGCCACCAGTGGCGGCGCTGGAACGATTACGATTATCGGGACTGGAACCGGTACAGCCGCAACGACTGGCGCAACCGCCGCTGGGTCGATCGCGGACGTGACCGGGACTGGGACCGCGACCGGGGGCGTGACCGCCGGGACTGGGATCGCGGCCGGGACCGTGACCGGCGCGACCGCGACTGGCGCCGGTAATCCCGGCGCCCGTGCAAAAGACGATGCGTGACATGGCGCGCGGCGGCCCGGAACGGCCGCCGCGCTGCTATCGTAACGCTTCATTCATGCTGGCTTCAGCCGCCGCGCGCTTTGATGCGATGAAAGACAAATCCCCGAATCGGGAGGATGCGTGATGAAAACCCTTCTTGGCGTCACCGCCGCCGCCGCGGCCCTCGGCCTTGCCGGCGCGGCGGCCCCCGCCGCCGCCGAAAGCAGCGTCAGCTTCGGCCTGACCGTCGGCAATGGCGGCTATTACAGCGCCCCGCGCTACGGCTATTACGGCTCGCGCTATTCGCGCGGCTGGCCGTCCCGCTATGACCGCTCGTTCCGGCGCTCCTGCGCCTACGACCCGTGGTGCTCGCCCGGCTATTACGGCTATCGCAGCCGCTATTACGCCCCGGCCCCGGTCTACGCCCCGCCGCCGGTCGTGGTCTACGAAACGCATGAGCGGTACGACCCGATGCCCCGCTGGCGCTCCGTCGCCCCGCAGGACGGCTATTATGGCCCGCGCGGCGACTATCGCGACTATGACCGCAACGCCGGCCAGGACATCTACCGGGAGCCGTATCGGGCCCAGAGCTATCAGACCCAGACCTATCAGACCCAGGCGTACGCGTCCGGCGGCGCCCCGACCCAGGGCGGCGCGGTGCGCTTCGACCTCGCCCAGCAGGGCTACACGGCGGCGGATCTGGGCGGCGGCTACACCGCCCCGTCCTACGACCCCTACGCCAACTCCAGCTATGACCCCTACGCCTCGGGCTACAGCACGGGCGGCGCGGTGCGCTACGACCAGCTCGGCGGCCAGTACGGCAATGACGGCGCGGCGGACTCCTATATCCGCGGCGGCGGGCAGGACGCCGACGACCTGCTCCTCGGCGGGCCGCAATAGTCTCTGGCAGGCGGCGATCCCGATCGCCGCTCGCGCGTTGGTCCCGGCAGGGTGAAGCAACCATGCCGGGGACCAATGCCGCCGATCATCTATGACGGGTCCGACCTGCTTGTGAAAATGCTGGTCAGCGCGCCCTTTCTCTACGCTGCCGTCATCCTGTTCATCCGCATCGCGGGCAAACGCTCGACCTCACAGATGAATAATTTCGACTGGATCGTCACCGTCGCCATGGGCTCGCTCGTGGGCTCCGGCCTGATCCTGAAGGACGTCCAGCTGGCCGAGGCGCTGACGGCGATCTTCGCCCTCATGGCGCTGCAATATCTCGCCACTTGGCTCGCCATGCGCAGCCCCGCGATGGAACGCGCGATCAAGGCCGAGCCCCGGCTGCTGGTCCGCGACGGCCGATTCCTGAAGGACGCCATGCGCAAGGAGCGCGTGACCGAGGCGGAGATCCTGGCCGCCCTGCGCGAGAACGGCGTGCGCAGCCTGGACGCGGTCCGCTTCGTCATTCTGGAAAGCGACGCCCGCTTCAGCGTCATCTCGGACCGCGAGCAGGAACAGGCGCCCGGCTCCGCCCTGACCGACGTGCCCGGAATTTCCGCGCCGGACGCGCCGCGCTGAACCGGCCTGCTGCCGCGCGCCTGTTGCGCCGCGGCCGGTTCTCCCCTATCTGCGTCCGCCGGCGCGCCCATAGCTCAGGTGGTAGAGCAGCTGACTCTTAATCAGCGGGTCCAAGGTTCGAGTCCTTGTGGGCGCACCAATGTCCTAAAGAACGAACGGCGCCAGCACGAAGCCCAGCAGGCTTAGCGCCAGCGCGGGCCAGCGCATCGGCCCCATCGCGCGCCACGCGCGGCCAAGCGCGAAGCGCCAGCCCGGCGCGCGCCGCTCGCTCTTGGCGATACGCAGCGCATAGATCGCGACCCCCGTCATGGCGAGGCCCGTCAGGACTGCGCCGAAGACGAACCAGATCGTGCGCGTCCAGTAGCCGCCGAACGTGCCGAAATGCAGCGGGTCCGCCGCCTCCCCGATGCGCTGGTGAACGCCCAGCGTGCGGGGGTCCAGCGCGAACAGGACCTCCCCCGTGCCAGCGTCGATCCACACCGAACTGGCCCGCTCGCGCACCAGCGCCGCGCGCCCGCTATGGCCCTGCAGCTGGAACGCCGGCCGCCCGGGAACCGCGCCGATCACCCGGTCGATCCTCAGCGTCGGGACCTCGGCCAGCGCCGCCGCGGCCCCGGCGTCGAGCGCGGCCACCGTGTCGAACGCCGCGAATTCCTCTTCGCTCACCGGCTCCAGCGTCGGGCGCGGCGCGGGCGGGGCGTTGCCGCCGAAATTCTCGATTAGGTACCAGAGGCCCGTGACGGCGATCACCACGATGAACCAGATGCACCACACCCCGGCGATCCTGTGCAGATCGCCCAGCCAAGCGCGCGCGGTCCGCCCGCGCGGCAGGCGCGTAAAGCCCCGCCACCATTTCTTGTAGACCCAGAACGCGGTCACCATCGACGCCAGCAACAGGAACGCCGTGCTGCACACGATGGGCACGCCATAGCGCACCGGCAGCATCAGATGCCGGTGTGTGTTCCGCAAAAACCGCTGAACGCCCGCCCAGGCCCCCTCGCCCGTCACCTCGCCGGTGCGCGGGTGGACATAGATGTGATAGCGCCGCTCGCCCTCGGTCATCACCGCGTCGAACGTCGCGGCCGGGTGGATCGGCGCATAGATGTTCTCGATATGCGCGTCCGGCGCATAATCGCCGATGGCGTCCGCCACCGTCCCCCAGCTCACCCGCTCGGCCGCCGGCGTCGGCGCGGCCCACATCGCCGGCCGCAGCATCCAGTCGATCTCATAGGAAAAGACCGCCAGCGTCCCGGTCAGGAAGACGAAGGTCAGGAACAGCGACACCTGAAGCCCCGCCCACTGGTGGACGCGCCACCACAGGCTGCGCGAGGCGGCGTCGCCCCGCGCGGCCTGCCGGGCGCGTCCGCCAGAGGCGAGCGCGGTCACCATAGACGCGACAGCTCCAGGAACATGGAGCGCGGATCGCCCGGGAAGTGGCCGGTCCGGTCCAGGAAGCCGCTGGCCGCGTAGGTCTCGTCGAACAGATTGTCCACGCGGAACAGGACCCGCCAGTCGTCGGTCTCATAGATCAGCGAGGCGTCGAAGACGAAATACGGCCGGATTTTCTGCCCGCTCAGCGACTGGCGCACGTCCACATAGTCGCCGCCGAACGCGATGGCGGTGTTGATCGCCGGGAACTGATAGCGGGTCCAGAAACCCACCTGGTGTTCCGGCGCGTTCGGGAACCGGTCGCCGATCGAAAAATCGATCGCATTGGTCCCCGCGTCCCCGGTCAACCGCGCGTCGTTATAGCCATAGGAGACCGTGGCCACCCAGTTCGGCGTGATGTCGCCGGTGATGTCGAACTCGAAGCCTTCGCTCGTCACCTCGCCGAGCGCGACGAAATTGTCCACGCCGTCATTCTCGGGGTCGCCCGCCGGGTCGGACTGCAGAATGTTCGACCGCACGATGCGATAGATGGAGGCCGACGACTGGATGCGCCCGTTCATCAGCTCGGTGCGCACGCCGGCTTCCCAGATCTCCCCCTGGTCCGGCGCGAACGGCCCGCCGGCCAGCGGGTCCTGCGACCCGATGCTCTGCGGCTCGAAGCTCTCGGCCCACTGGCCGAACACCGAGACGTCGTCCCGCACGCGATAGACGACGCCCGCGCGCCAGGTTGTGGCCTCGTCCTCGAAGGACTCGCCGGACACCAGATCGGTGTCCTCGAAACTGTCGATCCGCACGCCGGCCACGCCGATGAAGCGGCCGATCGTGATCTCGTCCAGCAGATAGGCGCCCGCCCGCTCCTGCTTGGTGGAGGTCGTGCGGTACGCGCTGCGCGCCGGCAGGGAATAATTGGCGACGTCCGTCACCCCGTATTCCGGATCGATCAGGGCCAGCGGATCGGGCAGGCCCGCCGTCACGGTGTTCCGCCCGCGCAGCGACTCGCCCAGGAAGCCGGCCTCGTGCTCGTACAAATCGCCGCCGGCCAGGACGCGATTGCCGACGCTTCCGAAATCGCGCGCCCAGATCGCGTTGGCGCCGAAGGACCAGCTTTCATTGGTCCGCTCCTGATCGCGGAATTCGCGGATGGAGGAATCCACCGCCCCGTCGCCGTCGGAATCGTACAGCCCGCGCGGCTCGTGATATTGCTGCACCTCCTCGCCGTCGTTCCAGCGCAGCCCGGCGTCCACCGTCAGCTCGTCGGTCAGGCGATAGTCCGCCGTCGCCTGCAGCACATTGGACTCCATGCGCAGGAAGTCGGTCGGCTCGTTGTGGTTCCAGCGCCGGTCGGCCAGGAAATTGCCGAGGTCGTCGGTCGGCACCCCGCGCAGGCGGTTGCCGCCCAGATCCTGGTCATAACGCGTCGCCTGCAGGTTCAGCGCCCCCCGGCCAAGGTCGAAGCGCAGCCCCGCATCATAGACCTGCGACACGTCGTCGGCGTTCCAGCGCGGCTGGTTGCGCGTCTCATAGAACGCCCCGGCGCGCCCCGACACGTTGTGGCTCACCGCGCCGGTGACCTGGGCAGAGGCGCCATAGCGCGCCTCCGTCCCCACCACGCCGCTCAGCTCGGCGGAGAAGTCCTCCTCCGGCTTCTTGGTGATGTAATTGAACAGGCCGCCCGGCGCGCCCGGCCCGTACAGCATCCCCGCCGGCCCCTTCAGGAACTCGACGCGCTCGATATTGAACAGGCGCGGGACGGAGAATCCGGCATACGGGTCGCCGCGCAGCCCGTCGAAGAAATTCTCCTCCTGACGGAAGCCGCGGGCCGTGACCCCGGCATAGGAAAACACCGTCACGCCGGAGATATTGCGGTACAAATCCTGCGCGTCGCGCGCGCCCTGGTCCTCGATCAGCCTGGCGTTGATCGTCTGAATGGTCTGGGTGGACAGCAGCGGCGGCGTCGGCAGCTTGGCCGACGACACCTCGTTCACGCGGTACAGCGACTGCGCGCGGCCGCGCACGATCACCGTATCCATGGTCTCCGAACTTTCCGCGGCGGTTTCCTGTGCCGCCGCTCCTGTCGGCGCCCCCAGAAGAAGCGCCAAAGGCGCCGCAGCGCTCAACAGCCGTAATGACATCCTGTGTCCCCCGAAACGATTTGCGATTGAGAATGCGTCGCAATATTGAGGGGGAGTCCGGCTTGTCAACGCCAACCGGGCCGTTTCGGCCCGGAAAAAGACAGGTGTGGCTTTCGTGTGCGCCCGGCAACGACGCCGGGCGGCGGCCCTATTCCACCACCATCCAGCTCATCAGCGGATTGTTCGGGTCGCGGCGGATCGCATAGCGGTCCAGGCCCAGCACTTCCTTGACCGCCAGCGTCTCGCCTGGAAAGTCCGGGCAGTTCAGCTCGTCGAAGGCCAGCACGCTGCCCTTGGTCAGATGCGGCAGCAGCGCCTCCAGGCACGCCTTGGTCGGCGCATAGAGGTCGAAGTCGAAATAGGCCAGCGCCACGATGGTCTGAGGATTGCGCGCCAGATACTCGGGCAGCGTCTTGGCTGCGTCGCCCTCGACCAGCTCGTATTTCGTCTTTTGCGGGATCGGCGCATTGGACTCGTGGAAATCCAGCACGCCCTCCAGCTCCGCCTTCCATCCCGCGCTGACGCCGTAATCGCCGGCCCTCGCCGCCGCGCCGTCCTTCGCGTCCACGCCGGGAAAGCCGTCGAACGTGTCGAAGCCGACGATTTTCCGGTTGTGGTTGAACGGCTCGTGCATGCCGCGCAGCACGCTGAACAGCGCCATGTTCTGCCCCCAGCGCACGCCCAGCTCCATGATCACCCCGTGCACCGGCACGATCATGGCGTAGAGCTGCTGCATGAAGGCGATGCGCGACAGCGTCTGGCGCGTCAGGAACAGGCCCAGATTGTCCAGCAGCTCACGGTCGGGAATGTCCGCGCTGCGCAAACGCTGCGCCAGCGCCGCGCGCGCCTCGGTCTCGGCGGAGGTCGACCCGCCCAGCGTCTTGATCGGTTTGTCGCCCATGGCGTCCCTCCGCCGGCCCCGCGCCAATCAGAACCATAGCTGAGTCGCGCGGGCGGCCACGCGTTCAGGGCCGGACCACATCCACCGGAAAACCGCGCGCGGACCCAATAGAACCCGAAACAAGTTTAATTAAATCCGCAGGTCCCCAAGTCCTTGGCGAATTAACGTACATTCTTATTGGCGGCGTTTCTGCTCAGCGATTATCAGGGATGCATGAGCTCCGGCGCCCAGAACGCGCGCGTGCATCGCCCGGCCAGCCGGGGCGTCTTCACGGTTGCGCCGCCGGAGCCGACCTTCGCGGATGACTCGCTGGAGCCCGACGCGAACGACGAAAGGTCGTCCGGTGCGGTTCTGATCGTGATGGCGCTGTGTGCGCTCAGCGGACTGGCCGCCGGCTTCGTGCTCGGCCTGGGGACCGGGCTGGCCTTCTAGGGCCGCGTCATTCCGGACTTTCGTCCTTTGTCCGCGTCTTGCCGACGCCGGTCAGGATGCCAAGTCCCACCAGGATGATGACGCCCACCCCGATCCAGATCGGCGGCACGCCGACCAGGTGCGCGGCGATGGCCAGGCCCGCCGCGAACACCAGAAAACCAACCAGATACAGGGAGAAAGTGGACATGCCGCGCTCCTTCCAGAACAGTCGCTCCCCGAACGCGGAAGCGCGTCAAAGCGTTCCCCATTGCCGCGCTTCGCCTGCCCCGATACAGGACACGCTTATGACTTATCTGTTCGAGCCGGCTGACGTCCCGGCCCTCCCCATCGCCGGCCGCGCCGAGCTTTTCCCCGTCCGCCGCATCTTTTGCGTCGGCAAGAACTACGCCGCGCACGCCGCCGAAATGGGCAGCGACGTGAAGGCCGTGTTCTTCATGAAGCCTGCCGACGCCATCGTCCCGCCGGGCGGCCCCGTCCCCTACCCCCCGGGCACCAATAATCTGCACCATGAGGTGGAGCTGGTGGCCGCCCTGGCCTCCGGCGGCCGCGACATTTCGAAAGACGCCGCCCTCGACCATGTGTTCGGCTACGCCGTCGGCGTCGATCTCACCCGCCGCGACCTGCAGGCCGAGGCCCGCGAGTCCGGCGGCCCGTGGGAGGCGTCCAAATCCTTCGACGCCAGCGCGCCCTGCAGCGCGCTGCGCCCGGCCGCCGACACCGGCGCGCTGTCCTCCGCCGCGATCAAGCTGTCGGTGAACGACCAAATGCGTCAGGACGCCGACATCGCCGACATGGTCCTGCCGCTGCCGGCGATCATCGCCCAGCTGTCGGCCCTGTTCACGCTGGCCCCCGGCGACGTGATCTTCACCGGCACGCCGGCCGGCGTCGGCCCGCTATCGCCGGGCGACAAGGTCCACGCCTCGATCGACCGGGTCGGCGCGCTCGACTTCGCGATCGAACGCTGAGTTGAAGCTCTACTCCCATTACCGGTCCTCCGCCGCGTACCGCGTCCGCATCGCGCTGAACCTGAAAGGCGTGACGGCGGAGATCATCCCCATCGACCTCGGAAAGCGGGAGCATCACGCCCCCAAATTCCTGGAGGTGAACCCGCAAGGCCTCCTGCCCGCGCTCGACACCGGCCACGGCGTGCTGACCCAGTCCTCCGCCATCCTGGAATGGCTGGAGGAAACGCGGAAAGAGCCGCCGCTCCTGCCGGAGGACGCATGGGCCCGCGCTCAGGTCCGCGCCATGTGCGCCATCGTCGGCTCCGACATCCACCCGGTCCAGAACCGCCGCGTCCTGTCCTATCTGAAGCATGAGTTCGACGCCGATCAGGACGCGATCTTCAAATGGGCGCGCACCTGGATCACCGCCGGTTTCGACGCGCTGGAGCGTCTGGTGGATCAGGCGCCCGGCAAATACGCCTTCGGCGACACGCCCACTTTGGCGGACATCTATCTGATGCCGCAGGTCTATAACGCCCGGCAATACGGCGTGGACGTCGACAAATTCCCGAACATCGCCAAGGTCGAACAGGCCTGCGCGTCCATCGACGCCTTCGCCATCGCCCACCCCCGCAAACAGCCGGACGCGCCCGCCGGCTAGATCAGGTGGCCCGGCGCAGCATCGGCTGCGCGCGCCGGTATGTCAGGCTCCGCCACGCCCATTCCAGCGGGCCGAAGCGGAACGCCGACAGCCAGAGCGGCGACCAGACCAGCTGCGCCGCCCACACCGCCAGAACGATCTGCGCCTGCCCGGTCCGCTCCACGGTCCCGAACCAGCCCAGCCCCGGCGGCCCCCAGAACAGAAAGGCCGCGATCGCCGACTGGGTGATGTAATTGGTCAGCGCCATCCGCCCCACCGCCGCCAGCGGCCGCGTCAGCCAGTCCAGCCATCCCGCCTTGGCCGCCAGCATGATCAGCGCGCCATAACCCAGCGCCGCGGGCAGGCTCGCCACATGATCCACCACCGCGGTCCAGGCCAGCACGCCCGGCGTGAATTCCCCCGCCAGCTGCGCCCAGGCCGTCAGCGCGCCAGCCCCCAGCCCGACGGGCAGGCCGACAGCCGCCGCCAGCCAGTACCGCCGCGCCGGCCAGCCGCCGGTCAGGAAGCCCGTCCGAAACAGCCCGATCCCGATCAGGATGCAGCCCAGAACCCGCGGCCCGTAATAGATGAGGCCGGACACCTGCACGTCGGCGGTGTCCCCCGCCGTCGCCAGGCTGCGCGTCAGCCAGCCCGCCCGCGCCATGTCCGCCGCCTCGGCGATCTCCCGCTCTGACGGACGCCAAGTCTCGGAAGGGAAATACCCCGCCCCCTGCTCCCAGCTCGAATACTGCGCCCAGAAGGCCAGCGCGGTCAGCAGGCCCAGCCCGGCCCCGACCGCGATCAGCACGCCCGGCCGGCGGTCCAGGAACATCGCCGCGATCAGGCCCCAGACCGCATAGGCGACCAGGATGTCGCCGTACCAGAGCGCATAGGCATGGATCATCCCGATCAGCAGCAGCCAGCCCATCCGCCGTCCATGCCGCGCCAGCGCGTCCGGATCGTCCTTGCCCGCGGTCATCGCCACGCCGGCCCCGAACAGGACCGAAAAGATCGTGATGAATTTCAGTTCGAAAAAGACATGGCCCAGAACCCAGACCGTGCGGTTCATCCCGCTCAGGTCCATATGCGCCATCGGGTCCAGATAGGCGTCCTGGACCATGGCGAAGGTCTGGATGTTCATCATGAAGATGCCCAGCACCGCAAAGCCGCGCAGGGCGTCCAGCGCGGCGTTGCGCCGCTCCGCCGGGCGGGCCGGGCTGTCGATGCGCGATTCCTCCATCGGGCGGAGCCTAGGGCCAATCAATCCTGGGGGTTAGGGCCGCCGCGACCGCCCCTCCGCCCCGGCCAGCCTTCAACCGCCCTGCACGGCGCACTACAGTGTCGGACGCCTTTGCAATACAGACAGTTGGCATGAGCACCTCCACCGAAGAAAAGGTCATCGACATCGACACGCTGGACCCGCCCGGCCGGGACCGGGCGCTGACGCGTGTGGAGGAGCCGTCGGCGGACGACGACCGGCCCCATGGCGGCGGCTGGGTGGTCCTGTTGTGCGCGGCTCTGGCCATTCTGTGGATCGCCGGCTGCGCGGCCTATCTGCTCGGCTATTCGGGCGTGGAGGCCCTTCTGGCCAGCACCCCGGCCCAGCTCGCGGGCCTGGCCTTCGTCGCCTTCGGGCCCGCCCTCTTCGTTTTCATCGCCGGCATCGCGGCCCAGCAGATGATGCGCTTCTCCGCCCAAGCGCGCCTGGTCACCACCGCCGCGCGCCGCCTCACCCGGCCCGAGCGCGTGGTGGAGGAAGAGACCCGCTCCCTCTCCACCGTCCTGACCTCCGAGGTCCAGCGGGTGAACACCGGCATGGACGCCGCGCTCACGCGCCTGGGCGCCATGGAAGAAGTGATCCGCCACCATGCGGACTCGCTGGCCGCCGCCGCGCGCCGCGCCGACGAACAGTCCCGCTCTTTGATCGACGATCTGCGCGCCGAACGCGAGGCGCTGACCACGCTCGCCGACGTCCTGGACGCCAAGGCGAAACAGATCGCCGAGGCCATCTCCGAACAGTCGCGCATGGTCGCCCGCGCCGCGGAGCTTGCCGAGGGCGCCGCCAGCGAGGGCCAGGCCAAGATCGAAACCAGCGCCGAGGCGCTCAAGACCGCCTCCACCGAACTGGTCGCGCGCAGCGACGAAGCCGCCGGCGCGCTGGACTCCCAGCGCCGTAAGCTGAACACGCTGGCCGAGTCCTTCGCCGAACAGGGCAAGTCCCTGGGCGCGCTCTATGAGAGCCACCGCGAGGAAATGGACGAGGCCAGCCGCACGCTGCGGGAGGAGCAGAAGCGCATCGCCTCCGCCCTCGACTTCCACCGGGCGGAGCTGGGCGAACTGGTCAAGGTCGCCGGCAAGGGCGCCGACGACATGACCGAGGCCACCCGCGCCGGCGGCGAGGTCCTGCGCGGCGCCGTCGAGGACGCGCTCAGCCAGGCGCAGGAGCTGGGCGAGATGATCCTCGGCCGCACCGAAAGCCTGTCCCAGCGTCAGGAGGAACGGCTGAAGGCGCTGGAGGACGCCGCCGACAAGGCGCGCGCGGCCAGCGACGCCGCCGCCGCCGCGCTGGAGGCCCAGGCCGCCGGCATCCAGGGCCGCGTCGAACAGCTTGGCGAGGCGACCTTCGACGCCGCCACCCGCGCCGAAAAAGTGTTCGAGCGCCGGATCGACGAGGCGAACCACGCCATCTCCCGCGTCGCCCGCATGGCGGACGAGGCCGACAGCGCGCTCGCCGCCCGCTTCGATCGCTCGCTGGAGACCTGGCGCCAGCAGCTGGCGGAGGTCGAGCGGCGCATCGACTCCGTCGGCGACAATCTCGGCCAGTTCCCGGAGGCCGCGCGCGAGCGCGTGACGGAGCTGGAGACCGCCGTGCGCACCGGCGTGGAGAATTTGCGCTCCGCCGCGCGCAGCGCCGCGGACGAGGCGCGGGAGATCGACTCCGCGCTGCAGGCGCGCATGCGCCACAATTACGAACTGCTCAGCGAATTCGTCCTGCGCATGGGCTCGCTCGGCGGCGGCTCCGGCGGGCGCCAGCCTCCGGTCTTCCCTGACCTGCCCGACCCGCTGCAGCGCGCCGGCGACGAGCGCGGCCGCGACCGCTCCCGTTCGCGCGACACGGATGCCCCCCGCGAGCCGTCCCGCGCCTCAAGGCGCGAGGAGAAGCAGGAGGAGCAGGAGGAGCCGCCGAAATTCGAATCCGGCCTGTCCTGGCGCGACATCGTCTCCAGCATGCGCGAGACCGAGGAAGCTCCCCGCCGCGAACCCTTCTCCTATGACCGGCCAGAACGCGAGCGGCCAGAACGACCAGAGCGAGAAACGCGGCGCGAGCCCGAACCCGAACCCCGCGCGGAGGACACCGCCGAGGATCTGGGCGCCGACCCGTCCGCCCTCAGCCCCGCCGGGGCGCGCGACGCCGCCCACGCCCGCCGTTCGGCCGGGATCGACGCGATGCGCGAGTCGGTGCGGGAGCACGCGCCCGCCCATGTTGCGCTGCTGTCCCGCACCATCGAGCGCGACGAGGATCTGCGCGGCCGCGTCCGCGCCTTTGTCGGCAAGATGGAGGAGAAAGTGTCCTCTGCCGCGCGCGAGGACCGGCCCGATCATCTGATCGAGCTTCTGGGCGCAACGCCGGGCCGGGGCTATCTGCTGCTGTCGGCGGCGCTCGGCGGCGCCTGACGCACAGTCCGGGCGATCCGCCTCAGGACTGCTCTTCGGCCAGCCGTTCCATTTCCAGCCGGCGTTCGGATTCCGCCACCGACCGTTCGGTCCAGTCGGCCAGCGTGTCGACCGTCTGGGCCGTGGCCCGGTCGAACGCCTCAACGATGGACCCCATCCGGTTGGACCCGGCCCGTTCGCTTGCGGAGAACACGCTGGAGGCCTGCAGGTCCCGCGCCTCGTCGATCAGGCGCGCGCCGATCGCCACATGGATCAGCGGCGCGGCCTCCATGCCGCGGTCGTACTCGGCCTCGAAATGCCGGATATCCAGCGCCAGATCGTAATCGGCCGCCATCCCGTCGCCGGGCCGCAGCGGCGAGATGCTCGGCGCTTCCCGCTCCAGCATTTCGATGATGTAGTCCTGCACCATCTCCCGCGCGGGCGAGGCCCAGCGCGCGCCGGCCGCAACGGCCAGCGAGTCCGCGGACTGGCTGACGATGATGTCGTCGGCGCCCAGCGGCCCGCCGCCCGGCCGCCCCACCATCACCGTCGGATTGCCGAAGGTGCGGGAAACGTCCGCCGTGCTCGGCGGCAGGGTCAGGCGATAAATGTCGGACGGCGTGGATTCCGGCAGCAGGCGAACGCATCCGCCCAGCGCCAGAACCGCCGTCGCCGCAACCAGCACGCGCCTCATCGCGGTATCTCCACTTCCTGCCGCTGGCTGCCCGACAGCAGGCCAGCCGGATTGTCCTGAATGTCCCCGACCACCAGCTCCAGCGACTGCGCCAGCGACCGCAGGTCGGCGACCAGCAGGGTCAGCTCGCTGGCGCCGCCGCCGGCATAGCGCTGCAGCGTGTCGCTCAGCAGCTCGGCGAAATCGCGGATTTCCGTCGCCGCCTCTTCGGCGCGCTGGGTGGTGTCGTTCAGATTGTCCATCACCTCGCGCCCGTCGGTCTCCAGCAGGGTGCGGGCGGTCACGCCGACCTCCTGCCATTCCGCGGCGGTCTGGCTGATCGTGGTCACGGCCTCGCGCGCCTCGGCGACCAGTTCGGCGTTCGCCTCCAGCTCCGCGCTCAGCGCCTGGATGTTCTCCAGCGTCTGCTGGACCGTGGCCAGATTGTCGTCGTTCAGCAGGACCTCGATCCGCTGCAGCGCGCCCTCGGCCGCGTTCATCACGTCCTCGGCGTTGGCGACGAAGCCTTCCAGCGGCCCCTGCTTGGCGTAGATGATCGGCGGCGGCCCGCGGTCGTCGTCGCGCAGCAGCGGCGCGTTGGGCGATCCGCCGGTCAGCTGGATATAGGACACGCCGGTGATGCCCTGCGGCTCGATCTGCGCGGTGGAGTCCGTCTTCACCGGGGTCAGCGCGTCGATCTGGATGCGCGCGATCACATTGTTCGGATTGCTGGGGTCCAGGCCCAGCCGCGTGATGTCGCCGACCTTGATGCCGTTGAACCGGACCTCGCTGGATTCGGAGACGCCGCGCACCGGCCCCTCGAACACGACGTCGTATTCGGCCAGTTCCTGGCGATAGCTGAGCTGCCCCAGCCAGATCACGAACAGCGCCGCCCCGATCAACAGGGCCAGCGATATTCCGCCTACCAGCGCGTAGTGGGCCCGCGTTTCCACCTGTCAGCTGTCTCCCGTGCCGCCCGACGACAAGGTTTGGGCCGTTTCGCCCTCGCCCGCAAGCGCGGCCCGCCCGCGCGGGCCGCTGAAATACTCGTGAATCCACGGATGCTTATGGTGGATCAATTCGCGCGGCGGCGCCACGGCGACGATCTTCTTGTCGGCCAGCACCGCCACCCGGTCGCACACCGCGAACAGCGAATCCAGATCGTGCGTCACCATCAGAACCGTCAGGTTCAGAATATCGCTCAACTGCTTGATAAGGTGATCGAACTCCGCCGCGCCGATCGGGTCCAGCCCGGCCGTCGGCTCGTCCAGGAACAGGATGTCGGGGTCCATCACCAGCGCCCGCGCCAGGCCCACGCGCTTGCGCATCCCGCCGGACAGGTCGAAGGGCTGCTTGCCCGCCGCCTCCTGGCCCAAGCCGACCATGGCGATCTTCATCCGGGCGATCTCGTCCATGATGGCGTTCGGCAGGTCGGCGTGCCGGCGCAGCGGCGCCTTCACGTTCTCCAGAACCGTCAGCTGGGAAAACAGCGCCCCGCCCTGGAACAGCACCCCGCGCCGCCGGTCCAGCTCGTCCCGCTCGTCCGAGGTCATGTCGGAGATGTCGTGGCCGAACACCGTGATGTCGCCCTCGGTCGGGGAAATCAGGTGCAGGATCTCGTTCAGCAGGACGGATTTGCCGGAGCCGGAGCCCCCGACCAGGCCCAGGATTTCGCCCTCATAGACGTCCAGGTCGATGCCGTCATGGACGACATGGTCGCCGAACGCCGTGCGCACGCCGCGCACTTCGATCACCGCCTCGCCGCTCAAATCCCCATCTCCAGATAGGCCATGGCGAACAGCGCATCGACCACGATCACCATGAAGATCGACTGCACCACCGATGCGGTCACACGCCGGCCCAGCGACTCCACGTCGCCGCCCACGTTCAGCCCCTGGCGGCAGCCGATCACCGCGATGATCACGGCGAACACCGGCGCCTTCGCCATGCCCGCCCAGAAATGCAGGATCGGCACGGTCTCGTAGGTCCGTGTGATGAAGAAGCCGGGCTGGAAGCCCAGCACCGACCAGATCACCAGCATGCCGCCGACCATGCCGGCCATCATCGAAACGAAGGTCATCAGCGGCGCCATCAGCACCACAGCCACCAGGCGCGGCGCAACCAGCACGTCATAGGGGTCCAGCCCCATGACCTTCATCGCGTCGATTTCCTGCTGCATCCGCATTGCGCCGATCTGCGCGGTGAACGCGGAGTCCGACCGCCCGGCCAGCATGATCGCGGTGATCAGCACCCCGAACTCCCGCAGGACGGAGATGGAGACCAGCTCCACCGCGAAAATCTGCGCCCCGAAATTGGCCAGCTGGTTCAGGCCGATAAAGGCCACAACCGCCCCGATGAAAAAGGCCAGCAGCGCGATGATGGGCAGCGCGTTCAGCCCCGCCTGCTCCATCACGTTCACCGTGGCGGTCCAGCGGAATTTGTGGGGCGCCAGGAACAGCTTCAGCAGCGCGTTCAGCGTCCGCCCGAAAAAGGCCAGCGACTCGTAGAATTCGATCCCGGCCGCCTCCAGGCCGCGCCCGGTCCGCTCCAGCAGCGGGATCAGCCCGTGCTCGCGCCGGTGCGGCTCGGTGTCCGGCTTATACTCCTCGCCGATTTCGGTGATCAGGTCGGCGGCGTATTCGTGCTCGCCCTCGACCCGGATATTGCCGCTGCCGTCGGGATCGGCGCAGCGCGCCAGCATCAGCGCGCCGGACGTGTCCAGACGGCCCAGGCGCGACACGTCGACCACCGCCGTCTGGTTGCGCTGCGACCGGCACAGAGTCTCGATCTGTTTCGCCACCCGGGAAAGGGTCAGCACCGTCCAGTCGCCGACCGGAGAGATGCGAACCCCCCGGCCTTCATGCGCGACGTCCAGCGCGGTATCTTCAGCCATCGCCCTTCCTCAAGCCGGCGCAAAGCCGGTGTCACTCACCCGTCTAGCAGGCCCCCTATGCGGCTAGAAGCCGAAAGCCAGTCTTGGCCGATTCGCGGCGGCTTCCGGATCGCCCGCGGCGAAAAACGCGCGGCCGAACCGGTAGTTGCCTCGATTATCGGAGAATCCGCCATCGGACGCGGGGAATCCGTCCCCTATGGCCGCTATGGCGAGACCCTGGACTCCGTCCTCGCCCAGATCCGCTCTCTGGCCGACGAAAGCGCCGGCCCGCTGGACCGGGACGGGCTGGCCCACGCCATGCCGCACGGCGCCGCCCGCGCGGCGGTCGATTGCGCCCTGTGGGACTATGAGGCCAAGACCGGCCAGCGCAGCGTCGCCGACGGCCTGCACGCCCTGCTCGGCGCCCGGCCGCAGGGCCGCACGCTGCAGACCTGTTTCACCATCAGCCTGGCGGACCCGGACGCCATGGCCCGCGCCGCCGCCGCGGCGTCGGACCGCCCGCTGCTGAAGCTGAAACTGGGCGAGGCCGCCGGCGACTTCGCCCGCGTGCGCGCGGTGCGCGCGGCCCGGCCCGACGCCCGCCTGGTCGCCGACGCAAACGAAGGCTGGACGCTGGACGACCTGCACGCGCTCGCCGCCCCGCTCGCCGGTCTCGGCGTCGCCCTGATCGAACAGCCGCTCCCGGCGGACGAGGACGCGGCCCTCGGCGGAAAGGACTGGCCGGTCCTGCTCTGCGCCGACGAAAGCGTGCACGACCGCCAGAGCCTGCACGACCTTCCCGCCGCCTATGGCGCGATCAATATCAAGATCGACAAGGCCGGCGGCCTGACCGAGGCCGCCCTGCTGGCCGCCGAGGCGCGCCAGCGCGGGCTCCAGCTCATGGTCGGCTGCATGGTGGCCACGTCCCTCGCCATGGCGCCCGCCGCCCTGCTGGCCGACGCGGCGGAGGCCGAGTTCGTCGACCTCGACGGCCCGCTTCTGCTGGAAAAGGACCGCCGCAACGGCATCGTCTATGACGGCGCGTCCATGGCCCCGCCCTCGCCCGAACTCTGGGGCTGAAGCGGGGGGCTAATGCTCCCTCACGACACCGGCATCGGCTCCGGCTCGGGCTCGCTGTCCCCGTGCGCGGCTGCGGGGGGCGTCCATCCCCGCCCCC
>CAJXKJ010000015.1 GCA_913055605.1 uncultured Euryhalocaulis sp. | reverse complement strand
GCGGCCGGGGCGCGCCTCCAGCAGCCCCTCCCCGATCAGCAGGTTCACCGCGCCGGCTTCGGGCGCGTGGCCGGTGCGTTCGGCGAGCGCCGTAACGTCCAGCCCCTCGGCCAGGCGCAATCCCATCAGGATCATCTCGTCGGCGGACTCGCGGGCGTCCAGCGTCTCGGAAAGTTCGGCCGGGGCGCCGGCCGCGATTGCGGCGACATAGTCGTCCGGGCGGAGCGGCGTGGCGAAGGCGAAGCGCACGCCATTCCTGCCCCAGAGGCGGGCATGGCCGCCGGGGCCGGCGGCGATCCAGTCGCCCGAGCGCCAATAGACGAGATTGTGCCGGCTCTCCTGCCCCGGCCGGGCGTGGTTGGAGACCTCATAGCCCGGCAGGCCGGCGGCGGCGGCGATGGTCTGGGTCGCGTCATAGATGTCGGCGGCCGCGTCCTCCTCCGCCGGAGTCAGGGCGCCGCGGTCGGCGGCGCGGGCGAAGGCGGTGCCGGGCTCGATCGTCAGCTGGTAGACCGACAGGTGCGACAGGCCGAGGGATAATGCGTCCTGCAGCTCCGCCGCCCAGTCATCGCGCGTCTGGCCGGGGCGGGCGGAGATCAGGTCGGCGGAGACGCGCGGGAAGATGTCCTGCGCCAGGGCGACGGCGCGGCGGGCGTCGTCGGCGCTATGCATCCGGCCGAGCGATTGCAGCGCCGCGTCGTCCAGCGACTGCACGCCCAGCGACAGCCGCTCCACGCCCGCCTCGGCAAAAGCGCGCCAGGCGGATTCGTCCGCGTCTTCGGGATTGGCCTCCAGCCCGATCTCCGCATCGTCCGTCACGCCGAAAGCCTCGCGCGCGGCGGCGAGGACGCGGGCCACGGCCTCCGCCGGCATCAGAGACGGCGTGCCGCCGCCGAAATGGATGGAGGTCAGCGGACGGTCGGGCGATGCGCCGAGCGCGGCGATCCGGGCCGGCCACCCACGGATCGCGGATTCGATGGCGGCGACCATGGGTTCGATATCCGCCCCGCGCGCCCGGTAGACGTTGAAATCGCAATAGGGGCAGATGCGCGCGCACCACGGCCAGTGGACATAGAGGCCGAAGCCGGCGCCGCTCATTCCCCGCCCTGTTTCAGGCTGGCCAGGAAGCGTTCGAAGGCGCGGGCGCGGTGGCTGATGGCGTGCTTTTCGTCCGGGTCCATTTCGCCGAACGTGATGGCGTAGCCGTCCGGCACGAACATCGGGTCGTAGCCGAAGCCGCGGTCGCCGCGCGGCGGCCAGACCAAAGTTCCCTCCACCTCCCCCCGCCAGTGCTGGATCGCGCCGCCGGGATTGGAGAGCGCCAGCACGCAGACGAAACGCGCCCGCAAATTCTCGCCGCCGGTCTTCTGAACCGCGTCCCAGACGCGGCGCATGGCGTAGGCGAAGTCGCGCTTTCCGGACGCATCCTCCGCCCAGCGCGCGGAATAGATGCCGGGCGCGCCGTCCAGCGCGTCGACCGCCAGGCCCGAATCATCGGCCAGGGCGAAGCGCCCGGCGCGGGCGGCGGCGGCCTCCGCCTTCAGCGCGGCGTTGGCCTCGAACGTGTCGCCGGTTTCCTCCACGTCGGGCAGGCCGAGCTCCGCCGCCGAGGCCGAGTCCACGCCATAAGGCCTTATAAGGTCGGCGATTTCCCGCGCCTTTCCGGGGTTATGGGTGGCGACCACCAGAGGTGTGGGGAGGAGCCGGGCCGGATCGGTCACGTTGCGATCCCTCTTGCGTCTCTAATCGAATTTCGATACGGGCTTATCGAATATCGGAAAAACCCCGCACGCGGGCGCGGACCGGATATATTGAATACCGGATGTTTTGAATGAAGACGCTTGGACATCGCTCTCTGGCCACATTCCTGCGCGTGGCGCTGCGCATCGTCCTGATCCTGCTGTACGTGGCGATCCCGCTGACCGTGCTCGGCTGCGCGGTGGCGCTGATGAAGTCGTACGGCGTCGACATCAACTGGTTCGACATGCCGCGGCCGCCCTCGCCGCTGATCACCTGGCTGTTCACCGCGCTGTTCGCGGTGTCGCTGGCCGGCACGATCATCATCGTCGACCAGCTGCGCCGGATCTTCGCCACGCTGTCCGACGGCGACCCGTTCGTGCCGGAAAACGCGCTGCATCTGCGGGTGATCTGGATGACGCTGGCGGTGTGGGAGCTGGTCCGCTATGCGCTGGCTGGCACAATGATGGCGACCATGATTGCATTGCGAATCGAGCCGCCCGAAGGATTCGAAAACGACCCGTTCAATTTCTCTCTCGGAATCTGGTTCGCCGTGCTGACGGTCATCGTCCTGGCCGAAGTCTTCCGCGAGGGCGCGCGCATGCGCCAAGAACAGAAGCTCACCATCTAGGAGAGACATGGGAATTCGCGTCACCCTCGATCGCGTGCTTCTGGAGCGGCGCATGTCGCTTACGGAGTTGTGCGACCGTGTGGGCATCACGCTGGCCAATCTGTCCATCCTGAAAACCGGCAAGGCGAAGGCGATCCGCTTCACCACGCTGGAAGCCCTGTGCCGGGAGCTGGAGTGCCAGCCCGGCGACCTGCTGAACTATGAGCCGGACGAGGCCGACGACAAAAGCCCGGCCGCCGAGGCGGCCGAATAGTCGAATAGAAACACCGATTGTGAGTCAGAGAGAATCGGATAACGCTGTCTCTATGTCTCTCGCACTGGAAAACTTGCGACGTGTCGGTGCCAGATGCCGCATCCCCGCTGATCGGCTGGATGCTTACTACTATTTTGAAAGTTTGGGATTCTGGAGGGAGAGCGCCGATCTCCGCTCCATGGTCTTGCGGCGAGATCGCCCTGAGAACGCCCCTCTCGGGTACGAAAGGCCCAGTCCTCCGGATTTGGACAACATCGTCGAAGTCCTCGACTCCTAATCTGGTTCAGCGGCCCAGCGCGGCCTTCTGGATCGCGTACAGTTCCGAACATCCCGCGCGGGCAAGGCGCATCAACTCCGCGAAATCGTTCTCGGCGATGGCCCGGTCCTCGGCCGTCACCTGCGCCTCCACGATGCCGCCGGACAGGGACAGGACGAAATTGCCGTCGGCGTCGGCGTCGCGGTCCTCTTCGTACATCAGGTCCAGGCGCGGCTCGCCCGACACCACGCCGCAGGAGATCGCGGCGATCTGGTCGCAGATGGGCGAGGTTTCCAGCACGCCTTCCTCCACCAGCCAGTCGCAGGCCGCGGCCAGCGCCGTCCAGGCGCCGGTGATCGCAGCGGTGCGCGTGCCGCCGTCGGCCTGCAGCACGTCGCAGTCCAGCACGATCTGGCGTTCGCCCAGCGCCGGCAGGTCGATCGCCGCGCGCAAGGAGCGGCCGATCAGGCGCTGGATTTCCTGGGTGCGGCCGGACTGCTTGCCGCGCGCGGCCTCGCGGTTGCCGCGGGTATGGGTGGCGCGGGGCAGCATGCCGTATTCGGCGGTGACCCAGCCGCGCCCGCTATTGCGCATCCAGGGCGGCACGCGGTCCTCCACGCTGGCGGCGCAGAGCACGCGCGTATTGCCGAAGACCGCCAGGCACGATCCCTCCGCATAGGGCGCGGCGCCCATTTCCAGCGTCACCGCGCGCAATCCGTCGCGCGCCCGCCCGTCCGGCCGTCCGGTCATCGTTTCCAGTCCCCTCGTTTTCGTTCGCGCCGGGGTTATGCTTAGGCATGAGCGTCCAGCGCAAGGCCGCACGGCTGATTGCCGTGATAATTCTGGCGGCGTCCGCAGCGGCGGCCGCGCCGTCGCCCGATACGCGTCCCGAACCGGCGCCGCCGGAAACGACGGCTGCGCAGACGCGGCTGGCCCAGGCGCCCCGTCCGCCGGGGTGCTGCCGGACCTGCAGCGCGGGCAAGGCGTGCGGGGATTCCTGCATCGCCAGGGACAAGACCTGCAACAAGGGTCCCGGATGCGCCTGCAACGCCGACGGCAGCCCGCCCGGCCGCATCGCGCTTCCCGGCATGCCGGCTGAACCGCAGCTCTTCACGCCAATTGAAGAGGGATGGGCGGCAAACTAGCTATACTGCCGCCATGACAGAGCTTCCCCGAGCGTTGGACAGTCTGGATTCCCGCTCGCGCGAGATTTTCCGCGAGATCGTGGAGGCCTATCTGCAGACCGGCGAGCCGGTCGGCAGCCGGACGCTGTCGCAGCTGGGCGGGTCGGGCCTGTCGCCGGCCTCGATCCGCAACACGATGGCCGATCTGGCGCAGATGGGCCTGCTGACCGCGCGGCACGCCAGCGCCGGGCGCCTGCCCACCCATGCCGGGCTGCGCATGTTCCTGGACGGGTTCCTGGAGGTCGGGGACCTGACCGAGGACGAGCGCCGGGAGATCGCGGTGCGCGTGAAATCGGCGGGCGGCAGCCTGGAAGGCGCGCTGGAAAGCGTGTCGGAGATGCTGTCGGGCCTGGCGGGCGGGGCGGGCCTTGTGACCACGCCGTCGCGCGACGCGGCGCTGCGCCATGTGGAATTCGTGCCGATCAGCCCGGAGCGGCTTCTGGTCGTGCTGGTGATGGAGGACGGGTCGGTCGAGAACCGTCTGATGCGCCCGCCGGCGGGGGTGACGCAGTCCGCCATGATCGAGGCGGGAAACTATCTGTCCGCGCGGCTGAAGGGCCGGACGCTGGCCGAGGTGCAGCGGGGCATCGCCGACGAGCTGACCCAGAGCCGGGCGGAGCTGGATTCGGCGGCCCAGCGCCTGGTCGAGGACGGGTTCGCGCACTGGACCGGCGAGGGCGAGCGGCGGCTGCTGATCGTGCGGGGCCATGCGCGGCTGCTGGAGCAGATGCAGGCGGCCGAGGATCTGGAGCGGGTGCGCCTGCTGTTCGAGGATCTGGAGCGCAAGGAAGAGGTGATCGCCCTGCTGGACCGGGCGCGGGACGCCGACGGGGTGCGGATTTTCATCGGCTCCGAGAACCCGTTATTCAGTCTTTCGGGTTCGAGCGTGGTCGTCGCGCCCTATATGGACAGCCAGCAGAAGATTATCGGGGCGCTGGGCGTGATCGGACCGACGCGGCTGAACTATGCCCGCGTGGTGCCGATGATCGATTATACCGCGCGTCTGGTGGGCCGGATGCTGGACCAGACCTGAGGGATTTGCGACAGGCAGGACATGGACGACGAAAGCGACAAGACCCAGGGGCAGAACGGCGCCGGCAACGGCGCCGCGCCCGAGGCCGATACTGCGGACGCGGCGGGCGAGGCCGGCGGCGAGGACCGTCTGGCGAAGCTGGAGGCCGAAAACACGGCGCTGCGCGACCGGATGCTGCGCGCGGCGGCCGAGGCCGACAATGTGCGCAAGCGCGCCGAGCGGGAAAGCGCCCAGGCGCGGGAATACGCCATCGAGCGGTTCGCGCAGGATCTGCTGGGCGTGGCGGACAATCTGTCCCGCGCGCTGGCCGCCCTGCCCGCCGATTCCGCCGCCTCGGCGTCCGAGCCGATGCGCAATCTGCTGGCCGGGGTGGAGCTGACCGAACGCGAGCTGATGCGCGTGTTCGAGCGCCACAACATCCAGGCCATCAACCCGAAGGGCCAGCCCTTCGACCCCAATATGCATCAGGCGGTGGCGCAGATTCCGTCCGAAGCCGCCAAGGGCCATGTGGCCGAGGTGATGCAGACCGGATACCGCCTGGGCGACCGGGTGCTGCGCGCCGCGATGGTGGCGGTGTCCACCGGCCCGGCCGGCGGACAGCCGGAGGCGGCCAAGGACGCCGCGCCGGACGGCGAGCCGCGCCCGCGCACCGATTTCAAGGTCTGAAGCACGGTCTGAACCGGAATAAGAAAGGCCGCCCCCGGAGGGACGGCCTTTCCGGCCCGAAGGCCGCTCTCTGTGTCCGGCCGGCACACAGCGCCCGAAGGCGGTGCGGGTCCTTGGCCGCTCACAAACTGTCGATCAGACCGGTTAGTACGACCGAACCTGGCCGTTTTCCCAGTAGGTCCGGCCCGAAGCGCGATCCACGTAGAAATAGCGCTGGGCGTTCTGATCGTAATACATGTCCTGACCCTGCGGGCCCGAACGGTTCGGGGCGGGAGCGGTCTCGGCGCCGATGACCGCGCCGGCGGCCGCGCCCAGAGCGCCGCCGATCAGCGCGCCTTCAAGGTCGTCGCCCTTGCCGGCGACGATCGCGCCGCCCGCTGCGCCCGCAGCCGCGCCGATCGCGGCGCCGCCAAGCGCGCGCTGCTGGCGCGGGTCCGAGCCGTAGCCCTGGTTGGCGCACGCGGCGGTCAGAGCCCCCGCGGCAACGATAATGGCAATTTTCCCGTACATGTCGGAGCCCTTTCTCCAATGAAGTCGGCCCTCAAACGTCGCGGCCTCTGTGACGGTTCCCAAATTCCCTTGATCCAAATTAGGCAATTTCGGGGCGCGTCACCCGGCGAAGCGTGAGGTTGATACGACCGCCCTCGCCCCATCCATACGTTTGAAGCAGAGTGCTGGTTCCGGGCCGGATGCGGTCCACCCCGTGGCGGCAGGCGCGCGACGAACCGCCCAGCACCACGACATCGCCCGAGCGCAGGCGGAAGGAGACGGTCGGCCCGGTGCGGCCGGGGGCCAGGGCCAGACGAAACAGCGCCTCGTCGCCCAGGCTGACCGAGACGACCGGGGCGTCCTTCGCGTCCTCGTCGGCGTCGACATGCAGGCCGAGGCGCGCCTGCGCGTCATAATAATTGACCAGACAGGCCTGCGGCGGGGCGCGATAGCCGCCGACATCGTCCCACAACGCCGTCATCGCGTCAGGAATGGCGGGCCAGGGATCGCCGGTCGCCGGATGGGCTTTCTGGTAGCGGTAGCCGCCGTCGCGGTCGGCGACCCAGCCCAGCGGGCCGAAATTGGTCATGCGGACGCTCATCTTCGCGCCGGTGCGCGGCATTTCCGGCCGGTAGAGCGGCGCGGCCGGCAGTCGGCCGAGGACGTCGGCGATCAGGGCCGCCTGGGCGTCCGGCCCGAAATAACCGGGGAGATAGCGGAAGCCCTGCGGCAGGGCGGCGGCGGACAATTTAGGGCCTCCAAAAAGGGTTGCGCGGTCAAAGACTCACACCATATCGGAGCGTGAAGCGCAGCCCGCCCCGGCTGTGCAGCAGGAATTCTGTAGAACTTCGACCATTGGGGGCTTCGCCGCGCAGGCGCCATCAGGGCCACGGAGAGCGCGCAGAGCCCGCCGCAAGAGAGAGAAGAGACGCATAATGAGCAAAGTGATCGGCATCGACCTTGGCACGACCAATAGCTGTGTCGCCGTCATGGACGGCGGCAAGCCCAAGGTGATCGAAAATTCCGAAGGCGCGCGCACGACGCCGTCCGTGGTGGCGTTCACCGACGACGGCCAGCGCCTGATCGGCCAGCCGGCCCGCCGCCAGGCGGTGACCAACCCGGATTACACCTTCTACGCCATCAAGCGCCTGATCGGCCGCCGGATGGGCGATCCGACGGTGAAGAAGGACAAGGACCTGGTCCCCTACGCCATTACCGAAGGCCCGAACGGGGACGCCTGGGTCGAGGGGCGCGACAAGAAATACGCGCCGTCCGAAATCAGCGCCTTCATCCTGCAGAAGATGAAGGAGACCGCCGAGACCCATCTGGGCGAGACGGTCACCCAGGCGGTGATCACCGTCCCGGCCTATTTCGACGACTCCCAGCGCCAGGCGACCAAGGACGCCGGCAAGATCGCCGGGCTGGACGTGCTGCGCATCATCAACGAGCCGACCGCCGCGGCGCTGGCCTATGGGCTGGACAAGGACGAGGGCAAGACGATCGCCGTCTATGACCTTGGCGGCGGCACGTTCGACATCTCGGTCCTGGAGATCGGCGACGGCGTGTTCGAGGTGAAGGCCACCAACGGGGACACGTTCCTGGGCGGCGAAGACTTCGACATGCGCATCGTCGACTATCTGGCCGACGAGTTCAAAAAAGAGCAGGGCATCGACCTGCGCACCGACAAGCTGGCGCTGCAGCGGCTGAAGGAAGAAGCCGAGAAGGCGAAGAAGGAGCTGAGCTCCACCACGTCGTACGAGGTGAACCTGCCCTTCATCACCGCCGACGCGTCGGGCCCGAAACACCTGACCATGAAGCTGTCCCGCGCCAAGCTGGAAAGCCTGGTCGAGGACCTGATCAAGCGCACCATCCCGCCGATCCAGGCGGCGCTGAAGGATGCCGGCCTGAAGGCCAGCGACATTCAGGACGTGGTGCTGGTCGGCGGCATGACCCGCATGCCGAAAGTGCAGGAAGTGGTGAAGGAGTTCTTCGGCCGCGACCCGCACAAGGGCGTGAACCCGGACGAGGTCGTCGCCATGGGCGCGGCGATCCAGGCCGGCGTGCTGCAGGGCGACGTGAAGGACGTGCTGCTGCTGGACGTGACGCCGCTGTCTCTGGGCATCGAGACGCTGGGCGGCGTGTTCACCCGGCTGATCGACCGCAACACGACGATCCCGACCAAGAAGAGCCAGACCTTCTCCACCGCCGAGGACAACCAGACCGCGGTGACGATCCGCGTGTTCCAGGGCGAACGGGAGATGGCGGCGGACAACAAGATGCTGGGCCAGTTCGACCTGGTCGGCATTCCGCCGGCGCCGCGCGGCGTGCCGCAGGTCGAGGTCACGTTCGACATCGACGCCAACGGCATCGTCAACGTGTCCGCCAAGGACAAGGCGACGAACAAAGAGCAGCAGATTCGCATCCAGGCCAGCGGCGGCCTGTCCGATGACGAGATCAACAACATGGTCAAGGACGCCGAGACCAATGCGGAGACCGACAAGAAGCGGCGGGCGCTGGTGGAAGCGAAGAACCAGGCCGAAAGCCTGATCCACCAGACCGAGCAGCAGCTGACCGAGCACGGCGAGAGCATCTCCGCCGAGGACAAGCAGGAGGTCGAGACCGCGCTGGCCGAGCTGAAGACCGCCGCCGAGGGCGACGACCCCGAGGCGATCCAGGCCAAGCTGCAGGCCGCCGCCCAGGCCGCGATGAAGATCGGCCAGGCGATGTACGAAAAGCAGCAGGCCGAAGCGGCCTCCGCCGACGCCTCCGCCGATGCGGCGGCTGACGGCGAGGACGTGGTCGACGCCGAGTTCGAGGAAGTCGACGGCGACGAGAAGAAGAGCGCCTGACGCAGGCAGGCCGCGGCCCGTCCGGAGACATCCGGGCGGGCCGTCGCCATTTGGGGGGTCGTCCGGATATCCGTCCCGGCGCGCCGATAACGGAAGTTGAGCACGATGGAGCTGAGCCCGCCTTTCGGGACGCTGGCCCTGCCCGCATGGGCCGAGAGCGTGCGCCGCCTTGGCGAGCGCGCCCCGTCCGGACGGCTGGGCCTGCATACGGCCAGCGTGCTGCGGCGCATCTGCCTGATGGGCGGCGCCGAACCCTTCGACATCGAGGCCTGGCCCGGCGTGAACGCGCGGGTCTATCCGTCCACCAATCGCTGCGAGAAGCGCGTCTTCTGCGCGCCGCATCTGTGGGATTTCGCGGAGCTGCAGGCGCTGGAGGCCGCGATGCTGGCCGCGCCGGCGCACCGGCCCTTCGTGTTCCTGGATCTGGGCGCGAATGTGGGATTCTACTCCCTGTATCTGGACGCCGCCGCGCGGCGGGCGGGGCGGGAGGCGCGCATCGTCGCGGCGGAGCCGGATGCGGAGAACCGCCGCCGGCTGGAGCAGAACCAGACTGCGAGCGGGGCGGCCGCCATCATCGTGGCGCCGGTGGCCCTGGGCGCGGCGCCCGGACGCGCGCGCCTGACCCAGGCCGGGCGCAATCGCGGCGAGATTCGCGTCGACCTCAATTCCGCCGACGGGCCGGATGTGGAAGTGATTACGGTCCAGGGCCTCGCGGAACGGGCCCGCCTGCCCCATATCGACGCCATGAAGCTGGACCTTGAAGGATCCGACGCGGCGGTGCTGGCCGCGTTCCTGGCCGACGCGCCGCAATCCCTGCGCCCCGATCTGCTGATCGTGGAGACCAATGGCGAGACCGGGGCCGCGATCGCACAGCTGGCCGCCGCGCACGGCTATGCGCAGGACCGGACCACCCGCACCAACGCCATCTTCCGCCGCACGGCCGCAACGCAAACGGAGGCGGCCTGATGTCCGCGCGTACCTGTTATTACGAAGTTCTCGGCTGCGCCCGCGACGCGGACGGCGCGACGCTGAAATCGGCCTATCGCAAGATGGCCATGGAGTTTCACCCCGACCGCAACGGCGGCAGCGCCGAGGCCGAGGTCAAGTTCAAGGAAGTGAACGAGGCCTACGCCGTGCTGAGCGATCCACAGAAGCGCGCAGCCTATGACCGCTATGGCCATGAAGGCGTGGACGGGCCGGGCGCCGGCGGCGCGGGACCGGCGGGCGCCGATTTCGCGGATATTTTCGACAGCGTGTTCGGCGACATTTTCGGCCGGGCCGGCGCGGGCGCGCGGCGCCAGCGCACGGGACCCGCGCGCGGGGCCGACATCCGCGCCGATGTGGAGATCACGCTGGAAGAGGCGTTCGCCGGCAAGAACGCCGAGGTGAAAGTGAAGCCGGCGCTGGCCTGCGAGGACTGCAACGGCACAGGCGCGGCGCCCGGCACCGAGCCGGAGACCTGCCCGGCCTGTAACGGCCAGGGCCGGGTGCGCATCCAGCAGGGCTTTTTCACCATGGAGCGGACCTGCCCGCGCTGCGGCGGCCAGGGCAAATATGTGGCCGATCCGTGCGTCTCCTGCGACGGGGTCGGCCTGGTGCGCACGCCGCGCACGCTGTCAGTCGCGATCCCGGCCGGCGTCGAGGACGGCACGCGCATCCGCCTGGCCGGCGAGGGCGATTCCGGCCTGCGCGGCGGGCCGCGCGGCGATCTGTATCTGTTCGTATCGGTGGCGCACCACGAGCTGTTCGAGCGCGACGGGGCGGATCTGTATTGCCGGGCCTATGTGCCGATGGCGACCGCCGCGCTGGGCGGTTCGATCGAGGCGCCGACCATCGACGGCGGCAAGGAATGCATCGACGTGGCCGCCGGCGCGCAGACCGGAAAACAGGTGCGCGTGCGCGGCAAGGGGATGAGCCAGCTGCGCGCGCCGGTGCGCGGCGACCTCTATGTCGAGCTGTTCGTGGAGACGCCGCGGCGCCTGACGCCGGAGCAGCGCGAACTGCTGGAGAAATTCCGCGAGCTGTCCTGCGAGGATTGCGACTGCCATCCCGAGGCGACGGGCTTCGTCTCCAAGGTGAAGCAGTTCTGGGACAATCTCTCCAGCCCGGACGGCCGCCCGCACGCCTGAGGCGGGCGCTCTAACTCTTACGCTTCTTTGACGTCCGACTCGCCGCCAGCTGCGGCGCGGGCGATGCGCGCGGCGTCCTCTCCGGTTGCGGCGAAGCGGACGTGCGGCCCTTCCTCCAGACCGGCGGCGGCGAGCGCGGCGCGGACGGAGGGATTGGCGCCGGCGAGGATGACCAGGGCGCCGCGGCGTTTCGACAGGCCCTCCGCCAGCTCCTTCAGCGCCTCGGCCCCCGTGATGTCGGCGACCGGGGTCTGGCGCAGGGACAGGACAAAGGCCGGGGCGTCCGCGGCCTCCCGCCCCAGCACCTCCCGCACCCGCCCCGCAGCGCCGTAGAAGAGCGGGCCGGAGATCGTGTAGGCGCGTACGCCGGGCGGCAGCGACGCGCGCCATTGCGGCGGGGCGTCGTCGTCCTGCGCCTCGGCCAGCGACTCGCCATGGGTGATCTCCACGGCCTGGGCCATGCGATGCATGAACAGGATCGCCGCCAGCACGACGCCGACCTGAACCGCCAGCGTCAAATCCGAGAAGACGGTGAGGGCGAAGGTCACCACGAAGACCAGCCGGTCGCCCAAAGGCGCGCCGCGCAGGATCAGCCAGACCTTGCGCGGTTCGGCCATGCTGAGCGCGACGGCGGTCAGGATCGCGGCCAGCACGGCCAGCGGCGCGGCGTCCGCCAGCGGCGCGGCCAGCAGCAGGAAGACCAGCAGGAAGCCCGAATGCAGGATTCCGGAGACCGGCGTGCGGGCGCCGGCGCGGATATTGGTGGCGGTGCGGGCGATGGCGCCGGTGGCCGGCAGGCCGCCGACACAGGCGCTGGCCATGTTCGCCACGCCCTGGGCGATCAGCTCACAGTCCGAGCGATGGCGGCGGCCCGTCATGCCGTCCGCGACGACCGCCGACAGCAGCGACTCCACACCGGCCAGGAAGGCGATGGTGAAGGCGCTGGGCAGGAGGGCGGCCATGCGGTCCAGGCTGATGTCTGGGAAGGCGAGCCGGGGCAGGCCGCGCGGGACGCCGCCGAAGCGCGTGCCGATCGTGGGCGCGTCGATAACGCCCAGCGCCACGACCAGGGACGCGCCCGCCGCCACGATCAGAAAAGCCGGAAGGCGCGGAAAGCGCGCGCGCAGCGCGACGATGGCCGCGAGCGACAACGCGCCCAGCAGCGCCGCCGCCGGGTCGATCCGCCCGAGCGCGCCCAGATAGAAGCGCCAGCGGCCGACCACGTTCGCCTCCCCCTCGAAGACCGGGAAGCCGAGCAGGTCGCCGAACTGGGTGGAGACGATCAGCACCGCGATGCCGGCGGTGAAGCCGAGCACGACCGGCTGGGGCACGTATTTCATGAACAGGCCGAGGCGCAGCGCCCCGGCGGCGATCAGCATGGCGCCGGCCATCAGGCTGGCCAGCAGCAGGCCGTCATAGCCGTGGGTCGCGATGACCTCGAACACCACAACGACGAAGGCGGCGGTGGGGCCGCCGATCTGGTGGCGGCTGCCGCCCAGGGCGGAGATCAGCGCCCCGGCGACGACGGCGGTGACCAGGCCCGCGCGCGGCTCCGCCCCGCTGGCGATGGCGATGGCCATGGCCAGCGGCAAGGCGACGATGGCGACGCTGAGCCCGGCGAGCGCGTCGGCGCGCAGATCCGCGAGGCCGTAGCCCTCGCGCAGGGCGCTGACCAGCTTGGGCGTATAGCGAACCGGCCAGCCCCGGCCGGGGCGTGGAGAGGGAGACGAGGCGGCGGTCATGATCGGCGCACAAAAGGCGCGCCGTGACGCCGGGTCAATCGGACCGAGAGCCGCAGGGGGCCGATGGCGGCGCCCGCCCTCCCCTTCGCCGCCTGCGACCGCTATAGGTCGCGGCCATGAGCATGAAGATCGCCATCAACGGAGCGGGCGGGCGCATGGGCCGGGCCGTGATCGCCGCGGCCGAGACGCTGGGCGGGTTCGAGATCGTCGGCGGCACGGCGCGCGCGGGCGATTCCTGCGTCGGCCAGGATCTGGGCGCGCTGGCCAGCATCCGCCTGCTGGGCATCAATGTGAAAGACGAGATGTCCTGTTTCGGCGGGGCCGAGGCGGTGATCGATTTTTCCGCGCCGGAAGGGGCGCTGGAGGCGCTGAACGCCGCGCCGGCCGGCGCGGCGGTGGTCACCGGCACGACCGGGCTTTCGGCGGAGCAGCAGAAAGCCGTCGAGGATGCGGCGAAGACGCGGCCCGTGGTTCAGGCGGGCAATTTCTCCATCGGCGTGAATTTGCTGTCGGCGCTCGTGAAGATGGCGGCGTCCCGCCTGCCCGAGGAATGGGACATCGAGATCGAGGACATCCACCACCGGCGCAAGGCGGACGCGCCCTCCGGCACGGCGCTGATGCTGGGCCGGGCGGCGGCGGAGGCGCGCGGCGTGGAGCTGGACCGGCACATGGCGGTCGACCGCCACGGCGTGCGCAAGGCCGGGGATATCGGGTTTTCGGTGAGCCGCGCCGGCGGGGTGATCGGCGAACACACGGTGAGCTTCACCAGCGACCGGGAGCGCGTGGCGCTGAGCCACTCGGCGCTCGACCGGGCGATTTTCGCGGAGGGCGCACTGCACGCCGCGCGCTGGGCCGCCGGGCGTGCGCCGGGCCTCTACGACATGGCCGATGTGCTGGAGCTCAGGATCCGGGGTCTGGAGCCGAGCTTTACGGAGTAGGCGGCGTTACGCCCGGTAGCAGGGGGCGATGCCGACGCCGAGTTCCGAGGCCTTTTCGTAGACGGCGTCCTCACTGCATCCCAGCTTCAGGCCGATCAGTTCGGCCGGCAGCCAGTCGTCGGCGAGCTGGCGCAGATGATGTTCGTCCCGCTCCGTCCAGTCCGGAGCGCCGTTGGCGAGTCTGCCCATGATCGAAGACTCCCGTTCCTGTTTAGCGACAGGTTTCTAACGGGAGGGCGCCGGAGCGGTTCCGAATCCTACCAGGCGCCGGAATTCTCCATGCTGGCCCAGGGCTCGGCGGGGGCCTTGGGGTCGCCGGACTGGAGCAGTTCCACCGAGATATTGTCGGGCGAGCGGATGAAGGCCATGCGGCCGTCGCGCGGCGGCCGGGCGATCGTGTAGCCCATGTCCTGAAGATGCGCGCAGGTGGCGTAGATGTCCCCGACCCGGTAGGCGAGATGGCCGAAATTGCGGCCGCCGTCATAGCCGGCCTCGTCCCAGTTATAGGTCAGCTCCACCATCGGCAGGCCGGCCTTCAGCGGCGACTCGCCGTCCTTCAGCCCGCCGGCGCGGTCGATATCGTCCGGCGAGGCGAGGAAGATCAGGCTGAACCGCCCCTTCTCGCTGTCCATGCGGTGGACCTCTTTCAGGCCCAGCCCCTCGCAGAAGAAGCGCAGCGAGGCGTCGGGGTCGGAGATGCGCAGCATGCTGTGCAGATATTCCATTTCGGTGTCTCCCTCATTCGCGGCCCGGGGCCGCTCAGGCCGGCTTGCGTGCGGCCTCGTGCAGAATTTCCTCGCGCAGCGAACCCGGCGCGCGCTGGTGATAGAAACGGGCGGCGAGGCCCGCGATGGCGGCCCAGCCGGCGATGACCGCGAAGAACAGGCAGAAGCGCCACATCAGCAGCCCTTCCTCATAGAAGGGCGCGCGGCCCGACAGCACCCAGACGCCGAGCCAGATCAGGCGGAACAGGATCAGGATCAGCGGGGTGGCGGCGAGCGCGGCGACCAGGACCAGCGTGATCGTGGCCTGACCGCCCGGCCCGTGGGCGCGCATGAAGGCGGCGCGGAAGCGGTCCTCGCTCAGCCCGCCCAGGGCGGCGGGGGATTCGCGCGTCCAGTCTTCATAAATTTCGGCGGCGTTCTGCAGCGCCGTGCGGCGCTTGATCGCCCACAGCGCGCCGGACCAGATCGCGGCCAGCGCCAGCAGGGCCAGAACCAGAGGGAAAGCGTAATAGACCAGGGAACTGCCTCACGCGGCGTCGCGGGCCTCTAGCGCCTGGAAGGCCTCCCAGGCCAGCATCGCCCGCTTTCTGTCGACGCCCCAATGATAACCGGTCAGGCGCGCATCGGAAGACAGGGCCCTGTGACAGGGGATCAGCCAGGACACCGGGTTGCGCCCGACCGCCGCGCCGACCGCCCGGCCCGCGCCCGGCCGGCCGATGGCCCGGGCGATGTCGCCATAGGCCACGCACGCGCCGCTGGGGATGGCGAGCAGCGCCCGCCAGACCTGACGCTGGAAGGGCGAGCCGTAGAGCGCGAGGTCGACGCGGCCGCCGGCGAAGACGCGGGCGGCCATGTCCGCCGCCGCGGCGTCGTCGCGCAGGAAGTCCGCGCCCGGCCAGCGGCGGGCCATGTCCGCGAACGCCGCGCCCTCGCCGCCCGGATCGGCGAAGGCCAGGCCCGACAGGCCGCGCGGGGCGATCAGGAAGATTCCGGTCCCGAACGGGGTCGGCGCAACGCCCCAGCGGAAGACCATGCCGGCGCCGCCGGATTTCGCCTCACCGGGGCTGGCGGCCTCATGCGCCAGGGTCAGGTCGTGCAGGCGGGAGGGGGCGGACAGGCCGGACTCCAGCGCCGCCTCCAGCACGCTGGCGCCGTCGGCGAGCAGCGTGCGGGCGAAGGCGTGGGCCAGCGCGTCGGTGAAGCGTTTCGGGCTGGTCCCGGTCCAGCGCGCGAAGATGCGGTGGAAATGATGCGGGCTGACCCCCGCGGCGGAGGCGGCGGCGTCCAGCGGCGGGCGGTCCCGCCACGCGCCCTCCAGAAAGGCGAGCGCGCGGGTGACCCGCTCATAATCCATCTGCGCCTGTTCGAAATCCGCTCTGGCCATGGCGCGATCCTAGCGGGGCGGGCGTGCGCGGCGACCCGGATTTTGCGGTTTGGCGGTGACGTATTCCCCGTTTAACCAGTAGATCATGGTCATCCACTGCGACGAGACGATCCCTTTCCCATGTGCCAAAGGCAGAACGAGTTTGCAGAGGCCTTCGAGGCACTAGAAGCGGCACTGCGCCTCGCACATGCCGATCTCAAGTTTGCTGATTTGGACCTTGAGACGGGACCAGCCCCTCATACACGCCCGACTCGCTTGCCGCCGGGGAAGGCAGCAATCTACGCCTTCTATGCCAATGATCGCTGGCTCAAGATTGGGAAAGCCGGGCCGAACACCGGGCCCCGCTATGTGTACCAGCACTACAAGCGCGGCGGCGCCAATAGCACTCTTGCAAGTTCGCTGTGTAACGACCCGGAATTAGAATTCAAATCGTTCAGCAATGCCGAGATCGGACAATGGATCATCGGCAACTGCGGCCGAATCAATATCCTAATGCCAAGGGAATGGGGTGAAGCTGCCCTAGGGTTCTTGGAATCCTTTCTGATCCTTCGGCTTCGACCCAAGTATGAGGGGCATGCGTGGAGGTGAATCCCAAACCCACCGCCGAAGGAACGCTGGAGGGCAAGGTCCACCGCTTTCCCGTCCGGGTCTATTACGAGAACACGGATGCTGGCGGCGTGGTCTATCACGCCGACTATCTGTGCTTTCTGGAGCGGGCGCGGACCGATTTCCTGCGCGCGGCGGGAATCACCCATGCCCTGCTTCGCGAGGAGGCCGTTCCGGTGGCCTTCGCGGTGCGCCGGGCGGAGGTGGATTTCGTGAAACCCGCGGTTCTGGAAGACCTTCTGACCATCCATACGGCGTTTGCCGAAGTGCGCGGGCCCCGGTTCTTCATTACCCAGCGCATCCAGCGCGGGGACGAGATTCTGGTCCAGGCGGAACTGGAGGTGGCCTGCATCACTTTGGAGGGGAAGGCGGCGCGGCCGCCGAAAGTGCTGGTTAACGCCTTGTCGCCATTTACTGGCGGCGTCCTGAAATCGACATAATCCTTGGTCAAAGGACAATTCGACGCGAGTCGCCCGCCGGACGCGGCGGGTTTGCAGGGGACATAATATGGATCTGGTAGTGGCGGCGACTGCGGCCGCGCCGGCCGTTCTCGGGCCGGGAGGCGAGGATTTCTCCTTCGTCGCGCTGTTTCTGCGCGCCGATATCATCGTGAAGGCCGTCATGGTCGGCCTGGTCCTGGCCAGCGTGTGGAGCTGGGGCATCGCGCTGGACAAGCAATTCCAGATCAGCGGCCTGCGCTCCAAGGCGCGGCGGTTCGAACAGGATTTCTGGTCGGGCCGCAGCCTTGAGGATCTGCGCGAGGCGTTCGCCGAACGGCCGCGGGACCCGATGGCCCGCGTGTTCGCCGCCGCGATGCGCGAATGGCGCGACGGCGAGGAGCGCGACTCCAGCGAATCGCAGCTGCTGTCCCTGCGCGAGCGGATGAACCGGGTGATGAACGTGGCCGTGGCGCGCGAGCTGTCGAAGCTGGAGCGCGGGCTGGGCGTGCTGGCCACCATCGCCTCCTCCGCCGTGTTCGTCGGCCTGTTCGGCACGGTCTGGGGGATCATGAACTCGTTCCGCGCCATCGCCGCCTCGCGCGAGACGAACCTGGCCGTCGTGGCGCCCGGCATCGCGGAGGCCCTGTTCGCCACGGCGCTGGGCCTGGTCGCGGCCATTCCGGCGCTGATCTTCTACAACAAGTTTTCCGGCGACATCGCGGCCTATGCGGTGCGGCTGGAAGGCTATGCCGACGAGCTGTCCGCGGTGCTGTCGCGGCGGCTGCACAGCCGCAGCGCGAGGCGCTGATGGGCGCGTCGGTCGATATCGCGCGCGGCCGCGGCCGCACCCGCTACCGCCAGCGGGCGGAGATCAACGTCACGCCGCTGGTCGACGTGATGCTGGTGCTGCTGATCATCTTCATGATCACCGCGCCGCTGCTGACCGTGGGCGTCGAAGTGGAGCTGCCGCGCACCCAGGCGCAGAACCTGGCCGCCGACCAGGAGCCGATCACGGTGACCGTGAAGGCCGACGGCAGCGTGTTCATCCAGGAAACCGAGACGCCGGTCGAGGAGCTGACCCCGCGCCTGCTGGCGATCGCCCAGACCGGATACAGCGAGCGCATCTTCATCCGCGCCGACGGGTCGGCGAACTACGCCAGCGTGATCGACGTGATGGCGCGCCTGAAGAACGCCGGGTTCGAGAATATGGGGCTGGTCACCGACCCGCTGACCCAGACCGCCGCAGCAGCAGCCGCGGACGAGTAAAGAATGAAGCCAGGCGTCCCGCTCTCCATTGTCGGTCACGTGATCGCGGTGGCGGCGGGCATCATCGCCCTGCCCTATGCGATGGAGTCGTCGTCCGAATTCGTGCCGGTGATCCCCGTGGAGCTGCTGGAGCTGGGCGAGGAGACCAATATCCGCGCCGCGGTGGAGGAAGAGGAGCCCGAGCCGGAGCCGGAGGAAGAGCCGGTGCAGGAAGAGCAGCCCGAGCCGCCGGCCCAGGAAGAGCCGGCCGAGCCGGAGCCGACGCCGCCCCAGCCCGAACCCGAGCCGGTCGCCGAGCCGGAGCCGGCCCCGGAACCCGAGCCCGAGCCCGCGCCGGAACCCGAGCCTGAACCGGAGCCGGAGCCCGAACCGACGCCGCCCGCGCCGCCGCCGCCCGAACCCGAGCCCGAGCCGCGCGAGGAGTTCAACCTGAACGACATCACCCAGCTGATCGACAGGGCGCGGCAGGAAGACCGGCCGCAGAGCGACACCGCCGGGACGACGCCGCCGGAAACCGCCGAGCGGGCGCGCGAGGCCGTGGGCCTGGGGTCGCAAATGACGATCAGCGAGATGGACGCCCTGCGCTCCCGCATCAATCAGTGCTGGCGGAATTCGGCCGACGCGCCCAACCCGGACGAGCTGGTGGTGCAGGTGCGCGTGCGGCTGAACCGGGACGGGTCGCTGGCCGGTCCGCCGCAGCTTCAGAACGCGGCGCGGATCGCCGCATCCGGCAATCCGTATCTGCGCGTGGCGGCCGACCGGGCGGTGCGCGCGGTGAACGAATGCGCGCCTTATTCTTTCCTCTCTCCGGAACGATACTCGACGTGGCGCGAATTCACGCTGAACTTCGATTCCGTCATTCACTAGGGCCCGACGCGAGGAGCCTCATGAAACGCTTTCTGACAGTCCTCATCCTGACCGTGTTCGCCGCCGGCGCCGCCGCGGCCCAGCCGGTCATCGACATCAATCAGGGCCATCTGAACCCGCTGCCGGTCGCCACCCCGCCCTTTATCGGCGCGGCCCCGGCGGAGGCGCAGACGGGCGCCGAGATCGCCGCAGTGGTGGAGGCGGACCTGGAGCGGTCCGGCCTGTTCCGGCCGATCAACCACACTGCCTTTATCGAGCAGATCACCGATCTGGACCTGAAGCCGCGGTTCGAGGACTGGCGGGTGATCAACGCCAACGCGCTGCTGACCGGCGACGTGGAGATGAGCAGCGACGCCCGGATGCGGGTGTCGTTCCGCCTGTGGGACGTGTTCGGGGAGCAGGAGCTGCTGGGCCTGACCTTCGTCACCACGCCGGAGAACTGGCGCCGCGTGGCGCACAAGATCGCCGACGCGGTCTATGAGGAGCTGACCGGGGAAATGGGCTATTTCGACAGCCGCATCGTGTTCGTGTCGGAGTCCGGGCCGCGCCTGTCGCGCTCCAAACGGCTGGCGATCATGGACCAGGACGGCGCCAATCTGCGCTTTCTGACCAATGGCGACTACACGGTGCTGACGCCGCGCTTTTCGCCGTCCAGCCAGACCATCGCCTATCTGAGCTATCAGAACACCAAGCCGCAGGTGCACCTGTTCGACATCGAGACCGGGCGGCACGAGATGCTGGGCAATATCCCGAACATGACGTTCGCCCCGCGCTTTTCGCCGGACGGCAATTCGCTGGCGCTGACGCTGGAGGATTCGGGCAATTCCGACATCTATCTGATGGATCTGCGGTCGCGGCAGATGAGCCGCCTGACCACCGGGTCGGCGATCGACACCTCGCCCACCTTCTCCCCCGACGGGCGGCAGATCGTGTTCGAGTCCGACCGCAGCGGCTCGCAGCAGCTGTACATCATGAATATCGACGGGTCGGACGTGCGCCGGATCAGCTTCGGCTCCGGGCGCTACGCCACGCCGGTCTGGTCGCCGCGCGGCGATCTGATTGCGTTCACCAAGATCGCCTCGGGCCGGTTTTCCATCGGCGTGATGCGGCAGGACGGGTCCGGCGAACGCCTGCTGGCGGACGGATTCCGGGCCGAGGGGCCGACCTGGTCGCCCAATGGCCGCGTGCTGATGTTCTGGCGGGAAGAGCGGGGCTCCACCCCGGGGGTGTGGAGCGTCGACCTGACCGGGCAGAACCTGCGGCGGGTGGAAACCCCGGGCGCGGCGAGCGACCCGGCCTGGTCCCCCCTGCTGCAATAATACTACTGCCAACCGGAAAAGGAGGGGCCTGCCAAAGCTTTTGTGGAACAATTGCCGCTGAATGTCGTAATATTAATTCTGCTGACGGCGGCTGGCCGCCGCACCGATGGCTACCCGGATGGGACCCGAGGGTCAGCATGACTTGCCTCCAGGGGATCGCTATGAAATTCAAAGTCGTTCTTGTTGCCATGTCGGTGCTGGCCGTTGCGGCTTGCGCATCCGACGAGCCGGTCGTTGAAAACACGCCGCCGGCCGCTACGCCTACCCCGCCGCCGCAACGCGTCACCGCGGTGCCGGGCTCGGTCGAAGACTTCCAGGAAACCGCGGGCGACCGCGTCTTCTTTGACTACGATCAGTTCGATCTGCGTTCGGACGCCCGCGCCACGCTGGACCGTCAGGCCTCCTGGCTGAGCCAGTACGGCAACGTGACGGTCCGCATTCACGGCAACGCCGACGAACGCGGCACCCGCGAATACAACCTGGCCCTGGCCGCGCGCCGTGCGAATTCCGCGCGCGACTATCTGGTCAGCCGCGGCGTCGCGGCTTCGCGGATCGAGACGATCTCGAACGGCGAAGAACAGCCGGTCTGCTCCGCCTCCACCGAGGAGTGCTGGGCCCTGAACCGGAACGCCACCACGGTCATCGTCGCGGGCGCCGTCACCTCGTAAGCCGGCCTCCGGCCTTACAGACGGCCCGTAACGGGCACACCGGAACGGCGCCCCAGCATGGTCTGCGGGCGCCGTTCGCTTTTTCCGGCCGCCGGTTTCGAGCCGCCCCGTCTTTGCTTCGCGGGGCCGGACGGCCATAGTTTCGCCGCCGCGGCGCGTTAGTCCGCGCCCGTCAGTCGCCGCTTCGATCGGAGGATGCGCCCATGCGCGCCGCACCCCTAGTCCTGTCCATCCTTATCGCCGTGACGTCCGCCGCCCCCGCGATGGCCCAGAGCCGCCGGGAGCTGGACGAGCGGATCGCCGCGCTGGAGGCGCTGGTGCGCGGACGCACCGACGACGCCGCGGTGCGCAATCTGGACCGGATCAATTCGCTGGAGGCGCAGATCCGCAGCCTGACCGGCCAGGTCGAGGAGCTGCAGTTCAAGAACCGCCAGCTGGAGACACGGCTGGAGACGCTGCAGGAGGACATGATGTCCGCCTATGGCGGCGGCGCGGCCTTCGCGGCGGGCGAGGACGGCGCGGGCCCGGTGCCGCTGGGCCCGGGCGGCGGCGAAGGCGGCGACCTGGCCGCGATCGACCCGAACGATCCGTTCGCGCAGCAGCGCGCCGCGGCGGTGCGCCCGCTGGGCGCGGGCGGCGACGTGCCCGGCGCGCGCGCCGGCGGCGCGGCCAATATGGGCGGCGGGACGATGGGCGCGGGCGAGCTGGGCGCCGAGCCCGGCGTCGACATGAATTACGCCCCGACCGGGGATTCGCCGGACCTGCTGTTCGCGCGCGGGCGCACGCGCCTGTTCGAGGGGGCCTTCACCGACGCGCTGGAGGCGTTCGCCGAATTCCTGGACATCGCGCCGGACGATGCGCGCGCGGGCGAGGCCTATTTCTGGGTCGGCTCGATCTACCGCACCGAGGAACAGCCGGTGGAGGCCGCCGACGCGCTGGTGAAATCGCTGCAGGCGGACCCGAACGGGCTGATGGCGCCCGAGGCGATGGTGCAGCTGGGCGCGGCGCTGGCGGCGATGGGCGAGACCGATCGCGCCTGCCAGACGCTGACCGCGGCGACCAGCCAGTATCCCGACATGGACCAGACGGTCCGCGCGACCGCCACGCGGGAGCGCCGCAACGCCGGCTGCTGATATCGGGGCGGCTGCGCCCCACGGCGCGCTGACCGCGCGCATCGAGAGCCGGCTGGACGCCGCGCCGCCGGGCCCGGTCGGACTGGGCTTTTCCGGCGGCGGCGACTCCACCGCGCTCTTGCATCTGGCCGCCGGATGGGCGGCCCGGCGCGGACGCGCCCTTCACGCCTTCATCGTCGATCACGGACTGCAGCCGGGCTCGGCCGCCGCAGCGGCGGGCGCCGCCGCGCAGGCGCGCGCGCTGGGCGTTCCGGCGCGCATTCTGAGATGGGAGGGCGAGAAGCCCCGGGCCGGCGTGCAGCAGGCCGCGCGGGAGGCGCGGCTGCGCCTGCTGGCCCAGGCGTGCCGGGAGGCGGGGGCGGAGGCGCTGCTGCTGGCCCATACGCTGGACGACCAGGCCGAGACGGTGTGGCAGCGCGCCGGCGCGGGCAGCGCCTGGCGCGGCCTGGCCGCGATGCGGGCGGAGGCGCCCGCGCCGCTGTGGCCCGACATGGGCGCGGTGCGGGGGCGGCCCCTGACCGTTCTGCGGCCGCTGCTGGAGACACGGCGGGCCGAGCTGCGCGAATTTCTGATTTCGGTCGGGGCCGAATGGACGGAGGACCCGGCCAACGCCGATCCGCGCTATGGCCGGGTGCGCGCGCGGGCGGCCCTGGCCGCGCTGGGCGACGACGCGGCGGTTCGGCTGGCCGGGATCGCGGCGCGCGCGGGCGCGCTGGCGGACGCCGAGGACGCGGCGGCGCGGGCGCTGCTGGTCCATGTCGCCGCGCCGCATGACGGGACGCTGCGCATCGCGCACGCGGCGCTGGATGCGCCCGGCGCGGCGCGGCTGATCCAGGCGGCGCTGGCCGCGGCGGCGGGCGCGGCGCGGCCGCCCTCCCCCGAGGCGGTGGAGCGGCTGATGGATAAAGTGCGGGCCGGACGGGGCGCAACGCTGGGCGGGGCGACGGTCCTGCCCCGAGCGCACGCGCTTGTGATCTGCCGCGATGCGGGCGCGGCGCTGGGCCGGGCGGGCGTTCCGGCGCCCGAACCCCTGCCCCTGACGCCCGGCGCGGATGCGATCTGGGACGGCCGCTGGGCGGTGCGCGCGCACGCCCCGGACCTTTGCATCGCGCCGCTGGGCATGGCGTGGAAAGGCTTAAAGGAGCGGGCGAAGGCGCAGCTGGCGGAGATTCCGGCGGCGGCGCGCGCGAGCTTGCCGGCGCTGTGGCGCGGCGGGCGGCTGGCCGAAGCCCTGCCGGGGGCCGAAGCGGCGGGGCTGGCGAGCCTGCGGCCGCTGGCCGCCGGGCGCCTTCGGCGCCTGTTATTCACGAAATTTCCGTGGTTTGATGAAGAATACGCGGAGATTTTCTGCGGGCCGGGTGGCGATGCGCCATCCCAAGCCCCACATGGGATTAACCGCCAAGCAAACCTGACGGATCGATGTCGCTGAAGAACCTGGCCTTGTGGGGCGTTATCGCGCTGCTTCTGGTGGCGCTGTTCAACCTGTTGCAGGCGCCGACCCAGGACGCCCCGTCCGAGGAAATGACCTATTCCCAGCTTCTGCGCGAAGCCGAAGCCGGGCGCGTGGACAGCGTCACGATCAATGGCGAGCGGATCAGCGGCCAGACCAGCGACGGGCGCCGCTTCGTCACCTACGCGCCGCCGGATTCCTCCAACCTGACCGAGCGCCTGTACGCCGAGAACGTCGAAATCCGCGCCCAGCCCGAACAGGGCGAGGGCAATATGCTGGTCAATGTGCTGATCAGCTGGTTCCCCATGCTGCTTCTGATCGCGGTGTGGATCTTCTTCATGCGCCAGATGCAGTCCGGCGGACGCGGCGCGATGGGCTTCGGCAAGTCCAAGGCGCGGCTGCTGACCGAGCATCACGGGCGGCGCACGTTCGACGACGTCGCCGGCGTGGACGAGGCGAAGGAAGAGCTGCAGGAAATCGTCGAGTTCCTGAAGGACCCGGCGAAATTCCAGCGCCTGGGCGGCAAGATTCCGAAAGGCGCGCTGCTGGTCGGCCCGCCGGGCACCGGCAAGACGCTGCTGGCGCGCGCGGTCGCCGGCGAGGCGAACGTGCCGTTCTTCACCATTTCCGGCTCCGACTTCGTGGAGATGTTCGTGGGCGTGGGCGCCAGCCGCGTGCGCGACATGTTCGAGCAGGCCAAGAAGAACGCACCCTGCATCATCTTCATCGACGAAATCGACGCAGTCGGCCGTTCGCGCGGCGCAGGCCTCGGCGGCGGCAATGACGAGCGCGAGCAGACGCTGAACCAGCTGCTGGTCGAGATGGACGGGTTCGAGGCAAACGAAGGCATCATCCTGATCGCCGCGACCAACCGGCCGGACGTTCTGGACCCCGCGCTGCTGCGCCCGGGCCGCTTCGACCGTCAGGTCGTGGTGCCCAATCCGGACATCACCGGCCGCGAGAAGATCGTGAAAGTTCATATGCGCGAGGTGCCGCTGGGCAGCGACGTCGATCCCAAGGTGATCGCGCGCGGCACGCCGGGCTTTTCCGGCGCGGACCTGGCCAATCTGGTGAACGAGGCGGCCCTGCTGGCGGCGCGGCGCAACAAGCGCCTGGTCACGATGCAGGAGTTCGAGGACGCCAAGGACAAGGTGATGATGGGGCCGGAGCGCCGGTCCATGGTCATGTCCGACAAGGAAAAGATCCTGACCGCCTATCACGAGGCCGGACACGCCGTTGTGGCGCTGAACGTCCCGGCCAGCGACCCGGTGCACAAGGCGACGATCATCCCGCGCGGCCGCGCGCTGGGCATGGTCATGCAGCTGCCCGAGGCGGACAAGCTGTCCATGACGCGCGAGGAGATGACCAGCCGGCTGGCCATCCTGATGGGCGGGCGCGTGGCCGAGGAGCTGAAATTCGGCAAGGAGAAGGTGACCAGCGGCGCGGCCAGCGACATCCAGATGGCGACCAAGCTCGCCCGCGCGATGGTCACCCAGTACGGCCTGTCGGACGAGATGGGCCCGATCTCCTATTCCGAGGACGAGGGCGAGGTCTTCCTGGGCCAGTCCATCGCCCGCACCAAATCGATCAGCCCGGAGACCGCGCAGAAGATCGAATCCGAGATCAAGCGCCTGGTCACCGAAGGCTATGAGAGCGCGCGCAGCATCCTGACCGAGAAGGAAGACGCCTGGACGCGCCTGTCCGAGGCGCTGCTGGAGTACGAGACGCTGTCGGGCGAGGAGATCAAGAACCTGCTCGACAAGGGCGAGCCGCCGCACCGCACGCCGGACGAACCGCCGCCGCCGGACGACGAGCCCTCCGGCGCGCTGCCGGTGACCGACGACGAGCCGCACGGCCACCACGTCCCCGGGGTCGACCCGAAGCCGGCCTGAGCCGCCAAAGCCGTCTGAACCGTCCGAACCGTCCGGCCGGTCCGTTTTCCCGCCCCGCCTGCGGTTTTCGCGCGCGCCCGCGCGTGTAAACTGCCCCGCGGGAAAAGCGTGGGATGGGCGTGGTGGACTCCACAGTCGTGATCGTGGGCGCGGGCTGGCTGGCCGGCTTTGCGCTGCTGCTGGCGAGCTACAAGATCGCGGGCGACATCTGGTGGCGCCGGCATTCGCTGCGGCTGCACTTCGCGGGCTGGGAGAAGAAAATCCCCGGCGCATTCGGCGAGGCGATCCTGCTGGGCCTCGGCGCCTTCACGCTGATCTGGATCGACTCCTTCACGCCGGCCTGGTCGATGACCGACCTGATCTTCGGCTCCCGCCTCGCCTCGCTGACCTGGTTCGCGATCCTGATCGGCATTATCGCCATCGTCGTCTGGTATTCCTGCGGCGTTCCGAAACAGGCCGAGCGCCTGGGCGAGACGCCCGAAGACTGCAAATGCCTGGCGCGCACCTATTGCGTCTATGGCGTGTACAGCACGCTGCTGTTCTTCGGCGGCTGGGTGCTGATGGGCACGCTGATTTCGCAATTCCTGTTCGACTTCCGCTCGTTCAGCGGGCTGGCGGACGAGGTGGTGGCGCGGGCGCAGGGCGCCGCGGGCCTGCCGGGGCTGGAGATGCTGGCCGAGGTGGAGGCGACCTATCTGGACTCCATCCGCACGCTGAACGCCGCGCAGGACCAGATGTCCCCGGTCTTCGTGTTCGCGGCGAGCATCTTCGTGTTCAACTTCCTGATCCGGGCGACGCCGATCCAGGACCTGTTCCTGGCGAACGCGCGGCTGATCACCCATGCGACGACGCTGGCGGCCATCGTGATCATCCTGCTGGCCGGCGGGGTGATGTACGTTTCGATCTATTCGACCTTCATCGACAACTACGTGCAGGCGCTGCTGTCGCTGCGTCCGGCGCTGGAGGGCGCGTCCTGGGAGGTGCAGGCGCGGTTCAGCGAGATCGTGTTCGCGGTGGAGGAAAAACGGTCACTGGTCGGCTTTGTCTCCGAGATGAGCAACGAATGGGGCGGCCTGGCCGCGATTTTCGGCATCGGGCAATGGGTCGTGGAAAAGCTGACCGCGGGCGACGAGAAGACGAAGAAAAAGCAGGCCGAAGCCGCCGAAGCGGCGGCCGACGCTGGCGGGGCCGCGTGATTTCCTTCAGACCCCGGACAATCGCGGCGATTCTGGCCGCATGCGTCATTTCCGGAGCCGCCCTGATGCCCGACCCCGCTGCCGCGCAGAACGCCGCGCCGCCCGCCGAGATCAGCGTGACGACCTGGAATCTGGGCTATGCCGGGCTGGGGGCGGAATCCGACTTCATGGCCGACGGCGGCAAGATGCTGCGCGTGCCGACCCGCGAGGCGGCCGAAGCCAACGCCGCCGCCATCGCCGCACGGCTGGCCGCGGCGGACAGCGACGTCGTGTTCCTGCAGGAAGTGTCCGAACCGGCCTATCCCAACCGCAAGACCAACCTTCTGGGCGCGCTGCGCGGCGCGCGGCCCGAAGAGAATTTCTGGTTCACCCCCACCACCCGCGTGCGGGGTCCGTTCGAGCTGTCGGCGGCGAAGATGGGGCTGGCCATGGTCTCCGCCCACGATCTTTCGGACAGCGGGACGCTGCGCCTGGAATCGCCGTTCACGCTGACCTTCTGGTTCGCCAGCCGGACCTATCGCGCGCAGGCCGCGCGCATTCCCGCGCAGACCGGCGGCGGCTGGACGCTGATCAACCTGCATTTGTCGGCGTTTGACGACGATGCGTCGCTGCGGCTGCGCCAGCTGTCCGAAGTGCTGGAATACGCCCAGGCCGAATACGCCGCCGGCCAGCACGTCGTGATCGGCGGCGATTTCAATCTGGAGCTGGCGGAGACCGGGTTCGCGCACACGACCGGGGAGAAGGACCTGTTCTGGCTGCACGCGCTGCCCGAAGACGCCGCGCCCGCGGGCTGGACCGTCGCGGCGGACCCGACCATCCCCAGCGTCCGCACCAACGAGAAGCCCTATGTGCGGGGCGAGAACTACACGACCGTCATCGACGGCTTCATCGTCTCCCCCAATGTGGAGGCGGTGGAGGTGCGCGGCGAGGACCTGGATTTCCGGCACGCCGACCACCAGCCCGTGACCGCGCGGTTCCGCGCCCGCCAGCCCTGAGCATCGCGCCCCGTCCGCCCGGCGGATGGAACAACAGCGGCGCCTGGAACCGCCGCCCCCCGCCCCCGTTCGGTTAGAAACTTCAAGCCGATAGGGGGCTTTCATGGCTGAGGCGAAAGGCGGCGGAGCGAAAAGCGCGGCGCGGGCGGCGAAGCGTCCGAAAGCGAAAACGCCGGCAAAGACGGCGGCCGGAAAAAAGGCCGCCCCGAAGAAGAAGGACGGAAAGCGCGAACCGGCCGTGGGCAAGGAGGGCGCGCCGCCCCAGCACCAGAAGACCCAGCCCGGCAAGCAGTGGAAAATGGACCCGCAGCCGGACGTGATGCCGCGCTATCCCGGCTCCCGCCGGCTGGACGGCAAGGCGGCGCTGATCACCGGCGGCGATTCCGGCATCGGCCGGGCGGTGGCGGTCCTGTTCGCGCGCGAGGGGGCGGACGTCGCCTTCCTGTATCTGAACGAGGAGCGCGACGCGCAGGAGACGGTGCGCCTGGTCGAGGCCGAGGGCGCGCGGGCGCTGGCGATCAAGGGCGATGTGGGGCGCGAGAGCGTGTGCAAGACCGCGGTCGCCAGGACGCTGAAAGCCTTCGGCAAGCTGGACGTGCTGGTGAACAACGCCGCCGAGCAGCACGAGGTCGAGGATTTCGCGAAGATCGAGGCCGGCCAAATCGAGCGCACGTTCAAGACCAATGTCATGGGCTATATGTTCATGACCAAGCACGCGCTGCCGCACCTGAAAAAAGGCGCGGCGATCGTGAACACCGTCTCCATCACCGCCTATCGCGGCCATCCGACGCTGGTGGATTACGCCTCCACCCGCGGGGCGATGGTGGCGTTCACCCGGTCGATGTCGGCGCAGCTGGTCGACAAGGGCATCCGCGTGAATGGCGTGGCGCCCGGCCCGATCTGGACGCCGCTTATCCCGGCCAGTTTCGACGCCGAGAAGGCCGGGGAGCACGGCCAGTCCAGCCCGATGGGCCGGCCGGGCCAGCCGAACGAGGTGGCGCCCAGCCATCTGTTCCTGGCCTGCGAGGACTCGTCCTACATGACCGGCCAGGTGCTGCATCCGAACGGGGGTGGCGTTCTGGGGGGCTAATCTGGCGGCTAATCTGGGCGGGTGATTTGGGCGGCGGTTTCGCCTAAATCCTAGCGGTCTGACTTTGCGGGGCCGCGCGATGCGTCGACTTCTGCCCGAAGGCCGGCCGGCCGTTATGGGCATTCTGAACCTGACGCCGGATTCGTTTTCCGACGGCGGCGAGAACGCGACGCTGAAAGCGGCGTTGGCCCATGCCTGGGCGATGATCGCCGAGGGGGCGGACATGCTGGATTTGGGCGGGGAGTCGACGCGGCCGGGGGCGGCGCCGGTGGACGCAGAGGCGGAGCTGGCGCGGGTGCTGCCCGCGCTGCGCGCGATCCGGGCCGAGAGCGACATCCCGATCTCCGTCGACACGATGAAGCCGGAGGTGGCGCGCGCCGCCATGGCCGCCGGGGCCGATATCTGGAACGACGTGACGGCGCTGGGCGCGGACGGCGCGCCGGAGACCGCCGCAGAGCTGGGCGCGCCGGTGATCCTGATGCACATGCAGGGCGAGCCGCGCACCATGCAGAAAGCGCCGCACTATGACGATGTGGTCGCGGAGGTCCGGGACTTCCTGACGGCGCGGGCGGAGGCGGCGATGGCGGCGGGCCTGAAGCGCGAGAAGATCTGGATCGATCCGGGCATCGGGTTCGGCAAGACGCTGGACCATAATCTGGCGCTGATCCGCGCGACGGCGGCGCTGGCGGAGACGGGCTTTCCGCTGGTCTTCGGGGCGTCGCGCAAGCGGTTCATCGCGGCCATCGACCCGAAGGCTCAAGAGGCGCAGCAGCGCCTCGGCGGATCGCTGGCCGCGGCGCTGGCCGCCGCGCGCGGCGGGGCGGCGGTGATCCGCGTGCATGATGTGGCGGAAACCGTGCAGGCGCTGGCGGTGCAGCGCGCGATCGACGGCGGAGAGGGCTGATGGGGAATTTCTCGGCCGGGCCCTGGGCCATGGTCGGGCTGGCCGGCCTGTTCGAGATCGCCGGCGCGCTGGGCCTGAAATACGCCTGGGGGCGCGGGCCGCTGTGGAAGCTGGCGGTGATCGCGGCGATGGCGGCGAGCCTGTTCCTGCTGATCCGGGGCCTGCGCGACCTGCCGGCGGGGTCGGCCTATGCGGTGTGGACCGGGATCGGCGCGGCGGGGGTCGCGGTGATCGGCATCATCTGGTTCGGCGAGAGCGCGCACCCCTTCCGCCTGTTTTTCATTGCGCTGGTCGTGGCCGGGGTCGCGGGCCTACGCCTGACCGCCCGGCTTTAGGCCGTTGGACGCCCCGGATTGCTCTGCTAAGACGCCCGCTTCCGAGCAAGCCGGGTGCGGGGACCTTCCATGAAGTTGATGAGCGGCAACGCGAATTATTCGCTGGCGGCCGCCATCGCCGAATATCTGGACGTGCCGCTGACCGACGCGAAGGTGCGGACCTTCGCGGACGGGGAGATTTTCGTCACCATCGACGAGAATGTGCGCGGCGAGGACGTTTTCCTGATCCAGTCCACTTCGGCCCCGGCGAACGATCATTTGATGGAATTGCTGATCTGCCTGGACGCGCTGCGCCGGGCCTCGGCCAGCCGCGTCACGGCGGTGATCCCCTATTTCGGCTATGCAAGGCAGGACCGCAAAACCGGCGGCCGCACGCCGATCAGCGCCAAGCTGGTCGCCAACCTGATCGACAAGGCGGGCGCGGACCGGGTTCTGACCATGGACCTGCACGCCGGCCAGATTCAGGGCTTTTTCGACATCCCGACGGACAATCTGTTCGCCACCCCGGTGATCGAGGAAGACATCCGCCGCAACTACAAGCTGGATAATCTGATGATCGTGTCGCCGGACGTCGGCGGCGTGGTGCGCGCGCGGGGCCTGGCCAAGCGGCTGGATATCGACATCGCCATCGTCGACAAGCGCCGCCCGGCGCCCGGCGAATCCGAGGTCATGCACATTATCGGCGACGTGTCGGGCCGGCGCTGCATCCTGTTCGACGACATCGTCGATTCGGGCGGCACGCTGTGCAACGCGGCGGCGGCGCTGCTGGAGCACGGGGCGGAGAGCGTTTCGGCCTATTGCTCGCACGGGGTGCTGTCCAATTCGGCCTGGAAGCGGGTGGAGACCTCCCAGCTGGGCGAGCTGGTGGTGACCAACTCCATCCAGCCCAACAGCGAGACGACCTCCAGCCCCAAGGTGCGGTCGATCAGCGTCGCCCCCCTGATCGGCGAGGCGATCCGGCGCATCGCGCACGACGAATCGGTCTCCAAACTGTTCGACTGAGCCGCCGCGGGCGCGCCCGCGCCTGCCAGACATCCGGAACCGTCCGCAGAGACGGCCCGTTTTCCCTGCAACTGTCTTTGGACGCAGAGGAAAACGGCCATGACCGCCCGTTCCCACACCAAGAAATCGCTGACCCGCGGCCTGATGCTGGGCGGGGCCGCCGCGCTGGCGCTGGCCGGCGCCGCGCACGCCGAGAACGACACCGCCGCCGAGGCGCAGGCCAATAATCCGCCGGAAGGCTCCCGCAACTGGGGCGAGGAAGCCCGGGTGAACACCGCCGAGGGCGCGCCGGGCGTGGCCGCCGACGGCACGGTGATCGACCCCGAATCGGCCGAGGCGACCGAGCCGGACACCGCGGAGGCGGACGTGGCCTCCGAAGCCGAGATCGCGCAGGCCGCGCGGGTGCGCGGCGACGTCGAGGCGGAAACGACCGCCGATGCAGGCGCGCCGGGCGACGGGGCGGTGGACGAATTGATGGCGGACGCCCAGGCCGAGGGCGCGCAGAACGACGCCCATATCATCCCGACCGAGACCGACGAGACCGCGCCGGCGGCGCAGGCCGGTACGGACGTCATGCTGGCCGCCCATCCGGGCGTCGTGGACGGCGACGGCGAGACCACGGATGTGGCGCTGCTGCAGACCTTCCTGGCGATGGACGCCGATGAGGATTTGCTGCTGACCCCCGCCGAATGGAGCGAGTGGCAGGGCTGGGACGGACAGCCAGGGCCGGATTTCGCGGAGATCGACATCAACGCCACCGGCGCGGTCGGCTTTGGCGAATACCGGGTCTGGAACGCGATCCGGGCCGAAAAGGCCGAAGCCGGCAGCTGACCCGGCCGGGACAGACGGCGCGAAGCGGCCGGCGGCCCGTTCGGGGACCCGCCGGCCGCCGCCGTTTCAGCCGCAGTGGATGGTTGCGCGCGGGCCGGGTTTCCCTTATGACGCCTCGCGCTGGACCGGTCGCCAATGTGCGACGGCCCGCCTGCGCCGCCTGATACGGGCGGCGAATCTGTTTGCAGACACTGTTTTCTAGCCTGGTGCGATCCGATGAGCGACGTGGTCCTGTCCGTTGAAACCCGTGAAGCCGGCGGCAAGGGCGCTGCGCGCGCGGTCCGCCGTGAAGGCAAGATTCCGGGCGTGATCTATGGCGGCGACAAGGGCCCGGTCTCCATCGCCTTCCAGCGCAACGAGATCATCAAGGCCTTCAATACCGGCCACTTCATGTCGCACCTGGTGGAAATCGACACCGCCGGCGAGCGCCAGCAGGTGATCCCGAAGGACGTGCAGTTCGATCCGGTCAGCGACGAGCCGCTGCATATCGACCTGTACCGCGTGGACGAGAACACCCGCATCGACGTCGAAGTGACCGTCCACTTCATCAATCAGGAAGATTCGCCGGGCCTGAAGCGCGGCGGCGTCCTGAACGTCGTGCGCCACACCGTCGAGCTGAACTGCCCGGCCGGCGCGATCCCCGAAGAGCTGATCGCGGACGTCGGCACGCTGACCATCGGCGACGCGGTTCACATCTCCAGCATCACCCTGCCCGAGGGCGTGCGTCCGACCATCACGGACCGCGACTTCACCATCGCCACCATCGCCGGCCGCATGGCCGAGGTGGAGGAAGAGGACGAGGCCGCGGCGGACGAAGTGCCGACCGTGGGCGAGGAAGACGGCGAAGAGGCCGAGGGCGAAGAGTCCGAAGGCTCCGAAGAATAGGGGAAGGGGCGGCCCCCGCCCTTTCACAGCGCCATGCAGCTCTGGGCCGGCCTCGGCAATCCCGGGGCGAAGTACGCCGGCAACCGGCACAATATCGGCTTCATGGCCGCCGACCGGATCGCCGAGCGCTGGCGCTTCGGCCCATGGAAATCCCGCTTTCAGGGTCAGGTCTGCGAGGGCGCCATTGCTGCGGATGGCGGCGAGGAACGCATCCTGCTGCTGAAGCCCCAGACCTATATGAACGAGAGCGGCCGCGCGGTGGCCGAGGCGGTCAAGTTCTACAAGATCCCGCTGTCCGACATCGTGGTCTTCTATGACGAGATCGACCTGGCGCCCGGCCGGATGCGGATGAAGACCGGCGGCGGGGCGGCGGGCCATAACGGCATCCGCTCCATCGCCCCGGCCATCGGACAGGATTTCCGCCGCGCGCGGCTGGGCGTCGGCCATCCGGGGCACAAGGATCTGGTGCATAGGCACGTCCTGTCCGATTTCGCCAAGGCGGAGGGGCCGTGGCTGACCGCGCTGCTGGATGCGCTGGCCGACGCGGCGCCGCTGCTGGCCGCCGGACAGGACGAACGCTACCAGACCGAGGTCATGCGCCTGGCCCCCGCGCCGAAGCGCGATCCGCGCAACCCCGCCGGTTAATCTGAAACCATTGCGCGCCCCGCGCGCTGTTCCCCGTGCAGCCAGAATCCACACAAGCACGGGAGAACGCCCCATGGCGGCGAAGTTCGAGATCAAGAAAGCGGCCGACGGCCAGTATCATTTCGTTCTGAAGGCCCCGAACGGGGAAATCATCTGTCAGAGCGAGCGCTACACCACCAAGCAGTCGGCCCAGAACGGCGTGGAATCCATCCGCACCAACGCCCCGTCGGCCGAACTGGTGGACGTCACCGGCGAATAACGGCCCCACGCCGCGCGCCGTCCCTGCCCGCCCCCGCTTGACGCGGGGGCGCGGGACGGCCATTTGCCCGCCCATCCTATCCACGCACGGATTTCCCCGATGGGCTTCAAATGCGGCATCGTCGGCCTGCCCAATGTCGGCAAGTCGACCCTCTTCAACGCGCTGACGCAGACAGCCGCGGCGCAGGCGGCGAATTACCCGTTCTGCACGATCGAGCCGAATGTCGGCGAGGTGGCGGTGCCGGACGACCGCCTGTTCCGCTTGGCCGAGATCGCCGGGTCGAAAGAGGTGATCCCGGCGCGGATGAATTTCGTGGATATCGCCGGCCTGGTGCGCGGCGCCTCCAAGGGCGAGGGGCTGGGCAACCAGTTCCTGGCCAATATCCGGGAGGTGGACGCGGTCGCCTATGTGCTGCGCTGTTTCGAGGACGACGACGTCACCCATGTGGAGGGGCGGATCGATCCGCTGGCCGATCTGGAGACCGTCGAGACCGAGCTGATGCTGGCCGACATGGAGAGCCTGGAGCGGCGCCGGTCGGGCATCGAGAAGAAGGCCAAGAGCGGCGACAAGGAGGCCAAGGCGCAGCTGGCCCTGATCGACCCGGCGCTGGAGGCGCTGCGCGACGGCAAGCCGGCGCGCACGGTCGAGGTTTCGGCCGAGGACCGCGCCGAATGGCGCAAGCTGCAATTGCTGACGTCCAAGCCGGTGCTGTTCATCGCCAATGTCGAGGAAGAGAGCGCGGCGACCGGCAACGCCTATTCAGAGAAGGTGCAGGCGCGCGCGGCGGAGGAAGACGCCCCGGCGGTCGCCATCTCCGCCAAGATCGAATCCGAGCTGGCCCTGCTGGAGCCCGAGGAGCGGGCCGAATATCTGGGCGAGCTGGGGCTGGAGGAGCCGGGGCTGAACCGGCTGATCCGCGCCGGCTACGACCTTCTGGGCCTGCGCACCTATTTCACCGTGGGGCCGAAAGAGGCGCGCGCCTGGACCATCCGCGCGGGATGGACCGCGCCCCGGGCGGCCGGGGTGATCCACGGCGATTTCGAGAAGGGCTTCATCCGGGCCGAAACCATCGCCTTCGACGATTATGTGGCGCTGGGCGGCGAGCAGCCGGCCAAGGAGGCCGGCAAGGCGCGCCAGGAGGGCAAGGAGTACGTCGTGCAGGAAGGCGACGTGCTGCACTTCAAGTTCAACGTCTGATCCCCGCATTTGCGCATGGAGGGCGCCCGGTCCGGGCTGGCCCGGCGGGTTGATCTTTCGCACTTGCAGCGCGACATGGGGACCGCGCCCGCCGGCGCGCCGGAGGGAATTCCATGGACGCTGCGACAAACCCCGCCCCGCCGGCCGCGGTCCCCTCCGGGAAGAAGACCATGAAGCTGCCGGCTTGGGAGCTGATCGGCCTGGTCGCGGCGATGATGGGGCTGAACGCCTTTTCCATTGACATCATCCTGCCGGCCCTGCCCGGGATCGGGGAGGCCTATGCGCTGGCCTCCGAAAACGCGCCGCAAATGGTGATCACGTCCTATGCGCTGGGCCTGGGGGTGGCGACGCTGCTGTACGGCCCGCTGTCGGACGCATTCGGACGGCGCGGCGTCCTGCTGGTGTCGATGGCCGCGATGCTGGTCTGCACGCTGGCCTGCGCGCTGGCGCCGACCTTCTGGGTGCTGCTGCTGGCGCGGGTGCTGCAGGGGGTGGCCGCGGCCTCCATGCGCGTGATCGCCGTGGCGGTGGTGCGCGACATGGTTTCGGGGCGGAAGATGGCGGAGATCATGTCCATCGCCATGACCGTGTTCATGATTTCCCCGATCATCGCGCCGGCGGCGGGGCAGCTGCTGCTGTTCGTCGCGCCCTGGCGGGCGGTGTTCCTGGCGCTGTTCGCGGCGATCGCGCTGATCGCGGCGTGGATCTGGGCCCGCATGCCCGAGACGCTGGACCCGGAAAACCGCACGCCGCTGCATCTGCGCAGTGCGCTGGCCTCCTATGTCCATGTCTGCCGCAACCGGATTTCGCTGGGCTATACGCTGGCCAGCGGCTTCGTGTTCGGCGGGCTGTTCGCCTTCGTCGCCATGGCGGAGCAGATTTTCGCCCAGCAATACCAGATGGGCGCGGCCTTCCCGCTGGCCTTCGCGGGCGTGGCGGCGAGCATGGCGGTGGCCAGCTTCGTCAATGCGCGCCTGGTCGGCCGGTTCGGCATGCGCCGGCTGAGCCATTTCGCGCTGCTGCTGTATCTGGGCCTGTTCGTGGCGATGACCGTGTCGGAGGCGACCGGCCATAATTCCTTCTGGGTCTTCTATATCCCCTACACGATCGGGGTGTTCAGCTTCGGCATGATCGGGGCGAACTTCAATTCGCTGCTGATGGAGCCGGCCGGGCGGCACGCCGGGGTGATGGCGGCGGTGTCCGGCGCCTATTCCTTCATCATGGGGGCGCTGCTGGGGACGCTGATCGGCATGGCCTATGACGGCACGGTGATGCCGCTGGTCGCGGGGAACGCCGCGCTGGGCGTGGCGTCGCTGGTGATCGTACTGATTACCGAGCGCGGCCGCCTGTTCGTGGCGGGCGAAGACGAGGGCTGACTCTGGTCAGGGGGGCCCCGCTCTAACCGTCAGACCAGCCGGACCGCGGTGCCGTAGGCCAGGATTTCGCTGGTCCCCTCCATGATCGCCGCCGAGGTGAAGCGCATGGAGATCACCGCGTCGGCGCCCATGGACGTCGCGTGGGCGGTCATGCGGTCCAGCGCCTGTTCCCGGCTTTCGGCCAGAAGCTTGGAATATTCGTTCACCTCCCCGCCCACGAAATTGCGCAGGCCGGCGACGAAATCCCGCCCGAAAAAGCGCGCGCGGACGACGTTTCCACGCACGATGCCCAAAACTTCCGCGATTTCGCGGTTCGGCACGGTTTCGGCCATGGTGACGATCATCGCCGCCCCCCTTCCCTCTTATTGATGGATGTCGCGCGAATAATGCCGGTCTTCGGGGTCGTTCAGCCGGTCCATCACCACTTTCAGCAGCAGCAGGCCGACCCCGATGGCGGGCAGGCCGAAGATCAGCACGCCCAGAAGGCCGAAGGGAAAGGTCAGCGCGAAGCCGACCAGGACCGCCATCAGCGCCAGCGAGCCATAGATGACCGCGCCCAGCCCGATCAGGACAATGGCGGCGATGGTCATTCCGTCCGGCTTTTCGCTCATGAGAGCAGCCTAGCGCCCCCCGGCGGGACCAGAAAGCGCCCGCATTAACTTCGTGCTTACCGCGAACTGGGAAATTCCTGCCTAGCGCGCGGTTAACGCGTGGCGGACTTGTGGGGATTTCCGTTGAGCGGACTGACGGGCTTTTTGAAAGGCGCCAGCGCGGGCCGGCTGGTTCTGATCTTCGGCGTCACCGCGGGCGTGGCCGCGGCGCTGTTCTTCCTGATGGCGCGGTCGGGCGGCGAATCGCGCTCTCTCCTCTATGCCGGGCTGGAGCCGACGGACGCGGCCCATGTGGCCCAGCAGCTGGATCAGGGCGGGGTGCGCTATGAGATCGGGGCCGACGGCGGCTCCATCTATGTGCCGCGCGACCAGGTCAGCCAGGCGCGGATCCTGGTGGCGCAGGAAGGCGCGCTCGGCTCCGGCGCCGTGGGATACGAGATTTTCGACGAGGCGGACGCGCTGGGCTCCACCCAGTTCGTCCAGAACGTCAACGCCCGCCGGGCCATCGAGGGCGAGCTGGCGCGCACGATCCGCACGATTCGCGGCATCACCGCCGCCCGCGTGCATCTGGTCCTGCCCGAGCGGCGGCTGTTCGAACGCGACGCGGCGGAGCCCACGGCCACGGTGGTAATCGGACTGTTCGACCCGGCGCTGGCCAGCAGCCACGCCCGCACCATCCGCAATCTGGTGTCCACCGCCGTGCCGGGCCTGAAGCCCAGCCACGTCACTGTTGTCGACGAGGAAGGCCGCACCCTGGCCAACGGGGCGGGCGAGGACGAGGACACGATGGGCGCGGTGATCCTGGAGGACCGGCGCGCGACGCTGGAAGAGCGGCTGCGCCGCAAGGTTCTGGACGCGGTGCTGCCCATCGTGGGGTCGAACGGGGCGCGCGTACAGGTGGCGGCCGAGATCGACCTGACGCGAATCAGCACCAGCGCCGAGACCTATGACCCCGACGGCCAGGTCGTCCGCTCCAGCTCCCTGATCGAGGAAGCCAATTCGGACCGGGATAGCGAAGGCGCGCCGGTGTCGGTCAGCGGCAACCTGCCGGACGACGGCGGGGCGGGCGACGCCAATGGCGGCCCGACCTCCGAATCCAGCCGCACCGAAGAGACGCTGAACTACGAAATCTCCAGCACCACGACGACCGAGGTGCGCGAGGCCGGGGACATCGAGCGGCTGTCGGTCGCGGTGACGGTGGACGAGGCCCGCGTGGTCGGCGACGACGGGACGGTCAGCTGGCGCCCGCGCACCGAGGACGAACTGGCCCGGATCGCGGCGGTGGCCCGCGCGGCGGTCGGCTATGACGAGGCGCGCGGCGACGTTCTGGAAATCACCAGCCTGCCGTTCGACCGGCCGCAGCTGAATCTGGGCGAGGCGGCCACGGGCGGGCTGTTCTCCTTCGACAAGAACGACATCCTGCGCTTTGCGGAAATCGGCGTGATGCTGATCGTGGGGCTGGCGCTGACCATTCTGGTCGCCCGGCCGCTGGCCCAGGGCCTGGCCCAGCCGGCGCCGATGATGGCCGCCGCGGGCGGCGGCGCCATCCAGGCCGGCGGCGCGGCGGCGCAGCTGGCCAGCAAGAAGCCCGCGGCCCTGCCCCCGCAGGAGAATCAGGAAGCCCTGCCCGCCCCGCAGGGGCAGCAGGACGAAGAGATTCCGAGCATCGACATCGGCCAGGTGGACGGGAAGCTGAAAGCCTCCACCGTCCGGCGCGTGTCCGAAGTGGTGGACGCGCACCCGGAGGAATCGATGGCGATCCTGCGCACCTGGATGCACGAGCGGTAAGAGAGCGATGGCGCCCCGCAGAGACAAACGCGCGATCGACGATCCGGACCGGCTGAACGGCGCCGAGAAGGCCGCCGTCGTGCTGCTGGCGCTGGGCCAGGAATCCGGCGATCTGTGGGAAATGATGGACGAGGAGGAGATCAAGGAAATCTCCTCCGCCATGTCCAATCTGGGCACCGTGTCCTCCAGCGCCGTCGAGAGGCTGCTGAAGGATTTCGTCGACCACCTGTCCAACACCGGTTCGCTGATGGGCTCGTTCGAGGCGACCCAGCGGCTGCTGACCCAGTTCCTGCCCGGGGACAAGGTCGAAGGGGTGATGGAGGAAATCCGTGGCCCGGCCGGCCGGACGATGTGGGACAAGCTGGCCAATGTGAACGAGGCCGTCCTCGCCAATTATCTGAAGAACGAATACCCGCAGACCGTCGCGGTGGTCCTGTCCAAGGTCCGGCCCGACCACGCCAGCCGCGTTCTGGCCGCGCTGCCGGAGGAATTCGCGCTGGAGGTGGTGATGCGCATGCTGCGCATGGAGCCGGTGCAGCGCGACATCCTGGACAAGATCGAGGAGACGCTGCGCAACGAGTTCATGTCGAACCTGGCGCGCACGTCCAAGCGCGACAGCCACGAGATGATGGCCGACATCTTCAACAATTTCGACCGCCAGACCGAGAACCGCTTCCTGGCCAGCCTGGAGGAGCGCAACCGGGATTCCGCCGAGCGCATCCGGGCGCTGATGTTCGTGTTCGAGGACCTGATCAAGCTGGATCCGGGCGGGGTGCAGACCATGATCCGCGCCGTGGACAAGGGCCAGCTGGCGCTGGCGCTGAAGGGCGCGTCGGACAGCGTGCGCGACCTGTTCTTCTCCAACATGTCGGAGCGCGCCGCGAAAATCATGCGCGAGGACATGTCGGCCATGGGGCCGGTGCGCCTGCGCGACGTGGACGCCGCCCAGCAGGCGCTGGTGGCCATCGCCAAGGACCTCGCCAATCGGGGCGAGATCATGCTGGCCGACGCCGGCGGCGACGACGAGCTGATCTATTGAGGACGCCCAATTGACCGCGACAGCCCGCAAATTCGAGTTCGGCCTGGAATTCTCCGAAGACGGGGAAGTCCTGCGCGACACCGGCGTCCAGCGGGTGTGGAACGAGCAGGAGATCGAGGTCGAGCGCGACGCCGCCCGCCGCGAGGGCGCGAGCGAGGCCCAGGCCGAGGCCGCGCGCGAGCAGGCCCAGGCGCTGAGGGCCATGGCCGGCCAGCTCCAACTTGTGCTCGCCCATCTGACGCGCCTGACCGAGGAGCTGCGGTCCGACGCCGCGACGCTGGCCCTGACCGCCGCGCGCAAGATCGCCGGGACCGCGGTGGAGCGTTTTCCGGACGCCGAGATCGAGGCGCTGACCGAGGCCTGCGCCGCCGAGCTGCGCGCCGCGCCGCGCCTGAAAGTCACCCTGCCCGCCGCCCATGCCGAGGCGCTGAAGCCGAAGCTGGAGGAGATGCTGGAGGGGATCGGGTTCGCCGGCGCGCTGCGCGTGGCGGTCAGCGAGCAGATCGCGCCCGGCGGCTGTTCCCTGGACTGGGAGAACGGCGCGGTCGATTCCGACCCGGCGAGCGTCGCCGACCGCATCGAAGCCCTTGTGGAGCAGCGCATGAAGGAAGCGCCCGCCCCGCAACTGGACCTGTTTGCAGCAAAGGCGCAGTCCGCGCCGGAGAGTGAGCTATGAGCGAGAACGACGCACTCGGCCTGCCGGAATTCGACGACGAGGACGGCGGCGTTCCGAACGTCCCGATGACCGCCCAGCACGAACAGGGCGAGGAGGAGGACGACAAGGCGGCCTCCGACCTTGCGCCCGTCGCCGACGTTCCGGTGAACGTGTCGGCGGTGCTGGGCCGCACGCACATGCAGGTCGCCTCGCTGATGCGGCTGGGCCCGGGAACGGTGCTGGAGCTGGACCGCAAGGTCGGCGAGGCCATCGACATCTATGTCAACAACCGGCTCGTCGCGCGCGGCGAGATCGTGATCGTCGAGGAGCGCCTGGGCGTGACCATGACGGAAATCATCAAAGACAACGGCGCGGGCTAGGAAGGACCAACACCATGCGGGTGCTAATCGTCGGATCGCTGAGCGGGGCGCTGTCGGAGGCGACCCATATCGCCATGAAGCGCGGCGCCAAGGTCGCGCAGGTCGACACGATCGAAAAGGCGACCGCCGCGCTGCGCGCGGGCCAGGGCGCGGACCTTCTGATGGTCGACATGGCGCTGGATATCGGGGCGCTGATCGCAGCCAACGAGGCCGAGCGCATCCGCGTGCCGGTCGTGGCCTGCGGCGTGAAGGCGCGGCCCGAGGCCGCCGCCGCCGCGATCCGCGCCGGGGCGAAGGAATTCATCCCCCTGCCCCCGGACGCCGACCTGATCGCCGCGGTGCTGGCCGCGGTCAGCGAGGATTCGCGCGCCTTCATCGCGCACGATCCGTCGATGAAGGAGATCATCGCCCTGGCCGACCAGGTGGCGAAATCCGAGGCCAGCATCCTGATCACCGGGGAATCCGGCGTCGGCAAGGAGGTGATGGCCCGCTATGTCCACTCCAAGTCGCGCCGCGCGACCAAGCCGTTCATCAGCATCAATTGCGCCGCGATCCCGGAAAACCTGCTGGAATCCGAGCTGTTCGGGCACGAGAAGGGCGCCTTTACCGGCGCGGTCGCCCGGCGCATCGGCAAGTTCGAGGAAGCCGACGGCGGCACGCTGCTGCTGGACGAAATCAGCGAAATGGACGCGCGCCTGCAGGCCAAGCTGCTGCGCGCGCTGCAGGAGCGGGAGATCGACCGGGTCGGCGGCGGCAAGCCGATCAAGGTGGATATCCGCGTCATCGCCACCTCCAACCGCGACCTGTCGCGCGCGGTGGCCGAGGGCGTGTTCCGCGAAGACCTTCTGTTCCGCCTGAACGTCGTGAACCTGTCGATCCCGTCCCTGCGCGCCCGCCCTGCGGACATCCTGGCGCTGGCCGAGCATTTCGCGAAGAAATACGCCGCCGCGAACGGGGTGGATAACCGCCCGCTGTCGAAAGAGGCGCGCGACCACCTGCTGACCCGGCCCTGGCCGGGCAATGTGCGGGAGCTGGAGAACACGATGCACCGCGCGGTGCTGCTGGCCGTCGGGGACGAAATCGGCCCCGAGGCGATCCGCATGCCGGACGGCAGCGCCTACAAGCCTGGCGGCGACAGCGCGGCCAGCCGCGCGGCCTTCGCCGCGCAGGCCGCGCAGAGCGCGGTCGGCCGCACCGTGGCCGAGGTGGAGCAGGACCTGATCCTGGACACGCTGGACCATTGCCTGGGCAACCGCACGCATGCGGCCAATATTCTGGGCATCTCGATCCGCACGCTGCGCAACAAGCTGCGCCTGTACATGGACGAAGGCGTGCTGGTGCCCGCGCCCGGCCAGACCCGCGCCGCGTGATCCAAGACTCTCCTAGCGAGGCCGCGCGATGAGCGACGCCGGCGCAAGCCAGCCGCGAGGCGGGCCGACATTCGCGGGCATGCCGCTGGACTGGCGCGCGATCGTGCGCGCGCCGATGCGCGGCGACGTGGCGCTGGCCGCGGGCGTCATGGCCATTCTGGTCATGCTGATCATGCCGATGCCGCGCTGGATGCTGGATTTCGCGCTGGCGATCTCCATCAGCTTCTCGGTCCTGGTCCTGATGACGGCGCTGTTCATCCAGCGCCCGCTGGAATTCAGCGCCTTCCCGTCGGTGCTGCTGATCGCGACCATGCTGCGGCTGGGCCTGAACATCGCCTCGACGCGCCTGATCCTGGGCAACGGGCAGGACGGGCCGGACGCGGCGGGCCATATCATCGAGGCGTTCGGCGCCTTCGTGATGAACGGCAGTTTCGTGATCGGGGCGATCGTGTTCGCGATCCTGGTGATCGTGAACTTCGTCGTCATCACCAAGGGTTCGGGCCGCATCGCCGAAGTGGCCGCGCGGTTCAGCCTGGACGCCATGCCCGGCAAACAGATGGCGATCGACGCCGATCTGTCCTCCGGCCTGATCAGCGAGGACGAGGCGCGGGAGCGCCGCCGCACGCTGGAGGCGGAGTCGAATTTCTTCGGCGCGATGGACGGCGCCAGCAAGTTCGTGCGCGGCGACGCGGTCGCCGGCCTGCTGATCACCGGCATCAATATCGTCGGCGGCATCGTGATCGGCATGGTCCAGCACAGCATGGCCGTCGGCGAGGCCGCCCAGACCTATACGACGCTGACCATCGGCGACGGGCTGGTGTCCCAGATCCCGGCGCTGATCATCTCTGTCGCCGCGGGCCTGCTGGTGTCCAAGGCCGGGGTCGAGGGCGCGGCGGACAAGGCGCTGACCGCCCAGTTCACCGGCTATCCGCAGGGTCTTGCCATGGTCAGCCTCCTGGCGCTGGCCGCCGGAATCCTGCCCGGCATGCCGTTCGTGCCGTTCGCGATGCTGGGGGGGCTGGCCGGAGTATCCGCCTTCCTGCTGCACCGGCAGACGCGGCAGAAAAAGGCCGCCGAGGAAGTCGCCGCCCAGGCCGCGCAGGCCGAGCCCGTCGAGGCGCCGATCAGCGAATCGCTGGCGATGGACGAGCTGAAGATCGAGCTGGGCTATGGCCTGCTGCCGCTGATCAACGAGGTGGAGGGCCGCCGCCTGACCGACCAGCTGAAGGCGCTGCGCCGGTCGCTGGCGCAGGAGATGGGCTTCGTGATGCCGTCGGTGCGCATCCTGGACAATATGGCGCTGGCCAACGACGCTTATGTGGTGTGCGTGAAGGAGCTGGAGGCCGGGCAGGGCACGCTGAAGATCGGGCATCTTCTGGTCATGGACCCGTCCGGCGGCGCGGCCGACCTGCCCGGCGACCATGTGAAGGAGCCGGCCTTCGGCCTGCCGGCGACCTGGATCGAGGAAGGCCTGCGCGAGGAAGCCACGTTCCGCGGCATGACCGTGGTCGACCCGGCGACCGTGCTGGCCACGCACTTCACCGAAATCCTGCGCGACAACATGCCGGACCTGCTGACCTATGCGGCGACGGAAAAGCTGCTGGCCGAACTGCCGAAAGAGCACCAGAAGCTGGTCGACGACATCGCCCCGTCGCAGATCAGCCGCAGCGGCATCCAGCGCGTGCTGCAGACCCTTCTGGCCGAGCGGGTGTCGATCCGCGACCTGCCGGGCATCCTGGAAGGCATCGCGGAGGCGAGCGCCCATACGCAGAACCTGACCGGGATCGTGGAGCATGTGCGCGGCCGGCTGGCGCGCCAGCTGTGCCACGCCAATCGCGGGCCGGACGGCGCGCTGCCGGTCATCACGCTGTCCCCCGAATGGGAGGGCGCGTTCTCCGAAGCGCTGGTCGGACAGGGCGAGGAGCGCCAGCTGGCCCTGGCGCCGTCGCGCCTGCACGACTTCGTCGCGCGGGTTCGCACCGCCTTCGAGGACGCCGCCAATCAGGGCGCCGCGCCTGTGCTGCTGACCAGCCCGGCGATTCGGCCTTATGTTCGGTCCCTGATCGAGCGATTCCGTGGACAGACCCCTGTGATGAGCCAGAACGAAATCCATCCCAAGGCCCGGCTTCGCACGCTGGGACAGGTGTAAGGAGGGCGCGGCGTGCGGATGCGGGCCTTCATCGCGCACGACATGGCCGAAGCGCTGGCCATGGTGCGCCGTGAGATGGGGCCGGACGCGATCATCGTGTCCAGCGAACGCACGGCCGGCGGCAATCTGGAAATCCGCGCCGCGATCGAGGATTCCGAACCCGATCCGGTGTTCCCCGAGCCGGAGCCCGCGCCCGCCGCGGAAGCGGGCGAGGAGGACGATCCGCACGGCGCCGAACTGCCGCCCGACACCGAAGACGCGGAACAGCCGCCGCGGGCGACGGGCGCGGCGCTGGGCTGGCACGGCGTTCCCGAATTGCTGGCCGGGGAGCTGGCGGACTCCGCCGCGGCGCTCGGCGAAGAGGAGCCGATCCCGGGTCTGGCGCTGGCGCTGGAGACGCGGTTCAGCTTCCGCCCCGTGCAGCCGGACAGCGGGCGGCGGCCGGTGCTGCTGGTCGGGGCGCCGGGGGCGGGGAAAAGCTCGGCGGCCGGAAAGCTGGCCGCGCGCGCGGCGCTGGCCGGCAAGAGCGCGCGCCTGATCTGCGCCGATGCGGTGCGGGCGGGCGCGAAGGCGCAGCTGGAAGCCTATGCCGAGGCGGCGCAGGCGGATTTCGTGTTCGCGGAATCGCGCGCGCAATTGCGCCAGTTCGCCAGCGCCGGGGAATCGCTGGTGGTGATCGACGCGCCGGCCTGCAACCCGACCGACGAGGACGACCTGACCGAATTGCTGGCGCTGGCCCAGGCCGCGTCGGCCGAGCCGGTGCTGGTTCTGGACGCCGGACAGCGGGCGGAGGAAGCGGCGAGCGTCGCGCGCGCCTTCGCGCGGATCGGCGCGCGGCGGCTGATCCTGTCCAAGCTGGACGTCGTGCGCCGCAAGGGCGCGGCGCTGGCCGCCGCCGAATCCGGCGGGCTGGCCTTCGCGCAGATGTCCTTCTCCCCCTATCTGGTCGGCGGCTTCGCGCCGGCGACGCCGTTGCGCCTGGCGCGGCTGCTGCTGGAAGAGGCCGCGCCCGGACGCGCGCCGATCGCCCTGTACGAAACGGAGGCCGCATGAACCGCCCGCTCGGCCGGATGATCGCCGTCGCCTCCGGCAAGGGGGGCGTCGGCAAGACCGTGGTCGCGGCCGGTCTGGCCCAGGCCTTCGCCCGGCGCGGGGAGCGCGTGCTGCTGTTCGACGGCGATCTGGGCATGGCCAATGTGGACGTGCAGCTGGGCCTGACCCCGGCGGCCGATCTGGGCGCGGTGATCGCCGGGCGCACGCCGCTGGACGGGGCGATCAGCCCGGCCATGGGCGGGTCGATCCGGGCCTCGCGCGGCGGGTTCGACGTGATCGCGGGCCGGTCGGGCTCCGGCGCGCTGGCCGGGGTGTCGGCGGAACAGGCCGGGCGGCTGGCCACCGCGCTGTCCGCCGTCTCGCTGTCCTATGACCGGGTGCTGATGGATCTGGCGGCGGGCGCGGGGCCGTCTCTGCTGCGCATGGCGGCGGCGGCGGACGACGTGCTGGCCGTGGTGACCAGCGAGCCGACGGCGATGACCGACGCCTATGCCTTCGTGAAGATGCTGCGCATGCGCGACGAGGGCGCCGCGCCGATGGTGGCGGTGAATTTGGCCGAAAGCCGCGCGCACGGCGAACGCGTGCACGAGGGCTTCGCCAAGACGTGCCGCAGCTTCCTGGATTTCGACCCGGCCTTCGCCGGGCCGATCCGGCGCGATCCGGCGGTGCCCGCATCGGTGCGCCGCCAGCAGGGCCTGTTCGAGCACGCGCCCGACTGCAAGGCCGCGGCGGACATCACCGCCATGGCTGCGGCGCTGGCCGGCGCCACCGCTGTCCGCGCCGCCTGAGACCCCGCGCGTCTCCTACTCGCCCCCTACTCGCCCCCTACTCGCCTGTTACGGGAATAACGGAACTGTGGGGGTTCGAACGGTTTTCGCCACATGTGATTCACGGTAAACGACCTGCCGGGGGACGCATGCTTGGGCTGATTTCGAACTTCGGCACGCTCGATGTCGCGCTGATCGCCGCGATCTCGCTGTTCGCGGGTCTGGCGCTGCGCCGCTGGTACGCGCTGGCCTGGATGGTGATGGCGGCGCTGGTCGCCGATTTCGCCCTTCCCCTGATCTACTGGCTGATCAGCGGCGACAGCTGGTCGCTGGCCTGGGACAGCGCCAGCCGCCGCTTTATCGACAGTTCGGGCGGCATGCTGATCTGGCGCACGGCGTTCTATTTCGCCGCGATTTCCGCGGTGTTCGCGATCAAGCTGGCCTGGTCGCGCCGCTAGGCGCGCGGCAGAGACGCGAGACCGAGGCGCGCGGCGCCGTTGAACCGGGCCGCCCGGCGCGCGTAGGATTGGCGGCGAATCCTTCCGCATCAGGAAAGCGTGCGCGATGGCCGATCCGAAAGACCCCTCCGCCCCCGGCGACGACAGCGGCGAAGACACCGGCAAAGAGGGCGGCGCCCCGGCGCCGGACTACAGCGCCGGCAGTGAAGGCCCCAATCCGGACGAGGCGGAGCTGCGCGGCGATTACCGCTCGCGCAAGGAAAGCTTCCGCCAGGGCGCCGACGAGGCCGCCGCGAAGATGCGCGGCGCCGCCGAGGCCGCGCAGGAGCACACGCGCGCCCATATGGACTCCGCCCGCAGCACGATCGGGGAGAGCGAGGACCGCACCATCTCCATCGCGGTCTATGTCCTGTATCTGGCGGTGGGGATCACCGGCGGGATCTCGGCCCTGGCCGGGATCGTGCTGGCCTATGTGAAGAAGGACACGGTCGATCCGGTCCTGGCCTCGCACTTCCAGTTCCAGATCCGGACCTTCTGGATCGGGCTGGCGACGATGATCGTCGGCCTGGTGCTGACCATCATCCTGATCGGGGTGCCGATCCTGATCGCGCTGGCGGTCTGGTGGCTGCTGCGCAATGTGGTCGGCCTGATCCGCCTGCTGGAAGGCAAGCCGATCGCCGATCCGAAGGCGTGGCTGATCTGACCCGTTAGTTCGGGCCTCTGGTTTCCAGGCGGTGCGTTCATGACCCCGAATTCACGGGGCCGACCGTTGTAATTGCAAGTCATTATCAATAAAAAGACCCGGCCGGACGCCTTGTCCGGCGCGGGATCGTGCGCGTCGATGAGTCTGGACACCGCAGCGCCAAGAGAGAAGACGGCGAACGCGCCCGCGCGCCGTCCGGCCGCTTCGGCTCCGCCGAAGCCGCGCCCGATGTCCTATGCCGCCAATCCGAAGGGCTGGTGGCTGCGCCAGCTGCGCACCTGGCACTGGATCAGCTCCGCGCTCTGCCTGGTCGGCATCCTGCTGTTCACGATCACCGGGATCACGCTGAACCACGCCGGCCAGATCGAGGCCGAGCCGCGCATCGTGACGCGCGAGGCGGTCCTGCCCGACACGCTGATGGACGAGCTGGCCACCGGTCCCGAAGAGGGCCGCGCCGCGCTGCCGGGGGCGATCGCCTCCTGGGCCGCGGACGAGCTGGGCGCGCCGTCGGTCGGGGCGAGCGGGGAGTGGAGCGATTATGAGGTCTATTTGGCCTTCCCGCGGCCGGGCGGCGACGCCTGGCTGGCCATCGACCGGGACACCGGCGAGGCGATGTACGAATCCACCAGCCGCGGCGCGGTCGCCTATCTCAACGACCTGCACAAGGGCCGCAACACCGGCTGGGGCTGGCGCGCCTTTATCGACATTTTCGCCGTCGCCTGTCTGGCCTTCTGCCTGACGGGCCTCGCCCTTCTGTACCTCTATGCGAAGGGCCGCCGCCTGACCTGGCCGCTGGTCGGAGCGGGCCTGGCGATCCCGCTCGTGATCGCGCTGATCTTCATCCACTGACGAGAGACCATGAAACTCCTTCCGCTCACTGCGCTCGCCGGCCTCGCCGCCTCGCCCGCCCTCGCCGCCGACATGGCGATCTCGGTCGAGGTGCCGCGCCTGTCCGTCGCCGAGTATCACAATCCCTACATCGCCTTCTGGCTGGAGACGCCGGAGCGCGCGCACGTCCAGGATCTGGCCGTCTGGTACGACACCGAAATGCGCGACGACGAGGGCGAGACCTGGCTGAAGGACATGCGCCAGTGGTGGCGCCGGTCCGGGCGGGCGCTGGACCTGCCGGTCGACGGGCTGAGCCGCCCGACGCGCGCGCCCGGCACGCACGAGATGAATTTTTCCGCGGCCGATTTCACCGACCTTCCGACGGGCGAATACCGCCTGATCGTCGAGGTCGTGCGCGAGGTCGGCGGCCGGGAAATGCTGGAAATTCCGTTCCAATGGCCCCCGTCAGAGAGCCAGACCCTCACCGCCCGGGGGGAAGAAGAACTGGGCGAACTCACCCTGTCCCTGTCACCGTCTAGCGAATGAGGATTTGCGCCATGAAGACGACCAACCGCGCCCTTAAGGGCGCCCTGCTGGCCACTGCCGTGGCCGCCGCCCTGCCGGCCGCCGCGCACGCGCACCGGGCCTGGATGCTGCCCTCGGCCACCGTGCTGTCGGGCGAGAATGTGTGGCTGACCGTCGATGCGGCGGCCGCCAACACGCTGTTCCATTTCGACCACCGCCCGATGGGCCTGAACAATCTGACCGTTCATGCGCCGGACGGCTCCACGCTGGAGCCGCAGAACGTCTCCCAGGGGGCATACCGCTCCACGTTCGACGTCGATCTGGTGCAGAACGGCACCTATAATGTCGAAGTGCTGAACGACTCGGTTTCGGCGGTCTATACCGACGAGAACGGCGAGGAGCAGCGCTTCCGCGGCACGCAGGCCGATTTCGCGGCCTCTGGCCTGGCCGACCGTGACGACGTGACGCCGTCCTACAACACCAGCCGGACCGAGTTCTTCGTCACCGTCGGCGCGCCGACGGACATGACGATCCAACCGTCGGGCGTGGGCCTGGAGCTGGAGCCGATCACCCATCCGAACGATCTGTACGCCGGGGAGGCCGCGCGCTTCCGCCTGCTGCAGGACGGCGAGCCGCTGGCCGACCAGGAGCTGGAAGTGATCGCGGGCGGGCAGCGCTATCGCGACGCCGAGGACGCGATCCCGACCGTCAGCGACGAGAACGGCGAGTTCGAGGTGACCTGGCCGGAGCCGGGCATGTACTGGATCCACGCCGAAGTCGGCCCGGGCGGCCGCAACCCCGCGCCGGGCGCGCGCAGCGCCGCCTATAACGGCACGTTCGAGGTGCTGCCCCAGTAGGGGCAGGCCTCGCGAAGGCGGAGACAGGAACGATGCGTCCGGTCCGGGCAGGCGGGGGTCCCCCCTCCCCGGTCCGGCGCATCGCCGTCCCGCAAGCGATCGATGCTGCGGATCTGGACCGGCCGGGGCCGGGCGCGCAGCGGTTTTCCTTCGGCGGCGACACGATGGGCACGACCTGGTCGGTCCATTTCTATGCGCCGTTCGACTTCACCCCCGGCTTTCTTCTGGCCGATATCGAGCTGCTGCTGGACGACACGATCCGGCAGATGAGCCTGTGGGCGCCGGACTCCGACATCAATGTGTTCAACCGCGCGAGCGTGGGCCGCTGGGTCGCCCTGCCCCGGCTGTTTTTCGGCGTGCTGGAGGCGGCGCTGGCGGTCGCGACGGAGACCGACGGGGCGTTCGACCCGGCGATGGGGGCGCTGGCCGATCTGTGGGGGTTCGGGCCGTCAAAGGCCGGCGCAGCGCCGGACGGGTGGCGTGTGAACCAGGCCCGCGGGCCGTCATGGCGCGATCTGGAGCTGGACCCCGAGACGCGGCGCGTGCGCCAGCCGGGCGGGCTGACGCTGGACCTGAACGCCATCGCCAAGGGCGACGCGGTGGACCGGCTGGGCGCGCTGATGAACGCGGCGGGCCTGCGGGTCTGGCTGGCGGAGATCGGCGGCGAGCTGCGCGGGCGCGGGCGCAAGCCGGACGGATCGCCCTGGTGGGCGCGGCTGGAGACCGGGCCGGACGCCGAGACCGAGGGCGCGATCATCGCCGCCCTGTCCGGCTGGTCGGTCGCGACCTCCGGCGCCTATCGCCGGCGGCTGCAGGACGAGGGCCGCACGCGGACCCATATCATCGACCCGCTGAGCGGGTCGGCCTGGCAGGGCGCGCTGGACGCGGTGACCGTGCTGGACCCGACCTGCGCGCGCGCCGACGCGCTGGCCACCGCGCTGATGGTGATGGGGGCCGAGCGGGGGCTGGCCTTCGCCGAGGCGCGCAACATCCCGGCGCTGTTCACCGGGGCGGCCGGCGAGGCCGCGAGCCCGGCTTTGCAGGCGATGCTGGAAGACGACGGCTAGAAGCCGCGCCTAGAAGTCCGCGCCCGGGTCGCCGTCGCGGACCGCACGCACGATGTCGGCCATCATCCGGTGCAGATCGTCGCGATAGCCGGTGCGGCCGGAGGGTTCGTTTTCATCGGACACCACGGCGACGGTCAGACCCAGAGACGGGGCGACATAGAGCATCTGGCCGCCATAGCCCCAGCCATAGTGGACCTCCTCTCCCCCCAGCGTGCGCATGAACCAGCCATAGCCGTATTCGTCGCCGGTGAAGCGGGAATTGGTGCGGTGTGTCCAGGAGGCGTCGATCCAGTCCTGCGACAGCACGCGCGTCCCGTCGGGGGCGAGGCCGCCGGTGCGGTACATCTCCCCGAACGCCAGCAAGGAGCGGGGCGTCATCGCCATCTGGTTGCCGCCCATATAGACGCCCTGGGGATCCTGCTCCCACCCGCCGACGGCGAAGCCCGGCAGGGCGCCCAGCCAGTCATTGGCCAGCGCCCTTGTGGAGCGGCCGGACACCCGGGTCAGGATGGCCGACAGCAGGTGCGAGGAGCCGGTCGAATAGAGCATCGGCCCGCCGGGGCCCGGATCGGCGACGAAGGGCCGCGACAGGGCGTAGCGGACCCAGTTCGGGCTGGTGACCCAGCGCCCGTAATTCTGGCCGGAGGTGCGCTCCAGCCCCGCCTGCATCGACAGCAAATCACCGACCGTGATGTCGAACAGGCGCGGATCGGGGTCGGCGGGCAGGTCGCCCTCGAACAGCGGGGCGATTGGCTGGTCCGGCCCTTCCAAGAGACCCTTGTCGATGGCGACGCCGACAAGGCCGGAAATGACGGATTTCGAGGCCGACTTGATGTTCGCGGTATCGGCCACGCGGTGGCCGTGATAGCCGCGCGCGGCGATCTCCTGCCCGTCCCTGGCCACGACGATGGCGCGCAGGGTCGGGAAATCCTCCGCCCGGTCCAGAACGGCGTCCAGCGCGAGCGGGGCGTCCTGCGCCGCGGCGGGCGCGGCGGCGAGAAGGACCAGAGCAAGACAGATGAAGGGGAGACGGGCGAAGCGCAGCATCATGGCGGCGATTATGCGGATCGCGCGGGTTTGCGGGAGCGGCAGGGCCAGTGCGCGCGAACACAGTTGCGTCAGCACCCGCCCCGCGGCGACACTGGCGCATGAGCGGAGATACGCCCGTCGCGGTGAGCGACAATCGCGAAAAGAGCCGGTTCGAAGCCGTCCTGGACGGCCAGACGGCGGTGGTCGAATACAATCTGTCTCCCGGCCGGATGCTGATCGCCCATACCGAGGTGCCGGTGGAGATCGAGGGCCGCGGCGTGGCCAGCCGCCTGTACGCCAAGGTGATCGAGACGGCGCGGGCCGAGGGGCTGATCCTGATCCCGGTCTGCCCGGTCTTCGCGCTGTGGCTGAAGCGGCATGAAGAGGTCCACGACCTGATCGACCCCGGATTCCGCCGCTCGCTGGGCCTCAGCCCCGGCTGAGCGCCGTTTTGCATCCGCGAAAGGATTGCCCCGGGGCCGCGCCTGACGCACCTTAGCTTTTCGCAAGTGCGAAATGGCCGCCCGCGCCCACCGCCATGGCGGCCGGAAAGGGGCAAATGGTGAAGATTTCCAAGATCCTGGTCGCAAACCGGTCGGAAATCGCCATCCGCGTGTTCCGCGCGGCCAACGAGCTGGACATCAAGACGGTCGCGATCTGGGCGGAGGAGGACAAATACTCCCTGCACCGGTTCAAGGCCGACGAATCCTATCAGGTCGGCCGGGGCAGCCATCTGGACCGGGACATGGGTCCGATCGAGGCCTATCTGTCGATCGAGGAAGTGCTGCGCGTCGCCAAGCTGTCCGGCGCGGACGCCATCCACCCGGGATACGGCCTGTTGTCCGAAAGCCCGGAATTCGCCGACGCCTGCGCCGAGGCGGGGCTGATCTTTATCGGGCCGAAGCCCGACACGATGCGCCGACTGGGCAACAAGGTGGCGGCGCGCAATCTGGCGCTGGAGGTCGGCGTGCCGGTCGTGCCGGCGACCGACCCCCTGCCCGACGATCCGGCGGCGATCCGCGCCATGGCGGCGGAGATCGGCCTGCCGGTCATGCTGAAGGCGAGCTGGGGCGGCGGCGGGCGCGGCATGCGCGTGATCCGCGAGGAATCCGAGCTGGAGCGCGAGGTTCTGGAGGCCAAGCGCGAAGCCAAGGCCGCCTTCGGCAAGGACGAGGTCTATCTGGAGAAGCTGGTCGAGCGGGCGCGCCATGTGGAGGTGCAGCTGCTGGGCGATACGCACGGAAACGCCGTGCATCTGTACGAGCGCGACTGCTCCATCCAGCGGCGCAACCAGAAGATCGTGGAGCGCGCCCCGGCGCCCTATCTGGACGGGCTGCAGCGCAAGGAGCTGTGCGGCCACGCGCTGAAACTGGCCGAGGCGACCGCCTATATCGGCGCCGGCACGGTCGAGTTCCTGATGGACGCCGACACGGGCGCTTTCTATTTCATCGAGGTCAATCCGCGCATCCAGGTGGAGCACACCGTCACCGAAGAGGTGACGGGCGTGGACATCGTGAAGGCGCAGATCCGCATCCTGGAAGGCGCGGCCATCGGGACGCCGGAGTCCGGCGTGCCGCCGCAGGACGAGATCCGGCTGAACGGCCACGCGCTGCAATGCCGGATCACGACCGAGGATCCCGAGCAGAATTTCATTCCGGACTATGGCCGCATCACCGCCTATCGCGGGGCGACCGGGTTCGGCATCCGTCTGGACGGCGGCACGGCGTATTCCGGCGCGGTCATCACCCGCTATTACGACGCGCTGCTGGAGAAGATCACCGCCTGGGCGCCGACGGCGGAGGAGGCGGTGCTGCGCATGCACCGGGCGCTGCGCGAATTCCGCATCCGCGGCGTGGCGACCAATCTGACGTTCCTGGAGGCGATCGTCAGCCACCCGAAATTCCGGGACAACACCTATACGACGCGCTTCATCGACAACACGCCGGAGCTGTTCGCGCAGGTGAAGCGGCGCGACCGGGCGACCAAGCTGCTGACCTATATCGGCGACGTCACGGTGAACGGCCATCCCGAGGCGCGCGGGCGCGCCATGCCGAAAGAGGACGCCGCCCCGCCGGTCGCCCCGCATATCGAAGGCGGGATCACGCCCGGCACCAAACAGCTGCTGAACGATCTGGGGCCGGAGAAATTCGCCGTCTGGATGCGCGAGCAGAAACGCGTGCTGATGACCGACACGACGATGCGCGACGCGCACCAGTCGCTGCTGGCCACGCGGATGCGCACCTATGACATCGCGCAGGTGGCGGGCGTCTATGCGCGGGCGCTGCCGCAGCTGCTGAGCCTGGAATGCTGGGGCGGGGCGACGTTCGACGTCGCCATGCGCTTCCTGATGGAAGACCCGTGGGAGCGGCTGGCGCAGGTGCGCGAGGCGGCGCCGAACATCCTGCTGCAGATGCTGCTGCGGGGGGCGAACGGGGTCGGCTACACGAACTATCCCGACAATGTCGTGGAGCATTTCGTGAAACAGGCGGCCGAGGGCGGGGTCGACCTGTTCCGCGTGTTCGACTGCCTGAACTGGGTTCCGAACATGCGCGTGGCGATGGACGCGGTGCGCGCGCAGGACCGGCTGTGCGAGGCCACGATCTGCTATACCGGCGACATCCTGGACGCCGACCGGGCCAAGTATGACCTGAAATACTATGTGTCTCTGGCGCGGGAGCTGGAGGACGCCGGCGCGCATATCATCGCGCTGAAGGACATGGCGGGCCTGCTGAAGCCCGCGGCCGCGAAAGTGCTGTTCAAGGCGCTGCGCGAGGAAGTCGGCCTGCCGATCCATTTCCACACCCACGACACGTCCGGCGTGTCGGCGGCCACGGTGCTGGCCGCGGTGGAGGCCGATGTGGACGCGGTGGACGCGGCGATGGACTCCCTGTCCGGTCTGACGTCGCAGCCCTGTCTCGGCTCCATCGTGGCGGCGCTGGAGGACGGCGAGCGCGACCCCGGCCTGTCGGCCGACTGGATCCGGCGCATCAGCTTCTACTGGGAGGCGGTGCGCAACCAGTACGCGGCGTTCGAGAGCGACCTGAAGGGCCCGGCGAGCGAGGTCTATCTGCACGAAATGCCGGGCGGGCAGTTCACCAATCTGAAGGAGCAGGCGCGGTCGCTGGGGCTGGAGTCGCGCTGGCACGAAGTGGCGCAGGCCTATCACGACGCCAACATGCTGTTCGGGGACATCGTGAAAGTGACGCCGAGCTCCAAGGTCGTGGGCGACCTGGCCCTGACCATGGTGGCGCAGGAGCTGACGCCGCAGGACGTGCTGGACCCGGCGAAGGACATCTCCTTCCCGGACTCGGTCGTTTCCATGATGCGCGGCGATCTGGGCCAGCCGCCGGGGGGCTGGCCGGCGGACATCCAGAAAAAAGTGCTGAAGGACGAGGCGCCCTATACCGAGCGGCCGGGGGCGTTGCTGGCCGACGAGGATCTGGACGCGAAACGGACCGAGCTGGCCGAGAAACTGGAGCGGGAGCCCAGCGAGTTCGATCTGGCGGCCTGGCTGATGTACCCGAAAGTGTTCAGCGATTTCGCCGCGGTTCAGGCCGAATACGGGCCGGTCAACGTGCTGCCCACGCCGGTCTATTTCTATGGCCTGGCGCCGGAGCAGGAAGCCCATGTCGATATCGAGCGCGGCAAGACGCTGGTGATCCGGTGCCTGGCGCTGGGCGAGCCGGACGAGAAGGGCATGGTGACCGTGTTCTTCGAACTGAATGGCCAGCCGCGCCGGGTGAAGATTCCCGACCGGGCGCGCACCGCGGCCAGCGGCGCGATCCGCCCCAAGGCCGAAGCGGGGAACGAGGCGCATGTCGGCGCGCCGATGCCGGGCGTTGTGTCGACCATCGCCGTCGCCGCCGGGCAGGAGGTGAAGGAAGGCGACGTCCTGGCCAGTATCGAGGCGATGAAGATGGAGACCGCCCTGCACGCCGAGCGCGACGGGGTCGTGGCCGAGGTTCTGGTGACGCCGGGCGCGCAGGTGGACGCCAAGGATCTGCTGATCCGGTTCGAGGCCTAGCGCGAACGGCCCGGCGGCGCTTCAATGCCTCCCCAAGGGCGATCAACGCCCGCCCTGTCAGGGCAACTGGGGAGGACATCATGCGGACAATGGGAATCGCGGCGGGAATCGCGGCTGGGGCCGCGCTGCTGGGCGCGCCGGCATTGGCGGGTGACCTGTATTGCGCGGACTGCGCGGTGCGGAAGGTCGCGACCTGCGGCGGGTTTCTGGAAGGCATGAATGTCGATGCGGACGGGACGTTGTGGGTCGTCGACATGTTCGGCAACAATATCCTGACCGTCGGGACCGACGGGACCTGCACCGAACAGGGCAAGGCCGGGGGGCGGCCGAACGGCGCGAAATTCGCCGCCGACGGGGCGCTGATCATCGCCGACGGCGAGGGGATCACGCGGTTCGACCCGGCGGACGGGTCGCTGAGCGTGCTGGCCGACAATTTCGACGGCGAGCCGTTGCGTGAGCTGAACGATCTGGCGATCGACGCCGAGGGCGGCATCTATTTCACCGCGCCCATCGGCAGCCATATGGCCAATCCGACGGGCCGGGTCTTCTATCTGGCGCCCGGATCGGACGCGCCGGAGCTGGTCCAGGGGGGCCTCGCCTTCCCTAATGGCGTCGCGCTCGCCCCCGGCGGGCAGGTCGTCTATGCGGGCGAATTCGCGGAGGCGCAGGTCCTGGCCATGCCGACGCAGGGCGCGGGCGGCCTTCGCATCACCAATATCCATGCGCGGACGGCCGGCGGCATCGGGCCGGACGGCATGACCGTGGGTCCCGACGGCACGCTGTACGCGGCGGTGTTCCAGGCGGGGAAGGTCAGCGTCTTCGCGCCCAACGGCGAGCCGCTGGGCGATATTCCCCTGCCCGAGGGCGCGGGGACATTTACCACCAACGTCGCGGTGCACGAGGGAGCGCTCTACATCACCGAGGCGAGCCTGGGCGAGGTGTGGCGGGCGGAATTGCCGGACTAGGCGCGCTTATTCCTGCGCCACCACTACTCGGCCATCAGGGCGCGGGCCTCTTCCATGATGCTGGGGTCGATCAGCTCGGCCAGCTGCTCGCGCGTGCGCGGCTCGCGCGAGCCGTCGCGGGTCAGCCAGGCCTCCTCGTCCTCCAGCACGTCGAGCAGGTCGGGGACCAGTTCGGCCGGATAGGCGTGGTGGATCCAGGTGCCCTTCACGTCGTCCAGATCGTAGCCGGAGGAGTCCGCGACCAGTTCCTGCGCCCGCGCCGGGTCGTCGGCCAGCATCTCGCTGGCCTCGATCAGGGCGACGACGAAGCGCACGATCTTCGCCCGCATGTCCGGATCGGCGAGGGCCTGAGCGGTGGTGTTCAGATTGAACAGTTCGCGATAGACGCCGTGGCCGTCGAACTCGACCGCATCATCGCCCAAGGCGCGCCAGGAATATTCGGCGCCCGGCTCCCAGATCGTGATGGCGTCGACCTGACCGTCCGCGAAGGCGGTGCGGTACATGTCCATCGGAAACAGGCGCACGACCTCCACGTCTTCGATGGTGAGGCCGGCGGTGCGCAGCATCCGCTCCAGAAAATACTGGGAGGAGGTGTTGGGGATGGTCCCGACGCGCTTGCCCTCCAGATCGGCCAGCGTTTCGATCCCCGCCTGCCGGCTGGCGACGATGCGGTACAGGCCCTCCGAAACCGTCATGATGATGCGCAAATCCGGATTGTCCGCCGAGACGCGCAAAGCCTGCGTTTCCGCATTGGTTGCGACGTCCGCTTCCACCGGCACGCCGTCGGTCGCGGGGGCGGCGAGGCCGAACAGGTTCGGCACGCCGCCATTCTTCAACATGACCGGACCGTCATAGAGGCCCTGGTCGATGGCCAGCAGGACGGGCGCGAGCTCTATGGTCGAGGTGTTGCCGGTGACGCGCAGCGCGCCGTCGTCCTGCGCCCAGGCGGCGCCCGCCAGAGAAAGGGCCGCGGCGCAGCCCGCCAGCAGACGGGCCGGAGCAGTAAAACGCATGAGAATCCTCCCCAATTTGCAGGGAGCTTATCGGGGCGGGCTGGAGGCCGGAACCGCAATCACGCCAGCGTCATCTCGCGCTCCGGCGCGGAGCGCACTAGATAGGGGGCATGCGCCAACCAAGTCTGTTTATTCCCCATGGCGGCGGTCCGTGTTTCTTCATGGACTGGCCGCCGCCCAATCCCTGGGCCGAACTGGAAGAATTTCTGCGCGGGGTGAAGGAAACGCTGCCCGAGCGGCCGCGCGCCATCCTTCTGGTCACCGCGCACTGGATGGCGCGGGAGTTCCGCTTCGCCAGCGGGCCTAACCCGTCTCTGATCTATGATTATTCCGGCTTTCCGCCGCACACCTATCAGCTGCGCTATGACGCGCCGGGCGCGCCGGAGATCGCGAGCCGCGCCGCCGCGCTGGTCGGCGAGAGCGGCCTGCCGGCGATGACCGATCCGGGCCATGGCTGGGACCATGGCGTGTTCATTCCGCTGAAAGTGATGTTCGAGGACGCCGACATTCCGCTGTGCGCGATGTCGCTGCGCGCGGACATGGACCCGGCGGCGCATATCGCGGCGGGCCGGGCGCTGGCCCCGCTGCGCGACGAGGGCGTGCTGATCGTCGGCAGCGGGATGAGCTATCACAATCTGCGGGCGCTGATGACCGGCGCGCCGGCGGACGGGCGGCCGTTCGACGATTTCCTGTTCGAGGCGGTGGACGGCGCGGACGAGGCGGCGCGGACCGAGGCGCTGACACGCTGGGCCGCCGCGCCCGGCGCGCGCCTGGCCCATCCGCGGGAGGAGCATTTGCTGCCCCTCATGGTCGCGGCGGGCGCGGGCGGCGCCGATCCGGGCCGGCGCAGCTATTCCGGCATGGCGATGGGCCAGCCGCTGTCGGCCTTCCGCTTCGGCTAGGCGCGGCTAGGCGCGGCTAGGCGTCTGCGGCCTCCAGCGCCGGATAATCGACATAGCCCTCCGGCCCCTGGGTGTAGAAGGTGTCCATATCCGGCGGGTTGAGCGCGGCGTCCTGGGCGAAGCGCGCGGGCAGGTCCGGATTGGAGATGAAGGGCCGGCCGAAGGCGATGGCGTCCGCCGCGCCGGAATCCAGCGCCGCCTGGGCGCTGGCCGCGTCATAATCGGAATTCAGGATCAGCGGGCCGGAAAAGGCCTTGCGCATTTCCGGCGAGGCCGGGGCTTGCATCTCCGCGCCGCGGAAATTGCCGCCGGGGCGCGGCTCCCGCATTTCCAGATAGGCGATGCCGATTTCGTCCAGCGCCTTCGCCGCGGCCGTGAACAAAGCCACATGGTCGGAATCCACCACGCCGTTCACTTCGCCGTTCGGGGACAGGCGCATGCCGGTGCGGTCCGCGCCCACCGTATCGGCCACGGCCTGCGTCACCTCGCGCAGCAGGCGGATGCGGTTTTCGATGGAGCCGCCGTATTCGTCTGTACGGCGATTGGAGGAGTCGCGCAGGAACTGGTCGATCAGATAGCCATTGGCGCCGTGGATCTGGACGCCATCGAAGCCGGCCTTCATCGCGTTCGCCGCGGCGTGGCGGTAGTCGTCCAGCAGGCGCGGGATTTCCGCAGCCTCCAGCGAGCGCGGAGTGACGTTCGGCTTCTTGCCCTCATAGGTGTGCGCGTCGCCCGGCGCGGCGATGGCGGAGGCCGAGACCGGCGGGCCGCCGCCAAGATCGGGGTGCACGACCCGGCCCATATGCCAGAGCTGGAGCGCGATGCGCCCGCCGGCGCGGTGCACCGACTCCACGACCGGCTTCCAGGCCTGGACCTGTTCCTCGGTCCAGATTCCGGGGGCGAAGGGCCAGCCGAGCCCTTCCTTCGAGATTCCCGTGGCTTCGCTGAGGATCAGGCCGGCGCTGGCGCGCTGGGAATAATATTCGGCCATGACCGGGGTGGGCACGTGCTCCCGCGTCGCGCGGCCGCGCGTCAGCGGGGCCATCAGGATGCGGTTCGGCGCCTCGATAGCGCCCAGACGGATCGGATCGAACAAAGACGGCATGGGAATTTCGCGGATGGCTGCGCGGCGGATCGCCGCTGACCCCGCCAATATGGGGCGGCGCGGCGGCGGCGCCAGCATGGCGGCCATGCGAAACCGGCGGGGCGGCTAGGCGCCGGTCCCCTCGCGCGCCGCGACGATGCGGTTGGCCAGTTTCCAGTCCTGCATCCGGTCGACGTCGATGGGCCCTTCGGCGAAGGGCATCAGGACGGGCGCGGTCTTCACCCCGATGCCGCGCGACAGCACGTTCAGCACCGTGCGGAGCTTGAAGCGGCGGGACTTGTACAGAAGGAAGGCGAGCAGGCCGAACGAGGCGATCAGCCGCTTGGGCTTTTTCGCGAACTGGCCGCCGCTGTTGAAAGTGCGCGGCGCCTTCATCGCCTTGTCCGTCAGTAGCGCATAGAGATTGCAGCTGGAGAACGCGCCGTCCGTGAAGCGGTGGAAGGCGCGATTTCCTTCCGGATATTTCTCCAGAATATAGCTGGCGGGCGTCAGGCCCAGCGCCGCATCCTCCGTCACATCGTCCAGGGCGTCGCAGAAGAAGCGCACCATTTCGGGCGTGTGCAGGGCGTTGTCGCCGGTGGTGATGACCAGCGGCAGCATGTCCGGAAAGGCGTCGATGGCGGCCGAGACACTGGTCCCGATATTCTGTTTCGCCGGGGTGTAGAGCAGATGATCCGAGCCGGGCAGCGGGGCGAGGACGGATTTGGCTTCCTCGATGGCGTCTTCCTCGATCTGCACGATGACGCGGCCGACGCGGCCGCTATCCATCACCGCGCCGACGACGCGGCGCAGCATGGGCTGGCCGGCGATGTCGATGAAGGCCTTGTGCGAGACGCCGCCTTCGACGGCGAGCGGGTCTTTCGGGCCGCCGCGATTGGCGGCGAGGATCAGGGCGGTGTAGCGCGTATCGGACATGGCGGG
>CAJXKJ010000014.1 GCA_913055605.1 uncultured Euryhalocaulis sp. | reverse complement strand
TATCGCGGCTTCGACACGCTGGGCGAGACCGCGGTGATCTTCACCGCCGGTATCGCCGTGCTGCTCCTGCTCGGGGTCGGCCGCAAGCGCGAGGAAGACGAGGAGGACGGGGCATGAACAGCCATATCGTCCTCAAGGTCGCGTCCAAGGTCCTGATCCCGCTGATCGTGGTCTTCGGCCTGTACGTCCAGTTTCACGGCGATTTCGGCGCGGGCGGCGGCTTCCAGGCCGGCGTGATCGTCGCCGTCGCGGTCATTCTTTACGCCCTGGTGTTCGGGCTGGAGGAGGCGCGCCGCGCCGTGCCCCCGGCCGTCGCGAAGATCGGCGCCGCGCTGGGCGTGGTCATCTATGCCGGGGTCGGGATCGTCAGCATCGCGCTCGGCGGCAATTATCTGGACTATTTCGTCATTCCCGGCGGCCAGCATATCGGCGTGCTGCTGGTTGAAATCGGCGTGCTGCTGACCGTCGCCTCGGTGATGCTGCTGATCTTCTACGCCTTCGCGGGCCGCGCCCGCGAAATTCCGGACGAGGAGTGGTAGGCGTGGTCGAATTTTTCGCCGAACGCTTCAACTACGCTGTCGTCATCATCCTGATGATGACCGGCCTGTATGTCGTCTTCTCGTCCAGCAATCTGGTGAAGAAGCTGGTCGGGCTCAGCGTGTTCCAGACCTCGGTCTTCCTTCTCTATATCTCGGTCGGCAAGGTCGCCGGCGGCCGCCCCCCGATCGTGGAGCCGCCGCATCACGGCGAAGGGGAAGCCGTAACCGGCGCCGCGGCCGCGACGGCTGAGGCCGGCCATGGCGCGGAGACCGAAGCGCTGGTCGGCGCAGAACCCTCTCATGGCGCCGAGGCGGCGCACGGTGCAGACGCCGCGCATGGGCTCGCGCCCACCGCGCCGGCGCCGGCGCCCGCCGGCTTTGGCGGGGACATCCCCGCCCCCGATCACATGACGCCGGACGGGGTTCTGGACGCGGTCTATTCCAACCCGCTTCCGCACGTCCTGATCCTCACCGCCATCGTGGTCGGCGTCGCGACGCTGGCCGTCGGCCTCGCGCTCGTCGTGCGTATCCGCGAAACCTATGGCGGGATCGAGGAAGACGAGCTGCACCAGGGCGATCTGGGCGCGGAGCGCGCCTGATGACGCCTGAGATCGCGTTCCTCCCCGGCTGGCTGGTCCAGCACGCGCCGCCCCTTCTGGTCGTGACGCCGCTGATCGCCGGCGTGATCGCTGCGGTCCTGCCGTCGGCGCGCGCCTCCTGGGGGATCGTGCTGGCGATCACCTTCTTCGCCGCCGCAATGGCCAGCTTCATCGCCATGCAGGTGATGGAGGTCGGCGTCTGGTCCTACGCCCTCGGCAGCTGGGCGCCGCCGCTCGGCATCGAATACCGCATCGACGGCCTCAACGCCGGGATGCTGCTGCTGGTCGCGGTGATCGGCTTTCTGTGCGCCATCTATGCGCCCGCCTCGGTGGAAGCGGAGGTCGCGCCCGAGAACCGCTCGGCCTTTTACGGCGCCTTCCTGATCTGTTTCGCCGGCCTTCTGGGCGTGGCGATCACCGGCGACGCCTTCAACGTCTTCGTCTTCCTCGAAATCTCGTCGATCTCGACCTATGCGCTGGTCGCCATGGGCGCCGGGCGCGACCGCCGCGCCCTGACCGCCTCCTACAACTATCTGATCATGGGGACGATCGGGGCGACCTTCTTCGTTATCGGCGTCGGCTTCCTCTATATGGCGACCGGCACGCTGAACATGGCGGACATCGCCGACCGCCTGCAGGGGCTGGAGGGCGACCGCACCGTCCAGGCCGGCTTCGCCTTCATCGTCGTCGGGCTGGGCCTGAAGCTGGCGATGTACCCGCTGCATTCCTGGCTGCCGAACGCCTATTCCTACGCGCCGACGCTGGTCACCGCGTTCCTGGCCGCGACGGCGACCAAGGTCGCCTTCTATACGCTGATCCGCTTCGTCTTCGGCGTGTTCGATCCGGGCTTCGGCTTCGCCGGCCTCTCGATGATCTGGCTGATCGCGCCGCTGGCCGCCGCGGGCATGGTCGTGGCCTCCTTCCAGGCCGTGTTCCAGAGCGACGTGCGCCGCCTGTTCGCCTATTCGTCGGTGGCTCAGGTCGGCTACATGCTGCTGGGCGTGGGCCTCGGCACCGCCGCCGGCATGTCGGCCAGCTTCCTTCATCTGTTCAATCACGCGCTGATGAAGGGCACGGTCTTCCTGGCCCTCGGCGCGATGTGGCTGGGCTTCGGCGTCACCCGCATCACCGATCTGCGCGGGATGGGCCGCACCATGCCCTATACGTCCGCGGCCTTCGTCATCGGCGGGCTCAGCCTGGTCGGCGTGCCGGGCACCGCCGGTTTCGTGTCGAAATGGGCGCTTCTGGTCGCCTGTCTGGACCGCGGCTGGTGGTGGGCGGTGCTCGCCCTCGGCGCGGCCTCGGTGCTGGCCTTCTTCTATGTCGGGCGGGTTCTGGAAATGATGTATCTGCGCGAACCGCCCCAGCATGACGGCCACGCCGTGACGCGCTCGCCCGCGCCGCTGGCCGCCCTGGCGCCGATGTGGATTCTCGCGGCCGCCAATCTGGTCTTCGGGATCTGGGCCGACATTCCGGTCCGTCTCGCCAATGCCGCCGCCGCCGCCGTTCTGGGGAGCGCGCCATAATGGGCTGGACCCCCGAACTCGGCCTCGTCCTGACGCTGGTCCTGCCGCTGGTCGGCGCCCTGGGCATTCTGGCGCTGGCCGGCAAGCCCAATCTGCGCGAGGGCGCGACGCTCGCCGCCGCGATCGCGCTGCTCGCCAACGTCATCCCGCTGGTCATCATGGTGGGCGACGGCGCCCGGCCGGAGCTGATGATCACAGAGATCGCGCCCGGCCTGGACCTCACGCTGCGGCTGGAGCCGCTGGGCGCCCTGTTCGCGGTGACGGCGAGCGCGCTGTGGATTCTCAACTCGCTGTTCGCCATCGGCTATATGCGCGGCAACGCCGAGCATAATCAGACGCGCTTCTATTTCTTCCTGGCGGTCGCGATCTCCGCCACGATGGGCGTCGCGGTGTCCGGCAACATGCTGACGCTCTTCGTCTTCTACGAGGCGCTGACGCTCTCCACCTATCCGCTGGTCTCGCACAAGGGCGACGAGAACGCCCGGCGCGGCGCGCGCATCTATCTGATGATCCTGCTGATCACCTCGCTGGCGCTGCTGCTGCCGGCAGTGGTCGGCACCTACGCCGTGGCCGGCTCGACCGAATTCGTTCAGGGCGGATTGCTCGCCGGCGCCGGGGTGGGCGGCGCGACGATCGGCATCCTTCTGGTCCTGTACGCCTTCGGCGCGGCCAAGGCCGCTCTCATGCCGGTCCATTCCTGGCTGCCGAACGCGATGGTGGCGCCGACGCCCGTCTCCGCCTTCCTGCACGCGGTGGCGGTGGTGAAGGCCGGCGTCTTCACCATGCTAAAAGTCGTCGTCTATCTGTTCGGCCCGTCCATCGTCTCGGGCCACCCGGCGGCGAACGCCATCGCCATGGTCGCGGCGGTCTCCATCGTGCTCGCATCGGTGATCGCGCTGACCAAGAACAATCTGAAGGCGCGGCTGGCCTTCTCCACTGTGTCCCAGCTCTCCTATGTAACGCTGGGCGCGATGCTGGCGACGCCCGCGGCTCTGGCCGGCGCGGCGTTCCAGATCGTGATGCACGCCTTCGCCAAGATCACGCTCTTCATGTGCGCGGGCGCCTTCTACACCGCCACCCACTACAACGACGTCAGCGACACGCGCGGCTTCGGCCGGAAGATGCCGTTCCTGTTCGGCGCCTTCTTCGTCGCGGCGCTGTCGATCACCGGCCTGCCGCCGGTCGGCGGGATGTGGGCCAAGCTGTTCCTGTCCGCCGGCGCGGCGGAGGCCGGGGCCTGGTGGGCGCTTCTGGCGCTGATCCTCTCCTCGCTTCTGAATGTCGGCTATCTGATCGTCATCCCGGTGCGCGCCTTCTTCGCCTCGGGCGAGAAGGCCGCGGCCTCGACCGCAACGGCGCCGCCTCTGACGATTCTGCCGCCGGTGCTGACCGCCACGATCGCGCTCGTGCTCTTTTTCCTGGCTGGCCCGATCTATGACTATGTCGCGCCGGTCTTTGGAGGAGTCGAATGACCGACAAGACGCCGCGCCCGGCGCCCGAGAACGGAATTCATCCGCTCGCCCGGCCCTTCCTGTGGCTGGACAAATCCTTCGCCCGCGACGTGATCTCGCTCTGCATCGTTCTCATCGCGATGATCCTGCTGGCGGTCGATTTCTTCGTGCACCGCCACGGCGAGACCGCAATCGCGGAGCGCCCGGGCTTTTTCGCGATCTTCGGTTTCATCTCCTTCGCCTTCGCGGTCCTCATGGGCTGGCCGCTGCGCGCTCTGCTGATGCGCGGCCCGGACTATTACGGCGAGTCGGAGGACAGCGATGCCTGACCTCTTCGCCCAGATTTCGCCCGCCTGGGCGCTGTTCCTGTCCGGCCTGATCTGCGCCGTCGTTCCGGTTCACACCGTGCGCAAGCTGGTCATGGTGCTGGCGCCCCTGGCCGCGTTCCTGCTGTTCCTGGCGCCCAGCACGCTGGGCGTCGCCGGCGGCGTGACCCAGATCGCCGGAATGGACATCTCCACCTACCGGCTGGACCGCCTGTCCTATCCGTTCGGCCTGGTCTTCATTCTGGCGGCGTTCCTCACCGCAATCTTCGCCTGGCACAACAAGGACCGGGTTCAAGACGTCGCCTCGCAATTCTATGCGGGTTCGGCGCTGGGCGCGGTGTTCGCGGGCGATTTCCTGACCCTGTTCGTGTTCTGGGAAATCACCGCCATCGCCTCGGTTTTCCTGATCTTCCGCCGCGGCACGACGGCCTCGCGCAATGCCGGCATGCGCTATCTCGTGATCCAGGTATTGTCGGGCGTGCTGTTGCTGGCGGGCGCGGTCATGCTCTGGGCCCAGACCGGGTCGCTGGCCTTCGACGAGGTCGGACTGGACGCCGGCCTAGCCGGATGGCTCGTCTTCCTCGCCTTCGGCATCAAGTGCGCCTTCCCCTTCCTGCACAACTGGCTGCAGGACGCATATCCGCAATCGACCGTCACCGGCGGGGTCATCCTGTCGGCCTTCACGACCAAGATGGCGGTCTATGCGCTGGCGCGCGGCTTCGCGGGTGAGGAGATTCTGATCTGGATCGGCGCGATCATGACGCTGTTCCCGATCTTCTTCGCGGTGATCGAGGACGATCTGCGCCGCGTACTCAGCTATTCGATCAACAACCAGGTCGGCTTCATGGTCGTCGGCGTCGGCGTCGGCACCTCGCTGGCGCTGAATGGCGCAGTCGCCCACGCCTTCGCCGATGTGATCTTCAAGGCGCTGCTGTTCATGTCGATCGGCGCTGTCCTGATGCGCACCGGCACCGCGCGCGTGTCCCAGCTTGGCGGCCTGTTCAAGTCGATGCCGCTCAGCGCCTTCTTCTGCATCATCGGCGCGGCCTCGATCTCGGCCCTGCCGCTGCTGTCGGCCTTCGTCACCAAGTCGATGATCCTGGCCGCCGTGGCCGAAGAGGGTCACTGGGTGATCTGGCTGATTCTGATCTTCGCCTCCGCCGGCGTGCTGGAGCATGCGGGCATCAAGATCCCTTATTCCGCCTTCTTCGGCCACGATTCGGGCCGGCGTCCGGCGGAAGCGCCGTTCAACATGCTTCTGGCGATGGGCCTGGCCGCCGCGCTGTGTATCGCGCTCGCCTTCCCTTGGGGCGGGTATCAGTGGCTCTACGCCATCCTGCCCTACAACACGGCCTATAACCCCTATACGTGGGACCATGTGCTGACCCAGTACCAGCTCCTGTTCGGGGCGACGGCGGCCTTCGTGATCCTGCGCCTGGTCAATCTGGCGCCGCACGAAAAGCTCAGCACGATCCTGGATTTCGACTGGGTCTACCGGAAGCTGGGCTATGGCGCGGGAGTCTGGATCGGCGACATGGCCGGCCGGCTGATGGCGCATCTGGGCGGCGTGGCGCGCGGCGCCCAGGCCCGCTGGGGCCGCACGCTGGGCGAGGTCTTCACGCCCGGCGGCGCCGTGGCCCGCGCCCTGCCCTCCGGAACGATGTCGATCTGGACCGCGATCCTGCTCGGCGTCGCGCTGGTGATCGCCTACGTCGCGGCCTGAGGCCCGACTTCCTAGGGCTCCAGCACCGGTTCGGTCAGGAAGTGCCGGCCCTCGCGGTCCTCGATCTCCACGACCCAGCAATCGGGATCGTAGCCTGTCTCGCGCTGGACCAGCGCATCTGCATCCGGTTCCGGCGCTGCGCCCGCGGCCTGCCGCCAGGCCCGCTCCCCCTCCATGTCCCGCGAGGGCAGGAAGATGTCGGCCGTGCCGTCCAGACGCGCGACCTTCACGATCACAATCCCGGCGTCCGGATCGCCCCGGCGCACGACATAGGCCGCCGCGCCCGCTGACTGGGCGCGCCGGACCAGCGCAGCAACCCAGATAGAGGCCTTCAGGGCCGCCATTGCGCCCGCCCGGTCCGGGAATTGCTGGCCATCAGCCGGTTATGGACTGGCGCTGTCCCGAAATGACGCGCTTGGCGCGCCTTGCCGGAATCGCCGCGGCCTTCACCGCGGCAGCCTGGCCGGGGTTTGCGCGCGCCGGGGAGTCTGCTCTTCACACATTGCCTCTGGAGTCGCTGTCGCCGTCCGGCGCGGAGCGCAGTCTAGATTGGCGCGGCTGGCGCGCGAAGGTCGCGTTCGACCTGCCCGCGGGGCTGGAGGCGGAGAATCTCCGTCTCGTCCTGTCCGCCACGCCGGGCGACAACGAACCGGCGCCGCATGCCTCCATCGCCGTCCGCCTGAACAATTCCGATCCGGCCGTGCTGCGGCCGGAGCCCTATCCCTTCAACGCCCAGGTGGATTTCCCGGCGCGCTATCTGCGCTCGGGCCGCAACGTGGCGGAGATCGCCTTCGTGTCGCCCGGCGGCGAATGTCCCCGGCCCGGCGACGGTGAATGGATTCTGGACCTCGCCGTCTCGCAGGCGGAGCTGACGACCGCCCCGCCGCAGATCGCGGCCCTGGGCCCGTTCGACGCCTGGCTGCGCTCCGAATTCCTGTCGCCGGAAACCGTCTATCTGGCTTCCGAAGACATGACCGGGGACGCGCGCGCCGCGTTCGAGGCATGGACGGCCATCGCCATCGGCGTGCGCGCACCCACCGCCCCGCAATTCACCTTCGCGGAACCGACCGCCAGCGAACTCATCGTGGAATATGAGCCTTCCGAGGGCGACGAGGCCTGGTTCGAATTCAAATCCGGCCCCTCCGTGACGCTGGAGATTCATGCGCCCAACCCCGCCGCAGCTGCCGACCATATGCGCGCCTACGCCATGTCCGGCGGTCAGCAGCAGGACTTCGCCGCGCCGGTTTTCGAAAATTCCTGGTCGCCGGAGCCCGCCAGCTCCGTCTTCGTCCTCAACGGCAAGCCCGCCCGCGCCGCCTTGCGGCTGGAGCTGGACGGTGCGGATGCGGTGGCGCCAGACTCCCGTCTGCGCCTGACGCTGAACGGACGGCCGCTTCACGACATGCCGGTGACGGAGGCGGCATCCGCCAGCGTGACCCTGCCTGCGGGCCTGCTGGTTCCCGGGCGCAACCGGATCGGATTCGCCCCGGACCTGGCGCCGGTCACGGATACCGAATTCTGCCCGCCGACCGGCGGCCCGTCCCCGATCTCCTTCAAACGGCTGCGCATCGACCGCGAGGGGATGAGCGACCAGCTGGATCTGTTCGCATTCGCCGCCGGCGATTTCGGCGCGGGCGCGCACCTCGTCCTGCCGCCTGTGGAGGCCGACGACCGCGCCGCCCGGCTGCGCCTGCTGGCCGAACTGGCCCGCCGAGCCGGCGCCGCCCCCGGCATCGCCGCTGTCACCGCCGCCGCGCCGGAGCATGGCGCCAACAGAATCATCCTCGCCCCGCGCGGCGCGATCCCGACCGCACTCCTGGCCGCCGCACCGTCTAGCTTCGCCGCCGCCCTGCGCGGCGACACGGTGCGGGAAATCCTTCCGTCCGGCTCCAGCGCCGTGGCGGCCGGTCTGGACCTGCCGACCATCGGCGGCGTTGCGGCGCGCTTCGACATTGGCGGCGATCCACTCGAATGGATCACCTTGGTCACCGAGGCCGCGGATGGCGATTTCGCCGCGTCCCTCGATCATCTGGCCGACAGCCATGCGCTGGACGGCTTTGACGGCCGGGTGATGCGCTGGACGCGGGACGAGGTGACGGTCCAGGACCGGGGGCCGTTCCGCGCCCCGCCCTTGCAGGCCATTCCGCCGCCGACGCGGCCGGAAATGTGGCGGACCGTCCTGTTTCTCTGCGTTCTGGCGGGTTTGAGCCTGGGCTGGGCGCTGGCGCGCGGACGCCATAATCGCCGGCGCTGACGATTCACCGCATCGCAATCCCTTGCCCCTAGGGTCGCCGCAAAGGCGTGGGGAAAAACATGATTGGGACCTTGCTGGCGGCCACTCTGGCGACCGCGGCGCCGGGGACAGATGCGCGCGATGCTTATGCCCGCCGCCAGTTCCTGCTGGACGCCGACGAACGATGCCATCTGCTCAGCGATCGCGAGCACGCCGCCCTGTCCGGCTCGGCGCGTCAGGCGCGCGGCGTGCTACTGCGCGCCGGCGTGCGCCCGGATCCCATCCGGGACGCCATGATCGAAAAGGCGTCCGCCACGCCCTGCACCGACTCCCAGCTGCGTGAAGAGGCCGCCACCGCGCGCGCGGCGTTCACCCGCTGGGCCGCGCTGCAGCGGCAGGACTTTCCCGGCCAGAACCAGACCTGGCGCACCTCCCGCAATGGCGTGGAGGGCGCGATGGCCTGGACGCTCTGGCAGGATCTGGGCGACGGCGTCCGGCTGGGCCTGGCCGAGGATGGCGAGGGCAGCGAGCTGATCCTGGCCCTGCCCGCGCCCAAGGGCGCCCAGCCGCCGCGCACCGTGCTGATGGAATTCCGCGACCCCGAGAAGTGGCGGGACTTTGTCGAGCCCACGCTGGGCGGCCTGTTCCCGGCCCGCGGCGGCGACGGGCTGGCCGACCGCGTGACGCCCGACGCGCTTTCAAAACGCCTGTGGACTGCGGGTCACGTGGAGCGGGAGGTCCAGTTCCCGGACCCTGACGGCAGCTTCCTGTACTGGAGCCTGCCGCTGGACTCGCTTCAGGAACTGGCCGCGCTCGACCCGCGCGACGTCGCGCGCCTGACGGTCGAATATTCCGACAGCCGGGCGAAGCTCTACTATCTCGAGATTGGCGACCTCTCCGCCGCCCTGGCCTTCCTGGCCGCCGGCGACACGCCCAGCAGCAGAAACCGGAAATAACTGGGGTCCAGCCGTCAGGCCTGGGCTTCCGCCTGGGCCTGGGCCTTGCGGATCTCCTCGCCCGCCACCGCGGCGCGCTGCAGCCGCGCGCGCGCATCCAGCCGCGTCACCGGAGCGGCGGCCTCCAGGATCGGCAGGTGCACGCGCGCGACGGTCCCCTCGCCCAGCACCGAATCGATCTCAAGCGTCCCGCCATGCAGCTTGGCCAACGCCGCGACCAGCGACAGGCCGAGGCCCGAGCCGCGTTCCGCCGAGGCGCCGGCGCTGCCGGCCTGCTGGAAGGGCTGGCCGACCCGCGCGACTTCCTCGGGGCTCATGCCCGCGCCGGTATCGGCGACCTCCAGCAGCAATTCGCCGCCGTCGGACCGCAGCGCAAGGCGCACCTCGCCGCCCTTTTCGGTGAATTTCAGCGCGTTGGAGAGCAGGTTCAGCAGGATCTGGCGCAAGGCCTTGCGGTCGGCGCGCACCGGCAGCGGCGCCAGGCCGCAATCCAGCTCGAGCGCCACGCCGGTCTCCTCGGCGCGCAGGCGGACCAGCTTGGTCGCCGCGGCCGCGACGTCCCGCGCGTCCATCTGCTCCAGCTTCAGCTCATAGCGGTCGGCCTCGATCTTCGACATGTCGAGGACGTCCCCGACCAGATCGAGCAAATGCCGCCCGCTCTCATGGATCAGGTCGGCATACTCGGCATAGCGGGCCGGCATCGGGCCGAACAGGCGCTGTTTCATGACGTCGGAGAAGCCGATAATCGCGTTCAGCGGCGTGCGGATTTCATGGCTCATGCTGGCCAGGAAGCGGGACTTGGCGTCGCTCGCCGCGACGGCCGCGTCGCGCTCGTCCCGGTGGGCGTCCTCGCGGCGCGCCCGTTCGGTGACATCGAGCGCCAGCGCCACCGCGCCGTCGCCCGCGGCGCTGAACCGCAGCTCGATCACCGCATCGCCGAGGGCCACGTCCACCGCCGTCTCGACGCCCGCCGAACGCGATTCCTCCAGCGCCGCCTTGATCGCGCTCGCCATCGCCTCGTCCGCCGCCAGCGCGCCGAGGCCGGTTCCGATCAGCACGGCGCGGTCGCGGCGCAGGGTCCGCTCCGCCGCGCCGGCGACGTCCTGGATGACGCCGCTGGAATCCAGCCGCAGCACCGCCGCCGGGGCGTATTCGGAAAACTGGCTTTGCACATGGTGCCGGCGGCGCACCGCGGCGCGCTCCAGCAGCGCCTGACGGCGCGCGCCGATGGCCGCCGCCGTCGCCAGCGTCAGCGCCATCGCGACAGCCACCGCGGCCAGCACGGGATTGTCGGCGGCCGGGTACAGCGCCGGGGCCAGACCGCCCGCGTCCAGCGCGATAGCCAGCGCCAGCGCCAGCGCGCTGCTGACCCCGGTCTCCAGAATCAGCGACCGCCGGCCGAGCGTGAAAGCGATGGCTGGGGGAATCAGGAACCAGCAGGCGGCGGCCGAGGTCGCGCCCAGCACGGCGCACGCCGCCAGAGCCAGCGCCGTCCAGGCCGAAACGACCGTCACCTGCGTCCATTCCAGCCGGATCAGGGGGAACAGGGCCAGGCCCAGAGCGGGGGGAATCAGGCACGCGCCCGCGGCAATGCCGGCCGACAGGGGGGGAACGCCCGCAACAAGGGCGATCCCGCCGCCCGCCAGAACGGCGGCGCACCAGGCGATATGGGCCAGCCGGGACGCCTGGCCGTTACGCGGCGCGGGCTTGGGCGAAGAAACGCTCATCGAGCCAATAGCTTATGCGCGGGAATCAGCTCCACGCGGCTATCGCAGTCTTCGCTTTCGCCGTTAACAAATGCTGAATCGTTAACGCGGATGGCAATCCCCTCTTCGCCATATCGTAGGTAACGATTGGTTTCCGGCTCCCGGCCTATCGTCGCCTACTGGTCTGGCCGATGGCGCAGACTGCGGTCAGGTGGCAAAATCGGCGAATAATGATCAAGGGGGAGGGCGTATGAAGCTGGTGACAGTGGCTGCGGCCGGCGCGATATGGGCGATCGCCGGCCTGGGCCCCGTGGCCGCCCAAGATTCAACGCCTTCAGAGCCCGGAGAGCTTGGCGAGGCCCCCGCCCTGCGCGGGTCCGACGACGCCGACGAATCTGGGGATAGCGCCCCGGCGGACGCCGCCCTGCCCGAGGTTACGCTGCCCGAGGTTACGCTGGCCGAGGCGCGCAGCGCCGCCCAGGCCGAAGCCGCCGCGCCTGCCGAGGAAGGCGCGATCAGCGCCGTCTCCGACCCGCTCGTCGAAAATGTCGCCGATTATGCGCTGTTCCAGCGCGACCTCGCCGCGATCGAGGAGCGCGTGATCGAGGAGCCGTCCGATCTGGACGCGATCATGGACACGCTGGCCGGCTATACCGCCAACGTGCTCACCGACGGCTGGCTGTCCTACGCCGCCTTCATCGCCGCCCAGCAGCCCGAATTCGTCGACCGGGTCCGCAAGGTCTCCGAATATTACGGCGAGGATCAGCTGATCCAGGGCATGCTGAACGAGCCGACCTATGTGCTGAGCTTCGAAGGCGCGCGGGAAGCGGCCGGCGTCGTCCTGGACGTGATGCGGGACGACGCGGCGGAGCTGGAGCTGGCCAGCAGCCGGCTGAAGCAGGAATCCTATGACCTGCAGACCCGGGGCTGGAGCAACATGATCGCGCGCGACCGTCCGGCCCGGCTGGAGGTCCTGCAGACCCCGAAGAGAATCACGACCCCGTCCGGCGACATGAAGGCCAACGTGTCCTATGGCGCGCCGATCGCCGCGGACGAACCCGCCGAAAGCGCCCAGATGCGCCGCGCGGCCTTTTGGTCGACGGTCGATTACCGCCCCGCCCCGGCGTTCAGCACGCCGATGACGCGCGCCGACGAAAACGCGGACGCCATCGGCGTGATGATGACGCTGGGCGCGCTGCGGGCGATGGGCGTGTCGTCCACCCGCCCCGATCTGGTGGAGCATCTTCTGAACCTGCCAACGGCCAAATCCTGCCTCGATTTCTCGCTGCTGCACATGCGCCAGTGCGTGGCCGCCGCCCACTTCAAATATGAAGACGCCTTTTGCATCGCCGAGCACCAGCTGCAGGACGCCAGCGAATGCCTGGGCGCCACTGTTTTCGCCGCCGGGCGGGTCACGCCGCCGACCGGCACGGTCACGCTCGGCGGAATGACGGCGGAGAACCCCGCAACGGTCGACGCGGCCGCAACCACTTCAAATTGAGGAAAATTTCCGGGGGCGCTTCGTAAACCGTTTACGGTGTCTGTTGTCGGAAATTTATTGCCGTCTCGGTACGGTCTCCCTGTCTTTGGGGACCCCCTCCATCAGAGACGGAAGCGATGCGGTTCGTACTCAAGGCGATCTTTTTTCTAGCGGTGGTCGCCGCGTTCATACCCCGTCAGCCTGACGGCGGCGCAGTTGCGCCCGCCGATACGGCGGCGGAGGCCCGCCGCTCCGCCGGCGATTTCTGCTCCCGCAAACCGGGCCTGTGCGAAGCCGCTCAGGAATCCGCCACCGCCGCCCGGCTGGTGGGCGGCATCGCCGTGCAGCAGGCGCGCTACGCCATTGCCGAATCCGCGGCCTCCGCCCAGGCGGATGCGCCGGAAGACGTTCCTGCCCCTTGAGGCCTTGAGGCGGGGAGGCTACCTCCCCGTGCAAGGCCATGACCGACACGCGAATCCAGGACCTCATCGACGAATTCGAGCTGCTCGACGACTGGGAGCAGCGCTATCGTCACGTCATCGAACTGGGGCGGGAACTTGAACCGCTGGACGACGCCGAGCGCAACGACGCCACGCGCGTCCGCGGCTGCGCCTCTCAGGTCTGGCTGGTCGCCGAGCCCGCAGCGGACGACACGCTGCATTTCCGGGGCGATAGCGACGCCCATATCGTGCGCGGCCTGATCGCGATCCTGATGCGGCTGTTCGACCGGCGCGCGCCCGCCGACATCCTGAACGTCGACGCCATGGACGTCTTCCGCCAGCTGGATCTGGCGGAAAACCTCTCCCAGCAGCGCTCGAACGGTCTTGCTTCGATGATCGAGAGGATCCGCGCCGAGGCGTCGGCCGCGGCCTAGAGGTCCAGCACCAGCGCCGCGGTGCGCCCGGCCAGGCCCAGCTCGTCATCGTCCGGGTCCGCGCCGTTGCGGATGGCGTCGACCAGCGCCGGCGACAGGGCCGAGGTCAGCGACCAGTTCCAGTAACGCAGCACGGTCTGGGCCTTTTCGTTCGACATCACGTCATAGGTCTCGATGACGCGGGCGAAGGCCTCCGACGGGGCGTCCAGGCTGGCGCCATCGCGTTTCAGCCCCTTCCAGAGCGAAACCAGCGCCGGGCGTTTCAGCCCGGTGGCCTTGCACAGGATCGCCAGCGGCTCGCCCCCCAGATCGGTGAACATCTGCGCACCGGTCACCGGCTTGATGCCGGACAGATAGCTGATCTCCGCGACCAGCTCGCGCGTCATCCCGCCCTCGGCGGCAATCACCGCCTCCTCGAGGCTGTCATACGGGCTTTTGGCGATCGCCAGCCGGTTCCGCTGGCGGCGATCGATGAATTGCAGGCCTTTGCGCGACAGCGGGTCCTGCCAACCTTCCGCGGCGGCGACCGCGAACACGTCCGCGGCCGCGCCCTGCAGCAGGCGTCGCTCCCCGGCGAACCGGGTCAGGATCACACGGCGCTCCTCCGGCCCCGACCACCAGAACATCGCCAGAGCCTGCGACGCTCGCAGCTCCTGACGCCGCAGGATCAGGCGCGGCAGCTGCGCATTCTTGCGGGAGGCGCTGATCACCCGGTCCAGCGTGCGGTGATAAAAGCGCGCCGATGCGTTGCAGAGGAGCGCGCGGACGACGTCCTCCTCCATCGGCTCCATCAGCGCCTGGACCACCAGTTCGCTGAGATCGTCGCGCTTGGCCAGGATGCAGCGGTGCTGGACCGTCGTGTCCTTGGCGATCTCCACCAGGTCGGCGTCCGTCAGCGCCTCGCTATTGGCCAGGATCGCCTCGGCGATTTCCACCTCGTCCCGGGCGAGCAGCCGCAGGACGCGGTGCGGCGGATCGGTCAGCGCCGCGACCCGGTTGGCGCAGCGGCGGCGGAGATCGGCGTCGCCCTCCAGCAGCATCTCGACCAGAAGGTCCCCGGCCAGCTGGCGCTCCTGCGGGCTGATCTCGCTGGATGGCAGGCAGACCACATCCGTCACGCGCTTGGCGAGCATGGTCCGCGAGCGCAATCCGCCGGCGCGGCCATCCTGCTCGTCCGGCGCGGGCGCCAGCGCCTGTGCGCGATCTTCCGCCAGCATCGGCATCTCCATCGGAAGCGCTCAATACAGCACCGCTCTGTTTAACGTTTGGTAGCGGTTTCGGCGGCGCCCGGCCGTCTCCCGGCGCGCCAAAACCTGCTAGTCTGGCACCGCTAACCGACCGGAGACGCAAATGTCCAAGGATTCGAAAGCTCCCGACGCGGCCGACCTGACCGACGAGCAGAAAGCCATCGCGTTCGAGGAAGCGACGGAAGCCCCCTTTTCCCACCCGCTAAACGCCGAAAAGCGGTCCGGGGAATACAAATGCGCGGTCTGTGGCGCGCCGCTGTTCAGTTCCGGCGACAAATATGATTCCGGCTCCGGCTGGCCGTCTTTCACCAAGCCGAAGAGCGACGAGGCCCTGGGCTCCAAGACCGACCGCAAGCTGATGCGGACGCGGACCGAGGTGCACTGCGCCAATTGCGGCGCCCATATGGGCCATGTCTTCGACGACGGCCCCGGACCGACCGGCCAGCGCTTCTGCATCAACGGATCCGTTCTGGACTTCGAACCCGGGGAAATCCCGGAATAGGCATGGCTGACGGAACGTCAGGCGGCGGCTTTTCCCGCTCCGGCGGGATCGCCTCCCCGCGCGCCCGGAAAGAGGCGCACAGCGTCACGCTGCACGGGCGCACGCGAACCGACGACTATGCCTGGCTGCGGGACCCGGACTGGCAGGCGGTCATGCGCGACCCTTCGCGTCTGCAAGCCGACATCCGCGCCCATCTGGACGCCGAGAACGCCTATACGGACGCCGTCATGGCCCCGGCGAAGGAGCTCGTGGAGGCCCTGTTCGCGGAGATGCGGGGACGGATCAAGGAGGACGACGCTTCGGTCCCCTCGCCCGATGGGCCGTTCGAATATTACACCCGGTACCGCGAGGGCGGGCAGTATCCTGTGTTCGCGCGGTGCCCGCGCGGCGGCGGGCCCGAACAGATCCTGCTGGACGGAGACGCCGAAGCCAAAGACTCCGAATATTTCGACCTCGCCGAAATCCATCACAGCCCGGACCACCGCTTTATCGCCTGGGCGGTCGATCTCCGCGGCTCGGAATATTTCGAAATCCGCGTGCGGGATCTGGATACCGGACAGGACATCGAGACGATCACCGACGAAAGCGCCGGTGATTTCGTCTGGGCCGCCGATTCCGAGACGCTGTTCTGGATCTGGCGTGACGACAATAACCGGCCCAACCGTGTCTATCGCAGCCGGCGCGGCGGCGCGGCGGCGGACCTGGTCTATGAGGAGGCCGATCCCGGCTTCTTCGTATCGGTCGGCCTGTCGGACGCCCATTCCTGGGTCCTGATCAGCACCCACGATCACACGACCAGCGAAATCCGGATGATTGATGCGATGCGTCCGGAAACCGATGCGCGGCTGGTCGCCGCGCGGACGCCGGGGGTCGAGTACGAGCTGATCGAAGCCGAGGGCCGTTTCTACATCCACACCAACGCGGGCGGCGCGGTGGATTTCAAGATCGCCGAGGCCGATCTGGACCGGCTGACGCCCGAACACTGGCGTGATTTCGTGCCCCACCGGCCCGGCGTGCTGATCCTCGACGTCTGCGGGTTCCGGCGCTGGCAGGTGCGGATGGAGCGGGAAAACGCCCTGCCCCGCATCGTCATCCACGAATATGCGACTGGCGAGGAACACGCCATCGCCTTCGAGGATGAAGCCTATTCGCTGGGAATCTCCGAAGGGTTCGAGTTCGACACCGACACGCTGAGCGTGACCTATGAGTCTCCCGCCCGGCCCGAGGAGACCTATGACTACGACATGGCCAGCCGCACCCGGACGTTGCGCAAGCGCCAGGAGCTGCCGAGCGGCCATGATCCGGACGCCTATGTCGTAAAGCGGATCGAGGCCCGCGCCGAGGACGGGCAGGCCGTGCCGGTCACCGTCCTCCACCGCCGCGGCCAGGCGCTGGACTGCGCCGCGCCGCTGCTGCTGTACGGCTACGGCGCCTATGGACACTCCACCCCGGCCGCGTTCCGCATCAAGCCGCTTTCGCTGGTCGATCGCGGCATGATCTTCGCCGTCGCCCATGTCCGGGGCGGCAAGGACAAGGGCTATGGCTGGTATCTGGATGGCAAGCTGGAGAAGAAGCCCAACACGTTCAGCGACTTCATCGCCGCCGGCCGGGCCTTGGCCGACGCGGGCTACACCTCGCCCGGGCGGATCGTGGCAATGGGCGGCTCGGCGGGCGGCTTGCTGGTCGGCGCCGCCGTGAACGCCGCGCCGGACCTGTTCGCCGGCGCGGTGGCTCAGGTGCCCTTCGTGGATGTGCTGACCACGATGTGCGACCCGAGCCTTCCCCTGACGCCGCCCGAATGGCCGGAATGGGGCAATCCGCTGGAGGACGCGTCCGCCTATGACGTGATCGCCGCCTACAGCCCCTATGACAATGTCCGGGCGATGGCCTATCCGCACATTCTCGCCACCGCCGGCCTGACGGACCCGCGCGTGACCTATTGGGAGCCAGCCAAATGGGTCGCCCGCCTACGGGAACTGCGGACCGACCCCGGCGTGACGCTGCTGAGGACCGAGATGCACGCCGGTCACGCCGGCAAGACCGGCCGGTTCGACGCGCTGTGGGACGACGCGTTCGAATTCGCGTTCGCCCTCGTCGCGGCGGGCATCGAGGCCTGACCACCTGAACGCCTGACGCATCCGGCCAAACGAAAAACGCCCCGGCCATGGGCCGGGGCGCATTTCAGGGTCGAGAGACCGCCGTCAGGCGCTACTCGACATACACCTCATACTGACGGCAGCGCTCGGGAATTTCCGTGCCGCGGTCGCCCAGGACGTCGTCCCGGCGGATCCGTTCGATCGTGATGATGCACTCTTCACGTTCGACCGTCTTGGCGAAGTCCTCGCGCGCCTTCTCGGCGGCGATTTCGCCGTTGATGAAGTCGATCCAGCCGCGCGCGGTGCTGCGCGAGTGGGAATAGTCCAGGCCGCGCTCGAACGCTTCCAGCGCGCCTTCGCGCTGACCGCGCTCGTAGCGGGAGTTGCCGATCAGCACCCAGTCATTGCCGGGGGCTTCCAGGCCGCCCTTCTGGATCGCCTGCTGGCATGCCTGCTCGGCTTCGGAATATTCGCCCTCCGAATAGTGCGCCTCGCACAGCTGCTCGAACAATTCGCCGCTGGACGAGCGGGCCGCCGCCTCGCGCAGCGCCGGGATCGCGCGGTCATACTCGCGCGACTGACGCCACAGATTAATCAGCAGCTCCGTGTTGGTCTGGGTCGCCTCGACCCGGCCCGCATTCATTTCCCGCTCCAGAATCTGGGCGCCGCGGAACGGCACTTCGAAGAAGGAATAGTACTGAACCAGCCGCAGCACGTCGTCAGACGTGGTCAGCATGCCGTTCACGTACATCAGCTTGTTCACCTCGAACGCCTCGCGCGCGCGGTCGCCTTGCGAGAGCATCGACACCCAGCCGTTCCAGAGGTTCTTGTCGTCCGGCCAGCGGTTCAGCATCTCGCGGATGATGTCCGCCTGACGCTCCGGCATGTTGAGCGCGTTATAGAGATAGTTCAGCAGGTCGAAGTGCTTGCGCTCCTTCGGGCTGGCCATCTCGAACGCCTGCTCGGCGTAGGGCAGCGCACGGCGCTCCTGATCGGCCTGCGCCAGCGCCTGGGCCAGCGTCATCAGGACCGTTTCCTTGGGCGGATTATTGGCCAGCCAGTTCTCCAGAATGGCCGCGCCCCGCTCGACTTCGCCGCTGAGGATCAGCAGCTGGCCGATATTCACGTTGAGGTCGGAGGCTTCCTGCGGCGTCGCGACGTTGAGCGCCAGCGCCTCCTGCCAGTCCGCCACCGCCTGCGGGACCCGGTCGAGGTCGTAATTGGCGGAGCCGCGCATCCGCAGCAGCGTGTACCGCTCATACGGCGAGGCGTCCCGCTCCAGCCCGCGATTGATCGTCTGCAGAGCGGCGCCCGGATCGGTCTCCATCTCTTCCTGCGCTTTCAGCGCGATCTCGCCGATTTCCGTGCTGAACGTCCGGTCGACGCCGTCGTCCGGCGCTTCCTCTTCCTGACCCGCGCGTTGAGCGTTCGCCGGCTGCGCGACGGCCACGGTCATCGTCGCGACGGCCAAGGCGACAAATGCAGACCGGCAGACTTGTCCAAGCATGATCCGGGTCACGGACTCCTCCAACTCTCGATTTTGGCCGGGATGGCCGCCGCACCGGCGGCCATCCCGTTTGTTATCGTTCCCGGGCGAAAGACCTCGGCCCGGCCTCGCGGCTTACGTCAGTCCGCGAGCTGATAATCGATTTGCGTCACGACGCCCGTCCGGGAAACTGGCGCGCCGTCGACGATCTTGGGCGCGTATTTCCACTTTTCGACAGCGCGGATCGACGTCCGCTCGAACAGGCTGCTGGTGCAGCTGGACGCGCGGATATTGATCGGAACGCCATCAGGGCTGACGTCGAAATTCATGATGCAGTTGCCCTGCACGCCCTGTTCGGCGGCCCGCGGCGGATACACCGGCGGGATGCGGACCATCGGCTGCGCGTCGCGGTCGGACACGTTGAAGCTGATGTCGCTCTTCGACAGGTCAGGCTGCTCGAATTCCGGAATCTCGCCGCCGATATTCACCAGCGATTCGGTCGGCTGGATGGATTTCTGCTTGCGGATTTCCGGCGGCGGGGGCGGCGGGTCGACCTGCTTCACCTTGTCCGGCGTCATGTCGCGCTGCATGACGGTCACTTCCTCGACCTCCGGGCGGATATCAACCCGCACGGCGTCGCGCTTTTCGTCGATCGACACGTCGCCCATCGCGATCAGGGCGCGCATCACGAGGAACAGCAGAATGGCGACAATCGCCCCAAGAGGGATGCCAATCAGAAGACGCATAAGAATGGGCATCGTCGTCTCCTATCTTTGCTCGGTAGAAATATACACCGGAATGGCCAGGCCATCGATGACTTTTTGAACCTGCAATGTCGTGCCGATATTGGCGGTTGCATCGCCCTGCAGCACGATTTCCAGGCGCGGGTTCTCGTTCTTCAGGCCTTCCAGCACCGGCCGGATATTGGCGACATTGTATTCGCCGTTATCGATCCAGACCGTGTCGTTGGCCGAAACGGCCACCAGAACCGACGGGTTCCGCTGGGTCTGAACCTCGACCACCGGCTTGTTCACATCGATGCCGGATTCCTTCACGAAAACGGCGGTGACGATGAAGAAGATCAGCAGGATGAACACCACGTCCAGCATGGGCGTGAGGTTCAGCTCAACATCTTCCTGATCGACGTCGACGCGGCTCTTGGCTCTCACGGTTGCACCTGCTCGTTCTAGCTGTCGGGGGTCTGGATGCTGACCGCGTCAGCGCCCACGACCTTCGCTTGGTCCCAGATCCGCACGATAACGCCGTGATCGGCTTCCGAGGCTGTATCGATCAGCACCGGGCTGCGCGGATTGTCGGACAGGAACCGCTCGATCCGGGCGCTCACCCGCTCGATATCCGTCTGCAGATTGTTGACGAAGATCGTGTTGGTGTCGTCGACCTGGATCAGGATCACCGGCGGCGGGTTCTGCGGCGGGTCTTCCGCGCTGTCGGGCGGCGGCCGCATGTCGATCCCCTGCTCGCGGGTGAGGGTGGCGGTGACGATGAAGAAAATCAGCAGGATGAAGACGATGTCGAGCATCGGCGTCATGTTGATTTCCGCCTCGTCACTCCCTGGCTTGCGCGGACGTCTGCGCATGGATTCTACCCTCTAGTGTTCGATTTCGAGGTGATCGGCGACAACGGCGGTTTCACGCCGCGCACGCCGCTCGAACTGATAGCTGAAGAACAGGCCGGAGATCGCGCCCCCCATGCCCGCCATTGTCGGGATGGTGGCCCGCGAAACGCCCGCGGCCATGCCGCGCGCGTCCGACGAACCGGCGACGGTCATGACGTCGAACACCGACACCATGCCGACAACCGTGCCCAGCAGGCCCAGCAGCGGCGCGAGCGCCACCACGGTCTTGATGTGGGCCACATTCTGCTCTGCTTTCAGCTTGATCTGGGAGATCAGCTTGTCCCGGATGGCGTGGGCGTACCAGGAGCTGTGATCGCTCCTGGCTTCCCATTCCCGGGTGACGCGCGCCACGTTCGCCTTGTGGGCGAATGCGTAATACAGCGCGCGTTCCAGGATCAGCGCCCACAGAATGAACGTCGCGATCAGGATAACGACCAGGACCGGTCCGCCCATATCCAGGAACTGCTGAAGGCCGTCCCAGGCTCTGGCTGGATTAAGCCATCCCATTAGACGGTTCTCCCTTAGGCCGCGCCCGTAGTGCGTTCGGCGCGCTCGGCCACCAGGCCGGCGGCCTGCTCGTCCAGGATCTGCTGCGTCGAACGCGCCGCGCTCGCGCAGAAGGAGTGGACGATCAGGACCGGGATGGCCGTGACCAGACCCAGCACCGTCGTCATCAGGGCGGCGGAGATACCGTCGGCCATGATCTGCGGGTCGCCGGTGCCGAACAGCGTGATCGCCTGGAAGGTCTGGATCATGCCCACCACGGTGCCGAGCAGGCCGAGCAGCGGAGCCACCGCGGCGATCAGCTTCAGCAGGCCGAGGCCGGCTTCCAGACGGGCGTTCTCACGCAGGATCTGTTCGTCCAGCTTGAGTTCGACGGTCTCGATGCCTTCGGTCTTGTGCTCTTCATACACCAGCAGCACGCGGCCGAGCGGGTTGCCCTTCTTCGGACGCGACGGATTGGACGCCTGGCTGCGAACCGCCATCGAGGTGGTGAACAGCATGAACAGGCGGACAAAGCCCAGGATCAGGCCGATGGCCAGGAAGACCAGGATGACTTTCCCGATCGGGCCGCCGTCGTCCATCACGCGTTCGCGCAGGGTCGGCACGTCGCGCTGGATTTCCAGCAGCGTGCCGCGGGACGGGTCGACCGGCCCCCTCACGACTTCGTTCGGATCGGCGCTGGCGACGCGGGAGGCCGCGGACCGGATACGGCCCGGAGGCTGACGGTCCAGCGTGGCCAGCAGGTCGGTGTCGCCATTATAGCGCAGGAAGCTGATGCCTCCCGGGCCGTCGGCGAACAGGGCGAACACGCCGACGCGCGTCACCGGCAGCGCCTGGCCGTCGCCGAGGTTGGAGACCGGACGATCGAACGTCACGACGCGGCCTTGCTCGATCATTTCGCGAAGGGCCACCTGCCACAGGGCGTCGAGCTCTTCACGGGTCGGCAGGGTCGTGGATTCGGACAGTTGCGTCAGGGCGCGGGCGCGTCCCGGGAACTGCGCCGAGACCATGCTCGACCGGATGACCGAGGCGAATTCGCCGGCCGTCTGGCGGGCGACGCCGAACAGTTCGCCGAATTCGCCCTGCGCTTCGCGCAGCTGGGCGTCCAGCGTGTCGATCTGAGCCTGGTTCTGGTCGAACTGGGCCTGCAGCGCGGCGGCTTCGCCCTGCAGCGCGTTCAGTTCGCCGCGGGCCTGATTCAGAATGCCTTGCTGTTGATTGCGGGCCGACTGGAAGTCTTCCAGACGCTCCTGATAGGCCCGGTTGGCCTCGGCCGAGTCCTGCTGGATGCGGCTGAGCAGCTCATCCAGCGAGGTCGCCGGCTGACGGTCGGCCTGCGCGTAAGCCGCGCCGGAGATGGCGGCGAGCCCCATGGCCGCAACCGCCGTAATGACAAATGCCTTGATTTTCATCGATATCGCTCCGCGGAAATCCGCTGGTCCTATTCTTCAGCTTCGGCTTCGGCGTCGTCGGCCGCTTCGGCTTCCTCCGCGTCGTCCCCGACCGGCGCAGCCGGCGGCGGTGCAACATCGGCGGGAGCGGCGGGCGGCGCGGAGGCCGGACGCGGCGGCGCGGCGGCCGGCACGAACTCGGCTTCTTCCATCGTGCCCATCACGGGACCCGGAACCGGCGAGAGCAGAAGCTCGGGCGCGGCCGCATCGTTGGCGATACGGAAGGCCTTCTGCAGTTCGAGGTTATAGTCGCCCTGCAGCGGCTGCCAGGAACCGGACTCCCGATCCCAGTAGCCGAAATCGTTGCCGTCCTTGGTGCGGTAGATCAGCATCATCCGGCCAAGGCGGAGGAAATCGACCGTGTCGGCGCCGCCTTCTTCCAGCGGGCCTTCATAAGCGTCGATGCCGCGGCCATAGGCCATTTCGATCTCGTAGGCGTTCAGGATAACGCGATAGCGTTCCGCCTCGGTGATCTCGGCGTCGTTCAGCGTCTCTTCCAGGCGCTCGACCCGCTCGATCCGTTCGCTGAGCTGGAACGGCAGGTCCAGGTCGATGAAGTTGCGCAGATTGACGACCATCTGGCGCATCATCGGCAGCAGCTCGACCTTCACATTGTCGACCCGGCCGATCTGTTCGTTCAGCGACTCGATCTCGTTCTGCTGCGACCGCAGAAACACACGCTGCTGATCGACGAACAGGCGCTGGGATTCGATCTGCTGCAGGATCGCGCGGTATTCCCGCGCCAGATCCACCCGCTGATCGTCCAGCTGCTCCACCTGCGTCTGGTTCTGAATGCCCTGTTCGGTCGCCTGTTGCGCGACCTGCACCGCGCGATCGAGCTGCACGTGAGCCGCGCCCGCCGAAACGGCTGCGCCGGCCGCAGCCAGAGCGCACGCGCGAACATAAGGTGTGAACTTCATAAATCGCCTCGCATGATACCGCGCTAGAGCATGCCCGCCCCGCGCTCCGAATTCTTGTTCGGACCTGTCATTAACTGAACGGCCCAACGCCGCAGAGCGGCGACCTCGACCCGAAGGAAAGTTAGATTGGTTCTGTCTGTTCCTTCCCCGTCGAAATTTGCAGCGGTTGATCCGCCGTCATCTGTTCATTTGCACTTGGCAAGCGGCGCGCACGCGCACCCCTCGCTTATGGAGGCGCGACGCTAGCACCGGCTCCCCAAAGTTATCAACTGGCGAATATGCAATGGCCAGTGAAAATCTTGCGACGGCGGGATGTTCGCCAGTGCGAACTGATCACGCAGGCGCCACAGCGGGCTGACCGGCGCGCGCCGGCGACCGGCGGTCGATCTGAATTTTGGCGGAAGAGACGCGTTGGCTGGGGCGCCAGGATTCGAACCTGGGAATGGCGGTACCAAAAACCGCTGCCTTACCACTTGGCTACGCCCCAGCAGCGTAAGGAGCGGGCATATAACGCGCAGGTTTGCGATCCGCAATCCGGGTTCGGCGCCACAATCGCCGCCTCTTTCGCAGCCGGGCGCCATTAGCGGCGCCGGACGCGTTGCGTGGGCAGAAAGCCCGGGCTATATGGCGCGCCGCGTCGGAGTATAGCTCAGCCTGGTAGAGCACCGTCTTCGGGAGGCGGGGGTCGCAAGTTCGAATCTTGCTACTCCGACCATTTCCAGTCCCGCTTCCGCCCGCACTGGCGCGGTTCTTGAATTCTGCAGCACGCGGCGCCGCGCCGGATTGCTTCGGAACAGCCCGCGACATAATATCGAATTTCGATAAATCCGGCCGAGCCGGTTTCCTGAGGCGGACCATATGAAACAGTTCTTCGTGACGATCGCCGGCGTGTTCGTCGGCCTGTTCCTGTTCTTCGTGGTCGCCTTTGTCGTGCTGCCGGTCGTGCTGATCGGCGTGCTGTCCGCCGCGCAGGGCAATGTCGAGCCGCCGCTGCGCGAGGAGATGGTGCTGGAGCTGGACCTGCGCCCCGGCATGCTGGACCAGCCGGCGCAGAACCCCTTCGCCTTCGCTCAGGCGCCCGCCCTGCTGGATGTCGTGCGCGCGCTCGAAGCCGCCGAGCGGGACGAGCGGGTGAAGGGCGTGTTCATCCGCGCGAACGAGACGGGCATTCCAGCCGCCCAGGCCGAAGAGATCCGCGACGCCCTGCTCGGCCTCCGCCAGGCCGGGAAATTCGTCGTCGCCCATTCCCAAGGCTTCGACAGCACCTCGGTCCTGCCCTATCTCGCGATCAGCGCGGCCGATGAAATCTGGCTGCAGCAGACCGCAACCTTCGCCGCTGCCGGCCTGTCCACCGAGACGACCTTCCTTGGCGGCGCGATCGAAAAATACGACGCCCAGTCGCAGATTCTACAGATCGCCGAATACAAGACTGCCGCCAATTCCTATAATCAGAGCGGCTATACCGAAGAGCATCGCGAGTCCCTGACCAGCCTTCTGAGCTCGGTCTATGGCGAGGCGGTCCGCGAGATCGCCGCCGACCGCGGCCTGACGCCGGAGGAAGTCGAGGCGCTGTTCGAAACCGCGCCCTACTCCGCCGAAGGCGCCGCCCGCGCCGGCCTGATCGACCGCGTGGGCCATCTGGACGAGGCGCAGGAGTCCGCCCTGACGCGCGCCGAGAACGCGGACTTCACGCCGCTCGGCGAATATCTGCACGCCATGGACCAGCCCTGGGACGAAGGGCCGGTCATCGCCCTGGTCCAGGGCCAGGGCGAAATCGTGACCGGCGAAAGCTGGGGCGAGGACAGCCTGTTCTCCGGCGGCGACATCATCGGCTCGGACACGCTGGCCCGCGCGTTCAACGACGCGGCGGAGGACGACGACGTCCGCGCCATCCTGTTCCGCATCGACTCGCCCGGCGGCTCGGTCGTGGCGTCGGAGCAGATCTGGCACGCCGCCGAAATGGCGAAGGCGGCCGGAAAGCCGATCGTGGTCTCGATGGGGCCGCTGGCGGCCTCTGGCGGTTATTATGTCGCCGCCCCGGCCGACGCCATCGTCGCCCAGCCCGGCACGCTGACCGGATCCATCGGCATCTATGGCGGCAAGATCGTGCTGGATGGCACGCTGGACCTTGTCGGCCTGAATATCGAACCGCTGTCGGTCGGCGGCGAGTTCTCCGGCGCCTATACCTCCCAGCGCCCCTTCACCGACAGCCAACTGGCCGCCATGCAGGCCCAGCTGCGGGACGGCTACGACACCTTCACCGGCCATGTCGCGGCGGGCCGCAACCTGACTTCGGCTCAGGTGGAGCAGATCGCCCGGGGCCGCGTCTGGACCGGCGCCCAGGCAGTGGAGATCGGACTGGTGGATGAGCTGGGCGGCTTCCGCACGGCCCTCGCCGCCGCCAAGCGCGAAGCCGGGATCGACGCGGACGAGAACGTCACCCTCCGCTCCTATCCGGCGCGCCCGACCTTCTTCGAACAGGTCCAGCGCCTGTTCGGAAATTCCGGCGAGATGGCCGAGACGGCCAGCGTTTTGATGCAGATCGCCGCGATGCCGGAAGTGCGCGCGATGATCGCCGCGCGCAGCGCCAGCGGCCAGCCGGCCTCGGCGCGCGCGGACATCCCGGCGGTCCGCTAGTCGCGGCCGCCGGTCTCCATCATCTGGAAGGCCTGCTCCCACTTCCCGGCGTTGCGCTTGGCCACGACGATGAAGGGGCTGTAGCGCACCAGCGTCAGGAACGCCTTGCCGATCAGCGAGGCCGGAAAGCGCATCGGCCGGTCGAAATGGACCAGCAGGATGATCCGGTCGGTGTCGGTGTGGTTCCACGTGTCGTGCACGCGCGTATCGTCGAACACGAACGCCTCGCCATCGGCCCAGCTCTTCACCTGGCCGTCGACGCGGATCGCGCAATTTTCCTTCTCGGCCTCGGGCGGCGTCTGCAGACCCAGATGCAGGACGCAGATCGCCTTGGTCACGCCCTCATGCGGCGGGATCACCATGCCCGGCTCGTGGATCGAGAACATCGCCGTGCGCATGCCGGGGATGCGCTGCACCAGCGCGGCCGTCTTCGGACAGCGGGCGATATTCTCGTCGATATGGGCGCCGTAGGCCCACATGAAGAACGACCGCCACTTGCCCATGGCGGCCAGAATCTTGTGGTCCGGCGAAATCTCGTTCAGCGGCGGGATCGCCTCGCGATAGCGCATCATCGCCTGCGCCTCGTCGCGGATCGTCTCCCAGTTCGCCTCCAGTTCGGCGATCCAGGGAAAGTTCTCCCGGTCCAGATAGGGCGTGTCGCCCACCGTGCTGTGTGACGCCAGAAACGGGTCCAGCCTGCGCCGGATCGCCTGTCCCAGCCGCACGATCAGCGGCCGCTTTTTCTTGGTCGCGGACCCGGCCCCGGCCGTCGCGGCGTCCATCACGAATCCCTCTTCCGATCTGCGCCGGATATAGCGGTCCGCACACGGGCTTTAAAGTCGGGCAAGACGCCGCAGGCCGTACTTTTCAGCGATGAGGTCGGAGATGGCGCCGCGGACTATTCGGCCGCTGCGGGCCCCCCGGGCTCCAGGCCCGGACGGCACAGGAAGCGCGTACGGTGCTTGTCGCTCACATTATCTTCCCAGCCGGTGATTTCCGGATCGACCAGGTTGCGCGAGGTGTCGTTCCACATCGGAATGATCGCGACATCGTCAAGCATCATCCGCTCCGCCCGGGCCAGCAGATTGCTGCGGCGTTCGGGGTCCAGTTCGCGGTTGGATTCGGCGATCAGCGCGTCGTATTCCGGATTGGAATACCGGCCGTAATTCATCGAGCCGGTGCGCGATTCCAGCAGGTAGAGATAATTCTGGGCGTCGTTGTAGTCGGCCACCCAGCCGGCGTCGCCGACTTCGAAATTCCCGGTGCGCAGATTGTCATACTGGATCTGCACCTCGATGCCGGAAATCGAGACCTGCACCCAGTCGGCGATCGCCTCCCAGTTCTGCTGCACCACCGGGGCGACGCGCGGATTATTGCCGGAGTTCCGGTAGGTAAACTCGAACGCCAGCGGATTGTCCGGGCCGAACCCGGCCTCCATCAACAGCTGCCGCGCTTCCTCGCGGCGCGTGTCCATGTCCTCGTCCCACCAATCGGCCTGCTCCACGCCCTCGTAATTGGCGATGCCCGGCGGAACCAGGGTGGAGGTCGGCCGCTGCCCGGTGCGCAGGATCTCGTCCACCATGAACTGCCGGTCGAGGGACATCGACAGCGCGCGGCGCACGCGCACATCGTCCCACGGCGCCTCCGGCATGTAGGGCGCGTAATAGACGGTGTTCAGATACGGATAGACATGGACAAAGCCGGGGAGCTGTTCCTCCAGCTCCTCCACCTGTTGTCCCGGGAACGACGTATTGAGGTCCAGTTCGCCGGCGCGCACCCGGCGGACCGCGGCGTTCGCGTCGGTAGTCGGGTAGTAATAGACCTCGTCGAAACAGATCGTCTCCGCCTCGTAGAAATTCGGGTTGCGGACCAGATGCACGAAGGCGTTGCTGCGCCATTCCTCCAGCAGATAGGGGCCGTTGAACACGGCGTTCTCCGGCTGGATCCAGCGCGACCCGTATTCCTCCACCACATGGGCGGGCACCGGATAGGTCGTGTAGTGGGTCAGCAGGCTGGGCAGATACGGCGCCGGGTATTCCAGCTCGATCACCAGCGTCCGGTCGTCCGGCGCGCTGACGCCCAGCTCCTCGGGCGCAAGCTGGCCCTTGTTCACCGCCTCGGCGTTCTTGATGCCGTACAGCAGCGAGGCGTACTGGGCGATCGTCGCAGGATCGAGGATGCGGCGCATGGAGAATACGAAATCCTGCGCCGTCACCGGCACACCGTCCGACCACTCCGCCTCGCGCAGCGTGAATGTCCAGGCCAGGCCGTCCTCGGACACTTCATAGCCCGTCGCCATGCCCGGGATCGGCTCGCCCGCCGCATCGTCCTGATACAGGCCGATGATCATGTCGGAGATGATGTTGTTCTCCCACACGCCGCTGGCTTGGTGCGGGTCCAGGCTGAACGGTTCGGCGGTGTTGCCGCGGTACAGGACCGCGCTGTCGTCGCCGGGGCCGTCCCCGCCGCCCCCGCATGCGGCCAGAGCCATGGGCAGAACCATTGCTGCAATCGCGGCGCGGGGGGTGGTCATGGGCGAGCGTCTCCTGTCAGGCGCGGAAACGCGGACTATCGCCTGTTGCGGTGCAGCAAAACAAGTGCGCCGCTGACAGGGCTACCGGTCTTTGGGGTCGATCGCGTCCCGCAAACCGTCGCCGATGAAGTTGAACGCAAGCAACGTGATCATCATCACAATGGACGGAAACAGCAGCATCCAGGGCTTGTACATGTCGTCCGCCCCGTTGGAGATCAGCTTGCCCAAGCTGGTCAGCGGCTCCTGCACGCCCAGGCCCAGGAAGCTCAGAAAGCTTTCGGCCAAGATAATCACCGGCACCGTAAGCGTGGCGTAGACCACGACCGGGCCCAGCACATTGGGCAGGATATGGCGGCGGATGATGACCGGGCCGCGCACGCCGGCGGCCTCCGCCGCCTCCACGAACTCCTTGCGGCGCAAGCTGATTGTCTGCCCGCGCACGATCCGGGCCATGGTCAGCCACTCCACCGCGCCGATGGCGACAAAGATCAGGACCAGCTGCTTGCCGAACGTTACCATCAGCAGGATGACGAAGAAGATGTAGGGCAGCGAGTACATGATATCGACGATGCGCATCATCACGTTGTCGACGCGGCCGCCCAGATAGCCGGCTGTCGCGCCCCAGATCACGCCGATCACCAGCGCCACCCCGGTGGCGATCACCCCGACCGCCAGACTGACCCGTAGCCCGATGAGCGTGCGCACGAACAGGTCGCGCCCCTGCGCGTCGGTGCCGAAGATGTGAAGATTCTCGAAGGTCGGGGCGATGCCGACCCGGTCCCGATAGATGGTGGCGTAGTCGTGCGGCCACAGCATCGGACCGAAGATCGCCAGCACCACCAGAAAGCCCAGGACCAGCAGGCTGGCCACCGCCGCCTTGTTGCGGAACAGCCGGCCCCGCGCGTCCTCCCACAGCGAGCGGCCCTTGACCGCCGCCGCCTCGGCCAGCTCGGCCCGCGCGGATGGCGCCAGCGCGATCATGAGTATTTCACCTTCGGGTCGAGGACGCCGTACAGCAGATCGGCGATCAGGTTCATCAACATGATCAGGCTCGCATACAGGATCACGACCCCCATCACGACCGTGTAGTCGCGCTGCAGCGCCCCGATCACGAACTGCCGCCCGATCCCGGGCAGCTGGAACACCTGCTCCACGATCAGCGAACCGGTCATCAGACCGGCCAGCGCCGGCCCCATATAGGAAACCAGAGGCAGCAGCGCCGCGCGCAGCGTATGCCGCACGATAACCCGCGTGGCCGACAGGCCCTTGGCGCGCGCGGTGCGCACATAGTTGGAGCGGATCACCTCGATCATCGAGGCGCGCATCAGCCGCGACACGATGGCGATCTGCGGCAGGGCCAGCGTGATCACCGGCAAAGCCAGCGTCGCCAGCGTCATGCGCCCGCGGTCCAGCCCGCCGGACGGCAGCCAGCCCAGCTGCACGCCGAACGCCAGCGCCAGCAGCGGGCCGGTCACGAATGTCGGAATGGATATGCCGATCATCGCCACGGCCATGACGCTGAAATCGGCGGGCCTGTTCTGGCGGAGCGCGGCGAGAACGCCCAGCGTGACCCCGACCGCGAGCGCCAGCGCCAGGGCGCAGAACCCGATCGTCGCCGAGACCGGCAGGCCTTCCACGATGATGTCGGCCACCGACTTGTCGCGGTATTTCAACGACGGCCCCAGATCGCCGCGCACGACTTTCGACAGATAGTCGCCGTATTGCGCGATCAGGGGCCGGTCCAGGCCATAGGCCGCCCGGACGTTCGCCTCGATCTGGGGCGGCAATTGCCGATCCATCGCGAACGGGCTGCCCGGGGCGACCCGCATCATGAAGAAAGCGATGGTGATGATCACGAAAAGCGTCGGGATCGCGATCAGCAAACGCCTGAGTGCGTAGCGCAGCATTCTTTGGAATGTCGTAGGTGGCCAGCGGTAGAGGCGAGCTTTCACGGCCCGCCATGCAGTGTCAATGTGGATATGCAAGCAGGAGAAACGACTTATGGCCGAATTCCGCAAAGCGGGCGACGCGATCATGCTGGCGCCCCAGCTGGCGCCGGAGGACTTCCAGCGCGCCGCGGACGCAGGCGTGAAACTGGTGATCAATAATCGGGTAGAGGGCGAAGCCCCCGATCAGATGCCGGACGAAACCGCCCGTGAGCTGGCTGAACAGGCGGGCCTCGCCTACGCCCATATCCCGGTCCAGATGTCCGCGCTCAGCATGGCGGATGTGGACGCGATGCGCGGCGCACTGAACGGCGCCGGCGGTCCGGTTCTGGCCTATTGCCTGTCCGGCGCGCGCTCCGCCGCGCTCTGGGCGCTCGCCGAGGCGGCCAACGGCGGGAAAGCTGACGTGTTGCTGGAGGCCACGCGCGAGTGCGGCTACGACCTCGAAGGTCTGCGCCCAACGCTGGAGAGCCTGTCCGCACAGGCGGGATAGGTCCGGAGGGCGCGCATCGCGCGCAACGCCACGACCGCACACATCAGTCGTAGGCGCCCCGAAGCGCGGGCGTTATCCGCGCCACGGCCTCCGGCGCGGCGGCGGTTTCCCCGCGTCCGCGCGCTTCATGCACAACCAGATTGCCGGCCGTCAGAAGCGCAAGCGCAACCACCGCCATGGAAATCGCGCGTCCCGCGCGATTGGCGAACCGTTTCATCCCGGGCCAATCCCCCTCGCTGCCCAGGGGCATGCAGCAAGCGCGGCGCCGGATTGATCTATTTGAGCCGCGCGGCCAGGCCGCGAATGCGGTGAACCTCGTCCCCCGCCTGGTCCAGCGCCTTTGTCGAGGTCGACACGATCGCGCGCGTCGGCCCCTCCAGCCCCGGGATGAAGCCCGCGAGCGCCACATGGACCGCGGACGCGGCCACCGCGCTGTGAAATAGCACGGCCCATAGAAGGCGAAGAGCTTGTGTCATCGCGACGCGGTTTCCCCTCAGGCTTGTGCGGCTTCCCGCACGTGGGGAGAGAGGGCGCAATCGCGGCGCCGTTCGCCGGAAAGGCGAGCGGCGCTAGCGCGCGGGGCGACTCCGCTGCGGCCGGTCGCCGAACCACCACAGCGTCGCCGCCGTCGCCGCGAAGACGACAGAGTCGATCAGATAGGCGACGGTCTCCGCCCGCTCGGCCTCCGCCAGCCAGCGCGCCTGGTCGCTCGCGGTTCGGAAAAAGATCGAAACCACGGCGCACCACAGCCCCACCGTCAGCACCGGCCGCACCAGCCCCCGCACGGCTTCGACCCAGCGATAGCTGGGACCGATGGCGGCCTCCGCGGCGTATGAAGCGCCCAGCGCGGACCAGGCGCCCGCGGCCTGCGCCAGCGCCAGTTCGGATTCGGTCTCGTCCCGCCGCGCCGCGTTCTGCAGGCGCTGCATCTCCTGCTCCTGCGCCCAGCGTCTGGTCTCGTGCTCGAAGGCCAGCGCCTGGTCGCGCCGCCGCTCCCGCATCTCGAACAGGCCCACCACCCGGCCCAGCACCGTTCCGGCCACGCCGAACAGGCCGCCGCCGGCCGCCGAAAGCCCCAGTTGCGCTAGGTCCACCATCGTCTCGCCTCTCCGCTTGTCTCCAGAATGCCGGTCCATGCGCTGCGCGCCCCGGCGCCGAACCAGCGTCGCCCGGCGCGCAGATCCATATGGATGAAGGTCCGGTACAGGCCGAAGCTGCCGAACCCCGCCTCGCGACCGGCCGCCAGCAGCCGGCCCGGATCGTGGCACGCAATGCGGATGTCCGCCGCGATCATCTTGTGCTGGCTGGCGGGCGCGCCGCCGACATGGGCGTTCCACAGTCCGTAGCGATGGGCGCTGTTCACACTGACCGGCGCGCCCATCGCCTCGCGCAGTGTTTGCAGCGCATCCAGAAAGACCGGATCGTGCCAGTACTCGCCGCCGCAGAAACGCCCGCCGCAGCGGCAGGCCAGCTCGCCCGGCGTGAAATTCGCCCAGCGCCACTCCGCCGGCGCCTCGGTCCAGGACGGCAGCAGCATGGGCGTCTAGGCCGCCCCGTACATCAGCGAAAACAGGCAGGAGAAGGAGGCCGGAAACGCCGCATGCGTCAGCTGCGCCGCCGATCCCGTCTCACCGAACACGGCCGTGGAGCCGCCCGGCGCGATCAGCAAGGACGGCAGTCCGGCGCTGGCGGTCACGCCCGGTATCTGCGCGATTGCGCCCGCCGCGTGGGCGCCCAGCCCGGCGCCGGCCACGGGAAACGGCAGGCCGCCCAGCGCCGCGCCGCCGGTGCTGGAGCCCTTGCCGGTCACTTCCAGATAGCCGCTGGCGAACACAAAGCCGCCGATCTTGCGATAGCGCCCGCCATTATTGGCGCCATAGGTCAGCCCGACGGCTCCGCCGCCGAAACTGATGCTCGGCGTCCAGCCGCCCTCCTCGTAATCGTCCAGCGTGTTCGGGTCGGCGCTCGGCGCCTGCGTCGCGGGAAACTGCACCCCGGCGAAGGCCGGCGTGCTGCCGGCTTTCACCTGCTGGTCCAGTTCACTCACCGCCGCCGCATCGGCCAGGTCGCCCGCCAGCAGCGCATCGCTCGCCGCCAGGGCGGAGGTCCAGTCCACGCCGCCGAAGACGCACAGCAGCGCCTCGTCCATGACGAAGGCGAACCAGCCCGCCCTCGGCGTCACCTCTTCCCACGCGCCGTCGCGGTAATAGGCGATCCGGCCGGCGGTGAAGCCGTCCCAGTCCGCCCCGCTCTTGCCGTCCGGCAGGATCCACAATTCGCCGTCGGCCGGAGACCCTGGCTGCGCCGTCGTCGCGCGGCTCTGCACGCGCATCTGGACCAGCGCGTCCATCCGGCGAAGCGACTCGTTCACGGTGACGTGCTTCTGCGCCTGTGCCGGCATCAGATATGGAAGCTGGAGATTGGTGGAGAAGTCCGACATGCGCGATCCCGTTCGCCGATATGCCGGTCAGTATCGCCGCGCCGCGCCGGGGGCGGATCGGTTCGTCCTTGTCCCCGCAATCGGGCGCCCAAGCGCCTGAAATATCGGGCCGCGACAATCTGCGCCTGCGCCGGACGCCGCTTCGGCTTGCCCTGCCCTTCGCCCGGCGGCTATCACGCGCATCCAAATGACTAGGGATCAACGAAAATGACCGCGATCAGCTCCGGATCAGCCAAGACCGCCGCCGCTCCCTTCCGCGCGGGCCAGGTCGGCAGCTTGCTGCGGCCGGAACCGCTGAAAGCGGCGCGGCGCGCATTTTTCGAGGACGAGACGATCGGCGCCGAAGAGCTGCGCGCCGTGGAGGACGCGGAAATCGCCGCCGCCGTCCGCCAGCAGGAAAATGTCGGGATGCCGGAAGCGACGGACGGAGAATTCCGCCGCTCCTTCTGGCATTACGATTTCCTGGGCGGGCTGGACGGGATCGAGCTGTTCCAGAAACAGGAGGGCGTGCAGTTCCACGGCGCCAATCTGCGGCCGATCTATCCGGCGGTGACCGGCAAGGTCGGCTGGTCCAGCCATCCGATGCTGGAGCATTTCGAATATCTGGCGCGCACGACGCGCGAGGCGCAGCCGAAGATTTCCATTCCGGCGCCCAGCGCCGCGCATTTCCGGATGCTGCCGGAGGACCTGATCCATCCTGAGTACAAGGAGGATCTGGAGGCCTATTTCGCGGACCTGACGGCGGCGTTCCGGGGCGCGGTGCAGGGCTTCTACGACGCCGGTTGCCGCTACATCCAGCTGGACGAGGTGTTCATCGTCTATCTGTGCGACCAGAAAATCCGCAAGGAATGGTCGGACCGGGGGATCGATCCGGACTGGCTGATCGACCAGTACGCGGCGATGATCGATGGCGCGGTGAAGGACCGGCCGGACGACATGACCGCGGCGATCCATCTGTGCCGGGGCAATTTCCGCAGCACCTTCGTGGCCGAGGGCGGTTACGATCCGGCGGCGGACGCGCTGTTCAACAAGATGGATATCGACATCTATTTCATGGAGTACGACAGCGAGCGCGCGGGCGGACTGGAGCCGCTGCGGCTGCTGCCGAAAGGCCATAAGCGCGTCATGCCGGGCTTCATCACCACCAAGACCGGCGAGCTGGAGAGCGTGGACGCGATCGCGAAGCAGATCGACGCGGCGGCGAAATTCGCGCCGCTGGACCAGCTGGGCATCGCGCCGCAATGCGGGTTCTCCTCAACCGAGGAAGGCAATCTGGTCACGATGGACGACCAGTGGCGCAAGCTGGAGCTGGTGGTGAAGGTGGCCGAAAAGGTGTGGGGCGGCGTGGACAGCTAGGGGTCCGGACCCGGATCAGCACTGGAAAGGCGCCCGGAAAGCACCGGGAAAAGACGCAGCCGGAAACGAAAACGGCCCGGGCAGAGCCCGGGCCGTTCGCCGTCCGAGGACGGAAATTCGGCGCGTTAGTCGGCGACCGAGAGGTTGACCGCACGCGGGCCTTTGCCGCGCGGATCCGGTTCGGAGTCGAACTCGACCTTCTGGCCTTCGGCCAGGGAGGTCAGGCCCGAACGCTCGACCGCGGAGATGTGAACGAAAACGTCACGGCCGCCATCGGACGGCGAGATGAAACCGAAGCCCTTCGAGGTGTTGAAGAACTTAACGGTACCAGTGAGTTGGCCCATGAAATGGCCCTTCCTAAGCTGCCGGCGGAACGTCCGCCGATGTGTGCGAGGGCGACATGCCCGGCGCAGGCGCTTTAGACGTACGGTTGTCTGGGAAGGGAGTTTGCTTCTGTGACCGCCCAGGCGGTCGGGCACCGTTCACTTCACGCGACGTCCGATACTCTTAACGCTACCCCTGAATATGCCCGAAATTCCTTGTTTTCGCAAGCAGCGCGCGCCGAACCGGACGCAGCAAAACTTGATTTCCATCAGAATTAAATGTGACGGGCGCCGGGCGCAGCGCCCGGAAAGCGCCTCTACATCTGCTGGAAGCGGATGAAGGCGGGCCCCATGATCACCAGGAACAGCACCGGCAGGAAGAAGACGATCATCGGCACGGTGAGCTTTGCCGGCAGGGCGGCGGCCTTCTTTTCGGCCGCTGCGATGCGCAGATCGCGGTTTTCCTTGGCCATGACCCGCAACGCGGAGCCAACCGGCGTGCCGTAGCGTTCGGCCTGGATCAGCGCCGTGGCGACCGAGCGGACGCCGGGGTGATTGGTGCGCTTGGCGAGGTTCTCATAGGCCTGGCGGCGCTCCTGCAGGTAAGCGAGCTCCGCGGTGGTCAGGTGCAGTTCCTCGGCCAGTTCGATGGAGGTCGCGCCGACTTCGGTGGCGACTTTCTGGAACGCCGCCTCCACCGACATGCCGGATTCCACGCAGATCAGCAGCAGGTCGAGCGCGTCCGGGAAGGCGCCCATGATGGAGTCGCGGCGCTTCTGGCCCAGATTCTTCACCCAGACGCCGGGCAGATAATAGCCGGCGCCCAGCGCCAGGACCGAGATGCACATCCGGGTGATGGGCGGCTGGTTGAAGTCGTTCAGGAAGAAAAGATAGGCCGCGGTCAGCGCCCCGAGGATGATCGGGGCGACGAAGCGGGCGAAATAGAAGGCGACGACCGGGCCCTGGCCGCGCAGGCCGGCCTGCATCAGCTTGTCGTTCAGCTTCGGGTCTTCCAGAAGCTTCATCAGGTTCAGGTTGTCGACGATGTTCTTCATCAGCCCGCCGCTTTCGCCCTTGCGCAGGCCGCGCTGGGCTTCCCGGGCCAGCTGCTCGCGGTTCTGACGGCGCAGGCGCTCGCGCTGGTTGGCGACGGATTTCAGCCGGCCGGCGAAACGGTCGGGGCTGAGGATCGGGCCGACCAGGGTCATGACGGTGGCGAACACCGCGATCGCGGTGACGGCCATGATGAGGAAGCTGGGGTCGATCAGCCGGTCGATCATCGTCTCGCCCGCCCTAGAATTTGAAGTTGATCATGCGGCGCATGACGAAAATGCCGGCGCCCATCCAGAGCGCTCCGGCGCCCAGCATGACGCGGCCCATCGGCTCGGTGAACATCTGGCCCATATAGGAGGGGGTGGTGACGTAGACGAGCATCATCACGCCCGGCGGCAGCGCGCCGATGATGAAGGCCGAGGCCTTGGCCTCCGAACTTAGCGCGGCGATCTTTTCGCGCATCATCTTCCGGGACCGCAGCACCGTGGACAAATTGCCCAGCGCCTCGGCCAGGTTGCCGCCCGTCTTTTGCTGGATGATCAGCACGGTAGCGAAGAAGTTGAGCTCCGGCAGGGGCATCCGCCGGTACATGCGGTGCAGGCCCTCGTCGAGGGCGACGCCCGCGGCCTGCTGTTCGATCAGGCGGCGGAATTCGCCGGACACCGGCTCGTCCACCTCGCGCACGATCATCTTGATACATTCGTTCAGCGGCAGGCCCGCCTTCACGCCGCGGACGATGATGTCGATGCCGTTCACGAACTCCTCGGTGAATTTCTTCATCCGGCGCTTGCGCGCGACGGCCAGGAACCAGCGCGGCAGGCCGAAGCCCGCGACGAAACCGAGCCCGCCAGAGATCGCGAACCCCTGCCCCTTCAGCATCAGGAACAGGAAGACCACCACGCCGAGGCCGAGTGCGATCATCCAGAACATCACCGGCGTGATGCGCAGTCCGGCCTGGTGCAGCTGCGCCTCCAGCGACAGCGACTTCTTGCGCTGGCGCTTCTGGCGCTGCTCCAGCTGTTTCAGCGTATCCTGAACCTGTTTGCGGCGCGCCTGCGCCTGGTCCGCCGCGGAGACCTTGCGGCGGCGGCCCTTGGCGGCGTTCGCGCCGGTGCTGACCGCCTTCAGCCGCTTCTTCTTGGTAGAGCTGCCGGAATCGCCGGCGAACACCCAGCCGATCCCCGCCACCGAGACGAAGGCCAGGACGGCGACGAGGATGAAGCCCATATCGCCCATCGCGCCCTACTCGGATTCGTCCAGGGCCTGGGCGAGCTCCTGCTCCAGCCCGAAATAGCGCGCGCGGTCCCAGAATTTCGGACGCGCGATGCCGGTGGAGCGGTGCTTGCCGGTGATCTTTCCCTGGGCGTCCTCGCCCTGCATCTCGTAGACGAAGAGGTCCTGGGTAATGATGACGTCGCCTTCCAGGCCGATCACCTCGGTCACATGGGTAATCTTGCGCGTGCCGTCGCGCAGGCGGGCGGCCTGGATCACGATGTCGATCGAGCCGACGATCATTTCCCGGATGGTGCGCGAGGGCAGGTTGAAGCCGCCCATCGTGATCATGGATTCCAGACGCGACAGCGCCTCGCGCGGGCTGTTGGCGTGGACCGTGCCCATGGAGCCGTCATGGCCGGTGTTCATGGCCTGCAGCAGGTCGAAGGATTCCGGTCCCCGCACCTCGCCCACGATGATGCGTTCGGGACGCATCCGCAGACAGTTGCGGACCAGGTCGCGCATCGTGATCTCGCCCTGGCCTTCCAGGTTGGGCGGCCGGGTTTCCAGACGCACCACATGCGGCTGCTGGAGCTGCAGTTCGGCGGCGTCTTCGCAGGTCACGACCCGCTCATTGGGGTCGATATAGGCGGTCAGACAGTTCAGCAGCGTCGTCTTGCCGGAGCCCGTACCGCCGGAGATCAGCGTGTTACACCGCGAGGCGCCGATGACGCCCAGCACCCGCGCGCCCTCCGGCGAAATGGACGCATAGTCCACAAGGTCGCGCATTTTCAGCTTGTCCTTGCGGAATTTCCGGATCGTCAGGGTCGGCCCGTCCAGCGACAGCGGCGGGGCGATGACGTTGACGCGCGAGCCGTCGGCGAGGCGCGCGTCGCAGATCGGGCTGGATTCGTCGACGCGGCGGCCGACCTGGCTGACGATCCGCTGGCAGATATTCATCAGCTGGGCGTCGTCGCGGAAGCGCACATTGGTGCGCTGGACCTTGCCCTGCACTTCGATGAAGACGTTGTGCGCGCCGTTGACCATCACGTCGGCGATGTCGTCGCGCGCCAGCAGCGGCTCCAGCGGGCCATAGCCCAGCACGTCGTTGCAGATGTCCTGGAGCAGCTGTTCCTGCTCCGACACCGACATCACGACGTTCTTGATGGAGATGATCTCGGTGACGATGTCGCGGATTTCCTCCGCCGCGCTCTTCTGGTCGAGCTGGGCAAGCGTGCCCAGGTCGATCGTGTCGATCAGCGCGTTGAAGATCGTCGTCTTGACTTCGTAGTAGGCGTCCGTGCGTTCGGAGGCTTCGGACTTGCGCTGCGCCGGCTGGGGCGGCGGCGATAGCTGCTGCCGGCGGTCGCCCTTGCCGGTCGCCTTCGCCATGCGCTGCGCAGAGGGCGCGGCGGCGTCGGGCCGGGGCTTGGGCGCGGGGCGCGTTTCTTCCTTGGCCAGCGGCTGGCGCACGGCCGTCGCGCCGGAATCGGGCGCAGCGCCGGCGTCCGGCGTCCGGGACGCCGGCGCGTCGGGGAAAGCGGCGCGCTTGCCGAACATCTAGCCTTTTCTCAACAGCCGCTTGAACAGGGACTTCGACTGGACCGGGGCGTCCTTGCCGGTGAGACGGCGCGCGAGGACCTCAAGCCCCTCAATGGAGCGGGAGTCGCGCGAGACTTCCCCCAGCATCTGGCCGTTATTCGCCGCCTCGCCGAACAAAGTCGGTTCGAACGGCAGGACCAGACAGGGCTCCGCGCCCAGCGCCTCGCAGAAATCCTTCACCGGGATTTCCGGGCGTTTGGGAACGCCCACCATGTTCAGGACGATCTGCGGCGGCGGATCGTTGGGACGATGCGCGCGGACCAGATCGAAGAGATTCTTTGCATTGCGCAGCGAGGCCAGCTCCGGCGTGGCGGTGACCACCACGTCGTCGGCCGACAGCAGCGTTTCGCGCACCCAGCGCGACCAGGTGTGCGGCAGGTCCAGCACCACATAGGGGACGGACCGGCGGACCACTTCCAGCACCGTTTCGAAGGCGCCGGTGTCGATTTCCCATTCGCGGTCCAGCGTTCCGGGCGCCGACAGCAGGCTGAGACGTTCGGTGCAGCGGGCGACCAGACGGTCCAGCAGCACGTCGTCCACCCGGTCGGGCTGGCCCAGCGCATCGGCGATGCCCTGAACGGGGTCCTGGTTGAAGTCGAGCCCGGCGGTGCCGAACGGCAGGTCCAGATCCACGATCGTGGTGTCGCACTCTGCGTTTTCGGCAATGAACCAGCCGATATTGTGCGCGATGGTGGAGGAGCCCGCGCCGCCCTTGGCGCCGATAAAGGCGAGGGTGCGGCCGGCGAAGGGCTGTTCGGGATCCAGATAGATGCCGCCAATGGTGCGGATCAGCTGCACCGGGTCGATGGGCGGGACCAGATATTCGCTGACGCCGCGGCGCATCAGCTCCCGGTACAGGGCGATGTCGTTGGCCGCGCCGATGACGATGACGTGGGTGCCGGCGTCGCAGACGCTGGCCAGATGCTCCAGCTGCTTGAACAGCGACTGGCCGCGCATGCCGGTCTCCACGATCACCAGGTTCGGCGTGGAGGTGTCGTGGAAGGTCTCGATGGCCGCGGACAGGCCGCCCATGTCCACCGTGACATGGGCGCGCGCCAGCCGGCGGTCGCCGGCGGCCTTGGTCACCAGATCGGCGGTTTCCGCCAGTTCGCAGAAGGCGTGGATGCTGATCCGCGGAACCGGCTGGTCGGTCGGCGCGACGTCCTGTTCCCGGCTCGGCCGCGCACGCGGACCGGCGTCCTCGCCCATCAGGTCGTCGGCGTAATCGTCGGCGTCGAAGGGGCCGTCCGGGATATCGGATTCGATATCCGCGGCCTCCAGGATGTCGTCGGCGTCGAATGAGTAAGCTTCGCTCATCCCGTTCCGTCAGTTCCCGCTAACATTGGCCGAGTCCTGGTCGCCGCGGGCGGAGGCGGTCGCCTCCCCTGCCCGGTAAAGCTCCAGAACCGTGCCGCGGCGTTGCGCGTCCGCCGGGGTCATTTCGCGCGGCCAGACGAGGTCCGCCGGGTCGGCGATCATCGCGGCCATGTTGGAATTCGTCGCGCAGCCGAAATTCGCGAAGGTCTCGCTGCGGGCGGTCTGGGCCAGAGACGGCCATTCATAGCCGCACTCCGCCACATGCGCCCGGTAGCGCACGAAGGTGAGATTATAGGGCGAGCTCTGCCCGCCGGCGCTGACCCCGACCGCCATATCCGGCAGGGCGATGCTCATCTCCGCGCCGATGGCGCGCACATCGTCGGCCATGGCGGCGGCGGCGTCGCCCGACGGGGCGGCGACAATCAGCGGCCCGTGGCCGACATCGCGGTATTCGCGCAGGAAGGCGGCGACCGACGGCGCATCGCCCGGCGACACCCCGCCGCGGCCCGGACGCAGGTCCAGACGGGCGACTTCCTCCGTCACGACCGGCTTATGCAGGTCGGCGGAGGTCGCATACATCGGGTGCGGCGGCGTGCTGCCGCAGGCGCCGAGCGCGAGGCCGGCGAGGCTGACGGCGAAGATCGCGGCGCGCGTGCTCATGGCGTGTTCCCCGGTTCGGTAATGTGGCCATAGGGGCCCTGCCAGGTGCGGCCCTGGGCGTCGGCGCCGGGCGCGGCGTAGACGCTGTTCAAACGGCCGAGCAGCAGCGCCTCGGGCCCGTCGGCGACGCGCAGGCCGTCGATGGGCGTGGACAGCGCGTCCGGGCTGGTGGGCTGGACCAGATAGGGCGTGGCGATCACGACCAGCTCGGTCTGTTCGGACAGGAAATCGTCGCTGCGGAAGAGCGCGCCCAGAACCGGAATGTCCTTGGCGCCCGGCAGGCCGTCGATGGCCTGGCGCGTCTCGTCGCCGATCAGGCCGGCGATCACGATAGCGCCGCCGGAGGGCAGCTCCACCGTCGTCTCGGCGCGGCGGACGCTGAGCGCCGGGATGGACACGCCCGGAATGGTGCCGACGACGTTGCCCTGCTGGTCGCGGATCACGCCGCCCTGGAGCTGGAGCGCGCCCTGATTGGTGAGGTCGGACACTTCGGTGGCGATCTTCAGCGAGATGCGGCCGCCGGACATGACGACCGGGGTGAAGTTCAAGCCGACGCCGAACTGTTTGAACTCGACGATGATATTGCCTTCCTGATCGCGCCCGGTCGGCACCGGAAACTCGCCGCCGGCCAGGAAATTCGCGGTCTCGCCGGAGATCGCGGTCAGGTTCGGCTCCTGCAGCGTGCGCACCAGGCCCGCGCGCTCCAGCGCCTGAAGCGAGGCTTCGGCCTGGGACTGCAGCGTGTCGTCGAGCGCGCCGACATAATTGGTGGAGGCGAGGCTGGCCGCGAGGCCGCCCTGGGCGCCGGCGTTGACGCCGAAGCCGTTGGACGTGCCGTAGCCGAAGGCGTTGGCGAAGCCGTTGGGGCCGAGATTTCCGAAATTGACCGCGCCGTTCCAGTTGACGCCCAGCTGTTTCAGCAAAGAGCGCTGCATCTCCACGACGCGCACTTTCAGCATCACCTGCTCCACGCCGTCGACCGACAGCAGGGACAGCACGTTTTCCGGCTCCTCCACCCAGCGCTCGGCGATGCGACGGGCGCGATCGGCGTCCAGCGAGGACGGCACCGCGCCGGTCAGCACGATGTCCTCGCCCACGGCGTCCACGCCGATCACGGCGTCGGGGACATAGCGCTCCAGCATGCCGCGCAGGCCGCTGGTGTCGCGGTCCACCCGGATTTCGAGGTCGAGAATCTGGTTCCCGGCGGCGTCCAGGAAATAGACGCTGGTGTCGCCGCTGGCCCGGCCGAGCAGATAGGCCTGGCGCGGGGTGCGGATCACCGCGTCCACGATGTCCGGTTTGGCGACCAGCACGTCGCGCGCATTGGTCGGCAGATTGATGATGGCGGACTTGTTCAGCGGCAGGTCGACATGCTGGACCGCCGCGCCGGCGCCCGGCGTGATGATCTGGACGTCCCGCTGCTGGGCTTGGCCGGCGAAGGCCGGGACCAAAGCAAGCGCCGCGATGAGGGAAAGCAGACGTGTCCTCACCGGGCGCGCTCCTGCGTTTCCTGGACCGCGACATGGCTGACGCCGCCATAGCGATAGACCTGCACGCTGGCCTGCACCGGCGGCGCCTTCAGGCCCGCGGCGCGCTGCTCGTCGGCGTTCACGATGGAATCTGCAAGCGCCCGCAGCGCCAGGGAAACGCGGCCCATGGCGTTGGCCTGGGCGACCATTTCGGCCTCGCCGGGCGCCAGCTCCAGCGTGGCGGTGGAGCCGACCACGACCTGGTCGCCCTCCTCCTCCTTGATCGTCTGGTCGATGGCCAGGACGCGCACATTGGTCAGGATGGTGTCGCTGGAATAGCCGGGGCCGTCGGGGCCCATGGACTCGCGCGTCAGCAGGACGTCGACGCGGTCGTTCGGCAGGATGAAGCCGCCGGCGCCGCTCTCCACCGAGATCGGGATCGCCACGGCGCGCATGCCGGGCGTCAGGACCGCGGCCATGAAGCCGGCCTCGCCGGTGCGCACGACCTTGCTGGGCAGGATCGGCTCGCCGCTGCTCATCGGGGTGCGCACGACGGAATTGGCGTAATCGTCGATCGCGCCGGAATTATTGTCCTGAATAATGAAGGACGGGCCGACGGCGGTCAGCGGCCATTCGGCCCAGACCAGATCCTCCGGCGCCAGACGGTCGCCCACGACCAGGTCGCGCGCGGCGGTCAGGACGGACGCCATCGGCGTCTCCTCCCGCACCTCGGCGACGATGGAGGTTTCGGGCGCGCTGGCGCTCATTACCGCGCGCATGACGAACGCCGCGGCGACCGCCGCGATCAATGCAATTGCCAGTACCGCTATGCGCGCCGGGCCCATAGGGGGGATCCTCGTGTCAGCCGGTCACGTAACCGTCGCCCCCAAAATCACCCGAAACTTGTCAAGGCATGGTTAATCGGTCAGGCCGCCGCTGAGATCAGCGCGGCGCCGATATCGGCGCGGGGCAGGAAGATCAGCGCCGCCCCCGCGATGGCCACGCCGTAGGGAATTTCCCGCGCACGCTCCAGGATGGGCAAGGACAGACCGGCGTGCTGGGCCGCCGGGCCGAAGGCGCGCCGCGCCGCCATCAGAAGAAGGGTGAACACCCCGCCGAGCGCCGCGACATAGGCCAGGAACATCAAGACGTCCGGCCAGCCAGCCCAGAGCGCGGCCGCCGCCAGCAGCTTGGCGTCGCCGCCGCCCAGCCAGCGCATCGCGAACAGGCCCATGCCCAGCAGCAGCACCGCGAACCCGACCGCCAGATGCGCGGCGAACCCGGCCCAGCCCAGACCCGCAATGGCGGCGGCCGGGACGAACAGCGCCGCGGCGGCGATGCAGATCCAGTTCGGAATGGTGAAGGATTGAATGTCTTTCACCGCGCCGGCCAGCATCAGGAGGGCGAACGCGGCGATCAGGACAAGCGCGGCCATGACGGCTCCGGTGGCGGCGGACAGACAGCGCACCATCGCGGCGCGCCGTTAAAGATCGGTGTTCAGAATTCAGAGGCGGACAATGAAAAACCGCCCCCGCGGATGCGGGGGCGGCTTGTTCACATCACGTCGACTGGCTGGCGATTAGCCGCCGGACGTCGTGCCGCCCGAGCTCGTGGAGCTGGTGGAGGAGCTGGACGTGGAACCGCCCATGCTGCTCGCGACAGTCGAGAACGTGGTGGAGGCGTTGGTGCCCAGCGTGGTGACCGCCGTGATGATCACGACCGCGATCAGCGCCGCGATCAGACCGTATTCGATAGCGGTCGCGCCGGACTCGTCCTTTGCGAAACGCGTCAGAAACTTCGACATTGATTTTTCTCCCGTAGGTGCAGCTAGCAACACGTGTCCTGCGCGCTCAAAGAGGCGCCGGAATGCGCGCACAATAGCGACGCCCTGTTTCGTCCCAGTTAATCCATATTGGAGCCGCAAGCCCTGCCGGTTAGCGGATTTTTCACCATGGAGATGCGCTTCGGAGGGGCGCCGTCAGCCCGGTTTAGGGAATCTTTCACGCACCCCTGAATAGTGTCGGGAAACGAATGCGCCCGCCGGGCGCCGGCAGAGAGACCGACATGCGCAAACAAATTGAATCCGCTCTGGTTTCCGCAGCCATGGGCGCCGCGATGTGGGCGCTGGGCGGGACGGCGCAGGCCGACCAGATCTCCGTCGAGATGGACAAGGCGCGCACGCTGAGCCTGGCCGGACAGGCCGCGAACGTGATCGTCGGCAACCCGCTGATCGCGGACGCCGGCATCCTGGACCGCCAGACGCTGGTCATCACCGGCAAATCCTATGGGCTGACCAATCTGATCGCGCTCGACGCCGAGGGCCGCACCATCTATTCGGCCGATCTGGTGGTCACCGAGGCCGAGGCGCCGCAGACGGCGCTGGTCTCCCTGCACCGGGGTTCGGAGCGACATTCCTATGCCTGCGCCGGCGGCGGCGCCTGCACCAGCCAGCCGATGATCGGGGATTCCTCGGACGCCTATCAGACGCTGACGGACCAGCGCGCGTCCAAGCTGGCGGCCTCCCACGCCGAGGCCGGCGAATAGGATTCGGACTAACGGTCCTTAACCACCCTGCTTAAACGGACTTTAAGCGCGCGCCGATAATGTCCCGCATCTCGGGAGAAACGGGACAATGACAAATCGGACCGGTCGCTGGCGGCGCGCCCTTTGCGTGTGCCGCGCATTCGGACGCGACGCCAAGGGGCTCGCGGCGGTGGAGTTCGCGCTGATCGCCGCGCCCTTCTTCTTCATGATGTTCGCGGTGCTGGAAGTGGCGCTGGTCTTCTTCGCCAGCACGCTGCTGGAGAACGCGACGACCGAGGCCGCGCGCGACATCCGCACCGGCAATTTCCAGGCCGGAAACGGCGGCGAGGCGCAGTTCAAACAGGCGATCTGCGACCGCGCGACGGTGCTGATCGACTGCAACAATCTGACGGTCGATGTTCGCACCTACGCCAATTTCGGCCTGATGAACGCGTCCCAGCCGATCGACGACGACGGCGAGCTGGACGATTCCGGATTCGGCTTCCAGCCGGGCGGCGAGCGGGAAATCGTTCTGGTACGCGTCTTCTATGAATGGCCGGTGGTCACCCCGCTTCTGGGCGCGGGTTTTTCGAACATGTCGGGCAACCGGCGCCTGCTGACGGCGGCCGCGGCGTTCCGCAACGAGCCGTTCGGGGGATAGCGCGATGCTGAAACGCTTTTTCTCCGACCAGAGCGGCCTGTCGGCGGTCGAGTTCGCGCTGATCGCGCCGCTGCTGATCCTGTTCTTCTTCTCGACGGTGGAGATCGACTCCGCCCTGACCGTGGACCGGCGGGTCAGCCTGGCGGCCGGGACCGTGGCGGATTTGGTGGCGCAGGATGACGAGATCACGACGTCCGAGCTGAGCGCCATCTACACGGCCGCGGCGGCGATCATGGCCCCGTTCGACCCCAACGACGATATCGAGCTGATCATCACCAGCGTCCGGCTGGACAGCAACCAGCCGAAAGTCGTGTGGAGCCGGGCGCATAACGCCACGGCGCACACGACCGGCCAGACGGTCAACGTGCCGAACACGCTGCTGAGCGGGACCGAGACGGTGATCATGGCCGAGGTGGCGCTGGATTATGACGCGCCGATGGCGCAGGTGATCAACCAGACCCTGCGCATGACAGACACGTTCTATCTGCGCCCCCGGCGCGGGACTTCCGTCTGCCTGACCAGCGGCGGCACCACGGTCTGCTAGGTCCGCAGGCTAGGCCTGCGCCTCAGCCGTCTTCAACGCCGCCAGAGTCTCGTCCTCGACATCGCATTCGACCGCGCCGAACGCGCACGTCACGGAGTCCACCGGCCGGACGCCGAGCAGGCTGCTGGTCAGGAAGATCGCGCGCGCATTGGTCAAAGCGTGGAGCGGAAACCGGCCCTCATTGACCGGAATGTCCATCGCCCTGGCGGCCCGGATGACCGCGGCCCGCGTGATGCCGTCCAGGACGCCGCATTCCAGCGCCGGGGTGTGCAGCACGCCGCCCTTGAGCCAGAAAATATTGGCGGCGCAGGCGCAGGCGGCCTCCCCGCGCTCGTTCAATAGCAGCGCTTCGTCGAACCCGGCCGCGGCGGCGCGGCGGCGCGCCTCCACATTGTCCAGATAGGACAGCGTCTTGTAGCGCGAGGTGAGCGCGCCGGAGGGCCGCACGACGTCCGAGACATGAAGGCGCAGAGGCGCAGCGGTCTGCGGCGGCGCTGGCGCCACAGCCATCATCGCGAATGGCTCTGCCGGGTCGGGCGGCAGCAAGCCGCGCGGCCCGGCGCCGCGGCTGAGCGTCAGCCGGCCCACGCCGTCCGAAACGCTGTTTCCCACCGCCAGTTCGCGCACCGCGGCGTCGATCGCCGCATCCGCGAACGGGACTGGAATGGCGAAGGCGGCGGCGGCGGCGCGCAGGCGGGCCAGATGGGCGTCCAGACGCACCGGCGCCCCGCCCGTGACGCGGAACGTGTCGAACACGCCGTCGCCCAGAAGGAAGCCGCGGTCGGCAATGTCCACAGACGCCGCGCCGTCCTCGGCGATGTCGCCGTTCGTCCAGATTTTCATGCCGGAATCCCCCGATGCGCCGTCATCCTAGCGCATCCGCTGACATTCTCATGACCGTACGAAGCTAGGACGGCGGCTCAGCGCCCAGCGCTTTCAGGATGGAGGCGGCCTTGGCGATGGTCTCCGCATATTCGGCGCCCGGATCGGAATCGGCCACGACCGCGCCGCCGGAGCGGAACCGCGCACGCCAGCGCCCCCCCTCCCGCACGAAGGCGACCGAGCGGATCAGCACGTTGAACAGGCCGGCGCCGGAGCCGTCGAACACGCCGAAGGCGCCGCAATAGGGGCCGCGCGCCTCCCCCTCCAGCTCCGCGATGATTTCCAGCGCGCGCGGCTTCGGCGCGCCGGTGACCGAGCCCGGCGGAAAGGCGACGCGCAGCTGGCTGGCCGCGCTTTCGCCCGGACGGAGCCGGCCCCGGACCGTGGACACCAGATGGTGGACATTGGCGTAGGATTCGATTTCGAACATGGCGGGGACGCGGACGCTGCCCGCCGCGCAGACGCGCGCCAGATCGTTGCGCATCAGGTCCACGATCATCAGGTTCTCGGCGCGATCCTTTTCGCTTTCGGTCAAGGCGCGGGCGTTGGCCGCGTCCTCCTGCGCGTCGCGGCCGCGCGCGATCGTGCCCTTGATCGGCCGTGTCTCCACCTCCCCGTCCGCGGTGACCGACAGGAACAGCTCCGGCGAGTTGGAGATCAGCGCCATGTCCGGCGACAGGCGCGCATAGAGCGCATAGGGCGCGGGACTGTCCGCCACCAGCCGGCGGAAGGCGGCGAAGGGCGTGTCGCCTGCGTCCAGCTCCGCCTCGAAAGCCTGGCTGAGATTGACCTGGAAGATGTCGCCGGCGCGGATATAGCGGATGGCGCGCGCGACCTTGGCCTCATAGCTCTGGCGGCCCTGCATCGCGCGGACCGAGCGGGCCGGCGCACGCGCGGCCGGGGCGGTCGGCGTTCCGGGCGCGAAGCGGCGGATGGCGTCCAGATCGGCGCGCCAGAAATCGGGCCAGGCCTGCTGCGGGCGGGGCGTGTCCGGCACCGCCTCGACCAGGCCGCCCAACTCATACCCCCAGAGGCCCAGCGCCGGGCCCGGCGGCGTTTCGAACGCCGCCTTGCGGATGGCCGCTTCGCCGATCTGGCCGGACACGATGCGCTGCGGTGCGCCGCCTTCCAGCGCCCAGCCGTCCGTCGCGCCCGGCCCGCAGGAATAGAGCAGGACCGCGCCGGTTTCGTCCGCGCGCGCCGCGAAACGGTCCAGCGGATCGGCCCCGTCATCGCTGACAGGGGGCGGGGCGGCGTGGGAGGACGGCATGGGCTTGGAGTTAGCGCGGGCGGGCCCTGCGCGCCAGATGATTGCGGCGCCGCGCGTGTTCCCTTATGGGGGGCGCCCAAGCAAGGAAGAGGAAATGTCCGAGGAAACGCCCTGGTGGGTGCGCGAGCGCTCGCGGCTGCTGGAAATCGGCGGCGCGAACGCCGCCGCCTATGTCTATCACCTGCCGACCGTGCATGTGCGCGCCGACGAATTGAAGGCCCTGAAGGCCGTCAAGCGCGTCTGGTACGCCATGAAGGCCAACAGCCATCCGGACGTTCTGGCCGAGGCCGCCGCGGCGGGCATGGACCTGGAATGCGTCTCCCTTCCCGAGATGCGGCTGGCGCTGCAGGTGCCGGGCGTGACGCCGGACCGCGTCCTGTTCACGCCGAACTTCGCGCCGCGCGCCGAATACGAGGCGGCGCTGGAGGCCGGCTGCGTCCTGACGCTGGACGGGCTGTATCCGCTGCAGGAATGGACCGAGCTTTTCAGGGGCGCCCAGGTCATCCTGCGCTTCAACCCCGAACGCCCGCGCGGCCATCACCGCCATGTGGAGACCGCCGGCCCGCGCGCGAAATTCGGCATTCCGCTGTCCGAGGCCGGACAGGTGGCCGGGCAGCTGAAGGCCGCCGGAGCGACCGTGATCGGCCTGCACGCCCACGCCGGCAGCGGCGTGGACGACCCGACCCATTGGGGGGAGCTGGCCCGCGTGCTGGCCGAGATCGCGCCGCATTTCCCGGACGCGAAAATCTTCAATGTCGGCGGCGGGCTGGGCGTGCCGCGCTTCCGCGGCGATCCGCGCATCAATCTGGCCGCGCTGGATGCGGCGCTGGACGCGTTCCACGCCGACTTCCCGGACTATGAGCTGTGGCTGGAGCCCGGCCGCTATGTGGCGGCGGAGTGCGGCGTGCTGCTGGCCCAGGTGACGCAGGTGAAATACGCGCACGGCCAGCGCTTTATCGGCATCGCCACCGGCATGAACAGCCTGATCCGCCCGGCCCTGTACGACGCACGGCATGAGATCGTGAACCTGACCCGGCTGGACGAGGAGCCGGAGGGGCTGGCCAGCCTGGTCGGGCCGATCTGCGAGTCGGCGGACGCGCTGGGCGTGGACCGGATGCTGCCCAAGGCGAAGGAAGGCGACGTGATGCTGATCGCCACGGCCGGCGCCTACGGCCGGGTGATGTCCAGCAACTACAATCTGCGCGAGCCGGCGGAGGAATTCGTCCTGCGCTGAAAGGCGTGAACGCCGGTTCGCGAATCGGCTATCCTGGCGGCATGAGCGAACCTGCCGCCCTTTCGGCCCCGGGCGTAAAGACGGCCAGCCAGGCGCGCTCGCGCGCCACGCGCGACGCGCTGATCGAGGCGCTGGAGCGTCTGCTGAAGACGCGCCCGCTGGAACGGGTGTCGGTGCAGGAGCTGGCCAAGGAGGCTGGCTGCGCCGTCGGCTCCGTCTATCGCCGCTTCGACAATAAAGAGGCGTTCCTGCCAGTCGTGGTGGAGCTGGCCAGCCAGCGCATGACCCAGAGCATGCGCGCGATGGGGCCGCTGAAGCTCGGCTCCGAGGGCGATCTGCGCGGCGACATGTCGGAGATCGCGCGGCGAATCTGGACCGTGCTGGACGCCGAGGCGCATCTGCTGCGCGCCGCGCACATCCATGTCCGGCTGGACGGCGACGCGGGCGGCGACGCGCCGTTCGAGACGCTGTGCGACGGCGCGCGTCTGGCCATCGACACCGCGCTGATGCGGCGGCGCCCGGAAATCAAGGAACAGGCGCGGCGCAGCGCGGCGTCATCCGCGGCCTATCTGATCGTGTCGGCGCTGATGGAAAAGGCGCTGTATCCGGACCGGGCGCCGGCGCGGACCACGGCGCAGGACGGGCCGTCGCTGGCCGCGATGCTGGGCGACATGACCGGGCGGTCGCTCAAGAAGCTTTAGACGCCGCCTCGTCCGCGAACTCCACGCGGGTGACCGGGCCCTCCACCCCGATCCGGTCCTTCAGGAACCAGAGCGCGGCCTGTTTGCCCTCGTCGGAAATCGGGGCGAGCGCGAGGCGGCGGACCGAGTCCAGCAGATAGGCGGTGACCCCGTCATTGCCGGCGGCGTAGTGCGCGGTCTGGCGGTAGGCCTGATCCAGCGCCAGTTTCGGCTTCACGATCTTCCGCCGCACGCGGGGCGTTCCCTCGCTGTCCAGCAGATAGCGGCGCACGTCGGGACGCTCCAGGATCACGCAGAGCAGATCGGTCAGATAGTCGATCGCGCTGAGAGCCGTGGTGGGGTCGTTATAGGCCGGGGACAGGCCCTTCAGCGCGATATCGGAAATCACCGACAGGGTGCGGTAGGGGTGCTGGTCCGGCGCGCGGTCGGAGCCGAGCTGGACGCAGGCGCGGATGTCGTTCCACTCGTCCTTCGACAGTTCGCGCCCGCAGATGACATAGAGGGCCGGGATCTCCATCCCGTTGAACTCCCCCTCCTCCGCGGTGACGACGATGCGCGCATCAGCGCCGCAGGCGATCTCCACCAGGCTGTCCCAGTCGATCAGCTCCACATAGCCGGAGCGGCTGGTCAGCAGGGGCTCGCCTTCCTCATCGAAGCCCTCAGCCTCCTGCGCGCCCTCGAGCCGCTCCAGCATGGCGAAATACGCCTCGATATCGCGGCGGCCGTCGTCATAGAGGCGGGCGAGGATCTTGTTGATCTGGAGATTCGTGGCCCAGTGCTGGATCGTGCCGACGAAAGCCCAGACCGCGCCGAACATCAGCAGCATGCAGAGCAGGACCAGCGCGGTCGGCGAGGCCGAGGGGAAGAGCGCGTTGTAGGAGCTGGAGACCACCGCCGCGCCGGTGGAGAAACAGCCGAACAGGAAGCCGACCGCGTGGCGGAACATCGGGCGGCGCAGCTGTTCGGTGAGGGCGCGGGGGGAGATCTGCTGCGAGGTCAGGTTCAGGACCAGGAACATGACCGACAGCGCGACGGTCAGCAGGCTGACCCCAGTGGTCAGCAGGGCGCGGCCGACACCGTCCAGCGCCGTCGCCGGCTCCTCGATCACCGACTGCAGCAGCTCGTCGAACGGGGTGACGGCGAGCGCGACGCCGCCGACCACGGCCGGCATGAACACGACATAGGCGCCGAACACCGTCCAGGCCGAGCGGCGGGCCTGGCGCAGCAGCGTGCGCACGCGCGTCCAGGCCGCGCCGGCGATCTTGCGCCCCGGATCGGCGCCCTGCGTTCCGCTGGTCTGGTTCATGGGGCCTCCCCGCCGCGACCGCGCGGCGGCGATCCATAACACAACCCGCGGGGGCCGCATCGGGTTCGCCTTGTTTCCGGCGAGCGCCGGACGCACACTCCTGCGCAATCAAAACGGCGCACGCCTGCAGAAGCGATGCGCCATCGGGGAGGACATGATGACGAGTTTCCGCAAGCCGGATGCCGCGCGCCTGTGCGCGGGCGCTGCCCTGGTCACGGCGCTGGCCGGGGCGCTGGCTCCGGGCGCGGCGCAGGCGCAGCGTTACGATCATACGCCGGCGTGCGACCGGGACTGCCTGGTCGGCCATCTGGACGCCTATCTGGCGGCGCAGGCCGCGCACGACGCCTCCGCCCTGCCCTTCGCGGACGACGTGAAGATGACCGAGAACGGGCTGGCCACGGCGCCGGGCGAAGACAGCTTCGAGACGCTTGGCGAGACGACCTTCCGGCTGGACATCGCCGATCCGGAGATGGGCCAGGTCGCCAGCAACATGGTAGTGCGGGAGGGCGAGGGATACGCCTTCCAGATGCTGCGCCTGAAGGTCGAGGACGGGCAGATCGCGGAGGTCGAGACGATCATCGGCCGCGAGGGCGAATCCGGGCCGATGTTCGTGCCGGACTTCGCGACCGAGCCGCAGCGCGAGTTCCAGCTGACCCTGATCCCGTCCGACCAGAATTCGCGGCTGGAGCTGCTGGCCGCGGCCGACGCCTATTGGTACGCGCTGGAGACCAACGGCGAGCCGGAATACCGCCCGGCGCCGCTGCTGCCCGGCGCGATCCGGATCGAGAACGGCCTGCCGACCACCAACGGCTCCCAGCCCGAGACGATGGGAAGCAATACGCCCAGCGGCGCGGGCGGCAGCTCCGCCGCGCAGCAATTCGACACCGGCATGTTCGTCAGCCGCACGATCTATGACCGCCGCTTCCCGGTGGTGGATGTAGAGCGCGGCGTGGTCCTGTCCATCGCGCGGATGGGAATCGAGCCGGATTACGACCTGCCCGCGCACTGGCAGGGCGGCCGTCCGGTGCTGGCGGAAATGTTCGCCATCCAGAAGGGCAAGATCACCGCGATCAATGTGGTGATGAAGTCGACCATCCCTGTCGACCAAGACATGGGCTGGCCGCGCGACCCGCTGGCGCTCAGCAAATCCGACCCGAACTAGGCGCAGGAGACCCTAAAGATGCGCAGTCTTTCCTTTCCGCTTGTCCTTGCGTCCTGCCTCACCGTCGCGGGCGGCGCGCTGGCCCAGACCCAGACGGGCATTGCCCATCCGTGCGACCGCGAATGCCTGACCGGGTTCGTGGACGCCTATCTTGACGGCCTGATCGCCAATGACGCGTCCGCCGTGCCGCTGGCCGCGGACGCGAAAGTAACGATGAACGGCGACGTCATGACGCTGGGCGACACGTTCTGGGACGCGGCAGCGTCCACCGTCGCCCGGATCGACATCGCCAATCCGCGCTGGGGCGACACCGGCACGCAGGCGGTGATCCGCAACGCCGACGGGTCCGAAGTCATCTACGCCTTCCGGCTGAAGGTCGCGGACGGGGCGATCACGGAAGTGGAGCAGATCCGCATCCGCGACGCCGAGGAAGGCAGCCTGTTCAACACGGAGACGCTGCAGGACGCCAACACGAACTTCATGACGCCGATCCGTCCGGCCGAACAGGATTCCTATTACGACCTGGTCGCGGCGGCGGAATCCTATTGGCGCGCCTTCAACACCAACGGGACGGGCGAATACCACCCCGCCAATTTCTGGCCCGGCGTCGACCGGCTGGAGAACGGCGTGCGCACGACCAATGTCCAGTTCAACGAAAACGGCGTCACCACGGCGGCCGAGCAGTTCGACACCGGCATGCATGCGGGCCGCAATATCTGGGACATCCGCTATCCCGTCGTGGACGAGGAATACGGCGTGGTGATGAGCTTTGCCCGGTTCGGCCTGAAGGACGGGTTCGTTCCGACGCGCGAGGCGCAGAAGGTGAGCCGTCTGGTGGCCGAGTTCTTCGCCATCAAGAAAGGCCAGATCCACGACATCCAGGCGGTGATGGTGGACCGCGACGAGTCCCTGTCCACCGGCTGGGAGGCGGACTATGGCCCCATGCGCGGCGGCTGGGCGGAGATCGCCTGCAACCGCGCCTGCCTGACAGGCCATATCGACGACTATTACGCCGCGCTGACGGCGAACGATCCGGCCGCCCTGCCCCAGGCCGGCGGGGCGCGCGTCACGCTGAACGGCAAGGAAACGTCGCTGGCCGATGCGTTCTGGGACGGTGCGGACCATGTGCGCTGGCGTTTCGACGCGGTGAACCAACGCCTGGGCGACACCGGAAGCCAGGTGGTGATGGTCGACGAGGACGGCGAGGACTCCATGGAGATCACCCGCCTGAAGGTTGCCGACGGCGCGATCACGGAGATCGAGATCATCCGCACCTTCAAGGGCGACACCGGCGAACGCTGGTGGGGGCCGGACCAGCTAGACCCGCAGCCCTCCGCCTTCCTTCAGCTGCCGATCCCGCCGTCGCAGCAGAACTCCTATTACGAGCTGGTCTCGATTGCCGACGGCTATTTCCGCGCCTTCCAGACCAACGGGACGCCGGACTATCACCGTCCGAACCTGATGCCGGACACGCGCCGTTTCGAGAACGGCGTGCAGTTCACCGGCACGGTGCGCGAGGGCGCCTATACCACCGCGCAGGCGGGCTTCGACGACGGCCGCTTTATCGGCCGCAATCTGTGGGACCGCCGCTTCCCCGTCGTGGACGTGGAGCGCGGCATCGTGCTGGTCGTCCTGCGCTTCGGCGCGCTGGACCAGCTGGGCGACAACGCGGCCAGCGTGACCTCCATCGACCGGCTGGTCGGAGAGTTCTTCACCGTGAAGTCCGGGAAAATCCAGGAGGTGCAGGCGGTGATGCACGATCTGGAAAGCGACGACGAGCCGACCGGCTGGGACACGCCCTGGTACGGCCCCGGCAAGGGCGGCTGGGGCGCGATGCCGACCGGCCAGTAGGCCGCGTCCCCTCGCACACAGAAACGGCCGCCCCGTCCAGGGCGGCCGTTTTGCCGTCGGAGCTGCGTCGTGGCTAGAAGTTCACGCGGAGCGAGGCGGCGAGCCACAGGCTGGGCGCTTCGCCCTGGCTGGTGGCGTTGGCCATGCCGGACAGGACCGCGCCGCCGAGATCGGCCTCAAGGCCCAGCCCGCCGCGCACCCAGGTCTGCTCATAGTCCGCGCCCGGCAGGGTGAAGGGCGCAAGACCCACCACATTGCCGCGCACCGTCGGACCCTGATCCTGGAAGCGGTGAACCCCGCCGAACACGCCGATCAGGTTCAGCGAGTCCGTCATTGCGATCGTGGCGTCGACCCCGCCGCGCGCCTCGGTCACGTCGTCGCACAGCTCGTCGAAGGATGCCGGGAAGCTGCCGCCGGTTTCGGTATAGGCGTCCAGGCAGCTGTGGCTGTGCGAGATTTCCGCATAGGGGCTGAGGCTGGGCAGCGCGTTTTCCCATTCCAGCCGCAGCCGGCCGCCCCAGGAGTCCAGGTCCGGCGCGGCGGTGGAGGCGTCGACGGCTCCGCCGCCGACCAGATAGGCGCGGCTGATGTCCGCATCGCCCCACAAACCATAGGCCGTGGCGACGCCCCACAGCCCGCCGTCCGCGGTCGGCAGCAGCTGCGTCAGCGCCTCCGCCTTCACATAGACCGCGTCCATGTTCGCCGCGCCGCCGAACGAAGTGTTCTGCTCCTGATCCGCCAGGCCCAGCGACAGATTGATCTGCGCCCCGCCCAGATCGTAGCCGGCGCCGATTTCGCCGAGCAGGAGGTCGCCGTCGGACGCGCCGTGATCGATCTCCGCCAGATCGCCCGCCAGCCAGGCCGTCATCCGGCCCGGACCGCTGACCCGGCGGTCCAGCGGCCGGCTACCGATGCCGTTCAGAACGGTGGAGCCGGCGGTGATGGACGCCGAATTGGTCCCGCCCGCCGAGGCCAGGCTGGAGGATAGGCTGTCGATGGTGATGATACCGGCCGTCGCGCCGGTTCCGCCGGTCGAACCGCCCGTCGAGTCCCCGGTGGACCCACCCGTGTCGCTATCTGTGCCGCCGCCGGTGTCTCCACCGGAGCCGCCCGTGTCGCCGCCCGAAGAACCGCCGATGGGCGCCGCGTCGGCGTCCGCCGCCGCGGCGGACAGGCAGGCGCTGGTGCTGGGCACGCGCGCAATGAAGGCTTTGGAGTCGGATGTCGTGCCGACCACGACGCTGCCGTCGCAGCTTGTCGCCTTGGCCTGCTGGGTGATGTCGGTGGCGATGGTCGCGCCGTTATTGCGCAGCCAGTCCTCGACCGTGATCATCCCGTCCGCCTCGGTCCAGCGGAAGGCGCGCTGGGTCCCGCTGCTGCTGGTCGAAGCCTGACCGACCACGACCAGCCCGTCGGCGGAAACCCCGTAGGCGGTATTGTCCAGACCGGCGCCGATGAGCCCGAGCTCGGTAATGCCGCCCGCCGCGGTCCAGCGGAAGGCGCGATTGCGGCCGGAGCTCTGGCTGCCGACGATGACCGAGCCGTCGTCGGATGCGTCATGGGCGAAGGAGCTGTTCTTGGTGGAGCCCAGGGACTGGATGCCGGCGTCGGTCCAGAAGACCGCCGTGTTGCCGCCCATCCCGTCCGAAGACGAGCCGACAATCACCTTGCCGTCGCCGGAAATTCCGTTCGCTTCGGAGGCCTTGTCCCCGTCCAGCGTGCCCAGGCTGACCATCCCGCCGGAGGCGGTCCATTTGAACGCCAGATTGGTGCTGGACAGCGAACCGCCGCTGCTGACGGTGTCTTCGCTCAGACCGACCACGACGGCGCCGTCGTCCGACACCGCATTGGCGTAACTTTCCTCGTTCTCGCCGCCGCCGAGCGTACCCAGCGTCTCCACGCCGCCGGCCTCGGTCCAGCGGAACGCCCGGAAGATCGGGCTCGGGGACGGCTGGCTCGGCGAGGAGCCGACCACGACCTTGCCGGAGCCGGAAATCCCCTTCGCCTCGACCAGCGTCTTGTCGCCATCGCCCAGCGGATCGAAGAGCGTCACCTCGCCCGTTTCGTTGCGGCGGAAACCGCCATTGCTGGACTGGCCGATCACAACGGCGCCGTTCGGCGAAACCCCGTTGGCGGTCGCGAAATCCGAGCCGGAGACGTCGAAACTGGTCAGATCCTGTCCGAAGGCGGCAGCGCCCGACAGAGCCGCGCCCAGCAGCCCGGCCAGCGCCGAGCTGCGATGCAGCGCGCGCGAATACGTATTCATCATTGTGTTCAGCCCAATCTGAGACCGGCGCGCCGTTCGCGCCGTGAGTCTGCGGCGAAGCTAGGAACCGGCCCCGCGACCCGGAATCCCCTGTTCAGGGGAGGATCGCCATGGCATTCAAACCCTTAAGGAGAGGGACCGCCGCCGACATGTCCTGGCCCACCCTGCTAAACCGCCATCCCGCGCCGGCGGCGGCGTTCGCCGCCGCCCTGGTCTGCGCGGCCCTTCTGGCCGCGGCCGCCCTGACCGGGGCGATGCGCCAGCCCTGGATGGGCGTGACCCTGGCCCCGGCGCCGGATGGCGGCGTTCTGATCGCGGCGGCCCGGGACGGCGGGGCGATGAACGTGGCCCCCGGAACGGCGCTGAAGGCGCTCGGCTCCGCCAGCGGCAAGATATCGGTGGAGGCGGCGGACCTGACGCCGGAGCCGGACGCCCTGCCCGACTATGCGGCCTTCGAACGTTTCCTGCAGCGGCAGGACGGGCTGAACGCCATCCTGCGCGCCGGGCCGGTGACGCTGGAAACCGGGGCGGGCGAGGTTCGCGTGGCGCCGGCGGGCGGGCGCCCGGCGGGCAGCCTTCCGGTGGAGTTCTGGGTGCAGCTGATCGTCGGCGTTGGCTGTTTCGGTCTGGGCGCGTGGGTGTGGAGCCTGCGCCGGGGGGACCGCGCCGCGCAGTTCTTCGCCACGGGCGGGCTGGGCGTTCTGGTCTTTGCCCTGAGCGCGGCGGTCTACAGCACGCGCGAACTGGCGCTGGACGGCGCGCTGTTCCGGACCCTGTCCGCGCTGAACCATTTTGGAGCCGGCGCCTTCGGCGTCAGCACGATCGCGCTGTTCCTGACCTATCCGCGACGGGTGGCGGGAATGCGCGTGATCCTGCCCGTATTCCTGATCGCGTTCGCGTGGTGGGTGGGCGATACGCTGTGGCTGTTTCCGGGACCGCCGGCGGGCCAGCACCTGCCGACAGCGCTGGAGATGGCCGGCATTCTCCTGTGCATCGGGATTCAGGCCTGGGCCACGCGCGGCCGGCCGGCGGAGCGCGCGGCCCTGCGCTGGCTGGGCCTGTCTGTGGCGATCGGGGCGGGATCCTTCATCCTGATCATCGTGCTGCCGAACCTGTTCGGCCTGGGGACCGCGATCTCCCAAGGATACGCCTTTCTGGGCTTTCTTCTGATCTATGTCGGCCTGGCGCTGGGGATCGCGCGCTATCGCCTGTTCGAGCTGGAAGAGTGGGCGTTCAAGATCCTGTTCTACATGGCCGGGGCGGCGATCCTGCTGATGCTGGACGCGCTGCTGGTCTATGCGGTGTCGCTGGATCGGGCGCCGGCGTTCGGCGTGTCGCTGCTGATCGTCGCCTTTCTGTATCTGCCGCTGCGCAGCGTTCTGGCCAGCCGCCTTTCGGGCGCGGGCGCCACGGACCGGGAGAGCCTGTTCCGCCGGGTGCTGGACGTGGCGCTGGCGCACGAACCGGCCGGGCAGGCGGCGCGGTGGGAGGCGCTGCTGCGCGGCGTGTTCTCCCCGCTGGGGGTCGAGGCGGCGGAGAGCGGCAGCGGCAATGCGCGCATCGAACAGGACGGCGCGTTCCTGGTCGTGCCGGGGGCGGACGCCGCGCCGACCCTGCGCCTGCGCCATGCGCGCAACGGGCGGCGGCTGTTTTCTCCGCGCGACCGCCTGCTGGCCGATGAGATCGGCGACATGCTGCGCCACGCCGCGGCGAGCCGCCGGGCCTATGAGGACGGCGTGTCGCAGGAGCGCCAGCGGATCGCCCGCGACATGCACGACAATATCGGCGCCCAATTGCTGAGCGCGCTGCACAGCGCCGAGCCGGTGCGCAAGGACCGGCTGATCCGCGAGACGCTGACCGATGTGCGCGACATTCTGAACAATGCGCATAGCCCCGGCCTGTCCTTCGAAGAGGCGCTCGCCGGCCTGCGCGCGGAGACCGCCGAGCGTCTGGAGGCGGCCGGGGTGGCGCTGGACTGGCGCGCCGAGGCCGCGACCGCCGCCGACCTGTCGCCGCGCGTCGTGCATGCGGTGCGCTCCATCGTGCGGGAAGCGGCCAGCAACACGATCAAGCACGCCGGCGCGGCGCGCCTGACGGTGGCGATCGCGCTGCGCGCGGAGGCGCTGGAGCTCGCCATATCCGACGACGGGATGGGTTACGAGCCCGGCAAAGCGGCGCCCGGCGCCGGCCTTGGCAATATGCGCCAGCGCGCGGAGGCGCTGGGCGGCAAGCTGGAAATGGACACCGGCGCGCAAGGCACGCATATCCGGGCGCGTATTCCGCTCGAAACCGCCCACGCGCCGGCATGACCAGAATCCTGATCGTCGAGGACATCGCGGAGACCCGCCAATGGCTGGCCGGCGTCGCCAGAGCGGCGTCCCCGGACTGCCGGATCGCCGAGGCCGCCAGCGTGGCGGCGGCCAACGCCCAGATCGCGGCGGGAGCCTTCGATCTGGCGCTGATCGACCTTGGCCTTCCGGACGGCAGCGGGCTGGACGTGCTGCGCCGGTTCGGCGCGGTCAGCCCCGACACGCCTTGCGTCGTGACCACGGTGATGGGCGATGACAGCCATATCGTCGCCGCCCTGGCGGCGGGCGCGCGCGGCTATCTGTTGAAGGAGCAACCGGCCGAGATGCTGAGCCGCCAGCTTGTGCAGATGGCCGACGGGACGCCGCCGCTGTCGCCGTCCGTCGCCCTGCGCATCATGGAGCATTTTCGCCTGACCGGGCCGATGGCCGATCCGCAGGACGAACTGACCGCGCGGGAGACCGAGGTGCTGACCCTGATCGCGCGGGGCCTGCGCAATGCCGACGTGGCCGGCGCGCTGGGCATGGCCGAGAGCACGGTGGCGAGCCACATCAAGGCGATCTACCGCAAGCTGGGCATCTCCAGCCGGGCGGAGGCGGCGTGGCACGCCACGCGGCTGGGCCTGGGCGTTCCGCCCAGACGTTAGGTCTGGCGTTTAGCGTCAGCCGGCGGCGGCGCGTTTCTTTTCCTGGGATTTGTCGAACATCGACCAGACGCCGTCGTCGCCGTGCCATTCGCCGCGCGTGGCGCCCTTGGCGTATTCGGTGGCGCGCGCCTCGAAGAAGTTGGCGTGCTCCACGCCGTTCAGGATTTCGGTCAGCCAGGGCAGCGGGTGCTGCTCCACGCCATAGACCTTGGGCAGCTTCAGCTGGCCGAGGCGCCAGTCGGCGATGTAGCGGATATAGGATTTGATGTCGTCGGGGGTCATGCCCTCCACCGGCCCCATCTCGAAGGCCAGGTCGATGAACTTGTCCTCCAGCCCCACGACCGTCTTGCAGCAGTCGACGATGTCGTCCTTCACCGACTGGGTCAGCACATCGGTCTCCGCCGCGAAATCGTGGAACAGGCGGATCATCCCCTCGCAGTGCAGCGACTCGTCGCGCACCGACCAGGACACGATCTGGCCCATGCCCTTCATCTTGTTGAAGCGCGGGAAGTTCATCAGCATCGCGAAAGACGCGAACAGCTGCAGCCCCTCGGTGAAGGCGCCGAACATGGCCAGCGTGCGGGCGATGTCGGCCTCGGTCTCCACGCCGAAGCGCTGCATATAGTCGTGCTTGTCCGCCATCTCCTTGTATTCCATGAAGGCGGTGAACTCGGATTCCGGCATGCCGATGGTTTCGAGCAGCAGCGCGTAGGCGGCGATATGGATCGTCTCCATGTTCGAGAACGCCGAGAGCATCATCTTGACCTCGGTCGGTTTGAACACGCGCGCGTAGCGCTCCATGTAATTGTCGTTCACCTCCACGTCCGACTGCGTGAAGAAGCGGAAAATCTGGGTCAGCAGATTGCGCTCGGCGTCCGACAGCTTGGTCGCCCAGTCCTTGCAGTCCTCGCCGAGGGGAACCTCCTCCGGCATCCAGTGGACCTGCTGCTGGCGCTTCCAGAAATCGTGCGCCCACGGATAGCGGAACGGCTTGTAGGCGTGACTGGACGTCATCAGTCCGGGAAGGTCGGCGGAAACGGACATCGGGCGCACCTCGGGTAATCGACTCGCGTTCGAACCTATATCTTGTGGCTTAATGACCGGTGACGTCCAGCATCTAGGGCCGCAAACCCACAAAAACCTGCAGATTGTGGACAAGTCGCGCCCTGGAGCCGCGATCCCGCGCGCCTAAAGGCGCACCGACAGGGACAGGGAGTGGAAAACCGTGTCCCGGTTCTGGCCCACGAACTCCTCCGACCGTGTGACGCGGGTGGCGCTGACCTTGACCCGCGAGACCGCGATGGCCGCGCCCATCTGATATTCCCAGACGAAATTGCGTTTCTCCACGCTGCGGCTGTCCGCGAACGTGTTGCCGTCGAGGAAGATATTGCGCGCCACGGCGCGGCCGCCGCCGGTGACGAAGACATAGGCGGCCCAGTTTCCGCCACCGGCGGTGAAGGTGTTCGGGCCGCTGAGGCCGGGGCGGAAGCGCGGCGGGCCGTAATCCACCCGCACGTTTCGTCCGAAGCGCAGCCCGGCGCCGGCGCTGGCGTCGGTGATCACATTGCCGAGGGCGAGGCCGGCGTTCGCCGAGGCTTCGACCTGGAACGGGCCGAGATCGCGGATGGCCGCGACGGTGCGCTCATGCCGGACGACGAGGCCGGGTTCGTTGGAGAGCTGATAGTCCCAGCCGCTCGGGATGTGATCGAACTCCATGACCCGGTGATAGAAGCGCTGCAGCGCCCCGGCGCCGGAGGCCGGGCCCACGATCCCGAGATCCAGCCGGGTGACGGACAGGAGGCGGACCGTGACGGGGGATCCGGGGGACGCCGGCCGCTCCGCCTCCCCGATATAGCCGATGCTGCCATACAGCCATCCGGCATAGGGACGGTCGGCGGGATCCGGGTTGGCGCGGTCGATGTCCAGCGGGGTGAACATCTGCTGCGCCAGGGTCGCGGTGACCTGGCTGGCCGGGCGCCATTCGCCGCCTTCGGACACGCCCGGGAGGAAGTCGAAGACCAGACGGCCGAACAGCCGGTCGGCGCGCGCGGTCAGGCCCAGCAGCGGCCAGCAATCCTCCAGCGGTCCGGAATACATGACGCCGAGGCCGTTGGTGTAGTCGCGATCCGGCCCCTGGATGGCGTCGTTTTCCAGGATCAGGGAGACGGAAGGTCGGGCGCGCGGCGGCGCCTGGCTGGCGCGGCAGGATGCGCCGTCGTCCGCGCCCTGCGCCCATGCGCCGCCAGCGGTACAGACAAGCGCCAGAGCGGCGGCGGCGGCGGCGCGGCGCGCCGGCCGGAAGTGAGAGCGGTCCCGCATGCGTCCCCCGCAATCGCCCGGGCGAACGATAGCGCGGCGGGAACGGGCCGGTCAGCCCGTAAAATCGAGTCCGAAATCAACGGCCACGGCGGAATGGGTGAGCGCGCCGACGCTGATCACGTCCACGCCGGTCTCCGCGATGGCGCGCACGGTTTCCAGGTTCACGCCGCCGGAGGCCTCCAGCACCGCCCTTCCCTTGGCGGCGGCGACGGCGGCCTTCAGGTCGTCCAGGGAGAAATTGTCCAGCAGCACGACATGGGGCGCGGCGGTCAGCGCCTCGTCCAGCTGGGCCAGCGTGTCGACCTCCACGGAGATCACGGCCATGTGGCCGGCGGCCGTTTTGGCGGCGGCCACCGCCTTGGCG